>PVXE01000144.1 GCA_014444615.1 Tagaea sp. CACIAM 22H2 | reverse complement strand
CTGGCTCAGCGACTTGCCCGCAATCGAACAGACGCGGGGCGCGGAACAAGCCTTCCTCGACCGCGAGCTTCAAACGTAATCCGCCCCCGAGGCGTCGCGCACGGAGGTGAAGCCGCGCTTCAGCATGCCGTCCATCACCGCGACGGATTTCAGCGCCTGGAAGCTGGTCGGCATCGCCGCGTTGCGCGCGAGATTGGCCATCGTCGCCACGACATGCACATGGCAGTCGATCAGGCCCGGCATCAGCGTGCGGCCTTTGAGGTCGATGACCGCGGCGGATGGCGACGCGATCGGCGTGGCCGAGACCTCGCGGATCGTGTTGCCTTCGACCAGCAAATAGTGGCCGGGCCGCGCCTCGGCCTGCGTGCCGTCGATCACGACGGCGTTCTTGAACAGAAGGGTATTCGTCATCGGGGTTTAGGCTAACATGCCGGGCGGACAGGAATCGAGGGATGGCGGCGCCCAAAATGGCTTTCGACCCCAGCGAATTGGCATCGGTTCAGGGATTGGCGCAAGCCTTGGCGGCGGGCGATCCCGCCGCCTTGCCGGCGTTGCGCAGCCTGCGCTGGAACCTCGCCGCCGCCTTGCTCGACGGGTCGGTCGATCCCGAAGCTGTGGCATCGCAGCAAGGGGCGGTATCCCTGGCCGAGGCGGGACTCACGCGCTTTCCGATCGAACCGGCCGAGGCGGTATTGGCCGGACAAGCCGCGGAACGCTTCGCCGAAAAAGCGCCGATGCTGGCGGCGTTGTTGCTGACGCCGCCGCAGGATTTGCCCGAAATTCCCGATCTCGCCGCGATGTCGCCCGCCTTGCGCGCCGTCGCGGGCCAAGCGCTGCTGACCGCCCCCGCATTGTTCAACGAAATCGGCGAGAGCGAGCGCTACGCCGCGAAGCTCGAAGCGATCGTCGCGGCGTTCCATGCGGCGGTGGTCGGCCATCCGGAAGATCCCTCGCGGTTGGCGCTGGGGTTGATGTTCGCCCAGCGGGCCAGTCTGCTGATGGCGTATTTCTCCACGCGAAACCTCAAGCGCATGATGCGTCTGCGCGGCGAGATCGTCGAAACCATGCTGGTCGCCGCGCGCCGATTGCCCGCCCATGCGTCCGGCGAGCGCCGGGCGGGGCCGTTGCGATTGGGTGTGTTGACGCAAGCTTTGCGCCCGTTCACCGAAACCTATCTGGCGATCTCGCAATTCGAGGCGAAGGATCCGGAGATCGAGCTTTCGGTCTACACGATCGACGCCGCCCCGGGCCCGATCGAGGATTTGGCGCGCGAGAAGGCCGATCGCTATGTCGTGCTCGGCGGCGATCTTGCCGCACAACTCGCAAGGCTGCGCCAAGACGACCTCGACGCGATTGCGATCCATTCGAATATCTCGGCGGTGGTCAATCCGGTGGCGCTGCTCGCCGCCTGCCGCTTGGCGCGGGTGCAGATCGTTTCGACCGCCACGCCGACGACCGGCGGCTTCGCGGCGGGCGACGCGTATTTCTCGGGTGCGGATAACGAGCCGGGCGAATATCCGCAAAGCGATTACGTCGAAACGCTCTACCGCGCGCCGGGCTTCATCAATTACTACGCCTTCCAGCACGATCGTGATGCGCCGACGGCCGCACCCACGCGCGCCGCTCTGGGCTTGCCCGATGGCGTGCCCGTGTTTTTCTCCGGCGCCAATTTCTTCAAGCTGAGGCCGGAGCTGACGGCGTTGTGGGCGCGGTTGCTGGCCGAAGTGCCCGAAGCGCGGCTGGTGATCATGCCCTTCGCGCCGAGCTGGTCGGCGTCGTATTTCGCCGCACCCTTCTTCGCGCGGATCGAGAAGCAGTTCGGGGCGGCGGGCGTCGCGCGCGACCGCTGGTGCGCGGTGCCGCCGGTTCCCACGCGCGCCGATCTGCATCGCATCGCGGCGTTGTGCGACGTCTATATCGACGCGCATCCGTT
The DNA here is from genome assembly GCA_014444615.1 of Tagaea sp. CACIAM 22H2. Lineage (GTDB taxonomy): Bacteria > Pseudomonadota > Alphaproteobacteria > CACIAM-22H2 > CACIAM-22H2 > Tagaea. The sequence continues at coordinate 65 of PVXE01000144.1, read as the reverse complement.
CTCGGGTGCTTGCTCGCTGATCGATCCGCTGAGTGTGGGCTTGCCCATCGTCACGCTGGCGGGGG
>PVXE01000143.1 GCA_014444615.1 Tagaea sp. CACIAM 22H2 | reverse complement strand
ACTCCAGACGAGCGGCATCAGCCTGTCGCCGCAATATGATTACAGCAATCAGGGCAATGGCCAGCCGCCGCGCTTCATCGGCTATCAGGTCAGCAACACCGTTCGCGCGACGACGGGCAAGATCGACGACATCGGCCCGCTGCTCGACGCGCTGGTGGCTGCGGGCGGCACGAATATCGAGGGTCCGTGGTTCGGCATGAAGGACGCCGATGCCCAGCTGGTCGGCGCGCGCGGCGCAGCGATCAAGGCGGCCGAGGCGAAGGCCGCGGACTATGCGCGGCTCGCGGGCTATCGCGGCGCCGAGCTGGTGTCGATCAGCGAAGGCGGCAGCTTTGGCGGGCCGCAACCGCCGATGCCCTATGGGCGCGGGCTGATGGCCGCCGAGGCGAAGGCAACGCCGGTCGAACCGGGGCAGGTCGCGAACACGCTGACGCTAAGTTTCCAGTATCGGTTGGTGAAATAGGCGGATCGGGGAGTTGGTTTTGGCCGACTCCCCTTTTCCGTTCGTGTCGAGCGAAGTCGAGACACGCGAGACCAAGCACGAACGCAGCGTGTCTCGACTTCGCTCGACACGAACGGGGCTCTGAGCAAGCTACCCAAGCTCACCCTCCGCCCACGGCCAAGGCCGTTCGCGGAACCATTTGGTGATGATATATTTGCGCCCCTTGCGCACCTTCATCCCGTGATGGAGCGTGTCGGGGTTCGTGGCGCCATCGGGCCGCACGTTATTCCACGCGAGCAGCTTGCCGACCTCGGGCTGGTGCAGCTTTCCGGTCGCAAGAAAGCGCGTCGCGCCGCCCGCGGCGGGCTCGTTGAGATAGATCATCAGCGTCCAGCTGCGCTGGCCCGGAACCGCGCAATAGGTTTCCCAGTCGGCGCCATGCGGGTCGAAATAATCGGTGTGCGCCTTGAATTCCTGGCCGACATCGTAACGCTGCCCCTGCATCGGTTCGCCAAATTCGAGCGGGATGCCGGTGAGGTCGTGGAGGCGGTTGTTGAGGGCGATCACCAGCGGGTCGCGGTGGTCGAGGTCGCACGTCGTACTGGTGCGAAAGGCGTCGTCGCCATTGGGATCGGCGATCGTCGACGGGCGCACATCGCGGTCGATCTGTGCGATCAGCGCGGCGCAGGTTTCTGGGTCGAGAAAGCGCGAAAGCATGAACTGTTCAAGCTTTGGCGTCGGCGCGCGGCGGATGCCGGGGACCGCGGCAAGCCGCGCCGCGGTGCGATCGGCGCCCGAGGTCGTCATATCGACATGTTCATTCGCAGCCATGGCGCGCTTTTTAGCAGGGAAGCGCGTGCGAACAATGCTTGACGAAGGGCCACCCCCGCGCCTATTCGCCGCGCGCTGTCGAGGTCGCTTTTCGCGTCCCCGTTCTGTGTGGCGACCATAGCTCAGTTGGTTAGAGCGCCGGTTTGTGGTACCGGAGGTCGCGGGTTCGAGCCCCGTTGGTCGCCCCATTTTTTCCCGAGACTTTCGAGGCAATCGTTCGAACCGCGTTTCGACGTGACTCTCACCTCGCGTCTGATTATTACGCCCTGACGTAATTTTTTAACGCAAGGATCGAATCCATGTCCGCAGTCTGGGATTTCGCCGATTTTGACGATCATGAGCATGTTCACATGTTCCGCGATCGGGCCAGCGGACTTACGGCGGTCATTGCGGTTCATTCGACGCATCTTGGCCCCGGCGCGGGCGGCGTACGCTACTGGCATTATCCGCAGCGCGCCGCGGCGATCACCGATGCGCTGCGCCTGTCGCGCGGAATGAGCTACAAAAATGCGATGGCGGGGCTGCCGATGGGCGGCGGCAAGGGCGTTATCTTGGCGGACGAAGGCGCGGCGAAGACCCCCGAATTGCTGGCGGCGTTCGGCCGCGCGGTCGAATCGCTGAGCGGCGCTTATGTCACCGCCGAGGATGTCGGCATGTCCGACGCCGACATGGTCGCGATTTCGAAGCATACCAAGCATGTCAGCGGGCTTCCCGTGGCGAGCGGCGAAGCGGACACAGT
>PVXE01000142.1:1288-2107 GCA_014444615.1 Tagaea sp. CACIAM 22H2 | reverse complement strand
CCTCGCCCGACATTTCGGCGTCGGTCGCATTTTTCGTCAGCCCCGCGATCTGTTCCCGGTCGGCAAGCGCGAGCACGAGCTGGTCGGCGCAGAGGTTGATCGACACGATGCGCTGCGGCACCGCAGGTGCCTTGACGCGCGGGGCAGGGGCAGCCGCCCACAGCAGGCCCGCGCCGCCGAGCAGCGCCGCCACCGCCGCAAGCGCGCGTTTGCGCATCAGAATTCGACCCCTTTCTGCGCCTTCACATTCTGTTCGCGGAACGGATGCTTCACCTGCGCCATTTCGGTGACAAGATCGGCGACCTCGATCAGCGCCTCGGGCGCGTTGCGGCCCGTGACGACGACATGCGTCATGTGCGGCTTCGCGGCCAGCGCCTCCAGCACCTCATCGACGGGCAGATAGTCGTAGCGCAGCACGATATTGAGCTCGTCGGCGATCACCATCTTGTAGCTCGGATCGGCGATCATGCGCTTGACCTCGTCCCACGCCGTGCGCGCGACCGCGATGTCGCGCGTCCGGTCCTGCGTGTCCCAGGTAAAGCCTTCGCCCATCGGCTTGAATTCGATCAGGTCGGGAAAGCAGTCGAACACCGCCTTCTCGCCGGTCTTCATCGCACCCTTCACGAACTGCACGACGCCAACCTTCATGTCATGGCCGATCGCGCGCACCGCCATGCCGAGCGCGGCGGAGGTCTTGCCCTTGCCGGGACCGGTATGGACAATCACCAGCCCCTTTTCGACCGTCTTGGTTGCGACCTTTTTTCGCTGCGCGGCCTGAATCTTCTTCATCTTCGCCGTATGTTCGGCGTCGGTGCGCGC
>PVXE01000142.1:0-1226 GCA_014444615.1 Tagaea sp. CACIAM 22H2 | reverse complement strand
CGCGCCCGGACGCCGCCATAGGCCGCGCGGCCGTAGGTGCCGTAACCCGCGGCGGTCGCGTAATCGGCGTCGAACAGATTGTCGACGCGGCCGTAGATCTCGAAATGGCCACCCACCGGGAAGGATGCGCGAAGGCCGGCGAGCGCATAGCCGTCGAGTCGCACATTGTTCGCGGCATTGTCAAAACTGTCGCCGACCATCGTGATCGTCGCGCCGGTCGATAGCCCGAACGACCAGTCATAATCCGCCGACAGGCTGACCGAGTGCGCGGCGCGGCGCGGCAGGCGCTTGCCGTCAAACGCGGGACGGCCCGACCGGTCGCGCGCGTCGATATAGCTGTACGACGCGGTGACATTGAGCGCATCGATCGGGCGCAGCGCCAGCGTCGCTTCGACGCCCTTGGCGCGGGTGCGGTCGATATTGCCATAGGTGAAGGTCGCATTGTCGTAATTGATCTGGTTGACGGTGTTGCGCAGAAACGCCGTTACCGAGATCAACGCCCGTTCCTCGGCGAGCGACTGGTCTATGCCGATGTCATAGCTCTTCGATTCTTCAGGGCGCAGCGCCGCATTGCCGCTGAACGCGTCGTAGAGCTGGTACAACGACGGTGCCTTGAAACCCTCGCCATAGCTCAGCCGAACATTGGTCGCGCCCGCATTCGGCGAATAATTGGCATTTGCGCCGAAGGTCGTCGCGCCGCCGAACTGGCTGTGGTCGTCGTGACGGACGCCGCCCGACAGCGACAGGCCGGTCAGCGGCTGGACGATCCCCAGCGCATAGACGCTGTCGATATTGGCCTGCTGGCTGTCGGTCGATCCAAAGCCGAAGAAATCATAATCGGGACGCTCATGCTCGTAGCCGAAGATCAGCTTCGCTTGGGTGACCGGCGTCACGACCCCCTGATATTCGAACCGCAAATTGGTGCCCGAATAGCCGTAATCGGGTGCGGTTCCGCGGACGAAATAATAATCGCGCTCGTTTCGCATCCACGTCACCGCCGCGCGGTTGGTGAAATAGCCATCGAACAGGCCGATGTTCAGCCCGGCATAGCCGACATATTGGTCGAGCTTGGCGACGTCGGGGCTGTCGGCGGGGGCGCCGAAGAAGCTGTCATAATCAAGGTCGGCGTTGATGTAGTAGCCGCGCAGGTCAAGGCTCAGCGCGTCACTGAACACGACCTTCAACCGCGCGTTGCCCGCGAAATTCTTGTATCCATCCTTCTCGGT
>PVXE01000141.1 GCA_014444615.1 Tagaea sp. CACIAM 22H2 | reverse complement strand
GCCGAGCCCCATCAATACCGATTTCACGATCTCGCCCATGTACCGCTCCGCTCGCTTGGTCCGGAGCCATCTAGCGCAGGATCGTAAACATGCCGTTTACTCTGGGCCGCGCACCCGTCCGCGCCCGGCCTTGATACTGCTGCGCGCTTTCTTGCTGTCGACGCGGCGCGCCTTGGCGGCCTTGCTCGGTTTGGTCTTGATGCGGCGCTCGGGGCGGACCAGCGCGGCGTCGATCAGCTCGGACAGGCGCGCGCGCGCGTCGGTGCGGTTTGCTTCCTGTGTGCGATAGCGGCGCGCCAGAATGATCAGTTCGCCCTCGCTCGTCATCCGGCTGCCGGCCAGCGTTTTCAAGCGCTTATAGGCATCGGGGGCGAGCCCCAGCGCATAGACGTTGACGCGCAGCTGGCACGCGGTCGCGACCTTGTTGACATTCTGCCCGCCCGGCCCCGTCCCGGCGAGAAATTTTTCTGAAATCGCGCTTTCGGGGATCTCAGCCACGGGTCGGGGCGGCTCCCTCCGGCGTGGTGAAGCCCAGCGCGATGAAGCTGTCGGGGAAGGGCGCTTCGGCAATTATGGACGGCTTGACGTCACGTTTTACCACCAGCCGTTCGGCGTGCAGCAGCGTACGCGTCTTGGTGCCGCCGCGCCCGTAAACCGGATCGCCGACCAGTGCGAAGCCGAGCCCTTCGAGCGCATGGACGCGGATCTGGTGGGTGCGGCCGGTTTCGGGGCGAAAGCGCAGCAGGCTGCGGCCATCCATCACGGCCAGCTTTTCCCAATGCGAAATAGACGGTTTGCCTTTCGGGTCCCCGACCATCCGCCAGCCCGCCTCGGCGGTCGACACCTTGCTCAGCGGCAGGTTGATCGTGCCGCGGTCGGCGTCAGGCACGCCGTCGACGATCGCCAGATATTGCTTATCGACCTCGCGATCCTCGAACGCGCGGGTGAAACGCCCATGCGCCTTGGGGTTGCGGGCGAGTAGCAGGCAGCCCGAGGTGTCGCGGTCGAGCCGGTGGACTGCGAGCGGCCAGCGTTTGAACCCGAAACGGAGCGAATCGAGATGATTTTCAAGGCTGAGGCTGCCGTCGCGCGGCGCGTCGACGGGCAGGCCCGCGGGCTTGTCGACGACGATGGCCTCGCCGTCGAGGAACAGGATATGATCGGTGAGCAGCATCGCCGGCCTATAGGGCGGCGACTCCCGCCGAAGCGTAAACGTCCATCGCGAGCACCGCATAGGTCGTGCTGTCGTGCAGCCGCTCCGGCGGTGAGCCCGCCGGCTTCGGCCCCCGCGCCCATCGCGACGAACAGCGGCAGGATATGGTCGGGGGTGGGGTGGTTGTCCTTGCCGTGCGGCGCGCGCTCGACCGCGTGGAGCACGTCGTCGACGGCGCCCGCCGCGAAACGGTCGGCGATCCAGTCGGTGAAGCCGCGCACCCACGCCGGGGCGGGGGCGTCGATCGGCGGACGGGTGGTGAAATAGGCGCTCAGATTGTGCGTGATGCTGCCCGATCCGATGATCAGGACACCCTCGTCGCGCAGCGGCGCGAGCGCCCGGCCCAGCGCATAATGCCACTCGGGCGACGCGTTCGACGCGATCGACAGCTGGACGACCGGAATGTCGGCGGCCGGATAGGCCAGCGACAGCGGCACCCACGCGCCATGGTCGAGCCCGCGTTCGGGATCGGCGATCACGGAAAGCCCGTGCGCGCCGAGCAGGTCGACGATGCGGCCGGCGAGCGCCGGATCGCCCGGCGCCGGATAGCGCATCGCAAACAGTTCGTCGGGAAAGCCGCCGAAGTCGTGGATCGTCGGCGGAGCTGGCGACGCGGTGACCGTCGCATGGCCGCCCTCGAACGCCGCATCATGGTGCGCCGACACGACAAGGATTGCACGCGGGCACGGCAGGCGAGCGCCCAGCCCGGCGAGGAAGGTCCCGCGCCGGGCTGGGCTCGAGCGCCATCATCGGCGAGCCGTGCGAGACGAAAAGGCTCGGGAGACGGCGCATCGGATCAGGCGATCAGCTTGGCCGCGGTCCGCGCGACC
>PVXE01000140.1 GCA_014444615.1 Tagaea sp. CACIAM 22H2 | reverse complement strand
GTCTCGACCAGATATTGCGGATCGTCCTGCGAGGCGGCGACCTTGTGGCCCTTGATCTGGCATCCGGAGGTGAGCTTCTTCACCACCTTGCCGTGGGCCGTGCCGCCGTGGCTCGACCACGTGACCCTGTCGCCTGCCTTGAGATTGTCGGCCATTTCCAGTGCTCCTTCGGCTAGAGAAGGTTGGAACAGGGGCGGCAGAGCGTCGTTCCGACATCCTCCGCGAGCCGGGCCGCTTTCGCGTCGAAGCGCCATCGCAGCGGCGCGTCGCAGGTCGATGAAGGGCCTTCGTCGAGTGGCTCTTCGCGCCATGCGATTGTACGGCTAGAGCTAGCATCCGCCGTCTTTTCGCAAACAAATCGAGAGGTTCGCACGTGCTCGCCATCCTCGCCGCAGCGCTCCTGTCCTCCGCTGCGCCCGCAGCCGAAGTCACAGCCGAGCCCGCGCCGGACTGGTCGGCGCTGGCGGTGGCCGATATCGAGGCGGCCTATGCGGAGACCAGGGCCAACCACCCAGGCATGCACGATCCGGTCAATCCCGACTTTCCCCGGCTGCTCGAGACCGCCCGCAGCGAGGCGCTCGGCTATGCCCGTCAGGCGACCACGCCCGGCGGCTTCGCGGCGAGCCTGGCGCGGTTCCGGGCTGTGCTGAACGATGGCCACGCCGGGCGCCTACGACGCCCTCCCCGAACGGTACGCGCCGCCGGTGCGCTGGCCGGGCTTCGTCGCGGCCTGGCGAGGCGATGCGCTCTATGTCCACCGCGCAGCTCCGGGCGGCCCCGCCGCGGGCAGCCGGATCGAGAGCTGCGACGGCCGCGCGATCGCGGACCTCGTGAGGACCAACGTGTTCGGATGGCGCAGCGGCGTCGATGTCCCGGGCGACTGGTGGTCCGCCGCGCGGCGGGTGTTCGTGGATGACGGCAACCCCTTCGTCGCCCTGCCGCACACCTGCCGCTTCGTCGGCGAAGGAGCGCCGAGGACCGCGCGCTCGCGTGGAGCCCGATCCCCGACGACTATCAGGAATGGCGCAACGCCGCGGTCAACGGCGACCTGCTGCCGATCGGCCTCGCCGAGCGCGCGCCGGGCATCCCCTGGATCGCCATGCCGGACTTCTCGCCCGACGAGGCCGGCGCGGCCGCCTACCAGGCCCTGTTCGCCGAGCTCGAGGCGAGGGCCGATGCGCTGCGCGGCGCGCGCGCGGTGGTGCTGGACCTCAGGCACAACAATGGCGGGTCCTCGCTGTGGAGCCTGCGCATTGCCGAGCGGCTGTGGGGCAAGCCCGCGGTCGAATCCGCAAGGCAGCGCGCGGGCGCGAAGACCAAGGTGCTGTGGCGCCCGACGCCCGGCAACCTCGCCGAGGTGCGCAGCTTCGGCGATCTCATCCGCGCGCAGGGCGACGCCGCCACCGCCGCGCTCATCGATGCCTTCGTGCCGATGTTCGAGCAGGCAGTAGCGCGAGGCGACACCTGGCTCGAGGAACCCGACGAGGCTTCCTCCGGCGAGCCCGCCGGCGAGGCCGCCCCGCTGCTGACGGTGCCGGTCTACGTGGTCGTCCCCGGCCAGTGCGCGAGCGCCTGCCTCGATGCGATCGACGTCTTCAAGCTTTTCGCGAACACGAAGCTGATCGGCGCGCCCTCGAGCGCGGATTCGACCTACATGGAGGTGCGCACCCCCGAGCTTCCCTCGGGCATGGCGCGGGCGATCATCCCGATGAAGGTCTATGTCGACCGCCCGCGGGGCAACGGCGAGCACTACGAGCCCGACATCGTGATGCGGGATTTCGACTGGTCGACCGGGAACTTCCTGCGCCGGATCGAGGACGATCTCGCAAGGCGCTGATCCTTCCGCTCATTCGGCGCGGCTCAAGGAATGACGTTCAACGCGCTAAACGGCCTTGTGGCGATTCGGCCCGAAGGGCCGCGAGCGCACGCGCGCGAGCCGCAGTTGCTCGTCGCGAAGCGACGGAAACGCAACGAGGACGAGGGCCCGGATGGGCCCTCGCAACCAGTTACGCCGCTTCCACCGCCTCGTCGGCATCGCGCAGC
>PVXE01000139.1 GCA_014444615.1 Tagaea sp. CACIAM 22H2 | reverse complement strand
TGGGCGCCCGAAACCTTGCGCGAGGCCGCTGGCCCCCACCCCAACCCCTCCCCTGAAGGGGAGGGGCTTTTATAGAGCCGCAAGGTTCCCTCACGTTCTACTATCGCGTCCCAACCTGGTTCGATCACCGTTGTTGAAAGCGCGTCGACGATGATCGCTGGACCTGCGACTTTGCGGCCTGGAGCGAGGGCGCCGCGCTGGTAGAGCGGAACGTCGTGCGCCGCGCCAGCAAGCCGGGCGGTGACGGTTTCGGGTTCAGTCGCAGTTGTCGCCGATGGCGGGGGAAGAACCGCGGGCGCATCGCCCGCTTCGGTCAGCTCGACGCGGATGCGGTCGATGACGAGATTGTCGTGCGGGGCATAGCCGAAGCGCTGGCGGAAGGCGGCGACGAAGGCGGCGGCGACCTCGGCGGGCGGCGCCAAGGGGAGCTCGATCGCATTGTCGCTGTCGGAGAGGCGGACGAAGATCAGGGTTTCGCGGGTGATGTCGGCGTCGGGCGACAGGTCGGCGCGCGCCGCGTCCGACAGATCGGCTTCGACCGCGGCGAGGGCGGCGGCGCAATTTTCGTCGAGCGTGAGCGCCAGCGTGCGTTCGCGGATCGCCGACGGGCGCGCGAGCCCCATGCCATAGGCCGAGAGCACCCCGGCTAGCGGGTGGAGCAGGATTTCGTCGACCCCGAGCGCATCGGCGACGAGGCAGACATGCTGGCCCGCGGCGCCGCCGAACCCGACGAGGCTGTAACCCAGCGACACGTCGTGACCGCGCGCGATGGTGATGCGTTTGATCGCATTCGCCATTTGCTGGACCGCGATGGCGAGCAGGCCTTCGGCGAGGGCTTCGGGGGTGATGTTCCCGACTTCGGCCGCCATCGCGGCAAATTTCGCGGCCACCGCTTCGCGGTCGAGCGGCTGGTCGCCGTCCGGGCCGAACAGCTTCGGGAAATGGTCGGGCTGAATCTTGCCGAGCAGGACGTTGCAATCGGTGACGGTGAGCGGCCCGCCGCGGCCGTAGGCGGCGGGGCCGGGATTCGCCCCCGCGCTTTCGGGGCCGACCGACAGGCGCGCGCCGTCCCAGCGGCAGATCGAGCCGCCGCCCGCCGCCACCGTATGGATGCGCAGCATCGGGGCGCGGATGCGCGTGCCCGCGACGATCGTCTCGTTGTCGCGCTCCAGTCGCCCGGCGTAATGGCTGACGTCGGTCGAGGTGCCGCCCATGTCGAAGCCGATCAGGCGCGTCTTGCCCAGCGGCGCTGCGCTGCCGACCATGCCGACGATGCCGCCCGCGGGGCCGGAGAGGATCGCATCGCGGCCGTGGAAAGCGGCGGCGGATGCCAGGCCACCCGAGCTTTTCATGAATTGCGGGTTGATGCCCCCCTCTGATCCAGCGCCGAGCTGGCCGATGAATTGCCGCACATAATGGTGAAGAACGGGCGAGAGATAGGCGTCGGCAAGCGTCGTGTCGCCGCGGCCGATGAGCTTGATCAGCGCGCTGACGTCGTGGCTGGCCGAAATTTGCGCGAAGCCGAGCTCGGCGGCGATGGCGACGAGGCGGAGCTCGTGCGCGGGGTAGCGATAGCCGTGCATCAGCACGATCGCGATACTGGTGAGCCCCTGGTCGCGGGCGGCCTGCAGCGATGCGCGGGCGGCGGCTTCGTCGAGCGAGGTCAAGACGTCGCCCTCGGGACCGACGCGCTCGATGATTTCGGCCACCATCGCGTGCGGCGGCGGCGTGCGATCGAGTTTGCGCGCAAAAAGCTCGGGGCGGTCCTGATAGCCGATGGTCAGCGCGTCGCCGAAACCGCGGGTGATCGCGAGCAAGGTCGGCTCGCCCTTGCGTTCGAGCAGCGCGTTCGTGGCCACCGTGCTGCCCATGCGGATCGCGAGCGGCGGCAGCGGAACTTGTCCCGCGCCGGTCAGGTCGCGGATCGCGCCGACCGCGGCGTCGCCGGGGCGCGCGGGATCTTCGCTCAGATATTTGGTGGTGACGACCGTCCCGTCCGGAGACCGCGCGACAACGTCGGTGAAGGTGCCGCCGCGGTCGATCCAGATC
>PVXE01000138.1 GCA_014444615.1 Tagaea sp. CACIAM 22H2 | reverse complement strand
CAGTTCCTCCGACCCATCGGCAGCGCGATAGACGCCCAATCGCCCGCCCAGCGCCCCGACCATGCGGCCGATCTGCTTGCCGACGACCATGTCGCCGAACCCGATCTGGCGCATCTGGCCGTCCATGTCGGTAACGAACAATTCGGTCAGTTCGACCCCGGCGCGCGCCTGTGCGGGATCGTCGTCGATCCGGTGGAGGACAAGCGCGAGGACCAGGCTGACCATGTCGAAACGCCCGTCGAGCGTGTCGGGGACGAGACCCTCAGCATACCAGTGCGGCGCGCGCGCGGCGGCGACGACAGCGTTCCACAACGGGCGCCGCGCCTCGCGCGGGTCGGGCTGCGAACGAAAGAGATTGCGAAGCGAAAACATGCCCACCGCTTAGGCGCAATTCGTGCCGCCGAAAAGGGGCGCCGGTCCGCCGCACCGGTCAGCTTCTGGCAAGCTTCGCCGCGCCACAAGCAGCTTGTGCGCCGCATCTGCTTGCGGTTAAGAGGCGCGAGAGCGAGCGCCGACCGCTGGCAAAGGCCGCGACAGGCGCAACGGAGATTATAGATGCCGAATTTCAACCTTTCGTCTGCCGCTCCGCGCGCGCGCCTGATCGTCCTTGGACTTGCCGTCGCGCTGACCGCCAGCGGTTGCGCGCAGCTCAAGGGCCGGCAGGGCTATGTCGTCGATCCGCTGCTGACCACCGCGATCACCCCCGGCGTCGATAACCGCGAATCGGTCGAAAAGACGCTCGGCCGTCCGACCTTCGTCGGCCAGTTCAGTGACAATGAATATTATTATGTCTCGCGCGAAACGCGCCAGCTCGCCTTCGCCAAGCCGCGCCCGGTCGACCAGCAGGTACTGCGCGTCCGCTTCGACGCCGCGGGCAATGTCGCCGCGGTCGACCGCACCGGACTGGAACTGGTGAGCAAGATCAGCCCCGAAGGCGACAAGACCCCGACGCTGGGCCGCGAACGCAGCTTCTTCGAAGATATTTTCGGCAATATCGGCGCCGTCGGCGCACCGGGCGCGGGGGCGCCCAGCGGGCAGTAACATTTGGAAATAGGTTCGAGCCGTCGCCCCCGCGAAGGCGAGGGCCGCTGGCGGCCTCGCGCTACCCCGATAACGGCCCCCGCCTTCGCGGGGGGGACGCGCCCTTATACTCACTGCGCGATTCCGCCCGCCGCCAGCACCGCGAGCGTGACCAGGTCCGACGCGGTCGACGCCATCGTCGCGACCTGCACCGGATTTTCCATGCCTATCAGCATCGGGCCGATCACCGCGCCGCCGCCGAGCTCGCGCAGCAGCTTTGCCGACAGGTTCGCCGATTGCAGCCCCGGCATGACCAGCACATTCGCGGGGCCCGACAGGCGGCAGAAGGGGTAGTTTTTCATCACCTTGGCGTTCAGCGCGACGTCGGGCGCCATTTCGCCTTCATATTCGAACGCCGGCTGGCGCCGGTCGAGGATCGCCACCGCCTCGCGGATATTCTCGAGCCAGCTCCCCTCGGGGTTGCCGAAGGTCGAATAGGACAGGAAAGCGACGCGCGGTTCGTGGCCCATGCGTCGCGCGACCTGCGCGGTGCGCTCGGCGATATCGGCGAGCATTTCGGCGGTCGGCCGCTCGTTGACCGTCGTGTCGGCCATGAAGATCGTGTGATGCTGGTCGACGAGCACATGAATACCGAACGGCGTCTTGCCCTCGGCATGGTCAATCACGCGGCGGATTTCGCGCATCGTCTGCGAATAGGTACGCGTCGTGCCGGTGATCATCGCATCGCCCAGCCCCATCTTGAGCAGCAGCGAACCAAAGATATTGCGGTCGCGGTTGACCATGCGCTCGACGTCGCGGCGCAAATATCCGCGGCGTTGCAGCCGCTCGTACAGCATGTCGACCATCGCCGGCACATGCGGCGAATTGACACTGTTGTGGACCTCGAAACTCTCGGCATCGGCGACCCCCATCGCGCGGAGCTTGTCGTGCAGCCCTTCGCGCCCGACGAGCACGGGTGTGCCATAGCCGCCGTCGCGGAACTGAATCGCCGCGCGCAGCACCGTTTCTTCCTCGC
>PVXE01000137.1 GCA_014444615.1 Tagaea sp. CACIAM 22H2 | reverse complement strand
ATCGACGACGTCTACCTCTGCGGCCCCTCCGCGATGCTCGACGCACTGGTGCCGGCGCTCGCCGCGCGCGGCTTCGCCGAGGACAGGATCCACGTCGAGCGTTTCGGCACCGACGTGCAGTCGCCCGCCCCGCGCGAGACGGCGCTCGCCGGCGGGCCCGAGGCGACGGTCACCGTGGTGGCGGACGGCATGCGCCGCGAACTGCGGCTCGCGCGGGATGGCCAGTCCATCCTCGACGCCGCCCGCGCCGCCGGACTCGACCTGCCGTTCTCGTGCAAGTCCGGGGTGTGCTCGACCTGCCGTGCGCGGCTCACCGACGGCACCGTGCGCATGGACCGCAACTTCGCCTTGATGAAGAGCGACCTCGCGGCCGGTTTCATCCTGACCTGCCAGGCGCATCCGACGAGCGATCGCGTCTGCGTCGATTTCGACGCGCGCTGACACCGCATGCCGCGCGGTCGCGCTGCCCGGTTTCCGCAGCAGCAGCAGGCGATCCTCCAGCACGCCGCGCGGCTCTTCGCGAGCCGCGGCTTCCCCGGCACGTCGATGAACGAGCTGGCGGCCGCGGCGGGGATCTCCAAGGCGCTGCTCTACCACTACTACGAAGACAAGTACCAGCTGCTCGTCGCCATCGCGGAAGGGCACATCGACCGCCTCACTGCGCTCGTCGACGAGATCGATGCGGAGCCACTGAGCGCGGACGACCGGCTGCGCCGCCTCATCGCGCGATTCGTCCGGGAGTATGCGGACGCCGGCGCGCACCACCAGGTGCTGGTGCAGGACATCAAGTATCTCGACGACGCCGACGAGCGCCGCATCCGCGACAAGGAGCGTCATGTCGTGAAGTCCTTCGCCCGCGCCATCGCGAACGCCCATCCGGCGCTCGCCGAGAGGCGCCTCGACAAACCGCTGACGATGCTGCTCTTCGGCATGATGAACTGGATGTTCACCTGGTTCCGCGAGGGAGGTGAACTCGGTTACGCAGAGATGGCGCAACTGGTGACGGACTTCGTCGTCGGCGGGCTCGGCCACGTCGGCGCCGCCCGCACCGGCAGCGCGGCGGAACCCGCGCGCAAGAAGACGAGCGCGCGCAAGCGCTGAGGTCGGCGCTGCGCGCCGGCCGGATTCCGCTTCCGCTGCATACCGGCTACGCTCGGTGCGTGGTCCACCACGAGGGGAAGCCGATGCTGCACGTGTTCTATTTCATCCGTCGCCGTGCGTCACTGGGCGAGGCGGAGTTCCACCGCTACTGGAAGGACGTCCACGGCCCGATCGTCAAGCGCATCGCCGCGCTGAAGCGCTACGTGCAGCTGCACCGGGTGCCGTTTCCGAACCAGAATTCCCCCTACGACGGAGCGGCGGAGGTGTGGCTGGAGAACGAGGCAGCGTTCGGCGACGTGCTCGCGGATCCCGCCTATCGCGATGGCGCGCTCGCCGACGAGCCGAACTTCATCGACATGTCGTGCACGGAATGGCTGACGACCGAAGACCATGTGTTCATCGACGGCGCGCCGCCGCCGGGCGCGGTGAAAATGGTGTTTCCGCTGAAGCGGCAGCGTCACTATTCGCGCGCCGACGGTCAGCGCTACTGGCTGGACGTGCACGGTCCGATCGTCGCCGCCGTGCCGGGGCTGCGGCGCTACGTGCAGTCGCACACCATCGATGCCGCCTATCGCTTCGCCGAGCCGCGCTGGGACGGCGTCGCCCAGCTGTGGCTGGACGACGTCGCGGCAGTGGAGCGCATGCTCGTCGACCCGGCATTCAAGGACGTCGCCTGGGCCGACACCGTCAAGTTCGTCGACATGACCACCATCGAGAGTTTCGTTGGTGAAGAGGTCGTCGTGATCCCCTGAGTCGCGCGGCGCGGGCGACTCACGCGTCGCGCGCCTCGATGAGCGCGGCCGTGAGCACCAGCGTCACGCCGGCCCATTCGCGGCGTCCAGCGTGTCCGCCCCGAAGAGGACGGCGGACACCACGGCGACGACGAGTTCGAGCACGATCAGGATCGCGACGCGGCCCGCTTCGAGATGCGTGACCCCGACCTGCGTCAGCGCGGTCGCGGTGGCGACGCCGAGCCCGTACAG
>PVXE01000136.1 GCA_014444615.1 Tagaea sp. CACIAM 22H2 | reverse complement strand
GGCGCTCGCTCTGGACGGCGTCACGGTCTCGGCGCTCGTCCGAACCGGAAGGAGCGGAGCGGGATTGGAGCTGGCGTCCATCAGCTCAACTACGTCATGTCCGTCAGTGATTCCCACAACCGGGCGAATGTGCGCCGATCGCGCGAGGAATCCGTCGCCGATTTCGCCGCGATCGCGGCGTTGGTCCGCGAGTTGGAGCCCGCGAAACGGCCGATCCTGTCCGGCGGTCTGGCGACGGCGTTCGGCTGTTCGATCGAAGGTGCCATCGACGAGTACGACACGGTCCATTTCGCGGTCCTGCTGGCGCAGGCCGGCGCCACACGGATCGGCATCGCCGATACGGTCGGTTACGCCGACCCGGCGGCGGTGCGCCGCGTGTTCAAGGCCGTACGCGAAGCGGTCGCGCCGATTCCCGTCGGCGCCCATTTCCACAATACGCGCGGCTTGGGCTTGGCCAATGCGTTGGCCGCACTCGATGCGGGGATCAAACAGATCGACGGCTGCCTTGGCGGCTTGGGCGGATGCCCCTTCGCGCCGGGTGCGAGCGGCAACGTGGTCACCGAAGATCTCGTCTTCATGTTCGAGAAGATGGGCGTGCGGACGGGCATCGACCTCGTGAAGTTGCTCGAGGTCCGCCGCTCGCTCGACGGAATTCTCGCCGACGTCCCGCTCGACGGGGCGTTGATCAAGGCAAATCTGCCGAAGGGCTTCGGCGCATCGGTCAATTGAGAAGTGGTCAGGACAATGAGTGACGATCAAGCTACCGTGAGCAACGAAGCCGTGTCGATGTCGCTCGGCGAAGAGTTTCCCGATATCCGGGAAGCGGTCCGGCGCATTTGCGAGGATTTTCCACCCGAATACTGGCGCCAAGTCGACGAGCGCGAAGGCTATCCGACCGAATTCGTCGAAGCGCTGACGAATGCCGGCTTCTTGGCGGCGCTCATTCCCGAGGAATATGGCGGGGCGGGGCTGCCCTTGCGCGCGGCCGCCGCGATCCTCGAAGAAGTCAACGCGTCCGGCGGTACGGCCAATGTGTGCCATGCGCAGATGTACATCATGGGCACGCTGCTGCGGCATGGCAGCGACGCGCAGAAGCGCAAATATCTGCCCGAGATCGCGTCCGGCAACATCCGCTTGCAGGCGTTCGGCGTCACCGAACCGACGACCGGGTCGGATACGACGCAGTTGAAGACGCGGGCCGTTCGCAAGGGCGACAAATACGTCATCAACGGCCAGAAAGTCTGGACGTCCCGTGCGCTGCATTCGGATCTGATGCTGCTGATCGCGCGCACGACGCCGATCGAGGAAGTGAAGAAACGCGTCGACGGATTGTCGACATTCATCGTCGATATCCGCGCGTCGCTGGGCAAGGGGCTCGATATCCGCCCGCTCAAGGCGATGACGAACCACAACACGACCGAAGTCTTCTTCAACGATCTGGAAATCCCAGCCGAGAATCTGATCGGCGAAGAAGGAAAGGGGTTCCGCTACATCCTCGACGGGATGAACGCCGAGCGCGTGCTGACGTCCTATCAAGGAGTCGGCAATGCGCGTTGGCTGATCAAGACGGCCGTGAACTACGCGAAGGAACGCATCGTCTTCGGCCGTCAGATCGGCAAGAACCAAGGCATTCAGTTCCCGATCGCCAAGGCGCATGTCGAAACCGAAGCGGCCGCGTTGATGGCGCGCAAAGCCGCCGCGCTATTCGAGGCCGGCCGCCCGTGCGGGGCGGAAGCCAATATGGCGAAGCTACTGGCGGCGGAAGCGTCGTGGAATGCGGCCGAAGCGGCGATGCAGACCCATGGCGGGTTCGGTTTCGCGCGGGAATATCACGTCGAGCGCAAATGGCGCGAAGCGCGGTTGGGCCGCATCGCGCCCGTTTCGACGAACCTGATCCTGGCCTTCGTCGCCGAGCACGTTCTCGGCCTGCCGCGCTCCTACTGACGGGGCGGCATGATGGCTTGGACGCCCGGCAGCGTTTCGAGTTCCATCAGCCGCGCGAAGATCGCCGCCCGCTCGGATGGCGGGACGGCGGCGCCGAGGCAATCCGCGAACTTCGCTGCCAGCTCCGGGCGTGTGAGGGGCAACGAATGACT
>PVXE01000135.1 GCA_014444615.1 Tagaea sp. CACIAM 22H2 | reverse complement strand
TTGACCCGGGACCCGCCTTTTTCAAGAACAGGCACGTCCCCGATCGAGTCTCAAGAGCCACCTGTCTCGTTCGAGGGTGACGAGGTTGTTCATGGCCGAACCGAAAGATCCGCCCGCGCCGATCCCGCTCTGCCGCTTCGAGGAGCTGGCCGAGCGCGAAAACCGGCTGCGCGAGGCGGCGGCGCGCAAACCGAAGAGGCCAAAGCGCAAGGCCGATTGACCTGTCGCGTGCCGTCGCGCGGGTTATTCGGGGAGCGGCAGGGGGTGTTTTGCGTCCAGCAAGACCGCCAGCTTCTCTACATCTTCCTTGCCGAACAACAGCCCCAGCTTGCTCCGCCGCCACAATATGTCGTCGGTGGTCCGTGCCCATTCGCGCATCATCATCCAGTTGACCTCGGCGGCGCTCAGCCCGTGCGCGATCTCGCCGCCCAGCGCATCCCAGTCCTTCGCGCCGCCCAGCCACGCCCGGGCGTCGGTGCCATAGGCCTTGACGATCCGGTCGACCGTCGCCGCGGGCAGGAAGGGGTGCGCGCGCCTGTATTCCGCCTCGATCGTCGCGGCACCGTCGGTGGGGAAATCGCCGCCGGGCAGCGCTGCCCCGGCGGTCCAGCGCCGGCCGGTGATCGCGGGAACATGGTCCGCCAGCGCGTCGACCGCGGCTTCGGCGACATGGCGATAGCTGGTGATCTTGCCGCCATAGATGGTGAGCAACGGCGCGCCCTCGTCGCTGTCGAGGTCGATGCGATAGCCGCGCGTCGCGGCCTCGGGCCGCCCCGACCCGTCCTCGATCAGCGGGCGTACCCCCGAATAGGTCCAGACGACGTCGGCGGGGGCGACCGGGGCCCGGAAATATTCGCTCGCGCCTTCGCACAGATAGGCGATTTCGGCGTCGCTCGCGCGGACTTCGGCCAGCGATCCGTCATGATCCTGATCGGTCGTCCCGATCAGCGTGAAATCGCGCTCATAGGGGATGGCGAAAAAGATGCGGCCGTCGGGAAGCTGGAAGAAATAGGCATAGGCATGTTCGAACTTCCGGCGCACGACGATATGCGACCCGCGTACCAGGCGCATCCGGTGGTCGGGCGGCGCCGACGCGCGCGCGAGCAGGTCGAGCACCGCCGGTCCTGCGGCATTGACCAGGCTCTTGCCGGTGAAGCGATAGGCGCGGCCGCGATCGTCGCGCGCCTCGACCACCCAATGCCCCTCCTCGACGCGCATCGTCTCGGCGTGCGTCCGCGTGGCGGATCCGTGCGCCCCTTGTCGGCGGCGTCGCGCGCGTTGAGCAGCACGAGCCGCGCATCGTCGACCCAGCCGTCCGAATATTCGAAGCCGTGGACATATTGTGGTTGCAGCGGCGCGCCGGCCTCGTGGCGGCGAAGGTCGATCGATCGTGTCGCGGGCAGCTTCTTCCGCCCGCCGATATGGTCGTAGAGGAAAAGGCCGAGCCGCAGCAGCCAGCGCGGGCGCAGCCCCGGCCGGTGCGGCAGGACGAAGCGCAGCGGCCAGATGATGTGCGGCGCGATGCCCCACAATATCTCGCGCTCCTTGAGCGCCTCGCGTACCAGCGCGAACTCGTAATGCTCCAGATAACGCAGCCCGCCGTGGATCAGCTTGGTCGATGCCGAACTCGTGCCCTGCGCCAGGTCGCCCGCCTCGATCAGCAGCACGCGCGCGCCGCGCCCGGCGGCATCGCGCGCCACCCCGGCGCCGTTGACCCCGCCGCCGATCACGATCACGTCATAGGGCGGGGGCGCTTCGGTCATGGGGTGGCTAGTAGAGGCTTTCGCGCTGCGCTTGAACCCCTCCTCTGACGCGCGCGGCGGGGGACGGGTGGCGGACGCGCTGTGCGCCGAATTTTTCGCTGTCCAGCCCTGTCGCGCCGCGATAGGCGTGCGGGCCATGACCGCCGCCTTCTTCCCGCTCCCCGTGCCATATTCGAGATGCCGTCCATCCCATGCTGACCGTTGAAACCCACCAGGCATCGCCCTGGCCCGAAACCCTCGACTGGGAGGCGCGCGCCGCCGAGGCGGTCGCCGCCGCGCTCAAGCTGACGCCCTATGCCGCGCTCGCCGATGCGGCGCCGCTGGTCGAGGTCGCGGTGCGG
>PVXE01000134.1:2006-2866 GCA_014444615.1 Tagaea sp. CACIAM 22H2 | reverse complement strand
CTTGTCAGGCGAAATGACGACGCGCCACGCGCCATCGGTATCAAGCGCGACGTTGGCGCCGTTGACCGACCAGACCCCCGCCGGATTATCGACCAGATAGCCCGTATCATTATAGACCGTCACGCTCCACCACCGCGCATCGAGCGGGGTACCCGACAGGCTGTAACGGCAATTGCCGTCGAGCGGCGCGCCGCTCGCGTCGGTTTTCGCCATCCAGTAGATCGTTTCCCTGGCGGGCAGCGCGAGCAACCCCGAGCGCGCGACCATCGCGCGCGTCAGCGGATCGGTCGCCTTTGTCCCATAGCCAAGCGAAGTCGTCCACGGGCCGTTCCTGATTGCGCCGTCGCCAAGGCCGCCGTTGGTCAGCGCCCAGGCCGCGCCAAGCCCCGCCGCCAATCCGCCTAAAATGGCGATCGTATAGCGGTGCCAGCTTTTCATGCGCGCGTTCCCCCTGCCCCCGACCGTAGCCCTGAGCCTGTCGAAGGGCGCTTCACCGAGATGCGCCCTTCGACAGGCTCAGGGCTCCGGTGATGATATCAGCCCCTCTTCAACGCCGCCTGGGCTGCCGCCAGGCGTGCGATCGGCACACGGTAGGGCGAGGCGCTGACATAGTCGAGGCCGGTTTTCTCGCAGAAATGGATGCTC
This sequence comes from Tagaea sp. CACIAM 22H2, assembly GCA_014444615.1. GTDB lineage: Bacteria > Pseudomonadota > Alphaproteobacteria > CACIAM-22H2 > CACIAM-22H2 > Tagaea. The sequence goes on along the minus strand of PVXE01000134.1, from coordinate 2,221 downwards.
GGCGCGTCGCCGCCATGCTCGCCGCAAATGCCGAGCTTGACGTTCGGGCGCGTCGCACGTCCACGATCGGCCGCGATCTCGATCAGCTGCCCCACGCCCTCGACATCCAAGCTGACGAACGGGTCGGTCAGGAAGATGCCCTTGTCGACATATTGCGTCAGGAAGCGCCCCGCGTCGTCGCGGCTGATGCCGATCGTCGTCTGGGTAAGATCGTT
>PVXE01000134.1:740-1472 GCA_014444615.1 Tagaea sp. CACIAM 22H2 | reverse complement strand
GGATCGGCGCGGCGCCGGTTTCGGCGGCGATATCGCACGCCGCCTCGAAGATCGCGCGCGCCTGCATCTCGTAGATTTCTGGATAGGTGACGCCCAGCCGGCAGCCGCGATGGCCGAGCATCGGGTTGAATTCATGGAGTTCGTTCGCGCGCGCCTTCAGCGCCTCGATCCCGACACCCGCGGCCTCGGCAACGACGGCGAAATCCTCTTCGCGCGTCGGCAGGAATTCGTGGAGCGGCGGGTCGAGCAGGCGGATCGTGACCGGCAGGCCGGCCATCACGCCGAAGATCGCGGCAAAATCGCCGCGCTGCTCGGGGAGCAATTTCGCGAGCGCGGCGCGGCGGCCGTCCTCGCTGTCGGCGAGGATCATCTCGCGCACCGCGGTAATCCGCGCGGCGTCGAAGAACATATGCTCGGTGCGGCAAGCCCGATGCCCTCGGCGCCGAAATCGCGCGCGACCTGTGCGTCCGCCGGGGTTTCGGCGTTGGCGCGCACCTTCATCCGGCGCACCTTGTCGGCCCAGCCCATCAGGGTGCCGAAATCGCCGACCAGTTCGGGGAGCAGTGTCGGCACCTCGCCCGCCATCACTTCGCCGGTCGAACCGTCGAGGGTCAGGATGTCACCCTCGCGAAGCTCGCGCCCGGCGACGCGCAGCACGCGCGCATTGCCGTCGATCGACAACCCCGCCGGCGCCCGAGACGCAGGACGGCCCATGCCCGCGTGCGACGACCG
>PVXE01000134.1:0-543 GCA_014444615.1 Tagaea sp. CACIAM 22H2 | reverse complement strand
AGGCGGATGGTGCAGGGCAGGCCCGCCATCACCTCGAAAATCTCGATGAAATCGGCGCGCTGTTCGGGCAGCAGCTTGTCGAGCGCAGCGCGGCGCCCCGCCTCGTCGCTGGCCAGGATCATCTGGCGCACCGCGGTGATCCGCGCCGCGTCGAAGAACATATGCTCGGTCCGACACAGGCCGAGTCCCCTCCGCGCCGAACTCGCGCGCGGTGCGGCAGTCGAGCGGGGTTTCGGCGTTGGTGCGGACCTTCAGGCGGCGCACTTCATCGGCCCACACCATCAGCGTGCCGAAATCCCCGGCCAGTTCGGGCTGGATCGTCGGGACGGCACCCAGCATCACCTCGCCGGTCGATCCGTCGATCGTCAGCACTTCGCCCTCGCGCACCTCGCGCGACCCGATCCGCATCACGCCTTCCGACGCCTTGATCGACAGCGTGCCTGCGCCCGAGACGCAGGGGCGGCCCATGCCGCGCGCGACCACCGCCGCATGGCTCGTCATCCCGCCGCGCGCGGTCAAAATGCCCTTGGCTGCGTGCATGCC
>PVXE01000133.1 GCA_014444615.1 Tagaea sp. CACIAM 22H2 | reverse complement strand
CCGACGTTGATCGTCGTCAGCATCGTCGTGTTCGTCCTGCAGAAGCTTCTGCCGGGCGACGCGGCGACGCTGATGACCGCCGACGCCGATCTGTCCGCCGACGATTTGGCGCGGATCCGCGCGGCTCTCGGCCTCGATAAAACCTGGCCCGTCCAATATCTCGTGTGGATGGCCGGCATCCTACAGGGCGATTTCGGCACCTCGATCAACACCAAGCTGCCGGTCCTCGACGTCATTCTCGACAAGCTGCCGGTCACCTTCCAGCTTGCGACCATGGCGATCGTGATTTCGGTCGGCGTCGGCGTGCCGCTGGGCGTGATCGCCGCGTTGAAGCGCGGGTCGGGCGTCGACTACGCCGTCAACGCCGCCGGTCTGTCGGGCCTGTCGATCCCGCCCTTCTGGTTCGGGATCATGTTGATCCTCGCTTTCTCGGTCGAGCTCAACTGGTTCCCGGCCTCGGGTTATGTCAGCCCGGCCGAGGATCTGTGGGGCTCGATCCACACGATGATCCTGCCCGCGATCGTGCTGGCGTCCGAAAACATCGCCATCCTGATGCGCCACACGCGCTCGGCGATGCTGGGCGTGCTGAAGCAGGATTACGTGCGCACGGCGCGCGCCAAGGGCCTGTTCGAGCGCGTCGTCGTGGTGCGCCATGCGCTGCGCAACGCGCTGATCCCGGTCATCACGCTGGGTGCCATCGAATTCGGCCGCTTGCTGGGTGGTGCCGTGCTGACCGAACAGGTCTTCACGATTCCCGGCTTCGGCAAGCTGCTGGTCGACGGCGTGTTCACCCGCGACTATCCCATCGTGCAAGGCGTCGTGCTGGTCGCGGCCTGCTGCTACATCGCGCTGAACTTCCTGGCGGACGCTGCCTACGCGTCGGTCAATCCCCGGATTCGCGCGCGATGACCGACGCGACGCTTCAAACTGCCGCCCAGGCCCTGCCGCGCGCACCCGGCGTTTTCGCGCGGCTGCTGCGCCATCCCGGCGCCGTCGCGGGCGGCGGGATCGCCTTGTTCTTCGTGTTGATCGCGATCTTCGCCCCCGTCATCGCGCCCTATGATCCGATGGCGGTCGACTGGCTGGCGATCCGCGGCGGGCCCTCCGCCGCGCATTGGTTCGGCAGCGACGAGATCGGGCGCGACATGCTGAGCCGCGTGATCTGGGGATCGCGCGCTTCGCTGCTCGCGGGCCTCGTCTCCATCGCCATCGCCATGGCAATCGGCGTGCCGCTGGGTCTCGCCGCCGGCTATCTCGGCGGCTGGGTCGATGCCGTGCTGATGCGCGTGGTCGACGGCATGCTGGCGATCCCGCTGCTGGTGCTGGCCATCGCCATGGCGGCGACGTTGGGCCCGTCGCTGACCAATGCGATGATCGCGATCGGCTTGTCGGTCTGCCCGATTTTCGTGCGCCTGGCCCGCGCCCAGACTTTAAGCGCGATGGCGGAGGAGTATGTCGAAGCGGCGCGCGCCATGGGCTATTCGCATCTGCGGATTGCCCTGCGCCACGTGCTGCCGAATACCGTGCCGGCCTTGCTGGTGCAGGCGACGCTCGGCATCGCCACCGCGATCATCACCGAAAGCTCGCTTTCGTTTCTCGGCCTCGGCCAGCAGCCGCCGGCCCCAGCTGGGGCTCGTCCCTCAACGCCGCCAAGAATTTCATCGTCCAGGCGCCGTGGATGAGCCTGTGGCCGGGCCTTGCCATCTGTCTGGCGGTTTTTGGCTTCAATCTGCTGGGCGACGGCTTGCGCGACACGCTCGATCCGCGCGACAAAGACTGACCATGGAACCCGTTCAGCTTCTGGCGATCGCCGCGGCGGCCGCCACCCTCGCCGCCGCCGCGATGCGCACGATGCCCGCCCTGCGCCTGATCGGCATGGGGGCCGCCGCCCTGGCGGCCGCTTACGGGCTAGCGATCGGCAGCAATTGGCTGCTGATCGCGGGCGTGCTGGGCTTCGCAGCACACGCGTGGCGCTATGTCGAGGCGCGCGCGACGGTGCGCCGGTTGGCGGACGCGGACGAACCGCGCCCGACGGCGTTGTTCGCCTTCGTCGGCCGCGAGCAGCACCCCGCCGACACGACCCTGTTCCGCAAGGACGAAGCCGGCGAAGAGATGTATCTGATCGTCGAAGGCTGGATCGAACTCGTCGAGATCGACAAGCGCCTGGGGCCGGGTCAGGTGCTGGGCGAAGTCGCGATGGTGGT
>PVXE01000132.1 GCA_014444615.1 Tagaea sp. CACIAM 22H2 | reverse complement strand
GTCCAACTCGGCGCCGATCACCTTGGCGCCGTATTGCTTGGAGAGCTCGGCGGCCGCTTGTTTGGCGCCGTCGACGTTGCGATCGCCGATCAATACCGAAGCGCCGGCCTCGGCCAGACGCGCGGCGGTGCAATAGCCGATACCGCGCGCGGCCCCGGTGACGACGGCGACGCGGCCCTTCAACGATAGAAGCTCGGAGATCTTGGAGACGGACATAGCGGTTCTCACTTCTTCGCGAAGAGTTTTTCCATCGACGCGTAGGCGCGCTTGGCGACCGTCGCCGCGTCGAAGGTACGATACGTGGCGTTGAAGACCTCGACCGCGAAATGGCCGCGATAACCCGTGGCGAGCACGCGATCGACATATTCGCGCACCGGCTTCACGCCTTCGCCCGGGAACAGGCGGTAGTTCCGCAACTGCTCGCGGATCGGCAGATTCGATTGCGCGAAATCGTTGATCTCGGCGAGGAAGATCTTGTCGCCGGGAATTTCGTTGATCGCGTCGAGCGGATGGCCGGGCAGGAAGATATGTGCGGTGTCGAGCACCATGCCGACATGGCTGTGATCGACTTCCTTGATCAGCTTCCAGCCCAGGCGGTAATCGTTGATCCATTCGCTGAAGCACATCGGCTCGTAGCCGATGCGGATTCCTTCGGCCTTGGCGAGATCGCCCAGCGCCCGGATCGACGCGACCGCCCCCTTCCAATCGGTCTTGTCGGCGGGCGACATGGTGGAGCCGAGGACGAGCATGTCCCCGCCCACCAGCTTGATCTGGCCGATTTGCTGGCGCGCGATGTCGAGCTTGCGGCGCTGGACGTGGGCGGGCATGCCCTCCAGATCGCGCAGCAGCTGATAGGCCGACAGCTTCATGCCGCTGTTGTTGAAGGCCATGATCGATCCGTCGGGATCGTCGAATAGCGGGAACAGATCGCTGTGCCACAGCGTGGCGGCGGGGAAACCCGCCCCCTTCATCGCCGCGACGCGATCGACGAAGGACCCGGCGAGCGTGCCGGAATTGATGGACCAAAGATGATCGGTCATGACGTCTCCTTGTTGTTCGTTATCGGCGATCACGCGGCGGTATAGCCGCCATCGACCACCAGCCCGGTTCCCGTGACGAAGGTCGCGAGATCCGAGGCGAGAAAGACATAGGCGCCGGCGATCTCGTCGGCGCCGCCCAAACGCTTCATCGGCGTCAGTTGCAGGAAGCGCGTTTGCGCGGCCGCGTCGAGCCCCGCCGCGAGCGACGGATCGACCGGCCCCGGCAGCACGGCATTGATGCGGATCCCTTGCTTCGCATATTCGATCGACGCGGTGCGTGTGAGCATCAGCACGCCCGCCATCGCGCCGTGATAGGCGGCGGAATGGCCGCTGCCGACCATCGCGGCGGTCGAGGACGTGTTGATGACGGCACCACCGCCCGATTTGCGGATCGCCGGAATCGCGGCTTTCATGCCGAGCCAGGCGCCGCGCAGGTCGGCGTCGATCGTGCCGTCCCATTCCGCTTCGCTGGTTTGTTCGACGCCCGCACGACCCGGATCCGGTGCCGTATTGACCAGCGTGGTCAAGCCACCGAATTCGGCGATCGCGAGATCGACAAGCCGCGCCCAGGAATCCGGGTCGCGCGGATCGAGCGCGCCGGCACGCAAACGCGACGATTTTTCACCGGTGTATGCGCCGCCCGCGACGACATTGGCGCCGTGGGTCAGGAACGCGGCCACGATCGCCGCACCCAGCGCGCCATCGGCGCCGGCGACGATCGCCGTCTTGCCTGCCAGAAGTCCCGTCATCGGCGTTCCCTTGATACGTCTTTTTATCGCGCGGCTATTTCAGCCGCGCCAGAAAATCGGCGATGACGCGGTCGAAAGCGACCGCATTCTCGACATTGGCGATATGCGCGGCGGCGGGGAGCATCGCGAATTCCGCCCCCTTCACGGCCTGCGCCATATCGCGCATCGCGTCGGGCGGGGCGGCCAGATCGTCGGCGCCGACCACGAAAAGGCAAGGCAGCGCGATTTTCGGCAGGTCCTTGCGATAATCGAGCGCCATCAACGCGGCTGCACAACCGCGATAGCCTTCGACCGGCGTCGTGCGGATCGTTTCGTCGAAACGCGTGACCGTTTCGGGATGGGCGGCGCGGAACGCCGCACCGAACCAGCGCTCGATCGTGCCGGACGCGATCGCGCCCATACCGCCTTTCTCGATAGCG
>PVXE01000131.1 GCA_014444615.1 Tagaea sp. CACIAM 22H2 | reverse complement strand
GTGTGCGCGACGGCTTCCTCTAGAATTTCCACGGCGGGCGCCGCCGCTTCGTGGCGGACGAGGCACTCGGCGCTGGCGGCGCCGTCTCAAGTCGCGAAAAACAACAGATCGCGCCGTGCGTCGGCGCGCAGACCCATCAAGATAGTCTTCGCGGTCGCGTTCCGCGACGAACGACGACATCGCCAGCCGCAAGGCCGGTGCATCGAACACGTTCAGTATGGATCGCCGGCCACTGAAATGAGTAATCCAGCCGGACGAGCCGTTTGAGTGCTTTGCGCGAGCCCTCGGAGAGATCGGTCGTCAGCATGACATGGCCGTAATCCCCGAAGGGCGGGCCGTTCGCCATCAGGACCGGGCACGTGGCCGCGCGTATCGTGCGTTCGGCCGTCGTGCCGGTGAAACGCATCGCGTAGAATTTGACGCCGATGCGGACCGATGACGAGCATGTCGGGGGCCGGATCGTCCACCGACTTCAAAATCCCCGCGAACGGATCGGCGAGTTCGATGCGAATCGTCGAGGCGACGCCATCGACGCTTTTCAACGACCCGGCGAGTTCCGTCAGCAGCAGCCACGCCTCGTGCTTCTCTTGCTCGACAATGCGGCGGGGACGATCGTCGTCGATCACGTGGACTAGATCGATCACGGCGCCGCTACGCCGCGAGAGAAGTACGGCGCGCCGCAACGCTCGATCGGAGCGTTCCGAGAAATCCGTCGCTAGTGCCAGTCGCTTCATGCGTTGATCACCCGCTTCAGTGAAGTGCGTATTCGATCACAAGTTACAAGTGCCGTACTTGATGCAGGTCAATGAATGCGACGCTTGTTCGTCTACGTTGACGGTCAACGCCAATTCGCAGTGAGGTGGCGGTTAAAGAGTTTCCCGTCTTCGTGATGTAGAAAAATATCGATATGACAAGCTCAAATCGGTCATTTGACATCCGTATCGAAAGCCCTTGCAGCCAGAAAACAGGGCATTTTCGCCAACTAAACCTCGGGACGGCGTTTGCGGCGCAACTACGCAAACACCATCCGAGATATGGGTATGTCTCGGGTTTTCACGGATGATAAATTTCGCAGAAGTTGCATTGTTGCTGGCGGTGGCGGCTGTGGTCGGTTTGGCCGGCAGCATTTTGCGCCAGCCGTTGATCGTCGGATTCATCGCAGCCGGGCTGCTTGCCGGACCGTCGGCATTGAATATCGTCGCCGCAACGGGCTATATCGAGTTGATGTCCGAGCTTGGCATCGCCGTCCTGTTGTTTTTGGTGGGCATCAAGCTCGATGTGGCGCTGATCCGCTCTTTAGGTTACGTCGCCGTCGTCACGGGGCTCGGCCAAGTCGCTTTCACGTCTTTCTTCGGCTATCTCATCGGTCTTGGCCTCGGCCTTGATCATGTGACGAGCTTGTATGTCGCGGTCGCGCTGACATTCTCGTCAACGATCATCGTCGTCAAACTCCTCTCCGACAAGCGCGAGATCGATTCCCTTCACGGGCAAATCGCGCTGGGCTTCTTGATTGTTCAGGATCTGTGCGTAGTAGCGGCGATGGTCGCGTTGTCAGCGATCGGGATCGGCGCCAACGCCGAAGATGTTGCGGAGCCGGGATCTTGGTTCGCCATCTTGGCGGCGGGGACGGGCCTCGCCGCCGCTGTCTTCCTGTTCGTAAAGTTCTTCGCGACGCCGCTGACAATGTGGCTGGCGCGTTCGCCCGAGTTGTTGACGATCAGCGCAATAGCTATCGCGGCGATTTTTGCGGCGGCGGGCGAAGCGGCAATGCTCGGCAAGGAAATCGGGGGGCTGTTGGCGGGAATCCTTTGGCCTCGACGCCGTACCGGCGAAACAATCTCCGCGCGGTTGGCGCCAGCTGCGCGACTTCCTTGCGCCTCGAATAAAGTTGCGAAAGGCACCTCACTACCAAGATGACGATGATATCGAAACCGCGGAGGGAATTCCCGAGATCGACTGGGAACTTGTGCTGGAAGCAGACCACGTTCACTCACTGTTTAAGGACATTGCCAAAGGGGACGCATGGCAAAATGCATTGCCGCTCCTTTTGAATGACGCGACTGAGTTACTGCTCGAGACGCTGGAACTCCTGCACGAACTTGGCAAAGCCGATGAGAACGAAGACGGCTCGTTCTGGCAACAGCCGTCGATCAAGCCGCATCCCCAAAACCGCACCTATCGGGACTGGACCGCCTTGATCGATCTCGCGCGCGATGCCTGGTTGGCGGCGGCCGATCAGGCGCCCGCGCGTGCTGTTCGCCAGGTCTATCG
>PVXE01000130.1 GCA_014444615.1 Tagaea sp. CACIAM 22H2 | reverse complement strand
CCGCAGGGCGCAGGCGATGCCGGGCAGTCGGAAGACTGCCTTGTCCTCAACGTCTGGGCGCCGGAGCACCGCGCCGCCGCAAAGCGGCCCGTGCTCGTCTACATTCATGGCGGCGGCTACACCTCCGGCGCGGGCGACAGCCCGCTCACGCATGGCGCGCGCCTCGCCGCGCGGGGCGACGTCGTCGTCATCACCCTGAACCACCGACTCAACCTGTTCGGCCATCTCCACCTCGCAAGCATTGCGGGCGCGGACTACGCCGCCTCGGGCAATGCGGGCCTGCTCGATCTTGTCCTCGCGCTCGAATGGGTGCGCGACAACGCGGCGGTATTCGGCGGCGATCCCGGCAACGTCACGCTGTTCGGGCAATCGGGCGGCGGCGCAAAGATCGCCTGTCTGATGGCCATGCCATCCGCGAAGGGCCTCTTCCACCGCGTCTGGACGATGAGCGGCCAGCAAGTGACGGTGCAGGGCCCGCGCGCCGCCACCGCCCGCGCTCGCGCCGCGATGGAGCAGGCCGACCTCAGCCTCGACCAGCTCCTCGCGGCTCCCGCCGACAAACTCCTCGCCGCGCTCAACGCACGCGACCCCACCATCGCAACGCCCGCATCTACTGGGGCCCCGTCCTCGACGAGGCGACGCTCGCCACGCATCCCTTCTGGCCGGAAGCGCCCGCGCTCTCGGCGAACATTCCGATGGTCATGGGCAACACGCGCGAGGAAACCGGCTCCCTCATCGCGCGCGGCGATCCGACGATCTTCGACCTGACATGGGACACGCTGCCCGCCCGCCTCGAGCGCGACATGGTCAGCGATGTCGATGTCCACGCCGCCATTGCGCTCTACCGGAGGCTCTATCCGGAACTCTCGCCCGCGCAGGTCTTCCTCCGCGCCACCAGCGCCGGCCGCTCCTGGCGCGCCCAGCTGATCGAGGCCGAAGCCCGCGCCCGGCAAGGCGCGCCAACCTGGGTCTATCAGCTCGACTATCCCTCGCGTGGATCAGGCGGCCGGTACGGCGCCTACCACATGCTCGACATCCCGCTGGTCTTCGCAAACACGCACGAAACCAGCGCCGACACCGGCGATGACGCTGCCGCCCGCGCTATGTCCGCTGCGATGAGCGACGCACTCATCCGCTTCGCCCACACCGGCGATCCCAATGGCGGCGCGCTGCCCGCATGGCCGCACTATGATCTCGCCAATCGCAACACGATGATGTTCGACACGCACACGCGGGTTGAGCCCGACCCCCGCGGCGAGGAACGCCGCTTCTTCGGGAGAGCGCCCTACATCCAGCCGGGGACATATTGAGATCGGCGTGGGCACAATGCTATTCTCCCGGGATGAAGTTGCGGTTCATTGCTTGCGTCGTTGGCATTGCGCTGGCAGCGCCGATCGCCGCGTCGTGTCCCGGCCCATCCGCGGAAAAATACCTGTTTTGGTCCAGACTGCCCGACCTTCGTGAGGGCGAGGTTGCCATTGAAGTGGATATCAAGGACGCGCTACTTGCTCCCGAGCGCTATGAAACCGATGGCAGCCGCATTTTTCATATCAAGCGGGTTTTGGTCGGCGATCTTCATACGCCTGCGATAGCGGTCGATGAAGAAAGCGGGAGTTGCACACGCAACATTGTCGGAGGGCCCCCGGGCAGGAAAATCGTTGTTGATCGCCTCCTGCTGGTCGGTCATCTTGAAAAGGCCAACAGCACTGACGTGCGTCTGATCCCCCGCTACATGCCCTTCAGCGATTTAAGGCGATACGGCGCGGCCGCCGCTGACGAAGAGTAGTCGCCTACCGCCGCACGTCCTTCCCGCCCGCGCCCATCAGCGCGCGGATCTGCGCTTCGCTGGCGTGGCTCGCGTCACCGACTTGCCCATGCTTGGCCGCCGCCGTGTGCAGCGCGAAGGCGAGGGCGTCGTCCGCCGCCCAGCCCTTCATCAACCCGTGCAGCAGGCCGCCGGCGAAGGCGTCGCCGCCGCCGATGCGGTCCACCACATTGCCAAGCTCCAGCGGCCTGGCCTGCGTGAGGTCCCCATTGCGATGATGCAGCGTTGCGCCCAGCGAGAACGCATCCACGGCATGCGTCGTCCGCGTCGTCGCCGCGATGCGCTGCAGTTTCGGGAACGCCTTGAACGCTGCCGCGCACGCCGCGCCGCGATCAGCAAACGTCGCCCCCAGCACCAGCGCAATGTCCCGCTCGTCGATGAAGGCGAGGCTCGCGCTTTCCAGCAGCCGCTTCAGGATCGGCGCGCCGCTCTCGCCCGCGTCC
>PVXE01000129.1 GCA_014444615.1 Tagaea sp. CACIAM 22H2 | reverse complement strand
CACCTGCATCGCGGTGTGCTGCGGGGTCAGCGACGGCCCGAAGCGGTTGAGCCGCGCCACCGCGGTTGCGGCAAAGGCGATCGCCAGCGTGTTGGTCAGGAACAGCAGCGCCGCGCCCAGCGCAAAGTCGAAGCGGCCGGTGGCCAGTCCGAAACCGACGGTCGACAGTGGCGGCACCAGCGCGGTCGCGATCGCGACCCCGACCATCACCCCCGACAGCTTGCGCATGATCGCATAAACGCCCGCGATGCCGCCGACCACCGCGACGCCCAGGTCGAGCAGGGTTGGCTGCGTCCGCGCGCGCAGCTCGGACGTGACGTCCTGGATCGGCGACATCCAGATGATCAGCATCGCGACGATGATCGCGACCGCCATGCCCGCGGCCATCGTCACCAGCGACCGTTTGATCAGATTGGTTTCGAGCGTCGCCAGCCCGAAGCCGACCCCCATGATCGGGCCGAGCAGCGGCGATACGAGCATCGCCCCGATCACCACCGCCGCCGAGCTTTGCAGCAGGCCCAGCGTGGCGATCGCCGACGATAGCGTAATGAGCAGGAGGAATTTCTTGTCGAGCCGCGCGTCGCGCGCGACGCTGGCCAGCGTCAGCGAGCGACCGTGGGTTTCGTCCTCGGCGGACGGATCTTCGTCGTCGAAACCGCCCGGCGCGGCGCGCGTGGACCGGCGACCCCCGCATTGAACGGGGCGTCGCCGAGTCCAGGCACTCCGGGATGGTCGCCGGCCATCGGCAGGGCCGTTTTAGATCTTGCCGGTCAGTTCGGGGACGGCGCTGAACAGATCGGCGACGAGGCCGAAGTCGGCGACCTGGAAGATCGGGGCGTCTTCGTCCTTGTTGATCGCGACGATCGTCTTCGAATCCTTCATACCGGCAAGATGCTGGATCGCGCCCGAGATGCCGATCGCGAAATAGACCTGCGGCGCGACGATCTTGCCGGTCTGGCCGACCTGATAGTCGTTGGGGACGTAGCCCGCGTCGACCGCGGCGCGCGACGCGCCGAGCGCGGCGCCGAGCTTGTCGGCGAGCGGCACGATGACTTCTTCGTACTTCTCGCTCGAACCGAGCGCACGGCCACCCGACACGATGATCTTTGCCGAGGTGAGTTCAGGGCGGTCCTGCTTGGCGATTTCGGCGCCGACGAAGCTCGAGATACCGGCATCGCTGCCCGCACCCACGGCTTCGACCGTACCCGAACCGCCAGAGGTCGCGGCCTTGTCGAACGCGGTGCCGCGCACAGTCAGGACCAGCTTCGCATCCGACGATTCGACAGTCGCAATCGCGTTGCCGGCGTAGATCGGACGGGTGAAGGTCTTGGGACCCTCGACCGACAGGATTTCCGAAATCTGCATCACGTCGAGCAGCGCGGCGACGCGCGGCGCAATATTCTTGCCGGTCGTCGTCGCGGGCGCGAGGAACGCATCGTGCGAGGCCATCAACTCGGCGATCAGCGGCGCGACATTTTCGGGCAGATTATGACCGAATGCGGCGTTATCGGCGACATGCACCTTGCCGACGCCCGCGATCTGCGCGGCTTCCTTGGCGACCGCATCGACGCCCGAACCGGCGACGAGCAGATGAACCTCGCCGAGCTTCGAGGCGGCGGTGACCACCGCGAGCGTGGCGTCCTTGACGGCGCTGCCGTCATGTTCGACCCAAACCAGAGTTTTCATGAGTGCACTCCCATCGCCTTGAGCTTGGCAACCAGTTCATCGACATCGGCGACCTTGACACCCGCCGAGCGGACGGGCGGCTCCGATACCTTGACCGTCTTGACGCGCGGCGCCGTGTCCACGCCGTAATTGGCGGGGGTCTTGGTATCGAGCGGCTTCGACTTCGCCTTCATGATGTTCGGCAGCGATGCGTAGCGCGGCTCGTTCAGGCGCAGGTCAGTCGTCACGATCGCGGGGAGCTTCAGCTTCACCGTCTCGAGGCCGCCGTCGACTTCGCGCGTCACCGACACATGATCGCCCTCGACGTTCACGGCGCTGGCGAAGGTGCCCTGCGCCCAGCCGGTCAGCGCGGCGAGCATCTGGCCGGTCTGGTTGTTGTCGCCGTCGATCGCCTGCTTGCCGAGGATCACGAGACCCGGCGCTTCGGCGTCGGCAATCGCCTTGAAGATCTTGGCGAGCGCCAGCGGCTCGACGTCGTCGTCGGTCTGCACCAGGATCGCGCGGTCGGCGCCCATCGCGAGCGCGGTGCGCAGCGTTTCCTGCGCCTTCGCCGGGCCGACGGAAACCGCGACGATCTCGGTCGCAACGCC
>PVXE01000128.1:948-2433 GCA_014444615.1 Tagaea sp. CACIAM 22H2 | reverse complement strand
CCCGATGCGGGATCGCTGCGCCGCAAGATCGAGGCGGGCAGCGACGCGATGATGGCACTGACCCCGGAACAATTTTACGCCGCCTGATCGCGCCCCATGGAACGATCGCCGACGCCATGCGTGGCGTCGGCGATGAGCGATACCGAACGCCCGCGCACTTTGGCTCCGATCGTCGCCACCGGGACGGAACTGCTGGCGTATCGAACGGGCGAACAAGGCGCGGATGATTGTCGATGCAGCCGACTATTATGCGCTGCTCGAACGGTTGATGGCGGGCGCGAAAGAGCGCATCCTGCTGATCGGGTGGGATTTCGATCCGCGTATTCCGCTCATCCCGGATGAGCGGGGCAAAGGCGAATCGCTCGGCCACTATCTCCTCCGCCTCGCCAAGGATCAACCGAAGCGAGACATCGACATTTTGCGCTGGAACTTCGGCGGGCTGAAGCATCTGTTCGTGCCGTCGATCGTCGCGATGGTGCTGCGCTGGAAAATGACCCGGTCGATCAGCTTCCGGCTCGACAGCGCGCATCCCGTGGGGTGCAGCCACCACCAGAAAGTGGCGGTGTTCGACGATCATCTGGCGGTGTGCGGCGGCATCGACGTCAGCTCGGCGCGCTGGGACACGCGCGATCATGTCGACGACGACCCGCGGCGCACCGGCCCCAACGGCAAACCCTATATGCCGTGGCACGATTCGACGATGATCCTGTCGGGACCGATCGGCGAGGCGCTCGCCGATCTCGGCAACGAGCGTTGGCAGCGCGCGACGAAGAAGCCGCTGCGCGACCTGAGCGGCACTGGCGAGAATTGGCCTGACGATCTTGAACCTGATTTCACGGACGTCGATGTCGCGATCTCGCGCACCAGCGCCAAATATGATGGTCGCGCCGAGGTGCGCGAGAATGAGCAGCTCTATCTCGACATGATCGCCGCGGCGCGGCGCTTCGTCTATTTCGAGAATCAATATTTCACCAGCGGCGCGATTGCCGCGGCGATTGCGGCGCGGCTCGACGAGGACGATCCGCCCGAATTTGTGATGGTGATGCCGAAGACCGCCGACGGGTGGCTGGAGCAGATAGCGATGGATGCGGCGCGCGTGCAACTGGTCCGCTCGATCGCCAGGTCGCGCCACGGCGACCGGCTGAAGGTCTATGTCCCGCACACCAAGGGCGGCGAGCCGATCTACGTCCACGCCAAGACCGCGATCGTCGACGACCGCCTGCTGAGGATCGGATCGTCGAACCTCAACAATCGGTCGATGGGGCTCGACAGCGAGTGCGACGTCACGATCGATGCGGCATTGGCCGCGAACAAGGACGTCGAACCGGTGATTGCAAGGCTGCGCGAGTCGCTGATGGCCGAGCATCTGGGGGTGGCAGAGAAGGATGTGGCGGCGACGTTCGAGCGCAGCGGATCGTTGATCGAGACCATCGAGGCGTTGCGCGGGGAGGGGCGGTCGCTTGAGCTTCTGGACCTGGTTCCGCC
>PVXE01000128.1:0-792 GCA_014444615.1 Tagaea sp. CACIAM 22H2 | reverse complement strand
TTCGAAAGCATCGCCGAGCGCGGGCTGAAAAAGAGCTGGCACCGCGGACGCAGCTGGATGAAGCGGCATCGGCCGTTTGGGCGTAAGTCGACCTGAATTCCGTTTGTGTCGAGCGAAGTCGAGACACGTGAAGGCATCCACCTACTCAACGTGTCTCGACTTCGCTCGACACGAACGGAAATGGGGTGGGGGTCAATCCGCCAGTGACAAAATATGCTTCGCCTGTTTGAGGTGCGGGGCATCGACCATCTTTCCGTCGACCTGGAGTACACCGACGCCCGGCTGCGCCGCAAAGGCGTCGACGATCGCCTGCGCGCGGGCAACCTCGTCGGCGCTCGGGGTGAAGGCGGCGTTGATCCCGGCGACCTGTGACGGATGGATCGCCATCATCCCGGTAAAGCCGTCGCGGCGCGCGCGGGCGGCGTAGGCGGCAAGCCCCGCCTCATCCTTGATCGCCGGAAACACCGTATCGATCGCAGCGGCCCCCGCGGCGTGCGCGGCGAACAGAGTCAGTGCGCGGGCGACGTCATAGGGCGCGGTGTAGCCGCCATCGGCCTCGCGGCTGGTGGTAGCGCCAATAGCGGCGGGCAGGTCTTCGGCGCCCCAGGTCAGCCCGAGCAGGCGGTCCTTCGCCTCGCGGTAGCTGCCGAGGGTGAAGATCGCCGCAGCGGTTTCGGTGGCGATCGGCAGGATCGGCGGCAGCGAGGCGTCGGGCGCCGATTCGCTGCGCAGTATCGTGTCGAGCTGCGCGATGCTCGGCGCGCCTTCGGCCTTGGGCAGCATGATCGCCTC
>PVXE01000127.1 GCA_014444615.1 Tagaea sp. CACIAM 22H2 | reverse complement strand
TTGGCCTTCGTGATCCCCTGCTCTTCCGCGATCATCAGCGCGAACAGCACCCAGTTGACGACCTTCACCAGACGCTCGTCGCTTCGCGCATGATGACGACCTGCGGCGCCACGCGATCACGTCGGGCAGGACCTGATGGTCGTTCGGTTCGACTGGTCGCGCGCGTGATCGACGCCGTCGGGCCCCACATCATATTGGCGTCGCAACGCTTCGCGGCGTAGGCGGCGCGTTCCTCCTCGCGCTTGTCGAAGGTCAGGACTTCGGCCTTGATGTTCTTGACCTTCAGGAAGTCCGACAGATAGCGGATGTTGTTCGAACCGCCCGAAGTGCAGATCGTGCCGCCGTTGAGATCGGCCGCCGTCTTCGGGCCGGTATGCGCCAGGAACTGGAACGCGCCGAAGAGATACGGAATGCTGAAGACGTAGCCGAGCTCGGTGTCGCGGCTCATCGTCGCGTCGGTCGTCTTGACCAGGATATCGATCTCACCCGAGTTCAACGCGGGCCAACGCTGCGCGAAGCTGATCGCGGCGAACTTGGTCTTGTCGGGCGAACCGAGGATCGCCGTGGCGATCGCCTTGCAAAGGTCGACATCCAGGCCCTTCCAGTTGCCCTTGTCGTCGACTTCGGTGAAGCCGAGATTGGAGCCGTTATGACCCGCGCACGCCATCACGCCGCGCGCCTTTATCGCCTCGACCGTCGGGCTCGGCTTGATCTGCACGGGCGCGGGTGCTTGCGCCGCTGCCATACCGCACAGGCCCAGCGAAAGTGCTGCGGCCGATGCGAGGGTTCCGAATGTCTTCATGGATATGCCTCCTGTTTGGGTCAGTCATTGACGATCAATTCGAAATCGAGATCGGTGAGTGGTTTGGCACCGCTTTCATCGATAAGCAGCGTTTCGCCGAGGCCCATGCTCCAGGAATCGCCCCAGAGGGCCGGGATCAAAAACAGCGTCATGCCGGGTTGAAGCTTGGTCATGTCGCCGGAACGCAAGCTGATCGTGTGTTCGCCCCAATCGGGCGGAAAGCCGATGCCGGTCGAGTAACCCACACGGCCCGCGCGCTTGAAACCCGCCGCCTGGATCGCGGCGATGCATTCGGCGGCCACGTCCTGGGCGACAGCACCGGGCACGCAGGCGCGCATCGCCGCCTTCATGCCGGCGGCGATCGCCGCAGCGGCTTCTTGGTGCAGCGCGTCGGGCTTGCCGATCGAAACGGTGCGCGCGATCGGGCAATGGTAATGACGATAGGCGCCGGCGAACTCGAGCACGACAAGCTGGCCCGGCCGATACGCCGCATCCGACCAGGTCGTGTGCGGCATCGCCGGACCGTTGCCGTCGATGATCAGCGGCGCAATCGCCGTGTAGTCGCCCGATACGCCCGTCGACGGCGCGGTCTGCGCTTGAAGGATTTCGGCGGCGGTGTCGCAGGCGCGTCGTCCCGCGCGCACCGTGGGCACGGCGCGCGTCAACGCCGCCGTGGCGATGGTGCCGGCTTTGCGCATGCAATCGATCTCGGCCGGTTCCTTGACGAGGCGCTGCCAGTTGACCATATCGCCGTCGTCGACGATCCGCGCTTCCGGCAAGCGGCGGCGCAGCGTATCGACCCCGCGCGGCGACACGAAATACCCGTCCATCGCGATCGCGATCGTCGCGTTGCCCCAGCCCTCCGCCAGAATTTGCTCGGCGACGAAATCGTAGGGATGGCGCGTCGGCGACTGGATGCAATCGTCGCCATAAGGGCGGATCGATGCTGCATCGAGAACGGGCGAGCGCGATGCCGCCACGCGATCGACCGACCGGCCGATCCAGATCGGCGTTGCACGATCCTGCGCAACGACCAACATCTGATGCAGATAGAACGACCAGCCGTCGCAGCCCGCTAGGTAGAACATATTCTCGGGCGACGGCACGAGCAGCACATCGATGCCCGCTTCCCGCATCCGCAGCTTCGTGCGGGCGAGGCGCGCCGCATGATCGAAGGCCGGGATTGCGGGCGCGACGTTCATCAGAATCGGCCGCCGGAAACGTTGAGCACGGAGCCGGTGCAGAACGACGCCTTGTCGGACAACAGGAACAATACGGCTTCGGCCACTTCCGACGGCTGGCCGACGCGCTTCATCGGCACGGTCGCCTCGATCTTGGCGAAATGCTCGGGCGTGTTCATGTCGGTATCGATCGGGCCGGGCCGCACCGCATTGCAACGGATACCGTGATCGACGCCTTCCAGCGCCAGACCGACGGTGAACGTGTCGATGGCGCCCTTGCTGGCGCCGTAATGCACCCAGTCGAACGGATTGGCGCGCAGCGCCGCGACCGAGGAGAT
>PVXE01000126.1:1828-2976 GCA_014444615.1 Tagaea sp. CACIAM 22H2 | reverse complement strand
CGCGGCGGGTGCGGCGGTGATGCAGGACGCCGGCCGCGGCTGGCGTCGCGCAGTCGGCTCGCCGCAGCCGCGTGCCGTGCTCGAACTGTCCGGCATCCGCCTGCTGCTCGAGGCCGGCGTCGCCGTCGTCGCCGCTGGCGGAGGCGGCGTGCCGGTGACTGAGGCGGGCGATCGGGTGGCGGGTGTCGAGGCCGTCGTCGACGAGGACGCTACGGCGGCACTGCTCGCCAGCGCCCTCGACCTGCCGACGCTCGTGATGCTGACCGACGTCCCGGCGGCGTTCGTCGACTTCGGCACCTCGCGGCAACGCGCCATCGGTCACGCCTCGCCCGCACAACTGCAGGCGCTGGCGGCCGACGGGCATTTCGCGCCGGGGAGCATGCTGCCCAAGGTGGAGGCCGCCTGCGCCTTCGCGGCACGTCCGGGCCGCCGCGCAATCATCTGCTCACCCGACAACCTCGCCGCCGCGCTCGTCGGCGAGGCCGGAACCCTCGTCCGCGAGGCGGCCGGCACGATTTCCGGAGGACACGCATGAAGGAACAGTTCCGCTGCATCATCATGGGCGCCGCGGGGCGCGATTTTCACGACTTCCAATGCTTCTTCCGCGAGCGCCCCCAGTTCCGCGTCTGCGCGTTCACCGCCACGCAGATTCCCTACATCGAACAGCGGGCCTTTCCGCGCGAACTCGCCGGCCCGCATTACGACGCGGACATTCCGATCCACGCCGAGTCCGAACTGAGCGAACTGATCGCGCGGCACGCGACCGACTGGGTGTTCCTGAGTTACAGCGACCTGCCTCACGAAGAGGTCATGCACAAGGCAAGCCTCGTGCAGGCCGCCGGCGCGAGCTTCGCGCTGCTCGGCCCGCGCGCGACCGAACTCGTGTCGGCTCGCCCGGTGGTGGCCGTCGTCGCGTCGCGCACCGGTGCGGGCAAGAGCCCGCTGTCGCAGTGGCTCGCGCGCGGGCTGTCCGCACGCGGCCTCCGCGTCGGCATCCTGCGCCACCCGATGCCCTACGGCGATCTCGCCCGCCAGCGCACGCAGCGCTTCGCGACGCTCTCGGATCTCGATCTGGCCCAGTGCACCATCGAGGAACGCGAGGAATATGCGCCCTACGTCGAAGCGGGGCTGACGGTACACGCCGGCGT
>PVXE01000126.1:0-1183 GCA_014444615.1 Tagaea sp. CACIAM 22H2 | reverse complement strand
GTACTACCCCGGCGAAACCAACCTGCGGCGCGCGGACGTGGTCGTCATCGCCAAATCTGCAGGCGTTGCCCGCGACGTCATCGACCGCATGCGGGAACGGGTGGCGTCCGTGAACCCACGCGCCGCGATCGTCGAATCGGACCTGCGCATCACGGTGGACGATGCCACGCTCATCCGTGGCCGGCGCACACTCGTCGTCGAGGACGGGCCGACGCTGACGCACGGTGGCATGCATTACGGGGCAGGTGCGCTCGCGGCGCACGCCCACGGCGCGGCGTCGCTGGTCGATCCGCGACCGCATGCCGTCGGCAGCATCGCGACGACCTTGCAGGCGTATCCTGCGCTGCGTGACGTGCTGCCCGCGCTCGGCTATTCCACTGCACAACTCGGCGATCTCGCCGCGACGATCGCCGCCGCGAGCATGGTCACCGGACGTTATCGTCGACGCGAGCCGGCCGGGCTCGCCCACCTCATCGAGCTGCCGCGCCCTTGCGTGCGCGTGCGCTATGTCTTCGAACAGCTCGCCGGGCCACCGTTGCTCGAGACCGNGTTCGCGCGCTGCAGGACGGCGTCCTGAGCGCGCGCAGTGAGGCTCACGGCAGGCGCGCTGGACGGCCGGCCGGCAGCGCGCCGTCGGCGCGTGCTTTGAGATAGCGATAGAGGCGGTCGATGTGCGGCTCGACGTTCGGGTTGCCCTTCCAGGCGGGCATCGCGCCCACCTGCCCCGTATAGCCGTTCGTGACGACCTCCACGAAGCGCGGATAGTCCACGCGCTGGTGGAAGCGATCGAGCAGGTTGGGAGCGAACGTGGAGCCGAGGCCGCTGCCGCCGTGGCAGACCTGGCACTGCCCGGCGAAGGTTCGCCAGCCGATGTAGGTCTCCTTGTCCACCTGGCATTGCTCGGCAGCCGTCGCGCCGTCCGGGCACTGCACCTGGTAGGCCGGCGCCTCGCCCGCGGCGTCGGCCGTGGGTGTCGCGGCTGGCGCGGATGTGGGGGCGGCGGGCGGCGATGCGGCCGGTGCCGTCGGCGGCGTGGGTGGGGGTGTTTCGGGCGTCGCGACAGGAGGGGCTTCCACTGGGGTCGCGGGCGCTGGACTCGGGCTTGCCGTCGGCGTGGTGTCGGCCGGCGCCTGCTCAGTGGCGATCGGCGCCTGTGCGGCGGGTGCCGACGCGGGTGACGCCG
>PVXE01000125.1 GCA_014444615.1 Tagaea sp. CACIAM 22H2 | reverse complement strand
ATGCTGAACGAGAAGCGCTGAATTAAGCGCCGCCCGGCAGGGGTGCGGCGACGTCGATCACGCCCGACGCGCGCAGCTCCTGCCAGAACGCGGCCGGCACTTTTTCGTTGAGTGCCGCGCGATCCTCGGCGATGCGCCCCGGCTGGCTTGCGCCCGGGATCACCGCCGCGACGGCCTTATGGGCCAGCGCGAACTGCAAACCCGCCGCCTTCATGCTCACGCCATGGCGGTCGGCGAGCGCCTTGATCGCCGCGACTTTGGCGCAGATTTCCGGCGTCATCGGCGCGTATTCGAAATTGGGGCCACCAACCAAAGCACCCGAGCTATAGGGCCCGCCGACGACGATTCCCAATCCGCGCGAAGCCACCTGCGGCATCACGCGCTGCAAGGCGCGGCCGTGATCGAGCAGCGTGTAGCGCCCGGCGAGCAGGAATCCGTCGGGACGGTTCTTCTCCAAGCCCAGCAGCAATTCGATCGGCTCGACGCGGTTGACGCCCAAGCCCCAGGCCTTGATCACGCCTTCGTCGCGCAACCGATCCAGCGTCTTGAAGGCGCCCTTGCGCGCCGTTTCGAAAACGTCGAGCCATTCGTCGCCGTAGAAATCCTGCGCAGACATCGTGGACCCAGACGATCTCGATCCGGTCGGTCTTCAGGCGCTTCAAGCTGTCCTCGATCGAGCGCAACGTCGCGTCGGCCGAGTAGTCGTTGACGATCTTGTTCGGACGGCCATGCTTGAACACGTCGCCCTTCTCGCCCAGGTCGCGGGCGTTCACGTCCTCGATCTCGTCGAGGATCAAGCGCCCGACCTTTGTGCTGATCACGTAATCGTCGCGCTTGCGCCCGGCGAGCGCTTCGCCCATGCGGATTTCCGCGAGACCCGCCCCATAGAAGGGCGCGTTGTCGAAGTAGCGAGTTCCGTCGTTCCACGCGGCATCGACGGTCGCGCGCGCTTCCGCTTCGGGGATCGCGCGGAACATATTGCCGAGCGGTGCGGTACCGAAGCCGAGCTTGCCGGGAAGAATGTCTTTGAGAGCCATTGTCGTAACCTTTTGGGAGAGAGGGGGCGGCCGCGCTTAGGCGGCCATCGCGGGGGCGGGAAAATCGGGCAGCTTGTTGGGCGTGACCAAACCTTGGCGCACGGCGTCGCGCGTCAGCATCCGGTCGAACCACGCCTTCAGCTTCGGATAGGCGTCGATCGGGAAGTGCATCTGCACGGCGGTCCACACCCAGCCCATGAAGGCGATGTCGACGATCGAGTATTCGTCGCCCAGGAACCACGGCTTGTCGTCGGGCAGGATCGTCTCGATCACGCGGTTCAGGCGCTCGGCCTCGGCCATATAGCGCTTGATCGCATAGGCCGGCTTCTCGGGCGCGAAGATCGTGAACCAAGCGCGCTGGCCGTACATCGGCCCCACGCCCGACGCCTGGAAGAACAGCAATTCCAGCGCGCGTTGACGCTTCTTCGCGTCGGTCGGCAGCAGCTTGCCGGTCTTCTCGGCGAGGTAGAGCAGGATCGCGTTGGATTCCGAGATCGTCAGCCCCGATTCGTGATCGACGATCACCGGCACTTTGCCGTTGGGGTTGAGCGCCAGGAATTCGGGGGACTGGCCCTCGCCTTCCCAGAGTTTTCACGATCTTCGTTCGTGTTCGAGACCGAGTTCGTTGAGCGCGATCTGAACCCTTGTAGGGGTTCGGGGCGCCATAGGGCATAGAAGGGTGATCATGGGGTTGGTTCCTTTTCTTAGATCAGGGAAAGAACTTCCGCGGCGACGGAGCGCCGAGGATTGCGGGTTCTGGCCGGTGATAAGGCGGCCGTGGCGATAGACGTTCGGCGTCCAATCGGGGGGCGGCGTGGTGGATGGCGCCGAGTTCCTTGAGGCGCGTCTCCAACAGGAACGGCACCTTGTCGGCACCGCCGACCGCACGTTCTTCGGCATCGGTGAAGGCGGCGACATGGCGGCCCGCGATGAAGGGCGTGCCGTCCGCGCGGCGCATCCCGGCGAACACGGCGGGCGCATGACACACGGCCGCGATTAGGCGGTTCGTCGCATCGAAGCGGAACAGCAGATCGTGCAGCTTGCGGTCATAGGGCATGTCGAACACCGTGCCGTGACCGCCGGGCAGGTAGACGACGTCGAAGGCCTCGGCGTCGAGCGTGTCGAAGGCGGGCGTATCGGCAAGTTGCGCGATCGCATCGCGCCATTCGACGATCTGCGCGGGCGTGGGATCGCTTTTCGGATCGACCGGCACTTTGCCGCCGGCCATCGAGGCGACCGTCACCTGGTGGCCCGCTTTGGTGAAGGCGAGATAGGGAACGGCGTGTTCTTCCAGCCAGATGCCGGTCGGCGTGCCGTCGAGCATCC
>PVXE01000124.1 GCA_014444615.1 Tagaea sp. CACIAM 22H2 | reverse complement strand
GTAAGCGTCGTGGCTGGGCCCTTGTATCGGTGATGAACTGACGTAGGCGACTGTCGAGTGAGCGGCATGGGGCGTAAGGGACGCTCTTAAGTGCGCTCTTAAGGACAGGTCGATGACGCGTGGCGAGATCCTGGACGGCCCCGAGCGCCGTCGGCGCTGGAGCGAGGACGAGAAGACTGAGATTCTGGCGGAACTAACGAAGCCTGGTGCGAAGGGCGCGGAGATTGCGCGCCGCTACGGCGTCAGCCGGGGATTGCTCTACACGTGGCGGAAAGAGCGCAGGTTGGCCCCTGTCGCATCTGCGACGGAGATGCCCTTCGCACCGGTGCTACTGACAAGCCCACCTTCGCAAAGCCAGACGCCGCCGGCCCCGTCACCACCCCCATCGTTTATCGAGATCGAGATGAAGGGCGCGCGGGTACGACTGCCGGGCGATGCGCCGGCTTTGACGGTAACCGCCGCGATCCGTGCGCTGCGGGGCCGTTCGTGATCTTGCCCGGGCGCGGGGTCCGCGTCCTGATCGCGCTGAAGCCCGTGGACTTCCGCAAGGGGGCGAACGGGCTGGCAGCACTGGTGCAGGAAGCGATCAAGGCCGATCCCTTCTCGGGAACCGTGTTCGTGTTTAGGGCGAAGCGCGCCGATCGTCTGAAGCTGGTCTACTGGGACGGCACGGGGCTGTGCCTGTTCGCCAAGACGCTGGAGGACGGGCGGTTCCGCTGGCCGAAGGTTGAGGATGGCGCCATGCGCATGACGCCGGCACAGCTTGGTGCCCTGATCGAGGGGCTCGACTGGATGCGCGTTCATGCCGAGGACACGGCGACGCCAACGGCGAGCGCATAAATAGCCCGCACCGGGTCTTGTGCGCGGAGGCCGCGATTCCATATGGGAATCATGGCCCTCGATGCCGCCGCATTGCCCGATGATCCTGCGACCTTACGCGCAATGCTGCGCGCGGCGCACGACGAGATCGAGCGGCTTCGCGGCTTCATCGCCGCTCTCAATCGCAACAAGTTCGGCGCGCGCTCGGAGAAGCTCGATCCGGATCAGTTGAACCTGGGGCTCGAGGATGCCGAGCAGGAACTGGCGGCGTCGGCCGAGGCGGTCGAGCGCAAAGCCGTTCCTGTCGCGCGTGTCGGTGCGCGTCGCAATCTCGGTAATCTTCCTGCCCATCTGCCGCGCATCGAGCGCGTCATCGACCTCGACGATAAGGCATGCCCATGCTGCCGGGGGGAGCTGCACCGGATCGGCGAGGACGTAGCAGAGCGGCTGGACATCGTACCTGCCCAGTTCCGAGTGATCGTCACCCGCCGCCCCAAGTACGCGTGCCGGGCCTGCGAGGGAACAGTCGTTCAGGCGCCGGCCCCCGGGCACGTGGTCGAGGGCGGGCTGCCGACGGAAGCGCTCGTCGCCCAGGTGATCACGAGCAAGTACGCCGATCACTGCCCGCTCTATCGCCAGGCGGGGATCTACGCGCGCCAAGGCATAGATCTCGACCGTGCCACGCTGGCCGACTGGGTCGGGCGAGCGGCTTGGCTCCTTGCCCCCGTTTACGACCGATTACGTGCCGATCTGATGGCCTCGCCGAAGCTGTTCGCCGACGAGACGACGGCGCCCGTCCTCGATCCGGGACGCGGGCGCACGAAGACCGGGCAGTTCTGGGCCTATGCCCGCGACGATCGACCGTGGGGTGGAGCCGCCCCGCCGTCCGTGGCCTATGTCTACGCGCCCGATCGATCCAAGGCCCGTCCGCGCGAGCATCTGGCCGGGTTCCGGGGCGTCCTGCAGGTCGATGCCTATGCTGGCTACAAGGCGCTTGGCGAAGCTGGCGAAGTAACGCTGGCGCTGTGCTGGGCGCATGCGCGACGGCGTTTTTACGAGATCGCGGCGGCGGGCCCAGCACCGATCGCCGAGGAGGCGCTTCGGCGGATCGCTGCCCTTTACGAGGTCGAAGCGGAGATCCGCGGGATCCTGCCCGACACGCGCGCCACCGCCCGCAAAGAACGCAGCAAGCCGATCCTGGACGCCTTCGAGCCTTGGCTGCGCGCCAATCTTGAGCGCGTGTCGGGCAAATCCCCGACCGCCGAAGCCATCCGATACATGCTCTCGCACTGGGCCGGACTCACCCGGTTCGTCGATGATGGCCGCATTGAGCTCGACAACAACACGGTCGAGCGGGCGATCCGGCCCCAGGCGCTCACCCGCAAGAACGCCCTGTTCGCCGGCAGCGACGGCGGTGCGCAACACTGGGCGTGCCTCGCCTCGCTGATCGAAACGGCGAAGCTCAACGGCCTCAATCCGCTCGCCTACCTCACCGCTACACTCGAAGCCCTCGCAGGCGGCCACCCCATCAATCGCATTGCCGAGTTGCTGCCCTGGCGCGGGACGCCTCAGGCGTCAACCGTGTGACCGAGACGACGCTTAC
>PVXE01000123.1:1419-3214 GCA_014444615.1 Tagaea sp. CACIAM 22H2 | reverse complement strand
CCTATAACGCGGTGCTGTGGCGCACCGGCGCGGGGACAATCCTCAGCGGCGCGCTCTATTTCGCCTCGCGCCCCGCGATGCCCGACCGCGCGACACTCCGCATCCACGCGGTGCGCTCGCTGTTCGTCGCGGGCATGGCGGTCAGCTTTTTCTGGGCGCTCGCGCGGCTGCCGATGGCCGAGGCGATCGCGATCGCCTTCATCGCGCCGCTCGTCACGCTCTACATGGCGGCGATCTTTCTCGGCGAAAAGATCGGCCCGCGCTCGATCCTCGCCTCGCTGCTCGGCCTCGGCGGGGTGCTGGTGATCGTCGCGGGCAAGCTTGGCCGCGGCGACTATGCGCCCGAAGCCTTGTGGGCGGTCGGTGCGGTGGTCGGCTCGGCGCTGCTCTATGCCTATAACCTCATCCTCGCGCGGCGGCAGGCGAAGATGGCCGAACCGATGGAAATCGCCTTTTTCCAGAACGGCTTCGTCGCACTGATTCTCGCGGCGGGCGCGCCATGGTTCCTCGCCGTCCCCGGCAGCGACCAGACGCTGCCGATCGTCGGCGCCGCCTTTCTTGCGGTCGCCTCGCTCTTGCTGCTCAGCTGGGCCTACGCCCGCGCCGAGGCGCAGATCCTCGCGACCACCGAATATACCGGCTTCCTGTGGGCGATGCTGTTCGGCTGGATGTTCTTCGACGAAGCGGTGACCTGGCCGACGATCGCCGGCGCGGCGCTGATCGTCGTCGGCTGCCTGATCGTGGCGAGGAAGACGCCGCAGCTCGACCCGGTCGAACCGGCGGCGGCTTGAGAAGAATAGTTCGCACGAAGACACAAAGACACGAAGCCGTCGGCAATAGCCCCCCATTCGCTTGCCGATTGCGCGAAGCGCCTTTCGTATAAATCGCCTGCGGCGATAAGCGGACTGAAGAACGGCGACCCGACATCTTCGTGCCTTGTGTCTTTGTGCGAACCAAACATCACACCGCCGCGCGCGAAAGCCGGTCGTTGATCGCCGCGCCCAACCCGTCGGCAGGAATCGCAGCAACCGCAATCCGCGTCTTCGCGCTCGCCGCCCCGGCGTGCAGCGCATCGAACAGCCGCGCGGCCGCTTCGGTCAGATCGCCCACCGCGCTCAAATCATAATCGCCCCGAACCGCGCCGAATCCGATCCCGAACTCGTCCTCCGCAAAATCCGTCGCCTCCAGCCGCACCGGCTTGCCCGGCGCATAATGGCTCGCCAGCATCCCCGGCGCGACAATCTCGGCTCCCTTGACCCCTGTCACTGGCAAGCCGCTCGCTTCGCCTAGCATCGCCGCGGTCACCGGCCCCGGCCGCAGCACCTCGACCGCGCCGCCGTTCACGCGCGCGATCGTCGATTCGACCCCTGCCGTCGTCGGCCCGTCGTCGATCACCAGCGCGATCCGCCCGTCCAGCGTCGCGAGCACATGGCTTGCCCTCGTCGGGCTGACCCCGCCGCTCGCATTGGCACTTGGCGCCGCCAAAGGCGCCCCGCTCGCCGCCAGCAAGGCCTGCATCGCGCGATGCCCGGGCACCCTCAGCGCGATCGTCGCCAGCCCCGCCGTCGCGATGCTCGCCACCGGGCAGTCGTCCGTACGCGGCACGACCAGCGTCAGCGGCCCCGGCCAGAAAAGCGTCGCCAGCGCCCGTTCGGCCGCGCCGAACACCCCCAAAAGCTCCGCCGCCGCCAGATCGGGCACATGGACGATCAACGGATTGAAATCGGGTCGCCCCTTCGCCGCATAGATGCGCGCCACCGCCGCCGCGTTGCGCGCATCGGCGGCGAGTCCGTAA
>PVXE01000123.1:0-698 GCA_014444615.1 Tagaea sp. CACIAM 22H2 | reverse complement strand
CCGCGACCAGCGCCGCCGCGCGCGCGATCGCGTCGGCGCCGTAGGGGAAGGTTTCGGTCGCACCGCTGTTGTTTTGACCCTTGGCCATGCCGCGCTATAGCGCCCACGCAACGATATTCACCAGCAAAGTGCCCGCTATGACCTATACTCCGCCCACCACCGAACAGCTTTTCGTCCTCAATCACATCGCGCGCATCGACGCGATGGCGCAGCATGATCGTTTCGCTGATGCGACCCCCGACATGGTCGAGGCGATCGTTACCGGCATCGGCGAGTTCGCGGCCGAGGTGTACGCGCCGCTGAACCGCGTCGGCGACGTCAACAACCCCAAATGGCAGGACGGCAAGGTCACCATGCCCCCGGGGTTCAAGGAAGCGTACCAACAGTTCGTCGATGCCGGCTGGGGCAGCATCGACGGCCCCGTCGACTATGGCGGCCAGGGCCTGCCCTTCACCCTCGCGACGGTGGTGATCGAGGCGCTGGGCAGCGCCGACATGGGCTTCACCCTCTGCAACATCCTGACCCCGGGCGCGATCCACGCGCTGATGGCCTATGGCACCGAGGAGCAGCGCCAGACATGGCTCCCGAAGCTGGTGTCGGGCGCATGGAACGGGACGATGAACCTGACCGAACCCGCCGCGGGCAGCGACGTCGGCGCGCTGCGCTCGACGGCGGAAAAGGTCACCGAAGGCCCCAAC
>PVXE01000122.1 GCA_014444615.1 Tagaea sp. CACIAM 22H2 | reverse complement strand
ATTACGCGGGCACGATCAATCTGACCGTCACGGCCACATCGACTGACGGCACATCAACCAGCAGCACGACTTCGAATTTAACCGTCGACGTCGAAGGCGTCGCCGATACGCCGTCGTTGAATGCCGCGAACGCGAGCGGCACCGAAGATCATTCGATCCCGCTCGATATCGCGGCGGGGCTGTCCGACGTTTCGGAATCGCTGGGTGTCACCATCGCGGGCGTGCCCGAGGGCGGGCATTTGTCGGCGGGCACCGATCTGGGCGACGGCGCTTGGTTGCTCACGCCCGACGATTTGCCGGGCCTGACCTTCACGCCGCCCGCCGATTACGCGGGCACGGTCAATCTGACCGTCACGGCCACGTCTTCCGACGGCGGATCGATCAGCAGCAACACCGCAACCCTCGCCATCGTTATCGATGCGGTCGCCGATGCGCCGACCGATCTGTCGGTCGTCATCCAATCGGCGAGCGGCAGCGATACGACCTTCTATCCCGACGAAGCGGGCATCATCCGCGTCCAGGCGAGCTATCCCGATATCGACGGATCGGAATCGCACGAAGCGCGGTTGAGCGTGCCCGACGGCATGCAGGTGACCGACGCGGCGGGCGGTTTGTGGATTCCCGGCGACGACGGCACGGGTGGCTATATCGAACTCTCCGACCAGATCGGCGCCGACGGTAAATTGGATGTGAGCATCGGCGTGCGCGCGACCGAAATAGTCGAGGTGCCGTGGTCCGGCGATTTTGAGTTGACAGCAACCGCCGCCGACGGCCAGTCCGCGATCACAACGGCGGCCGAAGGCGCGATGGATGTGGCCTTGCCGCCGGGTATGGGCACGCAGGGCGACGACACGATGCTCGGCGCGTCGGGCGCGGAGAATTTCGACGGGCGCGGCGGCAACGATACGCTTTCGTACGAAAATTCCGACGCCGGCGTGACCGTCAATCTCGGCACGGGTGCCGCGTCGGGCGGTCATGCGCAAGGCGATACGGTCGCGAATTTCGAGAACGTCACAGGCTCGTCCTTCGCCGACCGGCTCACCGGCGATGCCAATGCGAATATCCTGAGCGGCGGTGCTGGTGCCGATATGCTCGATGGCGGTTCGGGCGACGATACGCTGATCGGCGGGGCAGGTGCGGACTCGATCGTCGGCGGTGCCGGCGCCGATACGGTCAGCTATGCCGGGTCGGCGGTGGGCGTCACCGTCAATCTCGGCACGACCAACGCGCAAACGTCGGCGGGCGACGCGTCGGGCGATCGTCTGTCGGGGATCGAGAATGTCGAAGGCTCGGCCTTCGCGGACTCGCTGACCGGCACGACCGGCGCGAACATTCTGTCCGGCGGCGCTGGCGACGATACGCTGATCGGCGCGGCCGGTGCCGATACGCTGATCGGCGGCGAAGGCAGCGACACCGCGAGCTACGCGGCCAGCACCGCCAATCTCTCGGTCGATCTGCAAAACGGCACGACCGGTGGCGACGCCGCGGGCGACGTTCTGCAAAGCATTGAGAACCTGCTCGGCGGGTCGGGCAACGACGCGCTGTACGGCGATGCGGGCGCCAACCGCATCGATGGCGGATCGGGCAACGACACGATCGAAGGCGGTGCGGGTGCCGATACGCTGATCGGCGGATCGGGCACGGACACGCTGTCCTATACGCGCGCCGATACGGGCGTGAGCGTCAATCTCGCGACCGGTGCCAATTCCGAAGGCGACACGATCTCGGGATTCGAGAACGCGACCGGGTCCGCCTATGCCGATACGCTGACGGGCGATGCCAACGCCAATCGCCTGGAAGGCGGGGCGGGCGACGACACGCTCGTGGGGGGATTGGGGAACGATACCCTGGTTGGCGGTGCGGGCATCGACACGGCGGATTATTCGTCGACGACGTCGGCTGTCACGGTCAATCTCGCGACCGGGGCCGCCAGCGGCGGGGCGGGTACGGATAGCCTGTCCGGCATCGAGAATGTGATCGGTACCGCCTATGCCGATACTTTGACCGGCGACGCCAACGCCAATCGCCTCGATGGCGGGGCGGGCAACGACACGATTTCGGGCGGCGCGTCCAACGATACACTGATCGGCGGCGACGGTATCGATACGCTGAGCTTCGTCGCCGACACGGCCGGCGTGAACGTGGATCTGGCCGCCGGCGTCGCGACCGGCTCGGCGACCGGCACCGACAGTTTCAGCGGCTTCGAAACCGTGATCGGCGGTTCGGGCGCGGATACGCTGCGCGGCGATGCGGGCGCCAATCGCCTGGATGGCGGGTCGGGCAACGATACGCTGATCGGCGGTGCGGGGGCGGATACGCTCATCGGCAATGCCGGCAACGACACGGCCGACTACAGCGCTTCCGCCGATGCGGTTCAGGTCAATCTGGCGACGGCGACGGCGCAGGTTTCGACCGGCGACGCGGCGGGCGATGTGCTCTCGGGCATCGAGACCGTTATCGGCTCGGCGCAAAGCGACACACTGACCGGCGACGGGAATGCCAATCGCCTTGAT
>PVXE01000121.1:1947-2754 GCA_014444615.1 Tagaea sp. CACIAM 22H2 | reverse complement strand
TGTTCCGCACCGACACGATCGTGCCGTTCGTGCGCGTCCAGCATATCGACGTCGGGCAGGGGCCCGTCGAACGCTGGTTCGGGCTGTCGCACCTGATCGTCCACACGTCGGGGACGCACAACAGCACGGTGACGCTGCCCGGGCTGCCCGCCGATCTGGCCGCGGCGATGCGCGAGACGATCCGCCGCCATATCCAGACCGATTTCGCATGACCGACGCCGCCGCGGTTCAGGCCGCTCCCCTTCCCGACGACGCAGCCGATTGGCAGCGACTGCACCCCGCGACGCTGGCGCTGGCGATCGTCAAGCTGGGGCCGCGCTCGTTCCAGTTCCTGCCCGCGGTCGCCGCTCTCGGCTTTACCGGCAATTGGGGCTATATCGTCCCGGCGATCCTCGCCTTTCTGCTCATCTCGCTGCTCGCCGCATGGTTCCAGTGGCTGCGCTTCCGCTTTCGCGTCGGCGACGATGAGGTCGTGATCGAAAGCGGGGTATTGGCGCGCCAGCATCGCACCATCCCGTTCGACCGCATCCAGGACGTCAGCATCGAGCAGGGGCTGGTGGCGCGCGCGCTGGGCATCGCAAGGGTCGGGTTCGAAACCGGCGCGGGCGGCAAGGAGAATGACGCGAGCCTCGACGCGATCGGCCTCGACGCCGCGCAGGCGCTGCGCACGACGATCCGCGCCCATCGCAGCGGCGAGGTGGCGGCGCCCGTGGCCGCGGATACCCCCGACGCCGCCCCGGCGAGCGACGACCGCCTGCTCTTCGCGATGACGCCGCGCCAGCTGCTCGTCGCGGGGCTGTTCAACTT
>PVXE01000121.1:0-1725 GCA_014444615.1 Tagaea sp. CACIAM 22H2 | reverse complement strand
CTTGCCGGGCAATATGGGCTCGACCAGTGGGTGATCGCGCATCGCTGGATCGCGGGGGTCGGCGCGGGCATCTCGCTGCTGTTCATCGGCTTTGCGAGCGGCATCGCGACGATGGTTTTCGCGAACTGGGATTTCCGCCTGACCCGCGAACCGCGCGCGCTGCGCCGCACCCGCGGACTGACGACGCGCACCGACGTCGCGGTGCCGGTGAAGCGCGTGCAGGCGGCGATTCTCGTCACCGGCTGGTTTCGCCAGCGCTTTGGTTGGCACGAGCTGCGCCTGCAAAGCCTGGCGAGCGACGGCGAGAAGGAGCGTGATCATCAGGTCGTGCCGTTCGCCCAGCTGGGCGCGATCGACCCGGTACTGAGCGAAGTCGCGATCGTCCGCCCCGATGACGACCAACCATGGCAGCAAAGCCACCGCATCATCGCGCTCGGTGGGCTGGTCGGAGCGCTGGGTGCGACCACCGGCGGGCTGGTCGCGGTATCGTTCGGGCAAGCGCTCGGCTGGTTCGGGCCGGTCATCGGCGTGTTGATCGGCGCGGTGTCGCTGTTTGGCGCGCGCTTTCACCGCTGGACCGACATGGGCGAACAGGTGGCGATTCGCCGCGGTTTCTGGAAACCCAAGCTGACCCTGTTGCCGCACGCGTCCGTGCAAAGCGTCGATCTCAAGACCGACTTCATCCAGCGCCCGCTCGGCCTTGCGACCTTGGTGTTCGGGGTGCCCGGCGGCAGCGCGCTGGCGACGCACGAAATTCCGGCAATCCCACTGGCGACCGCGTGCGACCTGCGCGACCGCATTCTGACCGCGCGGGCGCGGGCATGAGCGAGACGGCGCTCGGCATCACGCGTTCGATCATGGGCCAGCCGTGGCGTTGGCGGCGCGCCAGCGCCGACATGGGAACCGAAAATCTCGCCCCCGACGATCTGGTGACCCAGCTGCTGCTGGCGCGCGGCGTCGCGCGCGACGATCTCGATCGCCAGCGCAGCCCGACCTTGCGCGGTTTCATGCCCGACCCGTCGCTGTTCCGCGACATGGACGCCGCCGCCGCGCGGCTCGCCGACGCGGTCGAAGCCGGCGAGGCGGTGACGATCTTTGGCGACTATGATGTCGACGGCGCGACCTCGGCGGCGCTGCTCGTGCGCTTGCTGCGCGGGCTCGGGCTGCCCGCGGGCGCTTATATCCCCGACCGGTTGATGGAGGGCTATGGCCCCTCGGGCGCGGCGCTGGTCAAGATCGGCGAAGCGGGGTCGAAGCTGGTCGTCACCGTCGATTGCGGCGCGCAGGCGTTCGACGCGATCGCCGAGGCCAATGTGGCGGGGGTCGAGGTGATCGTTGTCGACCATCACCAGTGCGCGACGACGCTGCCCGCGGCGCTGGCGCTGGTGAACCCCAACCGGCTCGACGAAGCGCCCGACGCGGCGATCCACGGCAATCTCGCCGCCGTCGGGGTCGCCTTCCTGCTCGGCGCGGCGCTGCTCCGCACCCTGCGCGCGCGCGGCTTCTTCGCGACGCGCGACGAGCCGGCGCTGATCGACCTGCTCGACCTGGTCGCGCTCGGCACCGTCGCCGACGTCGCGCGGCTCACCGGCTTCAACCGTGCGCTGGTGACGCAGGGGCTGAAGGTGATGGCGCGGCGCGGCAACACGGGGCTCGCGGCGCTGATGGACGCCGCGCGGCTGACCAAGCCGCCCACGGCGAGCGACATGGGCTTTGCGCTGGGGC
>PVXE01000120.1 GCA_014444615.1 Tagaea sp. CACIAM 22H2 | reverse complement strand
CTCATCGCATGCGGCTCGCCGTTGATCGTCACCCGCCGCTCCTGCATCGCCTCGAGCAGTGCGGCCTGCGTCTTGGGAGGGGTGCGGTTGATTTCGTCGGCGAGCAGCAGCTCGGTAAAGATCGGCCCCTTGGTGAGGGTGAAGCTCGACGTCTGGAAGTTGAACAGGTTCGACCCTAAAATGTCGCCGGGCATCAGGTCGGGGGTGAACTGGATGCGCCCGAAATCGAGCCCGGTGGCGCGCGCAAAGGCTTGTGCGAGCAACGTCTTGGCGGTCCCCGGCGGGCCTTCGAGCAGCACATGCCCGCCCGCGAGCAGCGCGATGGTGACCATGCGGGTCAGCGGTCCCTGCCCGAACACGACCTTGGCGACTTCGCCTTGGATCGCGGCGCCGAGCGCCTGAACGCTTTCGATGGGATTAGCTGTCACGCAGTAGATCCTTCCTGATGTCGTGCAGCGCCTGCGCGTCTGCCAGAAATTCATGAGTGTTGCGCGCGAGCGGCAGTCGCCGGGCGAGCGCGGAAAATGTTTCGCCGCCGCGCAGATGCTTGTCGATCCAGCGGTCGGTTGCGGCGTCATCGAGCCCGCCGGGCGCGTGCAGCCGCCGCGCGATCGCGCTGCGCTGGCTGCGGACATAGGCGTCGGCGCCGTCGAGCTCGCGCCGTGCCTGCTTGATCAAATCAGCGCTGTTGGTGATCAGCGCCGCTTTCGACACCGCAATCGCGCGCGCCGGTTTCAGCGCCGGGCCGAACCGCATCCACGCCTGCCACAGCGCGAGCAGCCCCGCCGCGATCAGGCACAGGGTGATGCCGATAAATGGCGGCACGAACGCAAAGCGCAGCAGCGAGCGCTGGCTGCCGAACCCGTTCAGCGTCAGGTCGAACGCGATCCCGTCGGCGTCGGCATCCTCCGCCACCGCGTCGATCAGCATCGCCGCGGCGCGGGCGCGATCGCGGTTCGCAAAAGCCAGGTTGTTGACGAAATCGGGGTCGGACAGGATGTAGATTTCGTCGTGGGTGCGCTTGGCGAGCAGCGCGCCGCCGTGCGGAAAGCCGATCATCGTCGCGAAGTCGCCGGAGGTCATGACCTGCGCTCGCAGTCCGCTGAGCGGCAGCGCGACGTTGCGCCCGCCGACGAAGCCGGTCGCGGTGGCGCCGCGCGCGTGCGGCTCGCTGACGATCTTGTCGATCGCGCCGATCGTCGGCGGCAGCAATTTGGGCGATGGGGCGCTGGGAAAACCTTGGCCCGACCAGCCCGCCTTGTCCGGATGCCGCCCCGTCTGCCATTTCGGCAGCACGATCAGCACGGGCCCGCCGCGGTTCCCCTTGATCACCCGCGCCAGATCGTCGGGCTTGGTCTGGTGGGAGGGTGTCAGCACCAGCAGCTCACGCCATTCATCCTCATATTGCGGCGCCTCTTCGCTGCGGCGCAGATCGACCACGGCATCGCTGCGTTCGAGCAGGT
Organism: Tagaea sp. CACIAM 22H2; assembly: GCA_014444615.1. Taxonomy (GTDB): domain Bacteria; phylum Pseudomonadota; class Alphaproteobacteria; order CACIAM-22H2; family CACIAM-22H2; genus Tagaea. The sequence goes on along the minus strand of PVXE01000120.1, from coordinate 1,168 downwards.
CGACGATCCCGGCATAGCCCGGCGCCGCCTTCGACAGCGCATGGCCGCCGCCGTCGTTACCGCTGCTGAGCTGCGGGCCGAGCGCGATCAGCGCCCACAGCGCGATGAACGCGATCACGCCGATCACCACGACCCCCGCGATCAGCCGCGGGTTGAACCCGCCGTCGCTCGCCGCCCCGCCGCTCATGCCCGCGCCCAATTTTTGGGCACCGTCAGTTCGGCATAGGCACTGCGGCACTGTTGCCACGCATCCGCGTCGATCGACCGTCCGCCGAACAGGCTGATCTCGACCGCGCGCGCAATGCGGCTGAACGCATCGCGGGCGACCCCCGGCAGGTCGCGCGCCTCGGCAAGATCGCGCGAGGTCATCGCGGGTTTGACCAGCCCCGGACGACGGCCGTCGATATCCTCGACGCTGCGATAGAGCAGCAGGTGCACCGCCTCGGCAAAGCGCCCCTCGGCGGCCAGCGCATCGGCTTCGCTCAGCAGCGCGCGCGCGGCGCCGGCTTCGGCAAGCCCGATGTCGTCCGCCGTGTCATCGTCGCCCGCCTTGCGCCGGAACGGCAGATTGTCGACCCAGCGCGCAAAGGCGGGGACGAAATGATAGAGCAGGAACAGCGCGAGCAGCGCGACGCCGACCCACAGCAGCGGCTTGGCCGCGGGCGCGCTCCATTGGAAAAAGCTGCCGATCATGTCGAACAGCGATTTCAGCCATTCGGGGGTCGGCGGGGGTGGCGGCGGGGGCGGCGGGAAAGCAGTCTGGATTTCGCCGCCCGCGATCGTCTGGCTATAGGCGGGATCGACGAGTTCGGGATCGATCAGCCAGCCGCCACTGGCGCCCGGCGCTTCGGCGGCCGCTGACGCCTGGGCGATCCACAGCGACATCATGCCCAAAAGACTGTTCCGCCGTGCATCGTCATCGCGCCAAGGCGTAGCGCGAGGCGGCGCGCCAAGGCAAGAGATGCTTGCACAGGCGACTGCCCCGTTATAGCGCGCTGCCGCATGGGTCCGATGGTTGCGGGCGTAACCAGCCGCCAGAATGGGCGAGGCCGAACGGGAGGAATTTTAAGTGGACGCGGCGCAGGCAGTACATGAAAAATTCCTCGCCGCGCTGGCGACCGGCCGCTTGCCGGGCCGCGCCGATGCCCCCGATCCGGCCGCGATCGGG
>PVXE01000119.1 GCA_014444615.1 Tagaea sp. CACIAM 22H2 | reverse complement strand
CCAGCTTGCCCAGGTGTTCCAGAACCTGATCGACAACGCGATCAAATATGGCCGTGTGGGCGGGCGCGTGCGCGTTTCGGTCGCGCGGGCCGAAACGCTGCCCGCGGGCTTCGCGCCGCGCCACTCGGCGTATCTCGCGTTCAAAGTGCGCGACGACGGCGAAGGGATCGCGCGCGAACATCTGCCGCGCCTGACCGAACGTTTCTATCGCGTCGATGCGGGCCGCTCGCGCGACATGGGCGGCACCGGTTTGGGCCTCGCCATCGTGAAGCACATCGTCAATCGGCACCGGGGCACGCTGGATATCGACAGCGAACAGGGCAAGGGCTCGGAATTCGCCGTCTATCTGCCGGTCGTCGAAACCCCGGCGAAAGTCGCATGAGCGATCTTGTGATCGCCAAGGAACCGGCGGATTCGGCCGTCGCCATCGCTTGCGTCACGGCCTATTTCGCCGAGCTTGCCGCACGTTTCGACGGCGGCTTCGATCCGGGCCAGCCCGGCTATTCGAATCCGAAGGACGCCGGCGATTTCTTCGTCGCACGCCGGGGCGATTCGGTCGTCGCTTGCGGCGCCGTCAAGAAACACGCGCCCGGTATCGCCGAAATCAAACGCATGTGGGTGGCGCCGTCGGCACGTGGCCAAGGTATCGCCAGCGCGTTACTGAAGGCGCTGGAGGACGAAGCGCGGCGCCAAGGCTACCGCCAAGTCGTGCTCGACACGAACAAGGCGTTGACAGAAGCGCACGCGCTGTATCGCAAGGCGGGTTATCGCGAAACCGAACGGTTCAACGACAACCCCTATGCGCATCTCTGGTTCGCGAAGGACCTTATTTGACCGCCGCACCGATCGCGCCGGGCGCATCGGTAATCAGCGCATCCACGCCCCAGCCGAGAAGTTCCTTGGCCTTGGGCGCTTCGTTGACCGTCCAGACCAGCACCGGATAGCCCGCATCTTTCGCGGCGCGGACTTGCGCTTGGGTCAGCTTGCGCCAACCGGGATGGATCGTCGCGCAGTCCAACGCCTTCACGGCCGCCAACCAATCCCCGGTCAGTTCTTCGGCCAGATACCCGCGCGGCAAGTGCGCGTGGCTCGCCTTCGCCGCTTCCAGCGATTTGGCCTTGAAGCTCGACACGATCGGGACGGGCGAAGATTTCGGCCAAAGCTTGTCGACGAGCGCGCAGGAAATCCGCGCGGTTTCCGCCTCGCGGGCCGGGCAGGGCTTGATCTCGATATTGAAGCCCATGCCGAGCTTCGCCATCAGCGCCATCGCTTCTTCCAGCGTGGGCACTTTCGTGCCCTTGAACTGGGGGCCGAACCACGCACCCGCGTCGAGGTCGCGGATCTGTGCGAGCGTGTGATCGGCGACGTTACCCTTGCCGTTCGTGCAGCGGTCGAGCGTTTCGTCGTGCATCAGGATCGGCACGCCGTCCTTGGTGAGCTTCGCGTCGAACTCGACCCAAGTCGCACCCTGGCGAAAGGCTTCTTCGATGGCGGGCAGCGTGTTCTCCGGCGACGACGCCTTGGCGCCGCGATGGCCGACGATCAGCGGAATATCGAGCTTCATGGGGTTCCTCCAAAAGAAAAGGCCCCCGCGCGGATTTCCGTGCGAGGGCCCGATCTATCCGCGCGTTGGCGTTACTCGGCCGACGGCGCGTCCTTCTTCTTGTCGAACTGGTCGGAGATGTCGGCACCGGTCGCCTGATCGACGCGGCGCATCGACAGCTTGACCTTGCCGCGATCGTCGAAGCCGATCAGCTTCACCTTCACGGTGTCGCCCATCTTCACCACGTCGCCCGTCTTTTCGACGCGGCGCGGGGCAAGTTCGGAGATATGGACCAGGCCGTCCTTCGAACCCATGAAGTTCACGAAGGCGCCGAAATCCATCACCTTGACGACCTTGCCGGTGTAGATCGCACCCAGCTCCGGCTCGGCGACGATGCCCTTGATCCAGTCGATCGCTTGCTTGGCCTTCTCCTCGCTCGTCGAGGCGACCTTGATCGTGCCGTCGTCCTCGATGTCGATCTTGCAGCCCGTGACTTCGACGATCTCGCGGATCACCTTGCCGCCGGTGCCGATCACTTCGCGGATCTTTTCCTTCGGAACCGAGAAGGTCGTAATGCGCGGCGCGTTGTTCGACACGCTCTCGCGCGCCCCGGTCAGGCCCTTGGCCATCTCGCCCAGGATGTGCAGACGGCCGTCCTTGGCCTGGCCAAGTGCAATCTTCATGATGTTCTCGTCGATCGAGGTGATCTTGAGATCCATCTGAAGCGCCGTCACGCCCTTCTCCGTGCCCGCGACCTTGAAGTCCATGTCGCCGAGGTGATCCTCGTCGCCCAGGATGTCGGTCAGCACGGCGAAGCCGCGATCTTCCTTGATCAGGCCCATCGCGATGCCGGCCACGGGGCGCGGCAGCGGCACGCCCGCGTCCATCAGCGACAGCGACGAACCGCAGACCGTCGCCATCGACGACGAACCGTTCGACTCGGTCACTTCCGACACGACGCGGATCGTGTAGGGGAACTTGTCCTTGGCGGGCAGCAGCGGACGGATCGCGCGCCAGGCGAGCTTGCCGTGGCCGATTTCGCGACGGCCGGGGCTGCCCATGCGCTTGGCTTCGCCGACCGAGTAGGGCGGGAAGTT
>PVXE01000118.1 GCA_014444615.1 Tagaea sp. CACIAM 22H2 | reverse complement strand
TTTTTCGCTATCGACGGAAATCGGATGGTCGCGGACAGCGGCCAGAAGACGGTCGGCAAGGATGCTCGCTTCCTTCACGCCGATGCCAGGAGCGAGAATAGAGAACTCCTCACCGCCGAGCCGCCCGAGCAGGTCGGTCGTGCGAAGGCAGCGTTGAACGCGCCGTGCAAACTCCACCAAAACGCCATCACCGGCCGCATGACCATAGGTGTCGTTGACGCGCTTAAAATGATCGATGTCGAGCGCCAGGAGCGCGCAACTGCCGGCATAGCGTTTCGAGCGTTCGAGTTCGACATCGGCGCGCGCAAGGAAGGAGCGGCGATTGGCGACGCCGGTCAATGGATCGATTGTGGCAAGCCGTTCCAACTCGACGTTCAGCGCGGCGAGTTCGGCCTCCTTGCGTTTGAGATCGGTTATATCGACCCGGGAGGTGATCCCATGTCCGCTCGGGGTACGGATGTGCGATATTCGGTACCAACGTCCGTCTGGCGCGTGCGCTTCATGCGGCAGGGCGGAAGCGCCAAACGACGCAGCGCGTTCGCGAATATATGAATCTTCGCGCCCTGCCAATTCCGGATAAAGGCCGGCCTCGACGCCGATACGCAAAACATCCTCGAAGCCGAGACCCGGAACGATGCGCGCGGCCCAAGCACCAAATGGTTCGGGATACCTCGAATTGAACGTGATGATCTTGCCTTCGGGCGAGAATAAGCAAAACGCGTCGGTGAGCGATTCGATCGCCTCACGCAGACGCTCGTGCGCCTCGATCGATTTCTGCCGTTCGCCCGCGAGCTGCTCTGCCAGCGCCGCCAAGTCCGTCGCCTGACCTTCGAGCCGCGCGCGGCTATCCTCCAACTCGGCCATCGCGCGGCGCAGCTCCGCTTCGCTGGCCGCCAGCCGATCATACGCCTCTTTTCTCGCCGTTATGTCGTACTGGATCGCCATGAAGCCGTTGAACTCGCCCGACACGTTGGTCGTGGGGCGGATTTCAAGATCGACCCAGTATTGCCGCCCGTCTTTCGCCCGGTTGTGGATTTCGCCGCGAAAGGAACGCCGTTCGGCGAGCGCCGCCCGAATATCCTGGGCGCTTTCCTGCGACGTCCCTTCGAATCCGACCAGCTCGCGCGGCCTGCGTCCAATTGCCTCGGCAAGCGTGTAGCCGGTAAGCCGCGTGAACCCCTCGTTCACCCATACGATGCGCCGTTGCTCATCCGCGACGATGACGCCATTCGTCGTGCGCTCCACGACTTTGGCCAACCGGTCGAGATCTTCCGTCATCGCGTTGGCGAGCGTCAACGCGCGCGCGCGACTGGTCAGCAGAAGCCACACGGCAAACGATAGGGCGAGCGACAGCAGAGCGAGGCCCGCGAAGGCGACGACCGGCGTCGTGCGGTCGATCGTTGCGTCCCACCCTGGCGCTGCCCATGCACGAACGACGAGCAATCGCTCGGCAGTAACGATGGGCAGGAAAAAGGCCGCGCGGTCCTCAGGTGCCAAACCGGATACGGGGACACTCGAGTCACGCGCCCGGTAGCTGTAGACAGGCTGGATTTGGCCGTCAGGCAGGCCGTCGAAGAGGTCGAACTCGACAAGACCGTCGGCAACGGCAGCCACGTCATGCACCAGTTCTTCAACCACCATGGGGACGTAAATCACGCCGGTCGCCGCCGCCCGGCGCGCGGCGGTTCCCTCCGGCGCGCGGCCTGTACTGTAGAGAGGCAGGACCAGCAGATATCCAGGTCTTCCGCTTGAATCCTGCACGAGTTGGATTGCCTCGCTCAGCGCTGGGCCAGCCGTTTCGATCGCCGCGTCGATCGCCGTGCGCTGGATGCGTTCCGCGCCGATGTCGTAACCCAGAGCGGTGTCGTTGCCCTCCGGAGGCGCGATATAGCGGATTACGTAAAGATCCGTCGCGTCGCCCTCACTGCGGATCGAAAAATCCGGTGCGCCGTCGCGGCGGACCCGCTCGACGAAATCCGCGACGCGATCTCGTGCCACACGTTCGGCATAACCGAAGCCGCGCACGCCCGGAAATTCGACCGGCAAATTGCGCGCGGCGATAAACGCGGCGAATTGCGCGCGATTCGGTGTTCCGTGGGCTATGAAGCTCGCTGCGAGACCGCGCAGACCATAGACCGGCAGTCGGAAGCGCTCGTCGACCGTCGTTCGAATTCGACCGGCAAGCCGATCCAGGCGAACATAGGCATCGGCATCGATGTCCTCGGCGATCCAACGCATTGTCGCGAACGCCACCGCAAGACCAGTGATCAGGATCGCTACCGCCGCGACTGCGCTGATCAGTCTTTGCGTTCGCATTCGCGCGGCATGCACCGCATCCCTCGCCGTCGAGTAATTCAAATACAAGGCCTCCGGGCAGACCTAGTCGATCAAACGGCTACTATTATAGCTATTGTCGTCCAGCGCGTTTAGGACAGATTGTTCAATCTGCATAAGGCAGAGTATTTGGTACACCGTCACTGTTGGAGAACTGCCCAGTTCGTCCTTTCCATAAAATCCGTGGTTTGGGCGCGGTTAATCGAGGGCAGCGCGGTCAGGCTTACGATGCTCTTCCTGTGGCGCGTTTCGGGCCTATCTTCGGGCGAGGGCTTCGACGAACGGTCTTCTGAACTACGAGTCATCTGCCGAGGCGCGTAACTCGCGCCATCAT
>PVXE01000117.1 GCA_014444615.1 Tagaea sp. CACIAM 22H2 | reverse complement strand
GCCTTGTTGCCTTCGGCGAGCTGAAGCGCGCGGAGGATGAGCCGCTGTTCCAGCGCGTCGACCTGCGGCTGCAGGCGCAGATCGTCGCCGTCGACCGCACTGTCCGCCGGCGGCGCTGCCGGGAGCACGCCGAGTTCACGCCTGAGCACGGCGTCCACCGTGATGTTCGGCGCCAGCAGCGCCGCGCGTCCATCAGTCTCCAGTTCGCGCACGTGCGGCCAGGGGTGCCGCAACAGCAGCGCACGGGGCGGCGTCGTTCAGGACGGGGCCGGCCGGCCGAGCTTGCGAGCGTGCACGCCGAGGAAGTGTTCGGCCAGCAGCACGATGTCCTCACCGCGTTCGCGCAGCGCGGGGACGTCGATGCGGAAACCGTTCAGCCGGTAGTAGACGTCCTCGCGCAGCGCGCGCTCGGCCACGGCCTGTTTCGGGTCGCGGTTGGTCGCCGCGATCACGCGCAGGTCCAGCGCGATCGACCGGTTGCTGCCGATGCGCTCTATGCTCCGTTCCTGCAGCACGCGCAGCAGGCGGGTCTGCAGTTCGATCGGCATCTCGGTGATTTCGTCGAGGAAGAGGGTGCCGCCGTCCGACATCTCGAACTTGCCGATCCGCTCGGCCTGCGCGCCGGTGAACGCCCCGCGGACGTGGCCGAACAGCTCGCTCTCGAGCAGCGTCTCCGGGATGCCGGCACAGTTCAGCGGCACGAACAGCCCGGCGCGTCCCGAAGCCTTGTGGATGGCGCGCGCCACGAGTTCCTTGCCGGTGCCGGTCTCGCCGGCGATGAGTACGCTGACGTCGGCCGGGCCGACCTGCGCGATCAGCGAATACAGTTCGCGCATCGGCGCGCTGCGGCCGATGAAATCGTGCCAGTCCTCGGCGAGCGCCTCGCGCAGGTAGCGGTTCTCGCGCGTCACGCGACCGAGCGAGAGCGCGCGCTTGACGGCGAGTTCGACGGTCTCGACCTCGAAAGGGCGCATGATGTAGTCGATCGCGCCGTGCTTCATCGCGGTGACCGCGCTCTCCACCGTGCCGTGCGCGGTGATGACGATGACGGGGATCGTCTGCCCGGCCTCGTGCAGGGCTTTCACGAGTTCGATGCCGTCCATCACCGGCATGCGCATGTCGGTGATGATCAGGTCCACCGCCTCGCGGGCGACGACGTCGAGTGCGGCGCGGCCGTTGTCCGCACGCGCCACGTCGAGCCGCATGTCGCGCAGCATGATTTCGAGGATGCGCTGCATCTTCGGTTCGTCGTCGACGACCAGCACGTTGTAACGGGCGCTCATGGGTTCTGCTTCCGGTGGGCGGCGGCGCGCTCGCGCGGCAGCCAGATTGTAAAGCGCGCGCCGCCGAGCGGACTGTCCGCGATCGCGAGGCGGCCGCGATGCAGGGCGACGATCTCGCGCACGATGGAAAGCCCGAGCCCGATGCCACCGGCGCGATCGCTGACGAAGGGCTCGAGGATTTCCTCGCGCCGCGCCGCCGGGATCCCTGGTCCATCGTCGTCGACGTCGATCCTGAACTCGGCACCGTCGACGGCGGTGGACAGCTGCACGTGGCCGCCGCGCCCTGCCTGTCGCGGGGCCGCCTGCAGCGCGTTGACGACTAGGTTCAACAGCACCTGGACGAGCTGGTCGCGGTCGCAGTCGACAGTGACGCCGGCGCAGCGGGTCGTGGACTCGAGTTCGACGTCCTTCTCCCGGGCGCGTTCGCGCAGGAGATCGACGACGTGGTGATCGCGGCGCTGCGTCCGCTGCGCGAGGCCGGCGTGCCGCTGTTGAACCAGGCCGTGCTGCTCAAGGGCGTCAACGACGACGTCGCGGCCCTGCAGGCGCTGTCCACGCGGCTCTTCGACGCCGGCGTGCTCCCCTACTACCTGCACCTGCTCGATCGCGTGCACGGTGCGGCGCATTTCCTGGTGTCCACCCGCCGCGCGCGCCTGCTCGTGCGGGGGTTGCGCGAGTCCTTGCCGGGTTATCTCGTGCCGCGCCTGGTGCGCGAGGAACCGGGCCAGCCGTCGAAGACACCGCTCGCCCCCTGAACCTTGTCCGACTTCGCTTCCCGCGCTCAGTCCGCGGGCAAGGGCATGCGCTCGTCGTCGCCCAGCACGGGCGGGAACCCGCCCGCCGCCCAGCGCGCTTTCGCCGCGTCGATGCGGGCCGCATCGCGCGCGACGAAGTTCCACCACAGCGTGCGCTCCCCGATGGGGTCGCCCGCAAACAGCGCGAGTACGCTCGGCTCCAGCGCGTCGACATACACCGTGCGGCCGGTGTCGCCCAGCGACGCAAACGCATGCGGCGCGACGCGCTCGCCGCCGATTTCCACGTGACCGCTCATCACATAGACGGCACGCTCGGCGTATTCGGCGCGGAACTCGAAGCGCATGCGGTTGGCGAGACGCAGCACGGCGATCGCGCATGCGGGTCCAGCGGCATGTCGAGTTCGCGGTCGAAGCCGCGCCCGGCAATGAGCCGCAGGTCGATGCCGGGCGACAGCACGCGCGGGCACGTCCGCCGCCGGCCAGTGCGTGAAAGCGGGCGCGGCGTCCTCTCCTTCCGGCGTCGCCGCCACCCAGCATTGCAGCAGTGCAGGCGGTGACCCGTCGCGCGCAGATCGTCCGGCGGCCGCTCGGCATGCGCGATGCCGGCCCCGGCACGCCTCCAGGTCACGGCGCCCGGCGCGAGCC
>PVXE01000116.1 GCA_014444615.1 Tagaea sp. CACIAM 22H2 | reverse complement strand
CCATGGAAGGCGAGAACGCGGCCGCGAACGCGGAGAACGAAAGCCAGTTCGTCAGTTTCGAGATCGGCGGCACGACGTTCCTCATTCCGATCGACCGCGTGATCGAATTCCGCACTTGGACCGAGCCGACGCAGGTTCCGCATACGCCTTCCTATGTGCGCGGCATCGTCAATATCCGGGGCGAGATCGTGCCGATTTACGACGTTGCGGCGCGGCTTGGGCGCGGGACGACCGATCCGGGTGCCCGTCACGTCGTGGTGATCGTGCGCGGCAACGAAGGCCGATCGGTCGGCCTGCTGGTCGATAGCGTGACCGATATCGTCGCCGCGCGTGACGCCGATCGCGCCCCCATGCCGACGATCGAAGGCGGCGATGCGACGCCCTTCATGGCGGGCGTGGTGTTCGCGGCTGATCGTATCCTGGGCGTGACGGATGTCGATCGCCTGGTCGAAGAAACCTTCCCGAATGGCGAATACGCGGCCGAAAGCGAGGCGCCGCCGCCATGAGCGCGCCATCCGCCTTCGCCGCCGAGCCCCAGGCCGATCCCGCCGATCTCGCGTTCTTCGCCGATGCGATGCGCGCGCGGACGGGCGTGCAATTGCCGGAGACGAAGCGCGCGCTGATCTATCGCCGGCTGGTGCCGCGTTTGCGCGAATTGGGGCTTGGCTCGTTCGCGGCCTATCGCGCGCGGCTCGTCGATCAAACGGATCCGGAATGGGACGTCGTCGTCAACGCGCTGACGACCAACCATTCGCGGTTTTTCCGCGAGATTCATCATTTCAAGCTGCTCGACAAGCATATCGAGCAGCTTTTGAACGCGCGCGCCAAGCGCATCCGCCTGTGGTCGGCGGCCTGCGCCGGCGGGCAGGAGCCTTATTCGATGGCAATCCTGCTGCTGCGCGCGTTGGGGCAACGGCGCGACGTCGACGCCCGCGTGCTGGCAACGGATGTCGACAATACGGCGCTGGAAACGGCCGCCGCGGCGGTCTATCCGCCCGAGGATGTCGGCCGCTTGCCGCGTTTCGCGCGCGAATACCTGAAGCCGTCTGCCGAAAGACGCTTCGCGCTGGACGAACGCCCGCGCAAACTGGTCACCTTCAAACGACACAATCTGATCGGCGACGAATGGCCGATGAAGGGGCCGTTCGACGCGATCTTCTGCCGCAATATGCTGATTTATCTCTCGAGCGCCGATCAGGCAAAAGTGGTCCGGCGGCTCGTCGATCTTCTGTCGCCGGGGGGAATTCTCTGCCTCGGCCATTCTGAAACGGTGCGCGGTTCGCTGCCCTTGGAACGTCTCGAAACCGCGAGTGCCTATGTCCGAATCTGAAACCAAACCCGCCCGCGTTCTGATTATCGACGATTCTGCCTTGGTGCGCGAATTGCTGACCGGAATCATCTCCGCCGATCCGCGTTTGACGGTCGTGGGTACGGCACCCGATCCGATCATCGCGCGCGACAAGATCAAGGCGCTTTCGCCCGACGTGCTGACCCTCGACGTCGAAATGCCGCGCATGAACGGCATCGAATTCCTCGAGAAGGTCATGCGCCTGCGCCCGATGCCCGTGGTGATGATCTCGACCCTGACGCGCGAGGGGGCCGACACGACCTTGCGCGCGCTCGAACTGGGCGCTTTCGACTACGTCGCGAAGCCGACGCAGCGTTTGACCGAAGCGATCGAGCCGCTGAAGCGCGAGATTTGCGACAAGGTCGCCGCGGCCGCGAAGTCGCGCGTGCGCGGCCTGCCGCCAGCACCCAAGCCCGTGCGCGCCGCCGCCGCCGACGCGGCGGACCCGTCGCGTTACGCGGGGCTCGACGTGATCGGGCTGGGCGCTTCGACCGGCGGTGTCGAAGCCTTGGGCGAGTTGCTTTCCGCGATTCCGCCCGACGCGCCGGGGATCGCGATCGTCCAGCATTTGCCCGGCGCCTATACGTCGCGCTTCGCGGTGCGTCTCAACGGGCAATTGCCGTTGACGGTCGTCGAGGCGGAGGATGGCATGCCCATCCAGCCCGGCCATGTCTATGTCGGGCGCGGCGAAAAGTGTTTCGAGGTCGCGAGGGGCGCGGGCGGCAGGCCGGTTTGCCGCGTAATCGACGGCGAAAAGGAAAGCGGCCATTTGCCGTCGATCGACCGTCTGTTCGCGTCGCTAGCCGCTTTTGGGCCGCGTGCCGCGGCGGCACTGCTGACCGGCATGGGCCGCGACGGCGTGAACGGATTGAAGAAAATGCGAGCGGCGGGAGCCGTTACGATCGCGCAGGACCAGGCGACTTCGGTCGTCTACGGGATGCCGCGCGCGGCGATGGAAGAGGGGGCGGCTGCGCGCCAGTTGGCGCTGCCGCGTATCGCGGCCGCGCTGTTGGAAGCGGCGGCAGGCAAAACGGGAGTCGAGAAATGAGCGTACCGGCTCGGACATTGCGGGTTTTGGTGGTCGACGATCAGGCGAGCATGCGCGCGTTGATCCGGTCTTATTTGCGCAAGATGGGGTTCGAGACCATCGACGAGGCGGATAGCGGCAAGGCCGCGTATCTGGAGTTGGGCAAGCGGCCCTACAACCTCGTCATCTCCGACATGAATATGATCAACGGCACGGGGCTGGAGCTCTTGAAGATGATGCGCGCGCACCCCGTGCTGAAGCGCGTGCCGGTCATCATGGTGACGGGAAACACGATTCCGCGACGGTGCAGT
>PVXE01000115.1:2351-3277 GCA_014444615.1 Tagaea sp. CACIAM 22H2 | reverse complement strand
CTTGGAAACTGCCGATCGCGCGCCCGAACTGCTGGCGCTGGCCCAGATAAAGCGTGCTGGCGGCGATCATATGCTGCATCAGCCCCACCGCCTCGGCGCAGCGGCCCGCCAAGATGACGTCATTGACCCATTCGGCCATCGCTCGCGCGGCGCCGCCACGCACCAACAGATTGCCTTCGCCTGCCTTCACCGTGAAGCTGAGGTCGGCGGTCACGCTGCCGTCGTGCATGATGCGGTGCCGCTGCTCGACCTCGTCGCGGTCCGCGGCGATCAAAAGCACTGTATCGTCATCGGCAAGCACGAACATATCGGCCTCGGCGCCACCCGCGACCAGCGTCGCCGTGCCGCGCACTGCCCCGTCCGCATCGACGATCGGCATCGTCGCACTCGAGGCAGCGCAGATCACCGCCGCGCGCCGGTCGCCCTGCGCCAGACCGGCCAGCCCCGCATGATCGGGCGCAGCGCGCGCGAGCAGCATCGTGGCGGCGCTGTGCGACAGCCAGTCGGCACCCGCCAGTGCCGGTCCGAGCTCCGCCATGACCACCGCAATGTCGACCATGCCGCCGCCAAAACCGCCGTGCGGTTCGGGGACCGCGACCCCGGCCAGCCCCAGCGATTCCACCAGATCGCGCCAACCGGGCTGCGCATTGTCGGCCAGAAAGCGCTGCACGCTGTCGCGCAGCATTTGCTGCTCGTCGCGCAGCGGCAAGTCGAGGGCAGCGATGTCATAGGTCACTTCAGATCTCCCGCAAACATCATGCGGGATCCGGCGGGCGGGGTCTAGCTGATTGGCGTGGCAGGGCCGCTATCGTCGCGGCGCCCGATCCGGCGCCGCCAGCTCCGCCTCCGAAGGCCAGTGCCCCTGCGCATTTTCGGCGATGATTTCGGCCAGCAGCGCGTTCGCACCCGCTTCGTCGCCCGCAAAG
>PVXE01000115.1:0-1770 GCA_014444615.1 Tagaea sp. CACIAM 22H2 | reverse complement strand
TAGATGTCGTTCTCGATCAGTTTCAGCCCCGGCTCGATCGCATCGATCGCGGCGCGCGCCTTGGCGTGCTCGCCCATCTTGCGATAGGCGATATAGGTCCAATAGGCGGTCGGCACGCGCATATCGTCGCGCGCAAAATCGGCCGCCAGCGCCAGCGACTTCGCCATCCCGTCGACGACGGTCTGATAATCGCCGGTCGCGAAGCTGGTCTGCGCGTGATAATAAACAATATTACCGCGATAGGTGCTGATCGTCAGCCCGATCGGGTTGGGCAGCCCGTCGGGCTCGAACGTGTCAGGGATGTCGCCCATCAACTCCAGCGCCTTGCTGTAATCGGCCAGAGCCGCGTCGAACTGGCGCGCGCGGGTCAGGTCGCGGGCGCGAAAGCGATAAAGTTTGTAGCTGTTCGGAAAGACCTTCAGCCCGTCGGTGAACGCGTCGACTGCGTCGCAAATCCGCCCCGCATAGTCGAGGCGCCGACCGAGCCAGATGTGCGAATCTTCCCGGTCGGGCGCGATGCGCAGCGCCGCGCGCGCGATCTCGATATCCTGATCGAGCCGCTTCTGCGTCGCCTCCGAAAATTTCGGCAAGCTCAGCGGCGTCCCGATCAGGCTGGTCGTGCATTGCCCGGCACTGGTCGCCGCGGGCTGCGCAAAGCCCGGAACCGCGGCGCCCAGCAGCGCCAGCGCGGCCATGGATGCGCGCACGATCATCCGACCACATCCTGATAGATGCGGCGGACGTTGGTCCCCATGATCTTTTCGACGTCGCTCGATGCATAGCCCAGCTTGCGCACGCCGTCCCACACGGCTTCCATCCGGCGCGGGCCGTTGAGTTCGTCGATGAACAGCGGCCAGTCGTCGGCGTTGAAATTGGCGCCCTCCTCGCGCTTCAACTCGGCGATATAGGCGTCGGTCATTTCGACGACGCGGTGGTCGCGGTCGCTGCCGATTGCGACATGATCGGCGCCCGCGACCTTTACCGCATGGTCGATATGGCGGAAATAGTCGGCCAGCGCGCCTTGCCGCTTCGTCGTCAGGAACGGCCGCATCTGGCAAATGCCAACCACCCCGCCCTTCTGCGCCAGCAGCCGCAGATTGTCGTCGGTCGTGTTGCGGACATTTTTGTGCATCGCCATGCACGCGGTGTGAGAGATGATCACCGGATCCGCCGACGCGTTGATCGTGTCGGCCATCGTCTGCATATTGGCGTGCGACAGGTCGATCAGCATCCCGACCTTGTTCATCCGTGCCACGACCTCGCGGCCGAAATGGGTCAAGCCATTGGCGCCCAATTCCTTGCACCCTGCACCCGCCCAATTCTGGTCGTTATAGGTGATCTGCGACGATCGGACGCCCAGTTTGTAGAACAGGTCGATATTGTCGAGGTCGCGCCCGAACTGGGTCGTATTCTGGAACAGATAATAAATCGCGATCTGGCCGTTCCGGCGCGCGACGTCGATGTCGCTGGTGCGCGTCGCTTTCAGGAACAGCGCGGGGTTGGCGGCGATATGCGCGTCATGGTCGAGCACCGCCTGGATCGCGTCGTCATAGGCATGCGCCTCATAGGTTTTGGGGTCGCACAGGGTGACGGTGATCGCGTCGAGCCCGCTGTCGCGCATCTGGCCGACCAGCGCCGCGTCATATTCGAACCGAACCTCGCCCATCGCATCGAAGGTCAGCGGGCGCGCAGTCGTCTTCGCGGCCAAAGTCGGGGACATCGCCACGGCGGCCGATAGTGCCGCCCCCGAAAGCACAAATTGTCGTCTAT
>PVXE01000114.1 GCA_014444615.1 Tagaea sp. CACIAM 22H2 | reverse complement strand
TCCGCTTCGGCGGTCGACAACTCGATCGTGAAGGTCGTGCCCGTCCCCATTTCGGTTCGAACGAATGCGCCCGCCCAGTTTATCGACGATCGCCTTGGCGATCGACAAGCCCAGCCCCGTGCCGCCGCGCGCGCGCGTGTCGCCGCTATCGGCTTGGGCGAAACGCTGGAAGACTTGGCCCCAGAAGGCGGGCGGAATGCCGGGCCCGCGATCGGATACGGCGATGCGCCAATGGTCGCCGCCGCGCCGCGCGGCGAGTTCCACGCGCTCGCCCGCCGGCGAGAACTTCACCGCGTTGGACAGAAGATTGTGCAGCACCTGGATCAGGCGATGCTCGTCGCCCCACACAAGCGCTTCGCCCGGCACGTGGCCGGTGCGCGCCACATGCACGCCGCGCTTCAACGCCATCGGGCCGATTTCGCGCGCCGCGCGGTCGAGCAGCGCGTCGAGCGGGACGGGGACGAGTTTGAGATCGTCGATCGGCGCTTCCAGACGCTGGACCTGGAGAAGATCGTCGACGAGGCGGGCGAGTCGCTCGGCGTTGCGGTTGGCGATATCGACCAATTGGCGCGCCTTGGGCGCCATGTCGCCGGCCGTTCCGGCCCCCACCAGCGCCAGCGCACCGGAAATGGAGGTGAGCGGCGTGCGCAATTCGTGGCTGACGGTCGAAACGAAATCGGCTTTCGCGCGGTCGGCGGATTTCTCGGCCGTCACGTCCGACAGCACCAGCAGGCGGCCGCCTTCCGGCGTGTTCGCCTCGCGAATCAGAATCGTGCGCCCGTCGGTCAGCGCCAATTCGCGGCGTTGCGTCGCCATGCGGCGCTCTTCGCGGCGGCGTTTTATATGCGCGTCGATCCCGGCCGGATCGTTCAGAATGCCGGCCGCGTGCGCGCGGCGCAGCACCTCGTCGAACCGCGTGCCGGGCACGAAGACGTCGGCGATTTGCGGGAACATCGCGCCGACGCGCGGATTGGACATCGCCAGCACGCCGTTCTCGTCGTAATAGATCAAGCCGTCGCTCATGGTGTCGAGCGCCAGGCGCCAGCGCTGCGCGTCCGCCGCGCGTTTCTCCGCGTCGCGCGCGTTCATCCGCAACGCGAGAACGAGAAGACAGGCGAGTACCGCCCCCGAAATCGCCAGCCAGATCAGCTTCCGATCGATATGGATTTCGTGCTCGTTTTGACGGCCGATCGCGGCGGCGCGCTCGTCCGCGATCAGCTGCCGCACGGCGTCGACGACCCGACTACCGTTGACGCGGTAATCGGGCTGCGCGATCCGATCCAGCGCTTCTTGGGTACGGCCGAGGCGGTCGAGTTCGCGGAACTCGCGCCAGACTTCGATCCCGCGCACGATCATCTGCGCCAGCGGTTCCACCGGCGGATCGCCGGGGCGGGTCAAGTCGCGCAGGTTCTGCATCGCCACTTGCAGCCGCGCGACGGCGTCGTCGAAGCGGTCCCAAGCGCGCGGCCCCGGATCGCTCAACCCGTCGCGCATGGTCAGCGCCGCGGCCTGGATACGGCCTTGCAGATCCTCGACCGCCGCCAGCCGCACGAACCCGGCCCGTGCGGCCTCCGCCGCCGCGCGCGTTTCGCGATGGATCTCGACCCCGATCCACAAAGCCGCCAGGCCGGGCAGGGCCAGAGCCGCCAGGGTCAGGGCGGCGCTGCGATCGCCGAGCCATTTGCGCGGATTGAACATTCCGGAGGCAAGCCTAGAGCGTTTCCGGTCCGGTTGGAACCGCCGGGCGGGACGGATCGGACCCAAAGCCCAGTAAACATTGCACGAATCGTGCTATAGAATCGTCCGTCATGCGCATCCTGATTGTCGATGACGACGAAGATGTGGCCGATCTGGCCCGTGCCCAACTCCGCCGGGCGGGTTACGCCGCCGATACGGCGGGCGATGTGGAAGCCGCGCGCGCGGCGCTGGCGGGCGTCGCTTATGACGCGCTCGTGCTCGATCTGGGCCTGCCCGACGGCGACGGTTTGAATTTCCTCGCCGAGCTGCGGCGCGCCAAGCGTCAATTCCCGGTCTTGATCCTGTCGGCGCGCGGCCGCGCCGATCAGCGCGTCGCCGGATTGAAGGCGGGCGCGGACGACTACCTCGCCAAACCGTTCGACGTGGAGGAACTGGTCGCGCGAATTCAAGCGCTGCTGCGCCGGCCCGCCGCCTTGGCGGGCGCGACGTTGGGCCTCGGCAATCTGGCGGTCGATGTCGAAGGCCAGGTCGCCAAGGTCGACGGCAAGGATCTCAAGCTCACGCGGCGCGAATTGGGCGTGCTCGGCGCATTGGCGCGCCGCCCCGGCCAGATCGTCAGCCGCGCCCAGCTCGAAGACGCGCTGTACGGCTTCGGCGACGAAATCGCGTCCAACGCGATCGAGGTCTATGTCTCGGCCTTGCGCAAACGCCTGACCGAAGCCGGTGCGGATTGCGGCATCGAAACGCAGCGCGGTCTTGGCTACAAGCTTGCGCTCAAACCTCAGCGATAGAAATAATTGGGCAGGAACAGCACCATTTCCGGCCAATAGGTCACCACCAGCAGCGAAATCACCAGCGGGATCAGGAACGGCGCGCAAGCCTTGGTCGTGCAGTTCGAAGCTGATATTCGCCACGCGCGCCAGGATGTAGAGCACCATCCCGACCGGCGGCGTCAGCAGCCCGATCATCAGGTTCAGCACCATGATGATGCCGAAATGCACGGGATCGACGCCGATCTTTTTCCATCAGCGGGCAGCAGCACCTGGCACCAGGAATGGTGATCGGCGGCGATCGTCTCCATGAAGCAGCCGATCACCAGCAGGAAGATGTT
>PVXE01000113.1:2389-3458 GCA_014444615.1 Tagaea sp. CACIAM 22H2 | reverse complement strand
CGCGACGATCTCGCCGGTCTTGTTCGCGAGATAGGCCGCGACATAGCGATCGACCGTCTCGCGCTCGGCCTCCATCGCGCGGCGCTCCAATGCGCTGATCGCCTCGCCGATGCGCGACAGCCCCTTGGCATCGGCCTCGCCCAGTCCGGTGCGCGCGGAAGGTCCTTCGCCTTTCCGGGCACTTCGAGCCGATAGCCGTCGACGAGCGCGCGGTGGACGATCAGGTCGGCGTAGCGGCGGATCGGCGAGGTGAAATGCGCGTAGCTGCCGAGCGCGAGCCCGAAATGCCCCNCATTGGCGGGGCCGTAATAGGCCTGCGTCTGGCTGCGCAGGATCGCCTGCATGATCTCGGGCAGCCGGTCGTCCTCCGAAAAGCCGTCGACCAGGCGGTTGAACACCGCGGGCGTGATCACCTGCCCCGGGGCGAAGCTTTGTTCAAAGGTTTCGAGATAATCCTTGAGGCTGACCAGCTTCTCGCGGCTCGGCGGTTCGTGGATGCGGTACATGACCGGCGATTTCTTCGCCTCGAGCGCTTTTGCCGCCGCGACGTTCGCCGCGATCATATAATCCTCGATCAGCCGCATCGAATCGAGCCGGTCGCGCACGCGGATTTCGGCGATGCCGCCCGCCTCGTCGAGGATCACCTGCCGTTCGGGCAAGTCGAGGTCGAGCGGCGCGCGGGCGGCGCGCGCTTTCGCGAGCAAAGCCCAGCAAGCCCACAGGCTCCGCAGCGTCGGGAGCACATCGGCATCCCAATCATCCCGCGGGGTATCGGCATCATAGGCCGCCTGCGCATGTTCATAGGCGATGTTGGCGCGCAGCCGCACGAGCGCGCGGTTAAAGCGCCATGACGTCACCTTGCCATGCTTGTCGATAACCAGGTGGCACGCCATCGCGGCGCGGTCTTCGCGCGCTTTCAGCGAACAAACCCCCGCCGACAGCGTTTCGGGGAGCATCGGCACGACGCGGTCGGGGAAATAGACGCTGTTGCCGCGCCGCCGTGCCTCGCGGTCGAGGTCGCCGTCGGGGCGGACATAATAGCTGACGTCGGCGATCGCGACGATCGCCC
>PVXE01000113.1:0-1745 GCA_014444615.1 Tagaea sp. CACIAM 22H2 | reverse complement strand
CCCATACGGCGTCGTCATGGTCGCGTGCGTCGATGGGGTCGATCGCGACGATCGGCCGGTCGCGCAAATCCTCGCGCCCGTCGGGGGTAAGCGGCAGCTTGGCCGCACGTTCGCCCTCGGCGATCGTTTCGCCGTCGAACACATGCGGGATTTCGTGCCGCGCGATCGCGATCATGCTCAGCGACTTCGGCGCAAAGGGGTCGCCGATCCGGTCGATGACCTTCGCCTTGATCGCCGCGCCGCGTCCGGTCAGCTCGGCGCGCACGAGGTCGCCGATGTCGGCATCGCCCTTGTCGGCAACCGCGAAGTCGAACCGCGCGCGCTTGTCGGCGGGACGCAGCCAGATCAGCGGTTTGCCGCCCGGGCCAGTGTCCTCGACCAGCACGCCGATCACCGTCTCGGCGCTCGCCGCGAGCCGCTTCATCGGATGGGCGACATGCCCGTTGCCGCGCTCCTCGGTGCGCGCAAGGATTCGGTCGCCGACGCCGAGTGCGCCCTTTCGCCCCTGCTCCATCACGCGCAGCCGCGGCGGCGGCGCGGTTCCTTCCCAGCGGTCGGGAACCGCCCAGAGGTTGCTGCCCTCGATCGCGACGACGCGTAGCACCGTCACCCGCGGCAGGCCGCCATGCTTATGGAACGCCCGGCCCGGCGCCATGTCGACCAGCCCCTCGTCGGTCATGTCCTTCAGCAGCGCCTTCAATGCGATCTTGTCGTTGCCGTGCAGCGCAAAATGCTTGGCGATCTCACGCTTGCCGACCGCATCCTTGCTCGCTTCGATAAAGCGAAGGATCTGCTCGCGCGTCGGGAGTCCGGGCTGTGGCTTGGGCTTTTTCATGTGACGCAGTCCAATCGGTTCGCGCGGAGACGCGGAGACGCGGAGATGGTCTGTTTAGCCGTCAGACCTGTTCCTCTATCCAGCGACGCGGCATGGCGCAGCACTAGATTGAGAACGTCGCTTCGCGGCTGGCACGACATCTTCGCGTCTCCGCGTCTCCGCGCGAGCAAAATCAGTAGGTCCGCCCGATCAGCACCCGCTCGACCGCCGGTTCGCCGGTGAAGAAGCATGCACCATCGGCGGGCGCGGCGTCCATCGGCGTGTTGCGCATCGTGAGCTTCAGCGCCTTGAGCTGCTCGACGATCTTTTCGAGCGCCGCGCCAGTCGGGCGCGACCATTGCACTTCGGCCCAGCCGACGAACTTGTCCTCGCCCTTGAAATGCGCGGCGAGGTCGGTGACGTCGCGGCGGATATTCGCGTCGAGGCGCTGTTTCGCCTCGGCGTGGAGGCTCGTCTGGATGTCGGCGAGCGTTGCGACCGCATCGGCGACGAAATCGCCCTTCGCGATGAACGCCGAATTGAGCTTGCCGTCATCCTTGTACAGCCGGTCGCGGCGGATGACCGCGACATTGCCGCCCGCCACGTCGCGCGGGCCAACCTCGACGATGATCGGTGCGCCCTTCTTGACCCAGCCCCAGCGCTTGGTCTGCGCCTTGTTCGCGCCGGTATCGAGCAGCACGCGCACCGGTTCGCGGAATGCGTCGAGCGCTTTCAGCTGCGCCTCGAGGTCGCGGCAATAGTCGAGGATCGCGGCATCCTCGTCATTGTCGCGCAGCATCGGCACGATCACGATCTGGTGCGGCGCGATGCGCGGCGGGCAGCGGAGGCCATCATCGTCGCCGTGCGTCATGATGACGCCGCCGATCATTCGCGTCGACACGCCCCAGCTCGTCGTGTGGCACAGCGAATG
>PVXE01000112.1 GCA_014444615.1 Tagaea sp. CACIAM 22H2 | reverse complement strand
CGCGCACAGCGGGACACACCCACCTGCGCCGCGATGCCGGTATAGGCGATGCGCGCCGCGTTCACGATCACGTAGACGAACCAATCCATCGCGCAAGTTTATAGCGCGAGGGGCCTTTTGACGTATTCGATATCCTCGATCAGCGCGATGATCCGATCGACGTTGCGCCCGTCGTCGGCGCAAGGCAGCAACAGGCGCAGCCAGCTATATTCGAATTGCGCGTCCTTCAGTTGATGCCGGGTGAAGGCGGGCACGGCGGTGCGCACGACGTCGCGATAGCCGGCGATGATCGTTTTGCTCCAATTGCGCGGCAGCTCGGTCGCCTTTTTGCCGGTCATGTCCAGCCGATAGCGATCCACCGCCGCCGTGCCGTGCAGCGTGAACAGGAAATCGTTTCCGCCGTCGCAAACTTCGAGCAGCGTAAGCCAACCGAGCCACGGCCGAAATTCCTCGAACGCGAAATCCCGGCGGGCGGGCAATAGCCCGTCGTGGCGCTTGGATTGCCAAAGATCGAGAAGCGCCTTCGCGCGCGGTGTCGGGGTGAGGGTGGGCATGGCCGATCGGATTGCAGTGAAGTCCGGGAGTGCTTAAGGTTCGATGAACGAATTATCGGGGGGAATATGGCCGACAATAAGGCGTTGGAACGGCTCGCAAAGTGGGACACGCCCACGATCTGCAACGCGCTGGAGGTCATCGACCCGCGCTGGCGCACGCGCTATTTCACGACCGCACCGCTGGTTTGCCAGTACCCGAACGCCAAGCCCATCGTCGGCTATGCGCGCACGGTCAAAATCCGCGCGCGGACCAAATCGACGCTCGATAAGGCCGCCGCCAAGCGTTCAAAGATCGATTACTACGACTACATCGAGAATGGCGGCCCGCGTCCGTCGATCGTGGTGATCGAAGATCTCGACGATCCCAAGGGCTTCGGCGCGTTTTGGGGCGAGGTGCAGTCGAACATCCATCGCGGCCTGGGGGCGCTGGGCGTCGTCACCGACGGTTCGATCCGCGACACGCATGTCTGGGCGCGCGGCTTCCAGGCGCTGGCGGGCTCGGTCGGCCCGTCGCATGCTTGGGTCCATTCGGTGTCGTTCGGCGAACCGGTCAGCGTGCATGGCATGGAAGTGGAATCGGGCGATCTGATCCACGCCGATCGTCATGGCGCCGTGGTGATACCCGCCGACGCTGTCGCCAAGATACCGAAAATGATCGACCTGCTCGTCCGGCGCGAAAAGGTGATTATCTCGGCCGCCAAGAAGAAGGGCTTCACCGCCGCGAAACTCGTCAAGGCCATCGAAACGGCCGACGACATTCACTGAGCCAGCGAAACAATCACCTTCGCTTTGGGGGCGAGCCAGGCGAGCATTTCCTGCGCGCGCAAGGTCTCGTCGAATTGCGCCTTGCGCGATCCCACGATTGCCGCACGCAGGATAGGCGAGTTGCTGCCCGCCAAATGGCGCAGGATCAGCGCCGACTGAAGCGCGGGCAGGGAAGGGTTATAGGCCGCACTCTCGGCGTAGCGCCCGGCGAAGACGCTTCCGTCTTTGAGTTCCAGCGCCACGCCCATATGGCCCTTGGTGTGCGGCGCGTAGGATTTGCGCGCGGCGTCCAAGGCCGCTGCCGTCAGCGCGTCGTATTTTCCTTGAAGTGCCAGCTTGACCGGTGCCGCCGCCATCAGCGGCTTCGACTTGCCCAGATCGCGCGGCCCGAAGGCGCGCGGCAGCAGCGTCGTCAGGGTCGAAGGCTTTTCGCCGGCGACATAGATCGGGAAGTCCGCCCCCAGCGTCTCGGCCAGGAACTGGCGGCAATGGCCGCAGGGGTTATGCGTGACCGCCAGTGCCGCGATTCCGCGCTCGCCCGCATGCCAAGCGTTGACGAAGGCGGCTTGCTCCGCATGCACGGTCTGGGCGATCGACGGACCGGCGATTTCGAAATTCGCGCCGAAATAGACCTTGCCGGTCGTCGCCCCCACCAAAGCGGCGCCGACGGGAAAACGGGATGCGGGGACCAAGGCGAATTTTGCCCCCGCCTCACGAGCAAGGTCGATCAGCAGGGCGGGCGCGGGAAGTTTGATTTTCATGGGCGCTAACTTACCCCGGCGCTTGTCCCTCGCGCCATCCTCTGCTACGCGAAGGGCCCGATGACCAAGCCCGTCGCCCTGCTTTTCGACGTTTTCGGCACTTGCGTGGATTGGCGCGCGTCGATCGCGCGCGACGTCGCGAAGGCCGCCTTGGCCAAGGGCAAGCGCTTCGACTTCTTCGCTTTCGCCGACGATTGGCGCGCGAATTACCAGCCGTCGATGGAAGTCGTGCGGTCGGGCAAGCGGCCTTATACGAAGCTCGACACGCTCCACCGCGAAACGCTGGTCGAATTGCTCGGCAAATACGGTTTGCCTTTGAGCGAACCTGAAATCGACGATCTGAATTTCGCGTGGCACCGGCTCGATCCTTGGCCCGACACGGTCGCGGGCCTAACGCGCCTCAAGACGCGCTATCTGCTGTCGCCCTTGTCGAACGGCAATGTGCGTCTGCTGGTCGATATGGCGCGTCACGCCAAGCTGCCCTGGGATACGGTGCTGTCGACCGAGGTGTTCAAAGGCTACAAGCCGCAGCCGCAAACCTATCTGGGCGCTTGCGACATGTTCGGCTGCGAACCCGGCCAAGTGATGATGGTCGCGGCACACAACAACGATCTTCTCGCGGCCCAGAAGCTGGGTCTGCAAACCGCGTTCGTCGCGCGCCCCACCGAATACGGGCCGCATCAAAAGGTCGATTTCGCGCCGGAAGGGGAATGGACCCTCGTCGCGCGCGATTTCGTCCATCTCGCCGAACTTCTCGACGTCTGAAACGGAGACACGCACCATGACCGCCATCGCTGATATCCGCGCGCGCGAAATTCTGGACTCGCGCGGCAACCCCGCGGTCGAAGTCGACGTGCGTTTGGACGACGG
>PVXE01000111.1:1716-3288 GCA_014444615.1 Tagaea sp. CACIAM 22H2 | reverse complement strand
CTGGTCATCTGGCATTCGCGCGACCTGGTGAACTGGCGCCCGATCGGTCCGGCGCTCCACAAGAATATCGGATCGGTGTGGGCGCCCGAGCTGGTGAAGCATGGCGGCCGTTTCTTTCTCTACATCCCCACCAAAGGCCCGAACACCAGCTGGGTGATCTGGGCCGACAAGATCGAGGGGCCGTGGAGCGAGCCGGTCGATCTGAACCTGCCCGACCATATCGACCCCGGTCATGCGGTCGGCGAGGACGGGTCGCGCTGGCTGTTCCTGTCCGGGGGCGACCGCGTGCGATTGTCCGACGACGGGCTGTCGCGGATCGGCGAGCCGGAACATGTCTATGATCCGTGGCGCTACCCCGCCGACTGGGTGGTCGAGGGCTTCGCGCCTGAGGGGCCGAAGATCACGCGCCACGGCGACTATTTTTACATGATCACCGCGGTCGGCGGCACCGCGGGTCCGCCGACGGGTCATATGGTGATCGCCGCGCGGTCGAAGTCGATCCACGGTCCGTGGGAGAACTGCCCCGCGAACCCGCTCGTTCGCACCACATCGGCCGCCGAAAAATGGTGGTCGCGCGGCCATGCGACGCTCGTCGAGGGCCCGGCGGGCGACTGGTGGAGCGTCTATCACGGGTTCGAAAATGGCTATTGGACGCTGGGGCGGCAGGCGCTGCTCGATCCGATCGAATGGACCGCCGACGGCTGGTTCCGCATGAAGGGCGGCGACCTGTCGCAACCGATCGCCAAACCGGCAGGCGGGACCGTCGCGGGGCCCCATGGCATGGCGCTGTCGGATGATTTCGGCGCGCTGGCGCTCGGCGCGAAATGGAATTTCTTCAAGCCCGGCCCCGACGAGCGCAGCCGTGCGCGCGTCGCGGATAACGCCCTGGTGTTGACGGCGCGCGGCAAGGCGCCGGTCGATTCATCGCCCTTGCTCTTGATCGCGGGCGATCAGGCCTATCGGTTCGAATGCGACATCGAGATCGCACCCGGCGGCACCGCGGGCTTGATCCTCTTCTACGACGAGAAGCTCTATTGCGGGCTCGGCTTCGACGGCCAGCGCTTCGTTACCCACCAATATGGCATCGAACGCGCGCGCCCGGCCAATCCGCACGGGCGGCGGATGCGGATGCGCGTCACCAACGACCGCCATATCGTGACCTATGACACCAGCGGCGATGGCGGGAAGACCTGGGTCCGTTTCGACCGCGGCATGGAGGTGTCGGGTTACCACCACAATGTCCGCGGCGGTTTCCTGATGTTGCGCCCCGGGCTTTACTCAGCCGGGGCGGGCGAGGCGCGGTTCCGCGACTTTCGCTTTGAGGCGCTCGGGTAGCGATTTTTCGTTTCGCACAAAGACACAAAGACACGAAGAGGGATCATCATTTTTCCCAAAGGCGGTTTGCCGCCGAAGGCGATATTTGAAAGCGCTTCGCGCTAGGGTCAGGACCCATTAATTCCACGTTCGAGGCGTCGAAATGGCGAAGATATCGGGTGCGGGCGGGGGCAGCGGGTAGCATCGCTACCCGCAAGGCCGCACGGGCCTGAGATCGAAGCCATTTCGGCGTCCCTG
>PVXE01000111.1:0-1394 GCA_014444615.1 Tagaea sp. CACIAM 22H2 | reverse complement strand
ATCGAAGCCATTTCGGCGTCCCTGCGGGATTTGACCGATTTTGCCCATGGCTTCGTCAAAAAGACTTGAAATATCGACATATTCCTGCGCCTTTTCTCCTCGCCCTGAGCAAAATCGCTTCAAACCTCGAACGCGGAATTACTGGGTCCTGACCCTAGTCGCAACCGACGGCAGGCCATGGAGCAGACCCCTTCGTGTCTTTGTGTCTTTGAGCGAAATTTTTCCCAGCGCTACGTTGGCTTCAAAGCGTCACGCCCGATTTCCAGATCGCTATGTCGCGTTCCTCATTGGCTTCCGCCTTGGTGATGGCGCCTGACGCGGTGGCGACGATCCAGATCGCGCAGTGCGTTCGACGCCGCGTCAAACCCGTCGTTGATCACCGTCCCGGCATCGAAGTCGATCCACCCCGCCTTGCGCGCCGCCAGATCGCTGTTCGACGCGATCTTCAGCGTCGGCGCCGGAAAGCCGAGCGGCGTGCCGCGTCCGGTGGTGAACAGGATCACCGTCGCCCCCGCGGCGGTCAGCGCGGTCGACGACACCGCGTCGTTGCCCGGCGCTTCGAGCAGCGTCAGCCCCGCCAGCCGCGCCTCGCCGCCGTAGCGCTGGACATCGACGAGCGGCACCTGTCCACCCTTCTGCACCGCGCCCAGCGATTTTTCCTCGAGCGTCGTGATCCCGCCGGCGATATTGCCGGGCGATGGGTTCTCGCTCACCGGCTCGCCGTTGCGGATGAAATAGTCCTTGAAGTCGCGGACCAGCGCGGCGGCTTCGTCGAACACCGCGCGCGATACGGCGCGGTCCATCAATATCTGCTCGGCGCCGAAAATTTCGGGAATTTCGGTGAGGATGACTTGGCCGCCCGCGGCGGCGACGGCATCGGCCATGCGCCCGACGAGCGGGTTGGCGGTGAGGCCCGAGAGGCCGTCCGACCCACCGCATTTCACCCCCAGGGTCAGCTTGGACAGCGGCACCTCGCGGCGCGGCGTATCGGCGCATCCGGCGACGAGTTCGTCGATCAGTGCGAGGCACGCGGCCTCGTCATCCTCGACCGCCTGCGCCGACAGGGTGCGGATATGCCCGCGGCGGTCGGCGGGGATCAGCGCGGTGAGCGCGCCGAGCTGGTTTCTCTCGCACCCGAGCCCGACGATCAGCACGCCCCCGGCATTGGGATGCTGCGCCAGTGCGGCGAGCACGGCGCGCGTATGGCCAAGGTCGTCGCCAAGCTGCGAACAGCCAAAGGGATGTTTGAAGGCATGGATGCCGTCGACGCGCCCGGCATGGCGAATGCCCGCGATGCGCGCGACGCGCGCGGCGAGATTGCCGACGCAGCCGACGGTCGGCAGGATCCAGATTTCATTGCGCGTGCCGACGCGCCCGTCGGCGCGGACATAGCC
>PVXE01000110.1 GCA_014444615.1 Tagaea sp. CACIAM 22H2 | reverse complement strand
ATATGCGTGTCTTTCTTTTTGAGCGTTTGGCTTTTCGGCGTTTCCGAACGTCAGATCTTCAGAGCATCGTCGAGCAGCTTGGCCTGCTCGGCGTTGTGGCGCTTGTACGAACCCGTGGCCGTCGCCGCCGATTCCGGACGGCCGGCATAGGTCGGGCGCTTGCCCTTGATCGGCAGGTTGGCGAGCATCGCTTCCAAGCGCGGCTGGACGAAGGTCCAAGCGCCCATGTTCTGCGGCTCCTCCTGGCACCAGACGATCTCGGCGTTCTTGTAGCGGCCCAGTTCCTTTTCCATCGTCGCCAACGGGAAAGGATAGAGCTGCTCGACGCGCACGAGCGCCACGTCCTTGATCTCGCGCTTCGCGCGTTCCTCGTAGAGGTCGTAATAGACCTTGCCCGAGCACATGACGACGCGGCGCACCTTGTCGTCGGCGACGATCTTGTCGGTCTCGCCGAAGAAACGGTGGAAGGTCGTGCCGGGGCCCATCTCGGCGAGCGTCGAGGTCGCCAGCTTGTGCCGCAGCAGCGATTTCGGCGTCATGATGATCAGCGGCTTGCGGATCGTGCGGCGGACCTGACGGCGCAAGGCGTGGAAGTAGTTGGCCGGCGTCGTGATGTTGCACACCTGCCAATTGTCTTCCGCGCACATCTGCAAGAAGCGCTCGAGGCGCGCGGAGGAATGCTCCGGCCCCTGCCCTTCGTAGCCGTGCGGCAGCAGCACCACGAGCCCCGACATGCGCAGCCACTTGTGTTCGGCCGAGGAGATGAACTGGTCGAACATGATCTGCGCGCCGTTGGCGAAATCGCCGAACTGCGCTTCCCAGATCGTCAGCGCGTTGGGTTCGGCCATCGAATAGCCGTACTCGAAACCGAGCACGCCGTATTCCGACAGCGGCGAATCGTGCACCTCGAACATCGCCTGCTTTTCCGCGACGTGCTGGAGCGGCAGATAACGCGCTTCGGTTTCCTGATCGACCAGCACCGAGTGGCGCTGCGAAAACGTGCCGCGCCCGCAATCCTGGCCCGACAGGCGCACCGGCGTGCCTTCGGCGACCAGCGTGCCGAAGGCGAGCGCTTCGCCCGTGGCCCAATCGATGCCTTTGCCGGAATCGAGGATCTTGCGCTTGTTGTCGAGGTTGCGGCGGACGGTGCGGTGGATGTTGTGGCCGTCCGGCACGCGGGTCAGCGCGTCGCCGACCTGCTTGAGCAGATCGTTCGAAACGGCGGTGTTGCCGCGCCGGTCGTCGTTCTTCGCCGTTTCGATGCCCGCCCACTTGCCTTCCAGCCAATCGGCCTTGTTGGGCTTGTAGGTCTTCGAGGCCTCGAACTGGCTGTCGAGATGGGCCTGGAATTCGTCGTAGACCTTCTGGCCTTCGCCGGCCGGGATCGAGCCTTCGGCTTCGAGCTGTTCGGCGTAAAGGGTGCGCGTCGTCTTGTGCGCGGCGATGCGCCGGTACATCAGCGGCTGCGTGAACGACGGCTCGTCGGTCTCGTTATGGCCGTGGCGGCGATAGCAGACCATGTCGATGACGACGTCGCGATGGAAGCGCTGACGGAATTCCGTCGCGATGCGCGCGACATGCACGACCGCTTCGGGGTCGTCGCCGTTGACGTGGAACACCGGCACGCCCAGGCCCTTCGCGACATCCGAGCAATAGACGCCCGAGCGCGAATAATTCGGCGCCGTGGTGAAGCCGATCTGGTTGTTGACGATGAAGTGGATCGTGCCGCCGGTGCGATAGCCGACGATGTCCACGAAGGCCATCGTTTCCGGCACGATGCCTTGGCCCGCGAAGGCCGCGTCGCCGTGCAACAGCAAGGGCAGCACGGCCGTGCGCTCGACGTCGCCCAGCTGCATCAGCTTGGCGCGCGCCTTGCCGAGCACGACCGGATTGACCGCTTCCAGATGCGACGGGTTGGCGTTGAGCGACAAGTGCACCTTGTTGCCGTCGAACTCGCGGTCCGACGAAGTGCCGAGATGGTATTTGACGTCGCCCGAGCCTTGCACGTCGTCGGGATGCGCCGCCACACCCTGGAATTCGGAGAAGATCGCGACATAGGGCTTGCTCATCACGTTCGCGAGAACGTTGAGGCGGCCGCGATGCGGCATGCCGATCACGATCTCGCGCACGCCCAGCTGGCCGCCGCGCTTGATGATCTGTTCGAGCGCGGGGACCATCGATTCGGCGCCGTCCAGGCCGAAGCGCTTCGTGCCGACGAATTTGCGATCGAGATAGCGCTCGAAGCCTTCCGCCGCGGTCAGACGCTCCAGGATCGCGCGCTTGCCGCGCGGGGTGAAGTCGGTCTGGTTACGCGGGCCTTCGATGCGCTGCTGGATCCAGCTTTTCTGTTCGGGATCGGAGATGTGGAGGAACTCCACGCCGATCGAGCCGCAATAGGTCGTCTTCAGCACCGACACGATCTGGCGCAGCGTCGCGCGCTCGAGCCCCAGCACGTTGTCGATCAGGATCGGGCGATCCATATCGGCTTCGGTAAAGCCGTAATGCGCTGGATCGAGTTCGGGGTGCGGCTCGCGCTTCGTCAGGCCGAGCGGATCGATATTCGCTTCAAGATGGCCGCGCATCCGGTAGGCGCGGATCAGCATGATCGCGCGCACCGAATCGAGCGTCTGGGCCTTGGCTTGTTCGGGGCTCAAACCCTGGACGACCGGCGCGGGCGCGGCGGCCGCAGCGGCGGCCCCATTGCCCTTGCCCTTCGCCGGGGCGGCGGCGGCCGGGTCGGGCACGCCGATGATGCGCGTCTTTTCCCGGCCCCAGCGCGGGACGTAGTAACCCGTCCCTTCCGTCGTCATCTCGCGCAACACGCCATGCCAGCTGGGATCGACGCTGCCGGGATCGGCCCGGTATTTGTCGAGCATCTCGGCGATGAAAACGGCGTTGTTGCCGTTGAACAGCGTCTCGAGATCCGGATGGGTCGCCATGTCGCGCTCCTTAAACGGCGTTCGTTTTTAGCCTTGCATCGCCTTGACCATCGTCGAGCCCAGCGCCGCCGGGCTGTCGGCGACGAGGTAACCCGACGATTTCATCGCTTCGATCTTGTCGCCCGCCGTGCCCTTGCCGCCCGAGATAATGGCGCCGGCATGGCCCATGCGGCGGCCCGGGGGTGCGGTGACGCCCGCGATGAAGCCGACGATCGGCTTCTTGACCTTCGACGCCTTGTAGAAGGCGGCGGCTTCTTCTTCGGCCGAGCCGCCGATTTCGCCGATCATGATGATGCCGGCGGTTTCGGGATCGGCGAGGAAGAGTTCAAGCGCATCGACGAAGTTGGTGCCGTTGACCGGGTCGCCGCCGATGCCGATGCAGGTCGTCTGGCCCAGGCCCGCAGCCGTCGTCTGCGCGACCGCTTCGTAGGTCAGCGTGCCCGAACGGCTGACGATGCCGATCTTGCCGC
>PVXE01000109.1:2308-3586 GCA_014444615.1 Tagaea sp. CACIAM 22H2 | reverse complement strand
GTCGTGGCACCACCCCATGCGCATCTTGACCGTCACCGGGACCGACACCGCTTTCACGCAACTGTCGATCAGCGCCGCGGCGAGCTTCAGGTCGCGCATCAGCGCCGATCCGGCATCGCCGTTGGTGACCTTGCGCACCGGACAGCCCATGTTGATGTCGATGATCGATGCGCCGCGATCCTCGTTGAGCTTGGCCGCCTCGCCCATTTCATAGGGGGTGCACCCGACAAGCTGCATCGAAACCGGCTCTTCGACCGGATCCCAGGCGGCTTTCTGGATCGACTGGCGCGTTTCGCGGATCGCGGCCTGACTCGCGATCATCTCGGTGACGTTGAGCCCCGAACCATAATAGCGCACGAGCTTGCGGAACGGCAGGTCGGTGACGCCCGTCATCGGCGCAAGGATCACGGGATCCGCGATGGTGATGTTGCCGATCTGGATGGGCCGCAGCGGCGCCATGGCGGGAGCTTTCTCGAAATTGCCTAAAATTTGAGCAGCCCGTACACGCTAAGCCGCTTTCCCGCAAGCCGCCGCTGCGCTAACCGGCGCGCAACATGACTGAGTCCGCTCCCCTCGCCACGCCGCGCGCGATGGCTATATTGCTTGCGGGCGGTCGAGGGAGCCGCGCCGGTTTCGTGATCCCCAAGCAGCTTGCGATGCTCGGCGGCAAGCCGGTCTTGCGCTGGAGCCTCGATGCCCTTGCTGACCACCCTGCGATCGCTGGCGGCGTTGTCGTGGGCAATGATGACGTTATGGCGGCGCTCGGTACACTGCCGGATGGCTGGATTTCCGCCGGTCCCGGAGAAGAACGGCAACAATCGGTCGCCAACGCGCTGGCCGCGATGGCCCACTGCGACGACGCGGTGCGGGTGCTGGTTCACGACGCGGCGCGGCCCGGCGTGACCGCCGACGTGATCGATCGGCTGCTTGCGGCGCTCGATGTCGCCAACGCTGCAATACCGACGCTGCCGGTTCCCGATACCCTCGTCGAGCACGCGGGGAGCGAAGCAGGCGAGGTCGTCGACCGCGCGGCGCTGGCGCGCGTTCAGACCCCGCAGGCGTTCCATCTTGGGACATTGCGCCGCGCGCATGGCGTGGCGGCCGAGGAAGCCGCAACCGACGACGCGCAGCTAGTACGGCGCCTGGGGCTTTCCGTCGCGACCGTCGCAGGCGACGCGCGGCTCCACAAACTGACTTATGCCGAGGATATGGCGATCCTGTCCGGATTGTTGGGGATTGAGACCATGACACGAACCGCGGTCGGAATGGGATATGACG
>PVXE01000109.1:0-2211 GCA_014444615.1 Tagaea sp. CACIAM 22H2 | reverse complement strand
TGGATCGGCGGCATAGAAATCACGCATAGTCATGGACTTGAAGGCCATAGCGATGCCGACGTCGGGCTTCATGCGTTGACCGACGCGATCCTCGGCGCGCTTGGCGATGGCGACATTGGCGATCATTTCCCGCCCAGCGACCCGCAATGGCGCGGCGCCGCCTCGCACCGCTTCCTGTCCTTTGCAGCAGCGCGCGTTGCGGCGCGTGGCGGCCATATCGATCATGTCGATCTGACCGTCATCGCCGAAGCCCCCAAAATTGGCCCGCACCGTGCCGCAATGCGCGCACGGATTGCCGAAATCCTTGCGATTCCGGTCGAACGGGTTAGTGTGAAGGCCACAACGACAGAGCGGCTGGGGTTCACCGGTCGCCGCGAAGGGATAGCTGCCCAAGCCGTCGCGACCCTGCGACTTCCGGAGAATTGATACCGTGTTGCCAGACCCTGAATCGCGCCTTTTCGCGCGCGACGAGCTTGCGACCAGCGTGCTCGCCAACAATCGCGCGGCGGGGCGCAAGGTGGCAGTGGCCGAAAGCTGCACCGGCGGCATGGTCAGCGCCGCGCTGACCGACATCGCGGGCAGTTCGGACGTGTTTTCTGCCGGCTTCATCACCTATTCGGGCCATGCCAAGCAAAGCCAGCTCGACGTCAGCAGCGAAATCCTCGAAACCTTCGGCGAAGTGTCGCTGGCGACGGCGTGGGCGATGGCATCCGGAGCGCTCGCCAACAGCGACGCCGATATTGCCGTAGCGATCACCGGAATCGCCGGCCCGGGCGGCGGATCGGAGAAAAAGCCCGTCGGGCTGGTCGTTTTCGCCCGCGCGCTGCGCGGTCAGGATCCTGACGATTATTTCACCCAGCGGGTACAGTTCGATTCGACCGATCGCGCCGCGATCCGCCATGCGGCCACGCTGTTCGCGCTCGACCTGCTTCAGCCCGACCGGGACGCGCTGCGCCCGTCGGAGGACATCGCCCTCCCCGCCCCGTAAAGGTCATCGGCGCGCGTTTCGAACGCCGCGATCATCTTGCGGAGCGCCTTGTCGAACATTTGCCCCGCCAGCGCTTCGAACATGCGGCTGCGAAACGCAAAGTCGACCATGAAATCGACGCGGCACCCGCCGTCATCGGTCGGCGTGAAATGCCATTCATTGTTCAGGTGGCGCATCGGCCCGTCGATATAGCTGACCGTCACTTCGCGCGGCCGTTCCTTGTGGACGCGGCACGAGAAGCTTTCGCGCAGCCCCTTGAACCCGACGATCATGTCGGCGACCGCTTCATGTTCGCTGTCGCTGCGGATGCGCAGCGCGATCACCCACGGCAGGAACTCTGGATAGCGCTCGATGTCGGTGACGAGCGCGAACATCTGCTCGTCGCTATACGGCAGAACGCGGGTTTCATGGTGCCTTGGCAATCAGTCCGCCTTGGTCCGGGCCAATTGCGCTTCGCGCGCCGCGCGCATCCGTTCAAAATCATCGCCAGCATGATAGCTGGAGCGCGTCAGCGGCGACGAGGCGACCTGAAGGAAACCCTTGGCGCGTGCGATCTGGGCATAGGCGTCGAACGCTTGCGGGGTCACGAAGTCGATAACCTTGGCGTGCTTCGGCGTCGGTTGCAGATACTGGCCCATCGTCATGAAATCGATGTCGGCGCTGCGCATGTCGTCCATCACCTGATGGACCTCCATCCGCTGCTCGCCGAGCCCCAGCATGATGCCCGATTTGGTGAAGATCGACGGATCGCGGCGCTTGACGCTTTCGAGCAGGCGAAGCGACGCATAATAGCGCGCGCCGGGACGGATCGTCGGATAGAGCCGCGGCACGGTCTCCAGATTATGGTTGTAAACGTCTGGACGCGCATCGACGATCGCCGCAACTGCGCTTTCGGGCTTGTTGCGGAAGTCCGGCGTCAGGATCTCGATCGTCGTCTGCGGCGTTTCGCGGCGCAGCGCGTTGATCACCTTCACAAACTGGCTCGCGCCGCCGTCGGGCAAATCGTCGCGGTCGACCGAGGTGATGACGATGTGCGTCAGCCCCATCTTCGCAGCCGCGATCGCCGTATGTTCGGGTTCGAGCGGGTCGACCGCCCGCGGCATCCCCGTCTTGACGTTGCAAAAGGCGCAGGCGCGGGTGCAGGTATCGCCCAGGATCATCACCGTCGCATGCTTCTTGGTCCAGCATTCGCCGATGTTCGGGCAGGCCGCCTCTTCGCACAC
>PVXE01000108.1:3104-4268 GCA_014444615.1 Tagaea sp. CACIAM 22H2 | reverse complement strand
CATCGCCGGTGCTGGCGCAGGAAACCGCGGCGACCGGCGAAGCGCCGCCGCCCGCTGCCGCAGCGACGGCGGCGACGGGCGCGGACGGCAGCGCGCGGCAGGTCTTCACCGCCGCCGATTTCGCCCGTTACGCACCGACAAACGCCTATGACATGCTGAACCAGGTTCCCGGCTTTTCGATCCGCGACAATGAAAATCTGCGCGGGCTGGGGCAGGCGACGGGCAATGTGCTGTTCAACGGCGAGCGGCCGTCGAACAAGGGTGACGATATGTACACCCAGCTGTCGCGTATCCCGGCGGGGAATGTCGAACGGATCGAGATCGTCGACGGCGCGACGCTGGATATTCCGGGCCTTTCGGGGCAGGTCGCCAATATCGTCTATCGCGCCGACAGTTTTTCGGGGCAGTTTTCCTGGAAACCCGAATTTCGGGCGCATCATACCGACCCGTTGCTGACGCGCGCCGACGTGTCGGTTCGCGGGCGGAGCGGCACGGTCGAATATGAGGTTGCGCTGAGCAACGACAGCGCCCGGCGCAGCGGCGCCGGTGGGCCGACGATCATCACCGACAGTGCGGGGCAGATCACCGAACGGCGCCATGACGTCTGGAACACCCATTTCGATGCGCCGAAGCTGTCGGGGCGGCTGACCTGGGATCCGGCGGGTGACACGGTGGTGAACATCGGCGGACATTATCAGCGCGAATATGACCGCTATGACGAGGATGGCGTCCGCGTGTCGCCGGGCCAACCCGACCGGGAGCGTATCGTCCGCCAGACCGACGATGCCTGGAATTACGAGGTCAACGGCGATTATCAGTTCGGGGTGGGGCCGGGCAGGCTGAAGCTGATCGGGCTGCGCCGCTTCAGTCACGAACCTTATGTGCAGGAGATCGTCACCACACCGGTCGGCGGGGCCGCGACGGGCGACCGCTTTGCGCAGACCGGCGACATCGGCGAAACGATCGGGCGCGGCGAATATCAGTGGAAGATGCTGGGCGGCGACTGGCAATTGTCGGGCGAGGCAGCGTTCAACAAGCTCGACAATGTCGCGTCGATCGCGGTGCTCGATGCGAACGGAGTGTTTATCGAACAACCGTTTGTCGGCGGCACCGGCGGGGTGAAGGAAGATCGCTACGAAGGCTTGCTGAGCTTCGGTCGCAAGC
>PVXE01000108.1:0-2396 GCA_014444615.1 Tagaea sp. CACIAM 22H2 | reverse complement strand
ACCTATGAGGCCGAGATCAACAAGAAGTTCGGCGCGTGGGGATCGACCAAGCTGATCCTGATTTATCGCGATGTCGAGGACCGCGTCGATGTCGTGCCGGTCGGTGCGAACGGTGAGGCGGTCGGCAATATCGCCAAGGCAAAGGCAGGCGCGATCGACTGGACTGCGACGATCAACCTCGACCCTGCGGGGCTGAAGGGCGTCAAGCTCGACACGCGGCTGCTGCTCCAGAAATCGTCGCTCCGCGATCCCTTTACCGGCGAAAAGCGCCAGTGGAACGGCTTCACCGATACGGTCGCCTATGTCGGTGTTCGGCACGATGTCGCGGGTACCGATTGGGCATGGGGCGCTGACGCCGAATATACGCACAACCAGCCGAGTTACCGGCGCAACCAGAGCGACAAGATCTGGGAAGGGCCGGTGTGGGCGACGGTCTTTGTCGAGCACAAGAATGTGATGGGGCTGACCGTGCGCGCGCAGGTCCGCAACATCGCCAACGCCCGGTCGAAGCGCGACCGCTCCGTTTACACGGGGGTGCGCGGTGCGAGTCCGATCGCCTTTGTCGAAGAACGCGACCGGCTGATCGGCCCGATCTTCTCCTTCTCGGCGCGCGGGACGTTTTAGGGAGGATAGGATTTCCGCGCGCCGCTTGGCGCGCTATGCCCGGCGCGATGAAACCCGCCGCACCAAAATCTATTTCGACGGCGGGTGCCGCCCCAATCCCGGTGCGATGGAGATTGCCGTCGTGATCGGCGGGGTCGCGGCGATCGACCGCGCGGCCGGGACAGGCAGCAGCATGGACGCCGAATGGCTGGCGCTGATCGCGGCGCTGCGGCTGGCGCAAGCGCGCGGGCTCAGCGACTTTGTCTTGCTCGGCGATGCGGCGGCGGTGGTCGCGCAGGCGAATGGCGCGGTTGCGGCGCGCCACGGCGCGGCGGCGCATCTGGCGGTATTCCGGGCGTTGGTCGGCGACGGCCCGGCCCCGCGCGTCCGTCATGTCAAGCGCAGCCAGAATCTGGCGGGCATTGCGCTGGCGCGGCGCTGACCCGCGATAGCATCCGATCGGGTTGCAAATCTGTACTAGTTCTTGCAAGGGGAAGCGTGGCTATCCCGATGCAATATAATGAAAGAACGGTGCGTTGAAGCCGACCCATCCCTTGCCCGTGCATCACAGCTGGCCGCTGTATGAACGCGAACGCTATTTCGAGCTGGGGCGGCTGCACGGCGCCGATACGCTCGACGCGGTGGCGAACAGCGGCGATATCGCCGCAGTGGAGCGGTTCGGACCGGGGCTGCCGGGCTGGTGGGAATGCGACCTGGCGGCGGGCAACCTGCTGAGCTGGTCGAACGAGGTCTTCGATATATTCGGCCTGCCGGGGCGCCCGGGTGACGCGCGCCGAGGCCGCCGCGCTATACGAAGAGGGATCGCGCGCGGCGATGGAGAAATTGCGCGCCTATGCGATCAAGCATCGCCGCGGCTTTACGCTCGATGTCGAAATCCGGCCGACCGCGGCGCCGCCGCGCTGGATGCGCCTGATCGCCGCGCCGGTGTGCGTCGACGGCGCGATCGTCAAATTGCAGGGTCTGAAATTCATCGTTCCCGGCAGCGCCTAGCGCCGCGCGGCGATCGCCGACCAATGGCGGCTTTGGGCGACGAAGCGTTGCTTCGCGGCGGCAAGTGGCGCGTCCGGCTCGACCGGGCCTGATAAACCAACGGCCTGCGCCAGCGGCGTTGACCTGATTTAACCATCGTCACAAGCCGAAATCCACGGGTGTTGCGGGCGTGACCGCGCGCGCGCCCGATTCTCCAATCCGCATCACCAGGGGCGTTCGGCGCATATGAAATTTTTTAATCGGTTCGGTTCGGCCGCGCATGACATGGCCATCGATCTGGGGACCGTGAATACCGTCGTCTATGTCCGCGACAAGGGCATCGTCCTCAACGAACCGTCGGTCGTCGCGCTGGAAACGCGCGACGGGGTGCGGCGGGTGAAGGTCGTCGGCAACGAGGCCAAGCTGATGATGGGCAAGACGCCGAGCAACATCCAGGCGATCCGGCCGCTGCGCGATGGCGTGATCGCCGACATCGACGTCGCCGAACAGATGATCAAGCATTTCATCGAAAAGGCAAAGGGCGGCGTGGGCGTGCTGCGCCAGCGCAGCAATGTCGTGATCTGTGTGCCGTCGGGATCGACGATGGTCGAACGCCGCGCAATCCGCGACGCCGCATCGAACGCGGGCGCGGTGTCGGTGCAGCTGATCGAGGAATCGCTGGCGGCGGCGATCGGCGCCGGGCTGGACGTCACCGCGCCGCTGGGGGCAATGGTCGTCGACATCGGCGGCGGCACGTCCGAGGTTGCGATCCTGTCGCTGGGGGGCATCGCGTACAGCAATTC
>PVXE01000107.1 GCA_014444615.1 Tagaea sp. CACIAM 22H2 | reverse complement strand
TTGCGCTGGGACGGCGCCGTTAAGTTCGCTTGACTTGTTCTTGCTGCTCCGCGCTATCCTGGCGATGGGGCAATTGGCAGAGCAATGAGAATGACAGGTGGGGCGGAAACGGTGCGGGCTTTCTTGCGCCGCAGTACTTTCGAACAGCACGCGGGTATCGATGCCCATGCGGTGCTCGCACCACTCGCCTCGCCGAGCTTGACGCAAGACGCCTACGCATCCGCACTTGGCGCATTGCGCGGCTGGTACGCCGCGATCGAATCAGCACTCCGGCCTTGGGACGAGCGGATGCCATTCTTGGACATCGCCGCTCGCCGTAAATCCCACTTGATCGCCGCCGATCTGACGGTGCTGGGCGTGCGATCCGTCGAAACCTGGGAGGCCGCCGTCGACGCGCGGATCGCCGACGAGGCGGATGTTTACGGCGCGCTTTACGTGACCGAAGGATCGACGCTGGGCGGTCGAATGCTGGCCGGCAGAATCCGCGGGAGCTTGGGGCCGGCGGCCCCTCTCGCCTTTTATACGGCCTATGGCGAAGATCACGGTCGGCGTTGGCGTGATTTTCTTGCCGCTCTCGAATGCGCCCCGTCGCGCGGAATTTCGCGCGCAGCGATCGGCCGCGGCGCCGATGCGGCCTTTGGCGCGTTGCGCGCGAGATTGGATGCCGCATCCGCCTTGATCGATATGGTGTGCGCATGAACGACGCGAGCGTACCGCCCGCGATTGATTTTTCGGAGTGCGAGGCCGAACGGCTTGATGCGCCAGGCGCTATCCAAACCTTCGGCTGGCTGGTGGCATTGGATCGGCGCGCGTTGCGCGTGACGCATCTGTCGCCGAGCGCCGAAGCCGTCTTTCCGCCTCGGGCGGCTGGTTGGCTGGGAGCTAGCCTCACGGAGGTCATCTCCGCGATGGGCTTGTCGGATATCTCGTGCGAAGCATGCGTAACGATGGCCGCCCGCGCGGGTGTCACCCAGCCCATCGTGTTGGCCAAGCGCGGACGCGAAACGGACCTCGTTTCGGCTGCGGTCGGGCACCTGCTGATCGAGCGCCGCGTATCGGACGATGAATCGCCTCCGGAGCCCGAGGCCTTGCGCAGTTGGCAGGCCTCGCTCGATCTTGTTTTGGACGAGGCGCGTAGTGGCCCACACGAGCTTGCCCATGTGGTCGCCACGCGTTTGCGGGCGATTTTGCGCTTCGATCGGGTCATGGTCTATCGCTTCGATCGGGATTGGTCAGGCGAGGTTATCGCCGACTCCCACGAAGCTGACATGCCGCCTTATTTGGGGCTCCATTATCCGGCGACCGATATTCCTTCGCAGGCGCGCAAACTTTATCTCTCCTGCCGCTTGCGAGAGATCGCGAATACGGCCGTGCCGCCCGAGCGGCTGATTCCCGATGCGCACGCGGAGGCGGCTGATCCACTCGATCTTTCGACGTCGGTTCTGCGGGCGATCTCGCCTTACCACCTTGAATACATGCGCAATCTCGGGATCGGTGCGACGTTGGTGGCCTCGGTCGTCGTCGAGGGCAAACTCTGGGGCTTGATCGCCTGTCATAACCGGCGCGCGTGCACGGTGGCTTTCGATTTGCGCATGGCCGCTGGCCACGCGGCGGAGTACTTTGGCGGATACCTGGAGGCCGCAAATGCCGCCCAGGCGGCGGCGCGTCGTGAGCGAATCTTGAGTGGCTTTGCGCGCGCTCGGAATATCGCGCGTAGAACCGGTAACAGAGTCCGTCCGCTTTTGGAGAGCCTGCTCGTCGCCGCCGACGCGGACGGTGCCGCCCTGGTGGCCGGGGCCAACGCCGTGACGGTTGGCAATACGCCCGAGGCCGACAAGCTGACCCACATTCTCGTGGCGCTCGGTGCGGGCGATGATCCTGTGGTGCTAGATGCACCGCCGGCGACGGCGGTCAAGTCGATGGGGGGAGCCAAAGGCGTCGCCGCCGTGCGATTATCTGGCGCCTCACCGTCGTGGCTGCTTTTGTTCAGGGTCGAATACGCGCACAACGTCAGTTGGGGTGGCGATCCGCGGCGCGCCGCCTTGCGCGACGAAGATTCGGGGCGGCTTTCGCCGCGTCGTAGCTTCGCCATCTGGACCGAAGCGGTCCGCGACCGTTCGCGCCCCTGGCTTCCCGACACGCAGGAACTCCTACGCGGGCTTCGCGACGATCCGCTGGCCTTGGATGCGGCCCGGGACCTAGCCGCCGCGCGCGAGGCCGATCCTGCGATCGCGATGGACATTCACGGCGTTGGACGTCCGTTCCTCGACGCCGCGTCGGACGCAATCCTCGTTGTCGCGCGGATTGGCGGCGCAGAGCCGGTCGTACTGGATGCGAACTCGACGTTTGCGCGGATGTATTTGGCTGGCGGTGAAGACGTCGCGGGCTTGCCGGTCGGTGAAATCCTGCGCCGGATCAAGCTGCCAATCCTCTTCGAAGCGCTCGGCAATACGACCGAGACCGTCGTCTGGTCGCGCCGCGACGGCGTGCGCGAAGTCGAGATTCGCCGCTCCATCGCGTTCGATTTGCTGATCGGCGGCGTCGATATGCGTTACGAGCTGCTGGTCATTCGCGATCGCACGTCGGAGCGTCGCTCCGAGCGCGCGCAGGCCCTGGCTTTCCACCAAGTCGAAAAATCGGCGCGCGTCAAATCCGAGTTGCTCGCCAATATGAGCCACGAGTTGCGTACGCCTCTCAACGCGATCATCGGCTACGCCCAAATGCTATCCATGGCGATTTTTGGCCCTATCGGCCACCCCAAGTATGGCGAGTACGCCGCCGACATTCTAGCCGCAGGACGCCATCTTCTTGAACTAATCGAGCGTGTGTTGATCGCCGCGCAGCTCGACGCCGGAAAGCGCGTCTTGGACGAAAGCGACGTGGACCTCGTCGCAACCGTGGACGCCGCGATCGAATGGACGAAAATCGCGGGCGGGAACAAGGTACCACATATCGAGCTGCTGACGCCGGACGGTCCCGTCGCTCTGCGCGGCGACGAATTGTCGATCAAGCAGATCGCGATAAATCTGATTACCAATGCGGCGAAGTTCAGCGGAGCGGCGGGTACGGTTCGCGTGACGGTGGCGCTGGACGTTGACGGCTCGCCGACGCTGCAAGTGACCGATGATGGCCCGGGTATCCCACCAGGTTACATAGAGCGAATCTTCGATGCCTTCGAGCAGGGCGAGGGGGTTTATGCCCGCAGCCATGGCGGCGTCGGGCTTGGGCTATCGATCGTGCGTTCACTCGTCGAACTGCATGGCGGACGGATCTCTGTGGCCAACCGCGCCGAAGGTGGCGCCTTGGCGACCGTGATATTCCCTCGATCGCGGCGGGTCGCGATCAAGTGAGGAATTTCCGGTGCTTTTTGAATGTTTGCGCCGCGTTGCGGATGTTTTTCGAAAGATGATTCGGAGGCTGATCATCGAGCAATCCTGGCTGCTCTCTCACGTTGGTTCTGCGTCCGATACAAAGCCAATGTCATCATGAACTGATGGTGTGGATGCCCCTCAGTCTTTATCGAACACAATTAAGCTAAGCCGTGACGGTCATGGGCGCGCGCAGGAGCGGCACGGTGGACAGACTTACTCTCGATTAAGTAACTGATACAGTGTTATTTTTTTCCAGAACCTCCCAAAGCCTGTATAACGCCTCTGATTTCATTGATCTTTGATAACTCTTTTAATGTTGGGGTTCCGGGTTCGAGTCCCGGCGCGCTCACCAGGGGTTTTGGCCGTCATTGTACAAGCATTGTAAGTTCGAGTGCCGAAATTGGGGCGAGCGGGTAACGCAAACGACAATGCTCCCGTTCGTTCGCTCGTTGCGTTTACAGAGCGGAGCTGTCGCCGCGCCTCCTGTTTTGTAAGTGTCAAATGTGAGACGGAAGTTCGCCACTGAGGAGTCTGTCCAATACGTGCTGACGGAGAGCGCCTTGCGC
>PVXE01000106.1 GCA_014444615.1 Tagaea sp. CACIAM 22H2 | reverse complement strand
GTGCCTTGGGCGACGGCGCCCGCAACCCCCGTCGTGCCCATGGCGCCGGCGCCCACGCCGCAAGCTGCCGCACCGGCCGCAGCGCCCGCCGCGGCAGCGCCGGCGGCCCAAGTCGCCCCGCCGCCCGCGTCCAATGGTGCTGCGACCGGCACGCCGGCGCGCGCGCTGAATATTCGCTACAGCCAGCAGGACGGTTTCGATCGCGCCATCGTCGATTGGCCGGAAGACGTCGATTTCCGCGTCGAGCAGCAAGGGCGCAACGCGACGATCACCTTCGGCGCGCCGGTGGGGATCGACACCAACCGCTTGCAGCAATCGATGCGTAATTCGGTCTCGGCCGCGCGCGCCGCGCGCGACGGCGACCGCACGACGCTGACGCTGACGATGAACGAGAATGTCGGCCTGCGCCATTTGCGCGCGGGCCCGCGACTGGTGCTCGATCTCGTGCGCGACGGGTCGGTCGCCGCCGATCGGCCGACCGGCCAGCAGATGCAGGTGCCGCAGCAGGCCGCGCAACCGGGCGGGCAAGCGCCCGCACCGCAAGCGGGGCAGGGTGCGGCTGCGCAATCGACCCAAGCTGCGATCACGCCGGGCGCGCCGTTGACCGGCGGTCCGCGGAACACCGTGCCGGATTTCCCCGCACTCGCGCAGCAGGCGCAAGCGTTGGGGCTCAACCAGCCGTCGGTGCCGGCGGGCAGCCTGTCGGGCCGCGTGGGCGTGGAAGTGCAGCGGGAGGAGAATTTCTCCGTCCTGCGGTTCAATTTCGGCGAACCCGTGGGGGCCGCTGTATTCGGGCGCGGCGCGCATTTGTGGATCGCCTTCGACAAACGCACGGCGATCGATCTGGC
The DNA here is from genome assembly GCA_014444615.1 of Tagaea sp. CACIAM 22H2. Classification (GTDB taxonomy): domain Bacteria; phylum Pseudomonadota; class Alphaproteobacteria; order CACIAM-22H2; family CACIAM-22H2; genus Tagaea. The sequence continues at coordinate 3,272 of PVXE01000106.1, read as the reverse complement.
GCCCTTGCGCGCGGACGCGGAGACGCGCGATCTGGTCGGCGAGGCCGAGCAGATTCAAAGCGACGGCACGGTGCTGCGTCTGGCGCCGCGCGGCGGGGCCAACGCGCTGGTCCGCCGCGACGGCACGGCGTGGGTCGTCGAACTTGGCCGCTTGCCGCGCAAACCGGAAACCCCGCTGTCGATCGTCATCCGCAATCCCGACCAGCCCGCCGACGCGCGCGTGGCGATCGAATTGCCGGGCGCGTCGAACGTGTTGCGTCTGCGCGATCCGGAAATCGGCGACGAATTGGCGATCGTGCCGACGGCGGTGGCGGGCGTGGGGCTGGCCGAGATGCGCCGCTTCGCGCAGTTCCAGATTTTGGCGAGCGCGCAGGGCGCGGTCGTGCGCCCCGACGACGACGGCGTGTCGGTGCGCCCCTTGGGCACGGGCGTGGAAGTCGCTTCGACGCGCGGCCTGTTCGTGACGGCGCCCACCGCCCCCGGCATGCCGGGGGCAGCACAGCTGCGCAATGCCGCCTTGATCGACTACGCGGCTTGGGCGCGCACGCCCGGCAAGTTCAACGAGGATCGTGCGCAGTTGCGGCGCGCCATCGCCAATTCGCGCGAAGGCGATCCGCGCAATGCCGCGCGCCTGGAATTCGCGCGTTTCCTGTTCGCCAACGCGCTGTTCCAGGAAGCCAACGCGGAAATGCGGTTGATCGGCGAGGAGCGTCCGCAATTGCTCGACGGGCCGCAGATCCGCCTGATGCGCGGCGTGAGCGAGCTCTTCTCCGGCAATCTCGACGAAGCGGCGCGCTGGCTCAACCATTCGAGCCTGGATACCGAGGCCGAGGGCGCTTTGTGGCGCGGCGCGCTCGCCATCGCGCAGAACGATCCGCAAGCCGCGATCATGCAATTCGATCGTGCAGCCGACGTGTCGGAGCGGTTCCCGCGTTTCTTCGCCAACAAGCTGGGCCTCGCGATGACCGAAGCGCGGATCGTCGTGGGCGAACTCGATTCCGCCGAGCGCCGGCTCGACCGCGTGCTCGCCAACCAGCCGACCGTGGGCGATAAGGCGCGCGCCGACTACCTCAAAGGCCGGATCGCGCTGGAACGCGGCGACGAGCGCGCGGCGCTGGCCGCGTGGAAGGAACTCGATTTCGGCACGGTCACCAAGGCGCGTGTGCAGGCCGAGCTTGCGCGCATCGAGGTGCAGTCGCGCAAGGGCGAGATGTCGCCCGAGGAAACGGTCGCGTCGCTGGAGCGTTTGCGCTTCGCCTGGCGCGGCGACGAATTGGAATTCGACATCCAGCGCCGCTTGGGCCGCGCGCAACTCGCCGCCGGCGATTTCCGCGGCGGCACGGCCACGTTGCGCGACGCCGCGCAACGTTTCCCCGAGGCGCGCGGGCGCGATCAACTGGCCGGCGACATCTCGGCCGAGTTCAAAAAGCTGTTTCTGGAGGGCGGGGCGGACAAGCTGACGCCCGTCGCCGCGATCGGCTTGTTCGAGGACTATCGCGATCTCGTGCCGCAGGGCCCCGAGGGCGACGAGATGGTGCGCAAGCTCGCGGAGCGTCTCGTCTCCGTCGATCTTCTCGACCGTGCGGGCACGCTGCTCGACTACCAAATCCGCAATCGCGTGAGCGGCGAAATGCGCGCGCAAGTGGGCACGCGCCTCGCCGCGATCCGCTTGCTCGACCGCAAGCCGCAACTGGCGCTCGACGCGTTGGACGCGTCCGAGCCCGCGCAATCGCCCGAGTTGCAGCGCGAACGCGCGCGTCTCGCGGCACGCGCGCTGGCCGATCTTGGCCGGCCGGACGAAGCGCTCGCGCGCATGAACGGCGACACGGGCGCGGATGCCGATCTGCTGCGCGCCGAAATCGCGATGCGCACGCGCGCTTGGCCCGCCGCCGCGCAAGCGTTCGAACGCCTCGTCGGCAATCCGCCGTCGGGCAACGCGCAGCTGGCCGACAACCGCGCGCGTCAGACGCTGCATCTCGCCGTGGCGCTGGCGCTGGCCGGCGACGACGCGGGCACGGCGCGGTTGCGCGACCGCTTCGGCGCGGCGATGGGCCGCTCGCCCTATGCCGAAGTCTTCCGCGTGCTGACCGCCGATCGCGCGGGCGCCACGCCCGATATCGCGTCGATCGCCGCGCGGGTTTCCTCGCTGGCGCCGTTCGAATCCTTCATGCAGGGCTATCGCCAGCGCCTGTCGGGCCCGGCACCGCAACGCCCGGCGTCGAGCTGAGCGTCATCTCGAGTCGCATTTGAGCGCGGATAGCCGGTGCCGGATTTTGGCTGCCGGGCAGGGGGCATTTCGACCTATCCACAGACGGCCCGTTCCCGGATGTTCACTTTTCGCTTGCGGATGAGAACAAGTCTGGTACAGTTCGATTCACGGCGCCGAACCAATGGGTTTTGCGCCGGAACCAGTAAGGGAACAAAACAAGGCCCCCGTCCTGGGGCGTATTTCAGGCGACGTTACTTCGACAATGGTCAACCAAGCCGGTCCCGTGGGGATTTCGCCCGCGCACCCGGCCTGCCATAAGGAGAGAGAGCACATGTCTTCGGTCACCGCGTTGCGCGCCGCCTCCCGGGACGGCGCCGAGAAGGACAGCAAGGACACTAAGGACAACATGGACAAGAACAAGGCGTTGGAAGCCGCCCTGGGTCAGATCGAGCGCGCCTTCGGCAAGGGCTCGATCATGAAGCTGGGCAGCCGCGAGCAAGCGGTGCATGCGGAAGTCGTGTCGACGGGTTCACTGTCGCTCGACATCGCGCTCGGCATCGGCGGCTTGCCCAAGGGCCGTATCGTCGAGATCTACGGGCCGGAAAGCTCGGGCAAGACGACGCTCGCCCTCCACGCCATCGCCGAGGCCCAGAAGGCCGGCGGCACTTGCGCCTTCGTGGACGCCGAACATGCGCTCGACCCGGCTTATGCCCGCAAGCTCGGCTGCGACGTCGACAATCTGCTGATCTCGCAGCCCGACGCGGGCGAACAGGCCCTCGAAATCGCCGATACGCTGGTCCGCTCGGGCGCCGTCGACGTGCTGGTCGTCGACTCCGTCGCCGCCCTCGTGCCGCGCGCCGAACTCGAAGGCGAAATGGGCGACAGCCATATGGGCGTGCATGCGCGCTTGATGAGCCAGGCGCTGCGCAAGCTCACGGGCTCGATCTCGCGTTCCAACACGCTGGTCATCTTCATCAACCAGATCCGCATGAAGATCGGCGTGATGTTCGGCAACCCCGAGACGACGACGGGCGGCAACGCGCTGAAGTTCTATGCCTCGGTG
>PVXE01000105.1:3225-4708 GCA_014444615.1 Tagaea sp. CACIAM 22H2 | reverse complement strand
GCGCGAGCGCGGCTATCACGGCACCGGCTTTGGCGGGATCAGCGTCGGCGGGCTCGTCAACAACCGCCGCGCCTTTGGCGGCGGGCTGCCCGGCGTCGATCATCTGCGTCACACGCACGATATCGCGCGAAATGCCTTTATGCGCGGCTTTCCGCAGCATGGCGCCGAGCTGGCCGACGATCTCCAGCGTCTGGTCGACCTGCACGGCGCCGAAACGATCGCGGCGGTGATCGTCGAACCGATGGCGGGCTCGACCGGCGTGTTGATCCCCCCGGTCGGCTATTTGCAGCGGCTGCGCGAGATTTGCGACCGGCACGGCATCATCCTGATTTTCGACGAGGTCATCACCGCTTTCGGACGCGTCGGCGGCGCAACGGCGGCCGGGCAATGGGGCGTGACGCCCGACATCATCACCATGGCCAAGGGATTGACCAACGCCGCGGTGCCGATGGGCGCCGTCGCGGTGAAGCGCGAACTGCACGATGCGGTGCTCGACAGCGTCGATGCGGGCATCGAGCTGTTCCACGGCTACACCTATTCAGGCCACCCGTTGGCGAGCGCCGCCGGGATCGCGACGCTCGATCTTTACGCGCGCGACGGTTTGTTCGACCGGGCGAATGAACTCGCGAGCTATTGGGAGGAAGCGGCGCACAGCTTGAAAGGGCGACGCCATGTCATCGACATCCGGACCATCGGTCTGGTCGCCGGGATCGAACTGGAGCCGCGCCCCGGCGCGCCGACCGCGCGCGCGATGGAGCTGTTCCACGCCTGTTTCGACAATGGCCTGTTGGTGCGCGCGACCGGCGACATCATTGCGCTGTCGCCGCCGCTGATTGTCGAGAAAAATCAGATCGAGGAAATGTTCGGAAAGATCGGCGATCTTGTCGATCGTATCGACTGACGAATTCGGTCAGTCCAGCATATCTGCAATCACGCGCCGCAGTTCGCGTCGCGAAAGCGTCGGCGACCGCCGCGCTGGTTTTTCGGCCCGCGCTTCGATGGCGCTATAGGGGCGGATAAGGGAAGGAAACGCATTTAATTTGAAGTACATATTATCCTTCGGTTTTCTTTTTGTTTTTCAGATTGAAGAAAGGTCGGCGATATGCCCGGCGGGGCAAACCGCCGATCGAAAAATGGTGACGGGGCCGACAAATTTCAAGATGCCGGTGGCAGGACGCGCCCGCTGTCAGTCCTCGCTCACCAGCGGGAAGGTGACCGAAACCCGCGTTCCCTTGCCGACCTCGCTTTCGATGTCGAGTTGGCCCTGGTGGCGCTCGCTGATGTGCTTGACGATAGCAAGGCCAAGCCCGGTGCCACCAACCGATCGGCTGCGCGCCTCGTCGACCCGATAGAAGCGCTCGGTCAGGCGCGGCAGGTGGTCGGGTGCGATGCCGTCGCCTTCGTCGCCCACCGACAGGCGTATGCGGCGCCCTTCGCGGGCGAGTTCGACGGTGACGGGGGTATCGGCATGGCCATATTTCAT
>PVXE01000105.1:0-2797 GCA_014444615.1 Tagaea sp. CACIAM 22H2 | reverse complement strand
TGTGGGCAAGCTGTTTCAGTTGCGCTTCGTCGCCCAGAATCAGCGCGGGTTCATCGCCGAACCGGGTCACGACGTCCTTGGCGCGCGCGGGTTCGCTGTCGCCGAGCTGCGCGACGGTGGTGCGCAGGATTGCGCCCAGATTGACTGTCGTCGTCGGGCGCCGAAAGCGGTCGGCCTCGACGCGCGAGATCGACAGCAGGTCAATGACAAGTTGCTGCATCCGCCGCGCCTCGCGCTCGATGATCGACAGGAAACGGTCGCGGGTTGACGCGTCGGTGTCGCCGTTCATTTCCTGTAGCGTCTCGACATATCCAAGGATCGCGGCGAGCGGTGTGCGCAGCTCGTGGCTGGCGTTGGCGACAAAGTCCGACCGCATCCGGTCGGCGGCGTCGATCGCCGAGCGATCGGACAGGAAGATGATATTCTCGCTGCCCGACAAGGCGGCAATCCGCATGGTCCAGCGCTGGCCCGGCCGCGGAAAATCGACCAGGTTGACCGGCTCCAGCGGCGTGCCGCCCTGAATATGCGACAGCCATTCGGTCGCTGCCGGATGCCGGATCGCGGTCCGCACGTCGGCGCCGACGATATGCCGCCCAAGCAGTCGGACGGCGCGTCGTTGGCGATGGTCACGATATTGTCGGGCAGTACCGAGCAGGGGCTCATTTTTTCCTGAATCGGACCCAATGCGCGAAATCGGGATGGCGGAGGAGCGACGTCGGGGCAATGGGGGTGGGAGAACGGGGGAGCGGTCGAAGGTTCGGCGATGCTGGCGGGAAGCGCGCTGTAAACGGTCCAAGCGGCGACGCAGCCGACGATCGCCATGATTGCGATCGCCAACAGGTCGCCACCGGTCAATGCGGCAAAGATCGCCGCGATGACGATCATGGTGAGCGCAATGACGAGGCTGGACAGGCGATCGAACATCGTCTGCCGCCTCGCACGAAGCAAGGGGCAGGCGCAAGGCCGTTTGCGGGTGTTAACGCTTCGGCGGCGGATGTCCCAAACCGGGATGCAGGCGGTCGTGCGCGGTGTTTTGCTTTTCCTTGCGTCGTCATTGGGTTATGCGCGGCGCATGGATAATCGCGAAATTCCAACCGAGAACGCCGCCAGCCCCGACGACGCCATTCCCTCACGGCGGCGTATGTTGGCGCTTGGCGCAGTGGGCGTGTCGGCGGCGCTGACGATCCGTCCCGCCTTTGCACAGACAGCGGTATCGGTGATGAATTGCCAGATCCCTGTGCCGGATCCGGGCGGCGCGGGTCAATTTATCGATGCGCAGGGCAAGCTTGTGCCGCCGGGCACAAAGGGAGCGTTTCCGGGCGCCCTGCGGCCCTTCACGGGCGAAGAAGTGAAACGCGCATTCCGGGGCCAGACGCTCCCCGGTACGACCTATAATCAGTCGCAAGCGTATCTGCAGTACATCCGGCGCTTGCAGGCGGGGCAGAGCGGCTTTACCTGTTTCGCGTCGATCACGACGTCGCGCTGATTTTCGCTCTTTCGCGGGCGACGTCGGTTCAGCCGCGTCGCCAGCCAAAGGAGTTTTCGTGAAATTAGCTTCGCTCAAGCACGGCCGTGACGGCCGTCTCGTTGTCGTTTCGGACGATCTGGCCTGGTATGCCGACGCTGGTCAGATCGCGGCGACAATGCAGGCGGCGCTCGATAATTGGGCCTATGCGGCGCCGCGGCTGGCGGCGCTGGCAGAAGACCTGAATCACGACGCGATTCCCAAGGAGCGATTTCACGAGCGCGATGCGGCATCGCCATTGCCGCGCGCTTATCAATGGGCCGACGGTAGCGCCTATGTGAACCATGTCGCGCTGGTCCGGCAGGCGCGCGGCGCCGAAATGCCCGACAGCTTCTGGCACGATCCGCTGATGTATCACGGGGGGCAGCGATGCGTTTCTGGCGCCGCGCGATCCGATCCCGCTCGCCGACCCGGCCTGGGGCTGCGATATGGAAGCCGAAGTCGTCGTTGTGACGGGCGACGTCCCGGCCGGCATCGACGCGGTCGCGGCGCGCGACAAGATTTTGCTGGTTGGGCTGACCAACGACGTGTCGCTGCGCGGGTTGATCCCGGGCGAACTCGCCAAGGGGTTCGGCTTTTTCCAGTCAAAGCCGTCGAGCGCGATGTCGCCGGTGTTCGTAACGCCCGAGGCGCTGGGCGCGCGCTGGCAGGACGGCAAGCTGCATGGCACGCTGTGCGTTGACCTCAACGGACAACCGCTGGGCCGCGCCGATGCCGGCGTCGACATGACCTTTGATTTCGGGGCTTTGATCGCCCATGCGGCCAAAACGCGCGATCTGGGCGCGGGGACGATCATCGGGTCGGGGACGGTATCCAATCGCGACGCCGATGGCGGCCCCGGCAAGCCGATCGCCGAGGGCGGTTTGGGCTATAGCTGCCTGGCCGAGGTGCGGACGGTGGAGACGATCCAGCAAGGCGAACCCAAGACGCCGTTCATGCAAAAGGGCGACACGGTCCGGATCTGGATGGACGACGAACGCCACCACAGCATCTTTGGCGCAATCGAACAGCAGGTTGCCTGAATGAAAAGGGGCGGGATTGATCCCGCCCCTTGTTTTCGATGGGTGAACCGCCGCCCGATCAGCCGAAGCTGCCGCCGGACATCGCGTCGGAGAGCGAACAGGCCGCCGGGCCAAGAATGACGATGAACAGCACCGGCAAAATGAACAGGATCAGCGGCACCGTCATGATCGCCGGCAGGCGTGCGGCCTTTTCCTCGGCGCGCATCATGCGTTCGTTGCGGAACTCGGCCGACAGCACGCGCAGCGCGCT
>PVXE01000104.1:2975-4679 GCA_014444615.1 Tagaea sp. CACIAM 22H2 | reverse complement strand
GCCTTCCTGATCGACCGCTACGAAGTCACCGTCGATCGCTATGCCCAGTTCCTCGCCGCCACCGGCGAGGCGAGCGCGCCCGAGGGCTGGGCGGCGATCCCGCGCGGCGAACACGGCGCGAAGCCCGTCGCCAACGTCGACTGGCACGCTGCGGACGCTTATTGCCGCTGGGTGGGTCGCCGCCTGCCGACGGCCGCCGAATGGGAGAAGGCCGCGCGCGGCGCCGACGGTCGGCCGTATCCCTGGGGCGCGCAGTCGCCGACCGTCGCGCTCGCGAACGTGTCGAACGCCTCGCGCGGCGTCTACGAGGGGCTCGCCGCCGTGGGGAGCCATCCGGACGGGCGCGAGCGTGTATGGTGTCGATGACATGGCAGGCAACGTCAGCGAGTGGACGGCGGACTGGTACAGCGAAAGCTACCGGCGCGGTGACACGCGCAACCCGCGCGGGCCCGCCGAGGGCTATCGGCGCGAATTACGCGGCGGCGGCCGCTTCGACGACGCGGTGAACCTGGTGCTGTCGCGACGCTTCTACGCCCAGCCCGAAACGCGCGCGCCGGACATCGGCTTCCGCTGCGCGCAGGACGCGTCGCGATGAGCGTGGCGCCCGCGATTCCACGTCGCGTGTTCGTGTCAGCGGTCATCTCGTCGACGAAGAGCGGCGCGCGACACCGCGCTTCCCGAACGACGAGGCGAGTGTCGGGCGCGTGCGTCGCGCGCTCGACGACCTGCTGGAAGCGCTGGACGCGGGACCCCGACGATCTCGCGCTGACACAGGGAGCCTGCGGGGGCGACCTGCTGTTCTCCGCGCTGTGCATCGATCGCGACGTCAGCGTGCGCTGGCTTCAGCCGGACGATGAGGAGGCCTTCATCGCGAACTCAGTGGCACGCGGGGGCATGCGCTGGCTCAAGCTCTATGCGGCCGTGCGCGAGACGCTGGAGCGCCCGCCGCTCGCGATGCAGGCGGCTCTCGGCCGTCCAATCGACGAGGACAGCAACCCCTACGCGCGCTGCAACCGGTGGCTGCTCGATACGGCCTGCGCCTATGGCGGCGACAAGCTCCAGTTCATCGCGCTGTGGGATTTCGGTCCGGCCGACGGCCCCGGGGGCACCGTGGACATGATTGCCGAGGCCATGCAGCGCACCGACCGCGTGATGCTGGTCGACGTGCGCAGCACTCAGTGAAGCGCGCCGATCGCGCGCAGTGAGCGCAAGGTGAGATCCCGCCGCAAGGGCAGATCGGCGGCCGACTCGAGATCGAGGTTCAGCGCGAACAGCCACACGCCGGAGGGCGCCTCGAGCATGCCGACATACCAGCCGACAGGCGGCGTCGCGCGCATCGCCCAGCCGGTTTTCGCGCGCACCGTCGCCTCCCCGATGCGCTCCATCAGCATGACGTCCCGCAACTGCCCGTAGGCGCGCGCCGAGTAGGGCAGCTGACGCCGCCACACCCGCCGCAGGAACGCGATCTGTTCCTCGGCGCTCACGCTCAGCGAACCGTCGAGCCAGAACGCCGTCTGCACGAAGGGTTCGCGCAGCTCGCCGTAGTGCGCGCGCCGGAGATGTTCGAGGTAGGTGGCCGGCGGGATGCGGCGGGCGATGTCCTGGTAGCCCCCGACGCAGGACACGCGGGAGGCACCGGGCCGGGGCTGGGCGCGGGTCCAGTCCGCGATGTCGGGGACCGCGCCGTCCCAGGGGAACCGGGGG
>PVXE01000104.1:0-2748 GCA_014444615.1 Tagaea sp. CACIAM 22H2 | reverse complement strand
AGGNGGAGGCGACGGGGCAGACGCGCTCGCGGCGCGCCCGGCGTCGTGCACGTGTCGCACGCGACCATCGAGCGATTCGATGATCAGCGTGCCGCGACGGCCCGCCGCCGCGAACAGCGCGTCCAGCTCGTCGGCCGCGGCGTGGCTGCTGCCCGCGACGAGCGCGAGCGCAAGCGTCAGCAGGCGCCATGTCCGCGTCATCGCTCGACCCAGTACAGCTGTTTGTGACCCGTCGCCGCGAGCACGGCCGCGAGCCGTTCCGCCGCGTCGCGTGTCAGTCCGCCCGCGACGTCGAATACGTTGCCGTTGTCGTCCTGGCGCCGCACCCGCCACGCGTCCAGCGTGGACGCCTGCGCGGCGATCGGGCAGCGGGCATCGCCCGGGGCATGTTCGCTCATGTCGGAATCGAGGATTGCTGCAGACAACACCTGATACGCGCTGCGCTATCGAACAGAAAGTAATTCGTATCGGCCGCGTCGTCGCACTTTGGCACTTCCGTGCGACAAGTGGAACCGTCCGCAGCGCTTGCGATGAAACGCGGAGCGATCTAGTCTGTGTTTCATGGCCCACCTCACCGCCGGCGTCGAATACGGCATCCACTGCCTGCTGTGGCTCGCGCTGGAGCGCGACACGAGCCTGAGCAGCCGCGACCTCGCCGACCTGCAGGGCGTCTCGCCGAGCTTCGTCGCCAAGCTCTTTCCGAAGCTCGAGAAGGCGGGCATCGTCGTCGCGAGCAACGGTCTGCGCGGCGGCTACCGGCTGGCGCGCTCGGCGGCGCGGATCACGCTGCTCGACGTGGTCGACGCCATCGAAGGTCCCAAGCCCCTGTTCGATTGCCAGGAGATCCGCGGACGTTGCGCCGTCTTCGACGGCGCGCTGCCCCGCTGGGCGACGAACGGCGTGTGCGCGATTCACGCCGCGATGCTGAGGGCCGAACAGGCCATGCGCGAGAGTCTCGCCGCCACCACCCTCGCCGACATTGCGGACACGGTCGGGCGCAAGGCGCCGGCCAGCTTCTCGCAGGCGGTCACGGCGTGGGTCGGCGGGCGGACCGACGCACGCAGCGCCAGGCGCGGCACGCGCGGGCGCGGATGAAGCCGTCACCGCGTTGCTCACCGCCGGCGCGCCGGGCATGAGCGCAATACCCGACTCCATCTGCACCACGGGGGAACACCCATGACCGAACTCGTCATCGCTGGCTCGGGCTTTGCCGGCACCTGGGCGGCGATCGCCGCCGCACGGGCGCGCACGCTCGCCGCCGCGGACAGCACGCTCGCCATCACCGTCGTCTCGCCGACCCCGAACCTGCACATCAGGCCGCGCTTCTACGAGACGGCGCTCGACGAGATGGCGCCCGACGTCGGGGGCCTTTTCCGGGACATCGACGTCACGCACGTCGCCGGCACGGTGGCGGCCATCGACGTCGCGGCGCGCACGGTCGACTGCGTCGGTGCGGATGGCAGACGCACGCAGCGCGCGTGGGATCGCTTCGTGCTCGCGACGGGCAGCGTGCTGTTCAAGCCCGACATTCCGGGCCTCGACGCGCATGCCTTCGACATCGACCAGCTCGCGCACGCGCGGCGGCTCGACACGCACCTGCGTTCGCTCGCTTCCCGCCCGGCCTCGGCGGCACGCGACACGGTGGTCATCGCCGGCGGCGGCTTCACCGGCATCGAGGCAGCCTGCGACATGCCCGCGCGGCTGCGCGCGATCCTGGGCGCGGCGGCGGACATCCGCGTCGTCCTGGTCGAGCAGGCGCCCGCCATCGGCCCGGATCTCGCCCCGGCCCGCGCCCGGAAATCCTCGAGGCGCTGCACGCCTGCGGTGTCGAGATCGTGACCGGGGTGAAAGTCACCGGCGTCGACGCCGACGGCGTGCAGCTGTCCGACGGCCGTCGCCTCACCACGGCCACGCTGGTGTGGACCGCCGGCGCGCGCGCGCATCCGCTGGCCGCCACGCTGCCGGGCGAGCACGATCGGCTGGGCCGGCTGGCGGTCGATGCCTGCCTGCGCGCGCCGGGGGCTCCGGGAGTGTTCGTCACGGGCGACGTGGCGCGAGCCGCCGCCGACGAGTTCGGCCACGACGCGCTGATGTCCTGCCAGCACGCCCTGTCGCTCGGCCGTGTCGCGGGCTACAACGCCGCGGCCGAGCTGCTCGGCCTGCCGCTGCACGCGTATCGCCAGCCGAAGTACGTGACCTGCCTGGACCTCGGGCCGTGGGGCGCGGTCTTCACCGAGGGCTGGGACCGCAAGGTGCAGCTGCGCGGTGCGGACGCCAAGGCCCTGAAGCGCGACATCAACACGAAGTGGATCTACCCGCCCACCGACCGCGCCACGGCCTTCGAGCTCGGCGCGCCGGACCACGTGATCGTGGCCTGAGGCAAGGCGGAACCCGCGGGGCATCCGGCGGTCCGACCCGACGGGACGGCCGCAAGCACGTCCCGGGGCTCCTTCCACCTCGCTGGATTCGGACCCCGCCTCGCGGCGGGGTTTCTTTTTTTCTACTCCAGGTTCGCGTGCCGGGCGCGCAGATCCTCCTCGCGCAGGCCTTTCGCCGTGACGATGTCGAACACGACGGACTCGAGGAAGACGAGCGCGGACAGCTCGAACACCGTGCCCATCGGCAGCCCGGGCCGCGACTGGGCGCTGCCATCCGCGCCGAGCAGCACGCGCTCCGTCGCGATCTCGGCGAGCGGCGACTGCGGCCTGGACGTGACGAGCGCGATGCGCGCGCCGATGCCAGCGGCCT
>PVXE01000103.1 GCA_014444615.1 Tagaea sp. CACIAM 22H2 | reverse complement strand
CTTATGCCTCGGAATGGATGCGGGTTGTTACCAGCGGTAGTGCGAGAAGGCGCGGTTCGCGTCCGCCATGCGGTGCGTGTCTTCGCGCTTCTTGATGGCCGCGCCACGATTGTTGGCGGCGTCCAGCAATTCCACCGACAGTCGCTCGGTCATCGTGTGCTCCGAACGCTCGCGCGCGGCGGAGATCAGCCAGCGAATGGCCAAGGCCTGCGAACGCTCCGGACGGACTTCGACCGGCACCTGATAGGTCGCACCGCCGACGCGGCGCGAACGCACTTCAAGGTTCGGCTTCACGTTGTCGAGAGCCTGGTGGAACAGCTTAAGGCCGTCGCCGTTCGCCTTCTTGGCGACCGTGTCGATCGCCCCATAGACGATCGATTCGGCGACGGAACGCTTGCCGTGGTGCATCAGCACGTTGGTGAAGCGCGAAATGACGAGATCCCCGAACTTCGGATCGGGGAGAACTTCACGGCGTTCTGCGCGATGGCGGCGCGACATGGCTTCCGTATCTCCTTACTTAGGACGCTTGGCGCCGTACTTCGAACGGCGCTGCTTGCGGTCCTTGACGCCTTGCGTATCCAAGGTGCCGCGGATGATGTGATAGCGAACGCCGGGCAAATCCTTGACGCGGCCGCCGCGGATCATGACGACCGAGTGTTCTTGAAGGTTGTGGCCTTCGCCCGGGATGTAGCTCGTGACCTCGAACCCGTTGGTCAGACGCACGCGGGCGACCTTACGAAGCGCCGAGTTCGGCTTCTTCGGGGTCGTCGTATAGACGCGGGTGCAAACCCCGCGCTTTTGCGGGCTGGCCTCAAGGGCCGGCACCTTGTTCCGCGTCGGCTTGTCTTGGCGCCCCTTGCGGATCAGCTGGTTGACCGTCGGCATTCGATCGCTTCCTTGCGCTCGTTCTCTTCCGGTACCGGCCGCAAACGCGACCGGACGACGACGCCACTTTCGAGGCGCCAAAAAGGCCCGCGCGTGGCGGACGGGTCCGCGCCGCGTGGGGCCAGAATTTGTGGTGTCGAGAGGTCCGACACCGGGACATTCCGCATTTCGCCCGGGAACCCGAGTTTCGAGCGGCTATCGCGCCCGACGTTCCGGCCCCTGTTGAAAGGCGGGCGGAAAGTAGTGATTCGCCTCCGCAGCGTCAACATCAATCGACTCAACGGACCGCAATTCCGTCATGCGGTAGCAACCCTCTGATCTTAAAAAGAAAACGGCGGTCCGAAGACCGCCGTTTCCGTTCCTTCGATCGAGCCGTCGGGCGTTTACTTCGCCCGGCGGCGCGCGCCGATCGCCTTGGCCTCGTCGCCTTCGCCGGATTCGGCCGCAACCGGTTCCGAATCGTTGGCGGCTTGGTCCTGCTGCGCCGCGAGAAGCTCGCGGTCGCGCTCGGCGGCCAGGTGGCGCAGGCGGTTCATGACCGCCCCCGTGCCCGCCGGGATCAAGCGCCCGACGATCACGTTTTCCTTCAGGCCCATCAGGTTGTCGACCTTGCCGTTGACGGCCGCTTCGGTCAGCACGCGGGTCGTTTCCTGGAACGACGCCGCCGAGATGAACGACTCGGTCTGCAACGAGGCCTTGGTGATGCCCTGGAGAACCGGCTTCGCCGTGGCGCCGCGCATGTTGAGCTCGGCGGCCTTGGCGTTGGCGATCTCGAACTCGACGCGATCCACCTGCTCGCCCGCGAGGTAGGTCGTCTCGCCCGGATCGTCGATCTCGACCTTCTGCAGCATCTGGCGAACGATCACCTCGATGTGCTTGTCGTTGATCTTCACGCCCTGCAACCGGTAGACGTCCTGGATCTCGTTGACGAGATACGTGGCGAGCGCTTCGACGCCCATCACGCGCAGGATGTCGTGCGGCACGGGGTTGCCGTCCATCAGCAGATCGCCGCGCTGCACGTAGTCGCCTTCCTGAACCGAGATGTGCTTGCCCTTCGGGATCAGGTATTCGACCGGCGTGACCGACTCGTCGGTCGGACGCACGACGATGCGGCGCTTGGCCTTGTAGTCCTTGCCGAACTCGACGCGGCCTTCGCATTCCGAAATGATCGCGTAGTCCTTCGGACGGCGCGCTTCGAAAAGCTCGGCCACGCGCGGCAGACCGCCGGTGATGTCGCGCGTCTTCGACGATTCGCGCGGGATACGCGCGATGATGTCGCCGGCGTGGATCTCCTGGCCGTTGTCGACCGAGAGAACCGCGTCGACCGACAGGAAGTAACGCGCTTCCAGCCCGTTCGCGAGCTTGATCACGTTGCCCTTCTTGTCGCGCAACTGGATCTGCGGCTTGAGATCGGCGCCGCGCGGCTGCTGGCGCCAATCGACGACGACCTTCGACGAGATACCCGTCGCTTCGTCCATCACTTCGCGGATCGACACGCCTTCGACGAGGTCGACGTAGTGGGCGACACCTTCCTTCTCGGTGATGATCGGAAGCGTGTACGGATCCCACTCGGCAAGCTTCTGGCCCTTCTTGACGACAGCACCTTCGTCGGCGAGCAGCTTGGCGCCGTAGGGCACGCGGTGACGCGCGCGCTCGCGACCCTGATCGTCAACGAGGACGATCTCGGAGTTGCGGCCCATCACGACGGGCATGTTGGCGCTGTTCATGACGATGTTGCGGTTGCGGACCTGAACCTTCGCGTCGTAGGCCGCTTCGACCGACGACTGCTCGGCGCCGCGCTGAACCGCGCCGCCGATGTGGAAGGTACGCATCGTCAGCTGCGTGCCGGGTTCGCCGATCGACTGCGCCGCGATGATGCCCACCGCTTCGCCGATATTGACCGTCGTGCCGCGCGCGAGATCGCGCCCGTAGCACGCCGCGCACACGCCGCCCTTGCTTTCGCAAGTCAGCACGGAGCGGATGCGGACCTTGTCGATGCCGCTCTTTTCGATGCGGTCGACCAGTTCCTCGACGATCAATTCGCCCGACTTCACGATCGGATCGCCCGTCAGCGGATCGAGAATGTCCTCGGCCGCCGAACGGCCCAGGATACGCTCGCCCAACGGCGCGATGACTTCGCCGCCTTCGACGATCGCCTTCATCGTAAGGCCGTGCGGCGTGCCGCAATCCTCCTCGACGATGATCGCGTCCTGCGCCACGTCGACCAGACGGCGGGTCAGGTAGCCCGAGTTCGCCGTCTTGAGCGCCGTGTCGGCGAGGCCCTTACGCGCGCCGTGCGTCGAGTTGAAGTACTCGGCGACGGTCAGGCCTTCCTTGAAGTTCGAGATGATCGGCGTCTCGATGATTTCGCCCGAGGGCTTGGCCATCAGGCCGCGCATGCCGGCGAGCTGCTTGATCTGCGCGGGAGAACCGCGCGCCTGCGAGTGCGCCATCATCCAGACCGAGTTGATGGGCTTGCCCTTCTCGGTCTTGGAGATCTCCTTCATCATCGCCGCGGCGACGTTGTCGGTGCACATCGACCAGGCGTCGACGACCTTGTTGTACTTTTCGCCCTGCGTGATCAGGCCGTCCTGATACTGCTGCTCGAACTCGGCGACCTTGTGCTGGGTCTGCTCGACGAGCTGCTTCTTCGCGGCCGGGATGATCATGTCGTCCTTGCCGAACGAGATGCCCGCACGGCACGCATGCGCGAAGCCCAGCGCCATCAGGCGATCGGCGAAAATCACCGTCTCCTTCTGGCCGCAATGGCGGTACACGACGTCGATGACGTTCTGCACGTCCTTCTTCGTCAGCAGCGTGTTGACCAGCGAGAACGGCACGTTCGGATGGCGCGGCAGCAGCTGCGACAGCAGCATGCGGCCCGGCGTCGTCTTCACGCGCACGGTGATCGGGTTGTTGTCCTTGTCGACCGTCTTGTAGCGGCACTCGATCTTGGTCTGGATCGTCACGCGCTTGTGGAACAGCGCCTGCTCGATCTCGGCCACGTCGCCGAAAGACATGCCCTCGCCCACTTCGCCTTCGCGTTCCAGCGACAGGTAGTAAAGGCCGAGAACGACGTCCTGCGACGGCACGATGATCGGCTTGCCGTTCGCGGGGCTGAGGATGTTGTTGGTCGACATCATCAGCACGCGCGCTTCAAGCTGCGCTTCTAGTGACAGCGGCACGTGGACGGCCATCTGGTCGCCGTCGAAGTCCGCGTTGAACGCGGTGCAGACGAGCGGGTGCAGCTGGATCGCCTTGCCTTCGATCAGCACGGGCTCGAACGCCTGGATGCCCAGACGGTGCAGCGTGGGCGCGCGGTTCAGCAGAACCGGGTGCTCGCGGATGACCTCTTCCAGGATGTCCCACACTTCGGGACGTTCCTTTTCGACCATGCGCTTGGCGGCCTTGATCGTGGTCGCCATGTTGTAGAGCTCGAGCTTCGAATAAATGAACGGCTTGAACAGCTCGAGCGCCATCTTCTTCGGCAGGCCGCACTGATGCAGCTTGAGCTCGGGACCGACGACGATGACCGAGCGGCCCGAGTAGTCGACGCGCTTGCCGAGCAGGTTCTGACGGAAGCGGCCCTGCTTGCCCTTGAGCATGTCCGACAGCGACTTCAGCGGA
>PVXE01000102.1 GCA_014444615.1 Tagaea sp. CACIAM 22H2 | reverse complement strand
GCGCCCAAGCCGTTCTTCGTCGGCATCCTGTCGCTGACGAAAATCGCCAAGGGCACGCGCTACACCGCCATGGCGATCCACGGCGACGAGGAGACGCGCAAGAAGCACGAGGAGATGGGCTTCCATCACGGCTGGGCGACCGTGCTCGACCAGCTCGTCGATCATATCAAAGCGAAAATGGCGTGATGCGCATTCCGGACTATCGCGCTTGAAACACGCCGTTTCTTTCGCGATAGTCCGGGAATGCAACGCGATCCCCTCTCCGCCATCCTGTCGTTGATCGAAGCGCGCGGCGTCTATACCGGCGGCATTACCGCCGGCGGCAAATGGGCGTTCCGCGCACCGCCGCCCGAACAGATCAAATTGCTGGTGATCGCGCGCGGCGAATGTTTCATCGCGGTCGACGGCGAGAAGCGGCCGCGCCATCTGACCGAGGGCGACGTGTTTCTCAACATCGCGCGCCGGCCCTATACGATCGCGACCGATCTCGCGTTGCGGCCGCGCGATTTCGAACGGCTCTACGCGAACGCGCCCAAATGCGAGATCCTCGCCGTCGGCGGCGGCGAGGACGTCATGCTGATCGGCAGCCATATCGAATTGAACGAGATCGGCATGCGGTTGCTGACCGGCGGGCTGCCGCCGATCGTCCATCTGCGCGCGACCGATGCGGGGGCCGGCCAAATCCAGTGGCTGATCCGCGAAATGATGCGCGAAGCCGGGGACGCGATGCCCGGCGCCGAGACGGCGTGTTCGGGCATGATCGAGCTCGTCTTCCTGCATTTGCTGCGCGCGCATATCGCGAAAGCGGGTGCCGTCAAGATCGGCTGGCTGCGCGCGGCCTGCGATCCCAAACTCGCCCCCGCTTTGGGGCTGATGCACGGCGATCCGGCGCGCGATTGGCGCCTGCCCGAACTCGCCAAGGCGGCCGCGATGTCGCGCACCGCCTTCGCCGCGCATTTCAAGGCCGTCGCGGGAATGGCGCCGCTCGCCTATCTCACCGAATGGCGCATGCGCGTGGCCGAGCGGATGCTGCGCGAAAGCGCCAAGCCGGTCGCGCGCATCGCGCAAGCGGTCGGCTATACGTCGGAGGCGGCGTTCAGCACCGCGTTCAAGCGCGTGATCGGCCATTCGCCGCGCCGGCGGCGCGCCGACGCCAAGATCGAAGCGCGCGAATTGGAAGACGCCTGATCGCGGCAGGTCGATAAACGGCACCCGGCATTGACGACGCCGTATTTCGTAACATATAAAGTTACATGAATCGCGACAATCGCCTTTCCAGCATTTTGCACGTGTTGCTGCATATGGCCGATCGCCCGGCCCCGGCGACTTCCGAGACGCTCGCGCAAATCATGCAAACGAATCCGGTCGTCGTTCGACGGGTGATGGCGGGCTTGCGCAAGCGCGGGATCGTCCGCTCGGAACGGGGGCATGGCGGCGGCTGGACATTGATCCGCGATCCCGCGGACGTAACACTGCGCGACATTTACGACGGTATCGGCGCGCCGCCGCTTTTCGCGATCGGCAACCGCAACGCTGCACCACATTGCGCCATCGAAAGATCGGTCAATGCCGTGCTCGATTCCACCCTGAAAGCCGCCGGAACGCTGCTGCTGAAATCGTTCGAGACGGTGACGCTTGCTAAGCTGCACGACGGTCTTCGTCGGCGGCTTGGCGCGCCGCCCTCCGCGCCGAATAGAAGGCGCGTGTCATGACCGCTGATTTGCCCATCGGCCCCGACGCGCTCCTCAAGAACTTCGAGAATCCGGCGGCAACGGCGCGTTATTTGGAAGGGCCGCGCCGTTATGTGCCGGGACTGGACTCGCTGCTGCGGATGACCGGTCTGCTGCTCGCCGAACGCGCGCCGGATGACGCCAAGGTTCTCGTGCTTGGCGCGGGCGGCGGCAGCGAGATCAGAATGATGGCCGAGATGTTCCCGCGCTGGCGCTTCGTCGGCGTCGATCCCGCGGGCGCGATGCTGCGACTTGCGGAGCGTCAACTTGGAACGCACATGACGCGCGTGGAGCTCGTTCAAGGCTATATCGACGATGCGCCGGCCGGGCCTTTCGATGCCGCGACATGCTTGCTGACCCTCCACTTCCTGGCGATGCCAGAGCGGATCAGGACGGCAAAAGAGATATATCGGCGGCTTTCGACCGGCGCCCCCTTCGTCGCCGCGCATATGAGCTTTCCGCAATGCGCGAACGAACGGGGTGTTTGGCTCGATCGTTACGCCGCCTATCCGGTGTCGCTCGGGGGCGATCCGCACGAGGCGCGGAGTGCACGTGAAGCTGTCGAAGCAGGCTTAAACGCGCTAGCTCCCGAACAAGACGAAGCGGTTCTGCGTGATGCCGGATTTAGGGATATCGCGATGTTTTTCGCCGCGTTCACGTGGCGCGGTTGGGTCGCCTACGCGAAGTAAGGCGCTTGCCTCGCGCGGCGGCGTCAGCGCATCGCGTTATCGCGAAACCACGCGACGATGCCTTGCATGTCGCGCTCGAACCCGCCGGGAATATAGATGTTCAGAAGCCGCGCGGGCATGGCGCCGCGATTGCGGAAATCATGCGTGACGCCGGCGGGCGCCCGGACGAAGGCGCCGGGGCCGAATTCCGTCCAGCTTTCGCCGAGCAGGAATTCGATCCGACCTTCGAGCACGTAGAAGATATCGTCGTTCTCGGCGTGGCTATGCGCGCCGACACCTTCTTGGCCTGGTTCGAGCCGCCATTCGGAAATGCTGTAGCGCGCCCCCGTCTCCACTTCGTCGGCGAGGAACCGCGCCGAGAGCTTGTCGCCCAGCGCGTAATGCCGGCCCTGCTCGGCCGTCAGCGCGATCGTCGCTTTCTCAGGCGATCTATCGGACATGGCTCAAGCGAGATCGCCCGCTTCGTAAAGCGGCCGGATTTCGATCTCGCTCGGCCCCTTCATGGGATTGGGGCAGCGCTTCACCCAAGCGACGGCCTCGTCCATATCCTTGACGTCCCACAGCCAGAACCCGGCGACCAGTTCGTTCGGATTGGCGAAGGGACCGTCGATGACGGTGCGGGCCGCCCCGTCGAAGGCGACGCGCTTGGTGTACGCGCTGGGCTTCAGCCCCTCGCCCATCACGAGGATTCCGGCATCGCGCAGTTCGTCGTTGAACTTCCCCATCGCCGCTATCATTTCGGTGGTCCACGCGTCGGGCGAGAAGCCCTTCTCGCTCCATTCGGTCGCCTTCACCAGCACCATGACGCGCATTGTGGGGTTCCTTGCGGCTCTAGCGTGAGATCACTCCCACGAGCCCGTCATTCCCACTCGATCGTGCCGGGAGGCTTGGATGTCACGTCGTAGACGACACGATTGATGCCGCGCACTTCGTTGATGATGCGTGTCGCCGTGGCGGCGAGGAAGGCGTGATCGAAGGGATAGGATTCCGCCGTCATGCCGTCGGTCGACGTCACCGCGCGCAGCGCGCAGACGTAGTCGTAGGAGCGTGAATCGCCCATTACGCCGACGGTCTTCACCGGCAGCAGCACCGCGAAAGCCTGCCAGATCGCGTCGTAGAGGCCCGCGCGGCGGATTTCTTCGAGATAAACCAGATCGGCCTTGCGCAGGATGGCGAGCTTGTCGCGGTCGATGGCGCCGGGAATGCGGATCGCGAGGCCCGGCCCCGGGAACGGGTGGCGGCCGACCAGCGTTTCGGGCAAGCCAAGCTCGCGGCCCAAGTCGCGCACTTCGTCTTTGAAGAGTTCGCGCAACGGCTCGACGAGCTTCATGCGCATGCGCTCGGGCAAGCCACCGACATTGTGATGCGACTTGATCGTCACCGACGGCCCGCCGACGAACGACACGCTTTCGATCACGTCGGGATAGAGCGTGCCTTGGGCGAGGAAATCGGCGCCGCCGACCTTCTTCGCTTCCTCCTCGAACACTTCGATGAAGGTGGCGCCGATCAGCTTGCGCTTGGTCTCGGGGTCGGTCACGCCTTCGAGCCGCGAGAGGAACATGTCGCTGGCGTCGCGATGCACCAGCGGAATGTTGTAGTGCCCGCGGAACAGGTCGACGACCTGTGTGGCCTCCCCTTCGCGCATCAGGCCGTGATCGACCAGGATGCAGGTGAGCTGATCGCCGATCGCCTCGTGGATCAACACGGCCGCGACGGAGGAATCAACGCCGCCCGATAGCCCGCAAATCACGCGGCCCTTGCCGACCTGGGCGCGGATGCGCTCGATCGCCTGGCGGCGGAACGCGGCCATCGTCCAGTCGCCCGTGCAGCCGGCGACGCGATGGGTGAAATTTTTGAGCAACGCCGCGCCATGCGGCGTGTGCACAACTTCCGGATGGAACTGCACGCCGTAGAAGCGCTTCTCGTCGTTGGCGATGGCGGCATAGGGCGCGCCCTCGGACGTCGCGACCACGCGGAAGCCTTCGGGCAGCGCCGTCACGCGGTCGCCATGGCTCATCCACACCTGCTCGCGCGAGCCCACGGGCCAGATGCCGTCGAACAATTTGCACTCGCGCTCGATGGCGATGAACGCCTTGCCGAATTCGCGATGGTCGGAGCTTTCGACCTTGCCGCCGAGCTGGGCGCACATCGTTTGCTCGCCG
>PVXE01000101.1:4168-5254 GCA_014444615.1 Tagaea sp. CACIAM 22H2 | reverse complement strand
ATCCAGTGCGACGGCACCGACCTTGCCGCGGCCTATGCCGGGGCGTGCGAGGCCGCCGACTATGCGCGCCGCTATCGCAAGCCCGTCTTCCTCCACATGGCCACGGTTCGCCTCTATGGCCATGCCGGGTCGGACGTGCAGGGCGCCTATCTGCCCAAGGCGCTGATCGAGGCCGACGAGGCGCGCGATCCGCTGCTCAGGGGCGCGGCGTTGATGGCGCAGCAGGGCTGGATGACCCCGGCCGAGATCGCCGAGACCTATGAAGAGATCGGCGCGACGCTCGCAAGGCAGGCCGAGGCGGCGATCCTGCGGCCCAAGATCACCACGCCCGCGGGCGTGATGGAAAGCCTGATCCCGCCCAAGCGCGACGTCGCGCGCGCCAACACGCCCTCGGCCGAGGACCGCAAGGCGATGTTCGGCAGCGACGCGCAGGCGATGGACAAGCCGATGCACATGGCACGGCTGCTCTCGTGGGCGCTCGCCGACCTGATGCTCGCGCACGAGGAGATCGCCGTGATGGGCGAGGACGTCGGGCCCAAGGGCGGCGTCTACAATGTCACCGCCAAGCTGCACCAACGCTTCGGCTCGGCGCGCGTGATCAACACCTTGCTCGACGAACAGGCGATCCTCGGGCTCGCGATCGGCATGGCGCACAACGGCTTTGTCCCGATGCCCGAGATCCAGTTCCTCGCCTATGTCCACAATGCCGAGGACCAGATCCGCGGCGAGGCGGCGACATTGAGCTTCTTCTCCGACGGCCAATATAGCAACCCGATGGTGATCCGCATCGCGGGGCTAGGCTACCAGAAGGGGTTCGGCGGGCATTTTCACAACGACAACAGCCTCGCGGTGTTCCGCGACATCCCCGGCGTCATCCTCGCGGTGCCGTCGAACGGGCGCGACGCCGTCCCAGATGCTGCGCGAATGCGTGCGCCTCGCGCGCGAAGAACAGCGCGTCGTCGTCTTCGTCGAACCGATCGCGCTCTACATGACGCGCGACCTGCACGAGGAAGGCGACGGCCTGTGGACCAGCACCTACGAAGCCCCCGGCGAAGGTGCGCCGATCCGCTTCGGCGACGTCCGGGG
>PVXE01000101.1:2303-4025 GCA_014444615.1 Tagaea sp. CACIAM 22H2 | reverse complement strand
CGCGACGCGGTCGCGATGCTCCGCGAATGCGTGCGGTTGGCGCGCGAGGAGCAGCGCGTCGTCGTCTTTGTCGAACCGATCGCGCTCTACATGACCCGCGATCTCCACGAAGAGGGCGATGGCCTCTGGACGAGCGTCTATGAGGCGCCCGGCGCCGCCGCGCCGATCGCTTTCGGCGACGTCGGCGTCCATGGCGACGGCAGCGACCTCGCGATCGTCACCTATGGCAATGGCTATTACCTCTCGCGCCAGGCCGAAAAGCTGCTCGCCGCCGATGGCGTCAAGGCGCGCGTTATCGACCTGCGTTGGCTCGGCCCGGTCGACGAAGACAAACTCGTCGCCGCGGTCGGCGATGCCAAGCGCGTCCTGATCGTCGACGAATGCCGCATCACCGGCTCGCAGAGCGAGGCGCTGATGGCGACCTTTGTCGAGCGGACGCCGGACAAGAAGCTCGCGCGGATCGCTGCCGACGACAGTTTCATTCCGCTCGGCAAGGCCGCAACGCTGACCCTGCCCAGCCGTGACAGCATCGTCGCGGCGGCGAAGGAGCTGCTCGCATGAGCACCCGCAAAACCGCGCTCGTCGTCGCCCCCGGCCGCGGTACCTATGGCAAGGGCGAACTCGGCAGCATCGCGCGGCTCCACGGCGCGCGGTTCGGCGACCTGATCGCCAATTTCGATGCGCAGCGCCGCGACCGTGGTCAGCCGACGGTGAGCGAACTCGACGGCGCCGAGCGTTTCAGCGTCGCGACGCACATGCGCGGCGACGTTGCGGCGCCGCTCATTTACACCGCGACCGCGCTTGATTTCCTGAGCATCGACCGCGAGCAATATGACATTGTCGCGGTCGCAGGCAATTCGATGGGTTGGTACAGCGCACTGGCACTGGGCGGTGCGGTATCGGTCGAGGACGGTTTCCGCATCAGCAATGCGATGGGCCTCAACAGCCAGACGCACGGGCCCGGCGGGCAGATCTTGCTGCAGGTCGTCGATGAGGATTGGCGCCCGGTGCCGGGCCTGCGCGAGCAGCTGCTGGGCCTCGTCGCCGCCATCGCTACGCGCCCCGGCCATGCCCTAGCGCTGTCGATCGACCTCGCCGGGATGCTCGTCTTCGCGGGCGACGAAGCAGGCCTCGCCGCCTTGCTTGCCGAAGCGCCGCCGACCCCCGGGCGCGACCCGCTGCGCCTCGCGGGCCATGGCCCGTTCCACACCCCGCTGATGTTCGGCAGCTCGGACAAGGCACAGGCCGAACTGCCGCCTGCGCTGTTCGGTGCCCCGGCGATCCCGCTGGTCGATGGCCGCGGCCATATCTGGCGCCGCTTCTCGTCCCATCCCGCCGCGATCTGGGATTACACCTTCGGCCACCAGATTCTCGCGCCCTATGACTTCGCGCGCTCGGTGCAGGTCGCGGTCAAGGAATATGCCCCCGACGTCCTCATCCTGCCCGGCCCCGGCGACACGCTCGGAGGCGCGATTGCGCAGGCGCTGATCGGCATCGAGTGGCAAGGGATCCGTAGCAAGGCCGACTTCGCCGCGCGGCAGGCGGCAGACCCGATCCTGCTGTCGATGGGCCGCGCCGAACAACGCGTGGCTGTCACCGGACGCGAATAGGGTCGGCAGGGGAAGGAACTTTCCCTGCCGACCCTGTCGGTCGCGCGCGGTCAGGTGGGGTTGACCCCGCGCGGGTGAACGGCAGCGCCCATGGGGACCAACTCAAGAGCGG
>PVXE01000101.1:0-1816 GCA_014444615.1 Tagaea sp. CACIAM 22H2 | reverse complement strand
CGAAATGGACCGGATTGACCGCGGCGCCGCCCGCCTGCTCGGCGATGAATTGCCACCGCAGCAGCTCGGCGACGCTGTCGGCTCCGGCGCGGCGCATGATCTTGGCGCGGTGAACCTCGACCGTGCGCGGGCTGAGATCCAGCTGCCGCGCGATCGCCTTGTTGCCGAGCCCCGCGGCGATCGCGTCCAATATGCTGCGCTCGCGCGGGGTCAGCGCCGCCAGCCGCGCCTCTGCCTCGCGGCGCCGATGCAGCGCCGCTTGCCGCACCTGCCAGTCGCCAGCCGCCGCGTCGATGACCCGGCGCACGATACGCGGGTCGAGCGGCGCCGCGAGCAGGTCGCGCGCGCCGCCGCGCAGGATCGCGCGCGATTCGGCGATGCTCAGCTGCTCGGCGGCAACAAAGACCGCCAGATCGCTGCGCCCCGCGATCCGTTCGAGCAACGCCGCGCCGCTGACCCGCCCGGGCTGGTGCCAGCGAAAGAGCAGGATGGCGCCGCCATGGTCGCCGTCACCCTCCAGCCAGTCATCGGCGTTGGCAAAGCAGCGGACAACGCGGTCGCTCCCTGCCGCCAGCGCGCGAAAACAGGCCGCGCGCTCGGCCGGGTCGGGCAGGATCAGGTGCATATGGCCCGCAACATTGCTCACCCGGCGGTGCTGCCGCCGCCGCGCCGCCGCGACCAGCGCGGATCGATCGGGGGCGGTGCCGTTTCGGAGCGATCGCGCGCTGCTTGCCGCGACCGGTGCGATCAGCCGGTGATCAGTTGAACCGCCGTAGGTCCGTAAAGCGCGACCATGAAGATGCCGCCGGTCACCGCGCCGACGAGCAGGCTGCGCCGGTCCTTGATCGCAAAGGCGACCGGATCGCCCTCGACCTCGCCGCGCCGCGCCATGATCCAGATACGGTTCAGCCAGTACAGCAGCGGCAGGCAGAGCAGCCACAGCATTTGCGGCTGCGCATAATTGGCCGCGGTCGCCGGATCATGGGCAAAGAGCGCCAGCACGAGGATCGCGACCATCCCGGCCGAGATGCCCGACATCATCACGACATCGAGGTCGCCGCCGACATAGCCCCGCCCGCTCAGCAGGCGTTCGGGCTCGATCGCGTCGCGCATTTCGACATAGCGCTTCAGATAGGCGAGGCTGAGGAACAAAAAGACCGAAAACAGCAGCAACCAGAAGCTCAGCGCGACGCCGATCGCGATCGCGCCGATCCAGATGCGGATCGTGTACAGCGAGGCGAGGACGATCGCGTCGCCGACCATCACCGCCTTCAGCCGGAACGAGTAAGCGGTCGTGATCGCCATATAGGCGAAGAACCAGAGCATGAGTTCGGGCCCGCCGAGCCACCAACCCCCGGCCAGCCCGATCGCCGCCAGCAGCAGCGACAGCCCCAGTGCGGCGGGAATGGTCAGGTCGCCATGCGCCAGCGGGCGCTTCCATTTGGTGCGATGCGCGCGGTCGGCGTCGATGTCGAGCAGGTCGTTGAGCAAATAGATCGACGAGGCGATCAGCGACATCAGCAGCGCCGCCGCCACCGCGGTCAGCAGCACCGCGGGATTTGTGAATTGGCCCGATGTCATCGCGGGAACGACCACCAGCGCGTTCTTGGCCCATTGGTGCGGCCGCATCGCCTTGACGATGGTGCGCGCAGCGCCGGGGCGCGGGTCGCCGAGCCGCGCGACCCTGAGCCCTGCCGGAACATGGCCGACCGACCAGCCCTGCCGCGCCTCGCGCCACAGGCACGTATCGGCGCGGCTGTCGCCGACATAGTCGAACGGCGCGTCGGCGCCGATGCGCGCGCGGATCGCGGCCAGC
>PVXE01000100.1 GCA_014444615.1 Tagaea sp. CACIAM 22H2 | reverse complement strand
GGACGCGCTTGCCCGCCTTGGCGAGTTCGTAGGCGCAGCCGGCCCCCATGATTCCGGCGCCGAAAATGACGATATCCGTTTCGATGCGACGCATGTTCTCGTACGTGTTGGCGACGACCTAGAATCCGTGACAGGTTCCGCTTCCAATGTCCAAGCCCTTCCGCCGCCATCACGATTCCGCCGATCTCGAAATCGAGGTCGATGGCGCGCGCATCCCCGCCCGGACCGGGGAAAGTGCGGCGGCCGCGATGCTCGCCGCCGGGATCGCCGCGTTCGGCGCCGATCCCAAAGGGGCGCCGCGCGGGGTCGCGTGCATGATGGGATCGTGTTTCCAATGCGCCTGCACGATCGACGATGTGCCCGATACGCGCGCGTGCCGGGTATCGGTGACGCCGGGCATGAAAATCTCGACCGCGCCGGCGCGCGCACCAACGCGGCCAGCACCCGCGCCGGTTGAAATCGTATCGGACGTCGCCATCGTCGGCGCGGGTCCGGCGGGCGGGGCTTGTGCGCTGGCACTCGCCGCCGAAGGCCTGCGCGTTGCGTTGATCGACGACAACGCGACGGCCGGCGGCCAGATTTGGCGCAAGCGTTTCGATGTCGAGCAGGGCGGCGGCGCCTGGCTGCGATCGCGGCTTGC
Organism: Tagaea sp. CACIAM 22H2; assembly: GCA_014444615.1. Taxonomy (GTDB): domain Bacteria; phylum Pseudomonadota; class Alphaproteobacteria; order CACIAM-22H2; family CACIAM-22H2; genus Tagaea. The sequence goes on along the minus strand of PVXE01000100.1, from coordinate 4,637 downwards.
CGCCGCGAAGGATCGTATCGACCATCGCGCGGGTTACGAGGTTCTAGGGCGCGGCGACGATGGCGCGTTGATGCTCGCCGATCGGGACGGGCGCGGGGCGGTTTCGCGTGCGCGTCATCTTGTGATCGCGTCGGGCGCCTTGGAAGTGCCGAACCCCGTGCCGGGATGGACGCTGCCCGGTGTCGTCAATCTGGGGGCTTTGCAAATCCTCGCCAAGGCCGATGGCGTGGTGCCGGACGGGCCCGTTTTGCTCGCCGGCGCGGGGCCGCTGCTTTATGTCGTCGCGCATGATTTGGTTGTATCGGGTGCGCGGCCCGTCGCCGTCATCGATGCCGCATCTTGGCCATCCATCGACGTTCTAAAGGCGCTTTGGGCCGCTCCAGGCCTGTTTTCTCAAGCGCTGAAATACGAGTTGAAATTGCGGTCGGCTCGCGCACCGATTTTGCGAAGCTCTCGGATCGAGCGCATCGAACGGACCGGCGGCATGTTGCGCGTCGCCGTAACCGGCGGGCGGCATTTCGACGTCGCTGTCGTCGGTACGAGTTTGGGCCTGCGGCCGAATATCGAACTCGCCGCGCAGGCGGGTGCGGCGCTCGCGCATGATCCGCTTCTCGGCGGCTGGCATGCGCAGGTCGATGCGCAAGGCGCGACGTCCTGTGACGGGATCTATGCGATCGGCGAAACGCGCGGCATCGGCGGCGTCGAGGCGGCGCTGTGCGACGGCGTGATAACGGCCGCCGCGATCGTCGAATCCGAAGGCCGGGTTCCTAGTACGGAGCTTGCCCGCGCGGCATCGGCCGCGCGCGAGCGGCGCGCGAAGTTCATGCACGCTGCGCGGGTACTTGCAAATTGGGCGCGCATCGACATGCCGGCTGGCGATGCATCGGCGATCGTCTGCCGCTGCGAAGCGGTGACGCGCGGCGAGATTTCGCGCGCCGCGGATATGGGCTTGTCGGGCCCGCGTGAGGCGAAACTCGCGACGCGGGCAGGTATGGGATTTTGCCAGGGCCGGACCTGCCATCCGGCGGTCCAGGCGGCGATCGGGGCGGACGAGCCGCCCAGCTATCGCTTTCCGCTACGGCCGGTGCGCGCCGACGCGTTCGGCGCGCACCGATAGCCGATCAAGCGGCGTGACGGATCGCCGGCACGGCGTTCTCGTTCACCGGATAGGCGTCCTTGACGAACTGGCCGTCGCGGCGCGCGGCATCTTCGCGCGTGACGAAATACAGCGTGACCGCGAAGGTTACGAAGGCGGCGATCGCGAAGCACAGATAGACGAGTTCGGCGGTATCCATTTTGTCTCTCCCCTTGAGACGGCTCGACTGCGAGCCTCGGACACAAACTGCGACAACCGGTCTCGCGGCACATTGATGCAGGTCAACATCGCGAAAATTTTGGCGACGGCATTTCTGGAGACGGGGTGTCGACTCCGGGCGGGGGCCGGAATTGCGGCTGAGGTTCTTTGCCGCATCGGCATCGGGTGCCACGAAAGTCCAAAGTAGCCGCAAAAATTGCGGAAAATTGCGGTTCGTAAATGAGTTTGGCTTTCTTAGGTAAGCATCTGGATATAAACGATAAAATTTAACTTCAGACAATGGCTAAAAATTAGGCAAAACCGCATCGTGGTGTGGCTTGCTTTGAGTACCATATTAAATTACTCGGTCAATAACCAGTGCGTGTAGGCTAAGTGTCTGTTTTGTAATAATTCACTATCGACCTAAACAATCCAAGACCATTTGATAGACTTATATTGACCCCTTCAGGCAGCGCTAATAATGTAGCGAGGTCGCAATCTGGGCAGTTGGAACCGAAGGGCCACACCCGCAGTTTCGCGGTTGGCCAGGGGCGGTTTCAAGGGCGGGCAACGACAAAAACTTCGGGGCGGCAAAAACCGTCGAACGGAAGCGCGGAAAAAAATGGCCCAAGGCGAAATTTACACGATCCGATTGGGGCAAGACCTCGTCATCGACGGGTTCTCGAGCGGCACGGTGTTGCGCTTCGAGGGATCGGGGCTGACGTCGTCGAACCTGATGATCGACCGCGACGGTGCCGATACGGTGCTGAGCTTCGTCGGATCGTCGACCACTTTGCGCCTGACCAATTTCAACTCCAGCTTTTTCAACAACCCGAACAACTTCGCATCGACATTCCAGTTCTCGTCGGTGGTCTCCACCAATCCGACCGGCTCGACGGGCAACGACTTTATCACCGGCGGCAATGGCAACGACGTGATCCGCGGCGGTGCCGGCAACGACACGATTGCCGGCGGCAAGGGCAACGATCAGCTGTTCGGCGAAGCCGGCAACGACAAGCTCGATGGCGGTGCCGGCAACGATACGCTCACCGGCGGCACGGGTTCCGACTGGGTCCTGGGCGGCGACGGCAACGACACGCTGGTCGGCTCGGTCGATTCGACATGGCCCGGCGGCTGGGTGGCGATGAATGTCGGCGATCCCGGCGCGTCGGGCACCAACGAGCGCGTGACGATCCTCGGCAACGTGCGCAGCTACGACGTGTTCGACGGCGGTGCCGGCACCGACACGATTCTGCTTTCTTCGGCCAACGACGCGCTGTTCCTCGACGATCCCTATAGCGATACGCCGTCGGAAGGCGCGCGCATCCGCAACGTCGAAATCATCAACGCCGGCGACGGCAACGATGTGATCGATTTGACCAGCACGCGCTTCGGCTACGGCGACGTGACGATCGACGGCGGGGCCGGCGACGACGTGCTGTGGGGCAATGCCGGCAACGACAGCATCCTGGGCGGAACGGGCAACGACAATCTGTTCGGCGGCTCGGGCCGCGACACGCTGTCCGGCGGCGACGGCAACGACACGATCGACGGCGGCCGCGGCAACGATCTGTTGATCGGCGGCGCGGGCGACGATTTGATCTTCGGCGGCGCCGGCAACGAAAGCGCCACGATTACCGTCACCAACACCTTCGGCGGCGGCGGACAATCGACTTGGGCGGGCGTCAACGTCACTGCGCAGAATATCGGCGCGAACGGGCAGCTGGGGGCGGCGTCGGCCGGCAATGTCGGCTACACGAATGACGGTTTGGGCGCTTCGGGCAATCAGGCCTCGCGTCCCTCGGTGAAGGCCGAAACCGGCTACGACCCGGTCAGCCGCGTTTCCGAAACCGTTTCGATCGCTTTGCCGGGCGACGTGGCCACGGCCAGCGTCAGCCTCGCGTGGTTCTACAGCGCGCAGACCAGCACGGATTACAACAAATCCGAGCAGGCATTCTGGCGCATCCTCAACGACGGCAACGTCGTCGCCGAAGGGCGCGTGATCGCGACCGGCACGTCGGGCGATTTCAGCTTCACGATCGATCCGCCGGGCAACGCGGTGTTCGACACGCTGGTGATGTGGGCGGGCCCTTACGTCACCGCGTCGGGCGCCACGGCGCAAGGCTCGATTACCGACGACAGCTCCGACTTCCTGATCCGCGCGGTCACGACGACCGCCGTGGTTCCCGACACGGCGCAAATGGGCGGCAACGACCGCATCATCGGCGGTGCGGGTAACGACCGCATCGACGGTGGCGCGGGCACCGACACGTCGGTCTATTCGAGCTACATCACCGATTACGCTTTCTCGCGCAATTCGCTGGGCGAGCTCGTCGTCACCGATGCGCGCCCCGGCTCGGCCGACGGCACCGACACGCTGGTCAATGTCGAGTTTCTCGAGTTCCTCAATGGCGTCGTCGTGCCGACGGCCAATCTCGGCTTCAACGCGGCCCCCGACGCCGCGAATGGCACGGCCAGCGGCGCGGAAGACAACGCGATCACCGGCCAGCTCTCGGCGACCGATCCGAATGGCGACGCGCTGACCTTCGCGTTGGCGCAAAACGGCGGTCCGGCCCATGGCACGGTCACGATCAATCCGAACGGGTCTTACACCTATACGCCGGCCGCCGATTACAACGGCACGGACAGCTTCACCTATACGGTGAGCGACGGAAAGGGCGGGACCGATACCGCCACCGTCACGTTGAACGTGACGCCGGTGAACGATGCGCCGGTCACGACGGGCGGCGCGGCGGCGGGGACCGAAGATCAGTCGGTCGAAGGTCAATTGACCGCGAGCGACGTCGATGGCGGCGCGCTGAGCTTCGCCCTGGCGCAAGGCGGCGAACCGGCGAACGGCGTCGTGACGGTCAATCCCGACGGCTCGTATAGCTACATTCCCAATCAGAATTTCAACGGCACGGATTCGTTCACCTACCGCGTGTCCGACGGCAATGGCGGCACGACCGTCGGCACCGTCACCTTGACCGTATCGCCGGAGAACGACGCGCCGACCACGTCGAACGCGACCTATGGCGTGCGCGAAGACGGCACGATCGGCGGCCGCGTTCAGGCGTCCGACGTCGATGGCGATGCGCTGAGCTTCGCGGTCGACGGCGCGCCCGCGCATGGCACGGTCACGATCAATCCGAACGGAACTTTCAACTATGTCCCCGCGCCGAACTACAACGGCACCGACAGCTTCACCTATACGGTGAGCGACGGTCAGGGCGGCACGACCACCGGCACGATCACGATCAATGTCGCGGCGGCAAACGACGCGCCGACGACGTCGGGCGGCATGGCGAACGGCGATGAAGACAGCACCGTCACCGGCCAGCTC
>PVXE01000099.1 GCA_014444615.1 Tagaea sp. CACIAM 22H2 | reverse complement strand
GCGGCCTTTGAAGTTCAGCGAACAGACGAGCCAGCGCTTCTCGCGCGTCTCCTCGACTTCGAGATTCTTGTATTCGCCGTGCAGGCAGCCGCGATTGCCCATGAACGTCCCGCGCGCGGGATTGGCTTCGATGGTCGAGAACGGTGTCACGCGATTGCGCAGGGTCATGGCGGCGGCGATCTTCGGGCACCTTGGCGCGCGATGTAAAGCGTGCTGGCGGCGATCATCGCCGCGCCCGCGATGGTCGGCAGGGTCAACGCTTCGCCGAATACGATCATGCCGATGCCGGCCGAGTAGATGAGGCGCGTGTAGTCGACCGAATCGACCGCCGTCGCGTCCGCGATGCGGAAGGCGCGCACGATGCAGTATTGGCCGAGCGAGCCCAGCACGCCCAGCGCCAGCACGGCCGGCCACAAGCTGGGCTCGGGCCAGCGCCACACCGCGATGGCCGGGCCCGCCGCCAGCAGCGTGGTGAAAGCCGCGAACCAGAAGATGATGACTTGCGGGCGCTCGGTTTCCGACAGGCGTTTCATGAATACGCTGACGAAGGCGACGAAGAACCCGGCCAGCAAAGGGTAGATCGCGGCGGCGTCGAATACGCCCGCCCCGGGGCGCAGCATTACCAGCACGCCCGCGAAACCGACTCCCATCGCCAGCCAGCGCCGCCAATTGGTTGTTTCGCCCAGCAGCATGACCGCGAGCGGCACCAGGAACAGCCCGCGCACGTAACCCAAAGCCACGGCTTCGGCCAGCGGCAGATGCACCAGCGCGAAGAAGCCGAAGATCATCGACGAATAGCCCAGGATCGCGCGCAGGAAATGCCCGCCCAGCCGCCTTGTGTTGAACAGCGCGCGGCCATACGCGACGAAGAGCGGCATCAGCGTGAGCAGCGCCACCAGGCTGCGGAAGAACGCGATCTGGAACGGGTGCAGCGCCGCGCCGATCAGTTTGACCATCACTTCCATCGTGCCGAAAGCGATCGCGGCGGCCAGCGCCCACATGGCGCCGCGCACGCTGCTGGGCAGCGTCTGCGCCCAGGCCGACAATCCGGCGATCACGATGCGACGCCTTGCGGCCTGCGGCGCGCCATCTCGGTGAAGGTCAAGTAAAGCGTCGCGACGCAGATGACGCCGATTCCGGTCAGCGTCCAATGATCGGGAAGTTCGGCGAACAGCAAATAGCCGAGTGCTGCCGCGAACAGCAGCCGGGTGTAGTCGTAAGGCACGACCGCCGACGCGTCGGCGATGCGATAGGCGCGCAAGGTGCAGTATTGCAGCGTCAGCGTCAGCGACGCGATGACGGCAAGCAGCGCCAGTTCGCGCAAGCTTGGGGTCGTCCAAGTCAATGCGGCGGGGGTAAGGCACAACAGGCACGATACGATCGAGAAGTAGATCAGGATCGTGGTGTTGCGCTCGGTGCCTTGCAGCCGCTTCACCAGGACGATCACTTCGGCGGCACAGAACGCGCCGATCAGTGCGACGAGATGCGCGAGTTCCAACTCGGCCGAGCCCGGCCGCACGATGAACAAGACGCCCGCGAATCCCAGGACGGTCGCGAACCAGCGCCGCCCGCCCACGCGCTCGGCCAGGAAAAAACCGGCGAGCAGCACGCCGAAAAGCGGCTTGGTGAAGGCGATGGCGGTCGCGTCGGCCAGCGGCAGATGCACCATCGAATAGACCATGCCGATCAGGCCGCCAGCCCCGGCAAGCCCGCGCATCAGATGCATGAAGGGCCGCTTCGTCATCAGGACTTGGCACCCTTCGCGCGCCACGGCGGGCAGCAGGAACACGAAGCCGAAAGCGGCGTTGAAGAAGGCGATGACGAACGGATCCAGCCGCAGGCCCACATGTTTGACGATCGCCGCTTGAACCGCGAATGCCGCACTCGCCGCGACCATCCACAAGGCGCCGCGCGCGGTGGGGGCGAGGATCATTCGCCGGCTTTCGCCGGGTCGGGACGTTTGGCGACGGTGCCGGTCTCGCTTGCGGCGGCGGCGGGCGGCGTCAGTCGCGCCAGACTGGCCTCGCGCCGCGCGATATAGACGGTCGAGGCGACGATGATGCCGCCGCCCACCCAGGTCCACGGATCGGGGATTTCGGCGAAGGCGAAATAGGCGATGAACGCGACCATCGGCAGGCGCGCGAAATCGAAGGGCAGCACGTAGGATGCTTCGCACACCGCCAACGCGCGCGTGAAAGCCTGGTGGCCGATGATTCCGCATAAACCCAGCGCTGCGGCCATCAGCCAGGCTTCCAGCGACGGCCATTGCCAGACGAACAGCGCCGGCAGCAGCGACACGGGCGTGAGGTATATCGTCATGTAAATGACGATGACGTTGGGCGCATCCGTCTTGGTCAATTGTTTGACCGTGATCGCGTTCCAGCCGCCCAGCGCCGCCGAAACCAGCACCAGAATATGCGCCATTTCCACGGCCTGAAATCCCGGCCGGATGACGATCATCGCGCCGAGAAAGCCGACGATCGTGGCCGTCCAGCGCCGCGCGCGCACGATCTCGCCCAACAGCAGCGCGGCGGCAGCCGTGGCGAAAAGCGGCGAGGTGAAGGACAATGCCGTCGCCTCGGATACCGGCAGGATCGCGAGCGAGGTGAACCAGCACAACATCGACACGTAGCCGACGATGGTGCGCGACAAATAAAGTTTATGGCTGGCCGAGGCGAGCGCTGAGAGCCCGGCATGGGCGAGCCAGGGCAGCATGAAAACGAGACTGCCGACGACGCGCAGGAACGAAATCTGGAACGGGTGAAGCTCGAAACTCAGGGCGCGAATAAGAATGTTCATGCCCGCGAAGGCACCGGCCGCGATCGTCATTAAAATGGCGCCTTGCAACGGCCCCGGGAGCGCCCGCAACCGGGCGCGCGCCAACCCCCACATTTCCCGCGTTTCCTTTCCGGTTCACACAGTAACCGGGCGGGTACCGGACGGCCAGTGAAGCGCGCGCAAAGCGGGATTGCCGCTGCCACGGGGCTCGCGGTAAAGGGCGCCTAAGGCGCGATCCAAGCCCGCACGCGGGGGCGAGTGCCCCGCGCCCGGAATCAGGCGACCAGCGTCGCCTCGGTCGCTTTGCGGAATTCCTGTTCGCTCACGCCGTCCGCGAGTTCGATGAGCTTGAGCCCGCCCGGCACCACGTCCATCACGCCGAGATTGGTGATGATGCGATTCACCACGCCCTTGCCGGTCAAGGGCAGCGTGCATTTCTTCAGGACTTTCGACTCGCCCGCCTTGTTCGTGTGATCCATCACGACGACGACGCGCCCCACGCCGGCCACGAGGTCCATGGCACCGCCCATGCCCTTCACGAGCTTGCCCGGAATCATCCAATTGGCGAGGTCGCCGTCTTGCGAGACTTCCATGGCGCCGAGGATGGCCATGGCGATCTTGCCGCCGCGGATCATCGCGAAGCTGGTCGCGGAGTCGAAGAACGAGGTTTGCGGCAGTTCGGTGATCGTCTGCTTGCCGGCGTTGATAAGATCGGGGTCCTCCTCGCCTTCGAACGGGAAGGGGCCCATGCCGAGCATGCCGTTTTCCGATTGCAGCGTGACGCTCACGCCCTCGGGAATGTAGTTGGACACCAGCGTCGGGATGCCGATGCCGAGATTGACGTACCAGCCGTCCTGCAGGTCTTTCGCGGCGCGCGCCGCCATCTGATCGCGATTCCAGGCCATGTTCGTCTCCTCAGCTTGCGCGCTTGCGGGTGGTGCGCTGCTCGATGCGCTTCTCGTGCTTGCCCTGGATCAGGCGATGCACATAGACGCCGGGCAGATGGATGCTGTCGGGATCGAGCGAACCCAGCGGCACGATCTCCTCGACCTCGACCACGCAGGTCTTGCCGCACATCGCGGCGGGCGGGTTGAAGTTGCGCGCGGCCTTGCGGAACACGAGGTTGCCCGAGGGATCGGCCTTCCACGCCTTGACGATCGCGAGATCGGCGACGAGGCCGCGCTCGAGGATATATGTCTTGCCGTCGAAATCCTTGTGCTCCTTGCCCTCGGCGATAACCGTACCCACGCCCGTGCGCGTGTAGAAGCCGGGGATGCCCGCCCCGCCGGCGCGCATGCGCTCGGCCAGCGTGCCTTGCGGGTTGAATTCGATCTCGAGCTCGCCCGCGAGATACTGGCGCATGAATTCCGCGTTCTCGCCCACATAGGACGAGATCATCTTCTTGATCTGCCGCGTGGTGAGCAGGATGCCCAGCCCGAACCCATCGACGCCCGCGTTGTTGGACGCCACGGTCAGGTTCTTGGTGCCCGCATCCTTGATCGCGCCGATCAGCAATTCGGGGATGCCGCAAAGGCCGAAGCCGCCCGCGGCGATCAGCATGCCGTCGAACAGAAGGCCGTCGAGCGCCTCATTCGCGTTTTTGTAGACTTTCTTCATAGATCCTCCCGATGCGCGCCTTCGCAGCCGGTGGCGAGTACAACAAGACTGGCGGGCGGAATCAAGGGCGGTAAGGCCTTGGCGCGCTTTATCGCGGTCGTCCGGCGCGAATTGACTAACGCACCGCGATTCCGCGCGCGTCGAGCAACGCTTTCGCGCGATCGGGATAATCGGTGATCAGCCCGTCGATCTTCATGTCGATCAATCGCGTCATGTCGGCCGGGTCGTTGACCGTCCAGGGAATCACCGTAAGCCCCAGCACCTTCGCCTCCGCGACGATCTCGGGTGTTATGTCGCGCCAGAACGGCGACCAGATGGTCCCGCCCGCCGCCTTCACCACGCGCGGCGTCGAATTGCCGTGCGCGCCTGCGTCGATCCCGGTCCAGGGCGAAATGCCTTTGCCTTTGAAGACGGTTTCATTGGCGCCGCGCTCGGTCGTCAAGTAAGCGCGCGCGATCTCGGGCGCTTCGCGCGCCACGACGGCAAGCGTGCGCCAGTCGAAGCTTTGGATCGTCGCGCGCGATGCAATACCCAGGCGCCGTATCTCCGCGATCAGGGTGCGGGCGAAGCTGTCGGGGTCGAGCGTGTCGTCCGGCGCCAGCGGCGAAATCTTGGTCTCGATATTGAACCGCCCCGGCAACAAGGCGATTTCCGCCAGCGTCGGCATTTTCGTGCCCGGCAATGCGGCTTGCGACGAAAACTGTTTGGCGTATTCCGTGCCGGGCTTGATCGCGCCGACGTCGAAGCGCTGCAACTCGGCCAAGGTCAAATCGCGTACGCGCGGGCCCGGCGACGCGATCCAATTCCCATTCCCATCGCGCGTGATGTCGGGGTTCAGGCGCCGGTCATGTGCGACCACCACGATGCCGTCCTTGGTGATGCCCGTATCGAGTTCCAGCGTCGCCACGCCGATCTCGGTCGCGCGCGTGAAAGCGGGCAAGGTGTTTTCGGGTTCTAAACCGCGCGCGCCGCGATGGCCTTGAAGATCGAAAGCTAGTGCGGGGCCCGCGATTGCGATCAATGCGGCCGCC
>PVXE01000098.1 GCA_014444615.1 Tagaea sp. CACIAM 22H2 | reverse complement strand
GGGCTATGTCGGTTTCGATCAAGGCGGCCTGCTGACCGACGCGATCGACCAGCATCCGCATTGCGTGCTGCTGCTCGACGAAATCGAGAAGGCGCATCCCGATCTCTACAACATCCTGCTCCAGGTCATGGATCACGGGAAGTTGACGGACCATAACGGCAAGAACGTCGATTTCCGCAACGTGATCCTGATCATGACCACGAACGCCGGTGCGGCCGAACAGGCCAAGCCCGCGATCGGTTTCGGCAACGAAATGCGCGTGGGCGAGGACGAGGAAGCGATCAAGCGGATGTTCACGCCGGAATTCCGCAACCGCCTGGACGCGACCGTCGCGTTCGCGCGGTTGTCGCCGGAGGTGATCAACAAGGTCGTCGACAAGTTCGTCGGCGAATTGGAGCGCCAACTGACCGACCGTCAGGTCGTGCTGTCGGTGTCCGACGAGGCGCGCACCTGGCTCGCCGAGAAGGGCTACGACGAACTCTATGGCGCGCGCCCGCTCGGCCGCGTGATCCAAGAGAACATCAAGAAGCCGCTGGCGGACGAGCTGTTGTTCGGCCGCTTGGCGAAGGGCGGCAAGGTCCGCGTGAAGGTCGAGAACGGCAAGCTCGCTTTCGACTTCCCGCCGCCGGCCAATCCCGAGAAAGACGTTCCCAAACTCCCCGCGATGGTGGAGTAAGGATCGGACGGGCGGGGGAAACCTCGCCCGTTTCGCTTTCGGGGGCCGAGGAATCGCGCGATACTAAGCCGATGTCGCAGCAGGCCATTCTTCCCCGCAAGCATTACGCGCAAGGGCGCACGATCTTCCGCACCGGCGACGCAGGCGACGCCGCTTACGTGATCGAAAGCGGCACGGTCGACATCGTGCGCAACATCGGCGGCCAGACCAAGCGCATCGCCCAGCTGGCGGCGGGCGAGATTTTCGGCGAGATGGCGCTGATCGACGGCAAGAAGCGCATGGCCGATGCGGTGGCGTCGACCAACGTGACCGTGCTGGTCGTCCAAGCCGACCAATTCACCGAGAAAATGCGCCAAGCCGATCCATTCGTGCGCGCGCTGCTGCGGATGTTCACCGACAATCTGCGCGTGATGACGCGCAATGCCCTGATCTCGCAAACGCAGAACGAAGTGATGCGCGCCAAGCTCAAGGAAATGGGCGTCGAAATCAAAAACGACGTCGATCCCAAAGCGCCGCCGGCGTAAGCGTCACGCCGCGCGCTTGGCCTTGAGGGCGCTTGCCGCGCGCCAAAATCCCAATCCATCGCCGTCGACGAAATGCACATGCCGGTCGGCCATGAAATCGCCGACCAGGCAGGTGATCGTCGTGCTGTCGGCGCGTGCCGTGCCGAACGCGATCGCGCCGGCGGCTTCTTCGCGCGTCAAAGCGTCTTGAATCGCCGCTTCTTCGGCGTCCGTCACGTCCAGCACGAAACGTGGGCCGCCGGCCAATTTGCGATGGTCGGAGCGTTCGGCCAGCGTGCGCGTGTAATGCTTCGTATCGATGCGCCCCAGCTTGCCGCCCAGCGCGTGGACGGTCTTGAGGATCATCATGCCGCCCAAGGCGGCGGCCAAGCGCGCGAGGCGCGCGCCCGGCTTCTGCGCGCGCATTTCGTTGCGCAAGGCGCGCCAGGCGGGAATCCCCTTGGGTGCCAGATCGCCGCCATCACCCAGCGGTGCGGCGGTGGCGCCCGGCACGATACGCTCGAATTCGGCCAGCAAGCGCGCGAGGGCCGCCTCGCCCGCCGCGCCGGGGGCGGGATCGACGATCACGCACAGCACATGGCCGCGCCGGGCCGGCACGGGCTGCCAGCGGCACGACAAGCCCTCGATCCCCGGAAGTTCGCCCGGCGCCGGGGCGATCCGCCATTTGCCGTCGGCTTTGACCCAGGCATCGGCGGCGGCGATGCCCGAACCCAGGAATTGGCCGAACACGTTGCCGCCGCCGAAATCCTGCAACGCCGCGCGCGCGTCGTGGCCCGCGTCGATCAACGCCTTCACGGGCACAAGGCCGACGCGCAAGGGAATGTCGATCTCCGTCTGGGCCCAATATGCGAGCGCGGCGAGTGCCGCGCGCGTCGCGACTTCGCAGCCCGGCGACACGGCGGCGATGGCGCCGTCGCCGCCGAATTGGCACGCGGTCATGTCCGGCGGCTTGGTCGCGACGGTGGAGAGCACGGCGACGGCGGCACCGGCGACGAAATTCACGTCGCGGTCGCGGCCGGCACCTGCAAGCTTGGTGCTCGCCTCCACATCCGCGACGGCGAGGAACCAATCGGGGCCGAGTGTCTGGTAACGCGCGGGGTCGTAGCCTTCCTGCGCGAAATCGCGGATCGCGGGCAGGCTCATTTGTAGGGCCCCTCGGCGGCGAGTTCGTCGATATGGGCGCGCATCGCTTCGTCCTCGGCGCGGCAGAATTCGCGCACGGCCTTCTCGAAGCCGGGATCGCGCAGCGCATGCGCGCTCCAGGTCGACACGGGCATATAGCCGCGCTGCAGCTTGTGCTCGCCTTGGGCGCCGGCTTCGACGCGTTTCAATCCGCGCGCGATGGCGAAGTCGAGCGCGCGGTAGTAGCACGCCTCGAAATGCAAAAAGGGCAGATCGACCGAAGCGCCCCAATTGCGGCCGTAAAGCGTGTCGGCGCCGATCAAGTTGAGCGCGCCGCACACCCATTCGCCGTCCTTGCGGCCCAGGATCAGCAACACCTTGTCGGCCAGGCGATCATGCAGCAGATCGAAGAAGCGGCGCGTGAGATAGGGGTTTCCCCATTTGCGGTCGGAGGTCGAGATGTAGAACGCGAAAAACGCGCTCCAATGTTCGCGCGTCAGATCGCCGCCGGTCAGGCCGACGAATTCGATCCCCGTCGCGGCGATATCGCGCCGCTCGCGCTTGATCGCCTTGCGCCGCGAATGGGACAGGGCGCCCAGAAAATCGTCGAAGCTGGCATAGCCGCGATTTTCCCAATGGAATTGCACGCCCCTTCGCAAGGCGAAGCCGTTATCGGCGAGCAACTCGGCGTCGCCGTCGTTGCAGAAGGTCACATGCAGCGACGAAACGCCCGTGCTACGCGGCAAACCGGCCAGCGTGCGCGCCAAGCCGTCGCGCACGGCGTCGCGATCGGGGCCGGGCCGCGCGAGAAGCCGCGCGCCGGGGACGGGCGTGAACGGCACGCAGGCTTGCAGCTTCGGGTAATAACGCCCGCCCGCGTTTTGATAGGCCTGCGCCCAGCTGTGGTCGAAAACGTATTCGCCCTGGCTATGGCTTTTGGCGTAGAGCGGCACGGCGCCGGCGAGAACGCCCGCTTCGTCGCGCGCGATCAGGTGATGCGCCGCCCAGCCGGTGCGCGGGCCCACGCTGCCCGAATCTTCCAGCGCCGACAGGAAGGCGTGGCTGAGGAACGGATTGTCGGCGCCTGCGCACGCATCCCATTCGGCGGGCGCGATCGCGTCCAGGCTTTCGACCGCGTCGATCTTCAGCGTTGGCGCGCCATCGGGCATGGACGATAGAATAGTCCGCGCCGCCTAATCTTCCAGGGCGAAAATCGCCTCCATCTCGGCCGTAATGGCGAAGGGCAGGCAAGGGCTGCCCACGACGGTCCACGCACCCGGATGGCCGAATAGATCGGCGAAAAGCTTGCGGGCGGGTTCGACGGCTTCGTCCAGCGCCGTGAAATCGGGCTCCGCGTTGACCAGCGCGAAGATTTTCACCGGCCGCACGCGCAAGGCCGCATCGATCTGCGCCAGAAGATTGAGCGCGGTCAGATAGGCCGCGCGCTTCGCCTTGTCGAGATCGGCGCCGCCCGCGATCTTGCCGCTTTCGACGATCGCTTTGCCATGCGTCGGCCCCATGCCGGAGACGTGGAGCTGCGCGCCCGCGCGCACGCGACCGACATAGCTTGCGACCGGCGCGAAGGCGGGCGGCAGGACCAGCCCGGCCTTCGCCACACGTTCGCCCAGCGTCACGCGAGTTCGAAGATCGCGTCGATCTCGACCGCCACGCCGCGCGGCAGCGACGACACGCCCACGGCGGCCCGCGAATGCTTGCCCTTGTCGCCGAAGATTTCGACGATCAGGTCCGAGGCGCCGTTGATGACGGCGGGCTGGTCGGTGAATTCGGGCGTGGCGTTGACGAAACCGCCCAGGCGCACGCAGCGCGCGACCTTGTCGAGATCGCCGCCCGCGGCCGTCTTCAGATGCGACAGGATGCTGAGCGCGCATAGACGCGCGGCCTGCTGGCCTTCCGCCACGCCGAATTCGCGGCCGAGCTTGCCCAAAAATTCCGGCTTGCCGTCCTTCTGGGAAATTTGGCCCGCGATGAACACGAGCTTGCCGGTCACGACGAAGGGCACGTAATTCGCCGCCGGTGTGGAGCCGGGCGGCAATTCGATGCCGAGTTGCTTCAGGCGGGCGTCGATCGTGCCGGTCATGGTTATTTCCCTTCGTTGGAGGCGGAAAAGGGCGCGACGATAGCCGCAGCCCCCCGATTGCGCCAGGGGGCTTGCCGGGCGCGCGCGGCTCGCCCATCATCCTGGCATGCGCTCGAAACTTTTCCGCTTTGGCGTCGCGGCCGGACTGGCGTTGGCCCTAGGGGCTTGCGTCGCCAATTCCGGCGACGGTGCCCGTCCGCAAACCGCCGCCGCGGAAGAACCCGGCCTGCGATCCACCCCCGAAGGTATGGCGCTGGTGCGCCTGGCGATGATGCATCGGCGCGGGGAAGGGGTCGCCCAGGATCTGGGCGAAATGCGCAAACTGCTGTTGCAGGCGATGGGCAAGGGCGAGCCGATCGCCTTTGTCGAGATGGGCCTGCTCGCCGCCAACGGTACTGCGGGCGTGCCGAAGGACGAAGCCGCCGCCGTCAAGATGTTCGAGCGCGCTTGGACCGCGCGCCTGCCGGCCGCGGCCTATTGGCTGGGGCAATCCTATTACCAAGGGCGCGGCGTCGCGCGCGATCTGGCGGCCGCGCGCGAATGGAGTGCGCGCGGCGCCGATCTCGGCGATTCGCGCGCGCAATTCATGATCGGCTGGATGTCCGACACCGGCGAGGGCGGCGCGCGCGACTACAAAGCGGCGATCGACTGGTATCGCCGCTCGGCCGCGCAGAACAATGCCGCGGCGATGAACAATCTCGCCGGGATGTTCGCGGACGGGCGCGGGATCGAACGCAACGACCCGGCCGCTTTCGCGCTGTTCGAGCGCGCGGCCTCGCTCAACAACGCCGCCGCGCTCAACAATATGGGCCGCTGGTATCGCGACGGCCGATTGGTGACGCGCGACGACGCCCGCGCGGTCGATTTCTTCCGCCGCGCGGTGCGCCTGGGCGAACGCGGGGCGATGAACAACCTCGCCGGCATGTACGAAACGGGGCGCGGCGTGGAACGCGATCCCGCCGAAGCCGCACGGCTTTATCGCCGTGCCGCCGGGCTCGATCCGGAGCGGGGCTCCTGACCTTGCTCGGGCGGCGCGGCGTTTTGGCGGGGCTGGCTTTGCTGGCCGCCCCCGCCGCGTTGGGACAGGCGCGGCCGTCGTTGTTCGCGCCCCAGATCGACTACACCGCCATCGGCTGGTTCGGGCGCGACGCCAAGCGTTCGGCGCGCATCCATCGCACGCGTGACGCGATCCGCTATCACGCGGCCGATGGGATCGAGCATGTGGTGATCGCCAGGCTTGACCGCGACAAGG
>PVXE01000097.1 GCA_014444615.1 Tagaea sp. CACIAM 22H2 | reverse complement strand
CGGTGGAACGCTTCGCCCAGCGCGGCCAGCGCGGCATCCGCCCAGGCCAGGCCGATCAGCGTCAGGCCCGACGGCAATCCGTCGTCGCGCATTCCCGCCGGGACCGCGAGCCCCGACAGATCGAGCAGGTTCACGAAATTGGTGTAGTAGCCGAGCTGCGTGTTGCGCAGCACGGGCTCCGCCTTCAACTGTTCCAGCGTGAAGATCGAGCCGGAGGTCGGCAGGGCCAGCACGTCGACATCGTTCCACACGCCCGCCGCCGCACGGCGCAGTTCCTCGAGCTTGTAGAGCGCGCGGAATGTCGCGACCGCGTCGTATTTCGATGCGTTGGAAATCACCGCGCGCGTGGTCGGGAACAGCGCGTCGGGATTTTCGCGCATCAGATTTTCGATCGCGGCGTAGCGTTCGGCGACCCATGGGCCGTCGTAAAGCAGATCGGCCGTCGCCTTGAACGGCGCGTAGTCGAACTCGACGCGTGTACCGCCCAGCTTTTCCAAGCGGCGCAGTGCGTCGACGTAGATCGCTTCGGCTTTCTTGTCGCCGAAGGATTCGAGTAGCGGCGCC
The DNA here is from genome assembly GCA_014444615.1 of Tagaea sp. CACIAM 22H2. Lineage (GTDB taxonomy): Bacteria > Pseudomonadota > Alphaproteobacteria > CACIAM-22H2 > CACIAM-22H2 > Tagaea. The sequence continues at coordinate 5,780 of PVXE01000097.1, read as the reverse complement.
TTGGGCACGCCGAAGCGGAAATTTTTCGGCGCCGCACGCCGCGCGAGCGTGCCCGCCATATGCCGCGAATAAGGATCGGCGGCGTCGAACCCGGCGGCGACGCGCGTGGCATCCAGCGCATCTGCGACTGTCAGCGCGAAGATGGAGATAACGTCCAAAGAACGGCACGCGGGTACGAGGCCGGTGGTGCTGAGCAGACCCTTGGTCGGCTTCAGGCCGACGATATTGTTGAACCCGGCGGGCACGCGGCCCGATCCGGCGGTATCCGTGCCGAGCGAAAACGACACGAGGCCAGCGGCGACCGATACGGCGGAGCCCGAGGACGAACCGCCGGGCACGTAGCGCTTGTCGAACGTGTTCTCCGGCACGCCATAGGGCGAGCGCACGCCGACCAGGCCGGTGGCGAATTGGTCGAGATTGGTTTTGCCGATTGGGATGGCGCCGGCGGCGATCAGTTTTTCGACCACGACGGCGGACTTCTGGGCCGTATAGGCGAAGGCGGGGCAGGCGGCGGTCGTGGGGGCGCCCGCCAGATCGATATTGTCCTTGATCGCGAATGGCACGCCCCACAGCGGCAAATCGCGCGGTTTGTCGGCGAGCGCCTTGGCGGCGGCGAGGCTGGCCTCGCGCGGCACGACATGCAGCCAGGTCGGATCGGCACCCCGTGCCGCGATGCGGTCGTAGATCGCGGCCACGGTATCCGTGGGCGAGGCGCCCTTGGCATAGGCCGCGCGCAAAGCGGCGAAATCGAGGGAGTCGGTCATCGGTTCCTTGACGGTAGCATGAGCGCCCGGTTTTGGGCGCCGGGCTTGGGAGGTTCGGGTGTTAGCCAAAACCGTGCCGGTTTTTGTCGGGCGGGAAAATCCCCTTCGCAAGATTGACAAGAAGGGGCCGGAAAGGCTCTATCGAACGCGCCATAAACAGGGAGTCGCGACGATGCGCCCGACGATTCAAATCGCCCGAATTGCGGCCGTTCTCCTCGGCCTTCTCGCGGCCGCCCCGGTCGCCGCCCAGGGCACGCTGAACGTCTATAACTGGAACGACTATATCGCGCCCGACGCGTTGAAGAAGTTCACTGCCGAAACCGGCATTCGCGTGCGCTACGACACCTACGATTCGAACGAAACGCTGGACGCCAAGCTGCGCGCCGGCCGCTCGGGCTACGATCTGGTTGTGCCGTCGGCCTCGCCCTTCGTGGCGTTGCAAATCCCGGCTAAGCTCTATCGCGAGCTCGACAAGTCGAAGATCCCCAATCTTGCGGGCGTCGATCCGCGCGTGCTGGCCGACGTGGCGAAAGCCGATCCGGGCAACAAGTTCGTGGTGCCGCATCTCTCCTCGACGACCGGCATCGGTTACAACGCCGAGCGCGTGGGCCGCGTGATGGCCGACGCGCCGGTCTATTCGCTGCGCATGATCTTCGATCCCGAAGTCGCGCAGCGTTTCCGCGCCTGCGGCATCGTCGTGCTGGACTCGCCGACCGACGTGTTCCCGGCAGCGTTGCGCTATCTGGGGCTCGATCCCGATTCCAAATCGATCGAAGACCTCAACAAGGCGACGGAGATGCTGATGCGCATCCGGCCCTTCGTGCGCAAATGGCATTCGTCCGAATACATCAACGATCTCGCCAACGGCGACGCGTGCGTCGTGTTCGGCTATTCGGGCGACATCAAGCAGGCCGCCGCGCGCGCCGTGGAAGCCAAACGCGCGGGCGTGCGCGTCGAATACGCGATCCCGCAGGAAGGCTCGCTGTTCACGCACGACGTTTGGGCCATCCCGGCCGACGCGCGCAACGTCGATGCGGCGCATCGCTTCATCGACTTCATGCTGCGCCCGGAAATCGCCGCGATGAACGCCGATTTCGTCGGTTATCCCACGCCGGTGACGGCGGCGCGCCCGCTGGTGCCGGAGCCGATGCGCTCCGACCCCACGGTGTTCATGCCCGACGAGGTGCGCGCGCGCCTTTACACGATCACGCCCGCCGCCCGCGATTACGAACGCGCGCGCACGCGCGCTTGGAGCCGCGTCACGTCGGGCCGTTGAACGCGCGATGATCCGTCTTTCGGGCGTGGCGAAGTCGTTCGGTGGGGCCGCGGCCGTCGACGGCGTCGATCTGGAAATCGGCGAAGGCGAGATCTTCTGCCTGCTCGGGCCGTCGGGTTGCGGCAAGACGACGTTGCTGCGCCTGATCGGCGGGTTCGAAGCGCCCGACGCGGGCACGGTCGAGCTCGACGGCAAGGACGTGACCCAGGTGCCCCCCTGGGCGCGGCCCGTCAATACGGTGTTCCAAAGCTACGCGCTGTTCCCGCATCTCGACGTGGCGCGCAACGTGCGGTTCGGCTTGGAAACGCTGGATATGACGGATGCCGAGCGGGATGCGCGCGTTGCGGAGATGCTGGCACTGGTGAAGCTCGGCGATTTCGCCAAGCGCAGACCGTCGCAGCTTTCCGGCGGCCAGCGTCAGCGCGTGGCGATCGCGCGCGCATTGGCCCGCCATCCGCGCGTTTTGCTGCTGGACGAGCCGTTGTCGGCGCTGGATCGCAAATTGCGCGAGGAGACGCGCTTGGAACTCGTCGAGTTGCAGGCGCGTCTGGGAATCGCTTTCGTGTTCGTGACGCACGATCAAGACGAGGCGATGGCGATCTCCGACCGCGTGGGCGTGATGGAGAAGGGGAAGATCATCCAGATCGCAACACCCACCGATCTGTACGAACGCCCGGCGAGCAAATTCGTCGCCGAATTCGTCGGCCGGGTGAATCTGATCCCGCGCGACGAGGGCGGCTGGTTCGTCTTGCGCCCGGAAAAGCTTTCGCTGTTCCAGGGCCCGCATAAGGGCCGCGTGCGCGAATGCCAGTATCTGGGCGAGCGGCGGCTCGTGTTTCTCGACACCCAGTTCGGCACGCTGACCGCGAGTGCCGCGGGCGATGCGCCCATTCCCGCCAATGGGGCCGAGATCGCGTTCGGCTGGGCGGAGAACGCCGGTTCGGTCATTACGCGATGAGTGCGAGCTGGGCCGCGCGCGCGCGTACCGGCTTCGTCGCCCCGGTCTTTCTGTGGCTGGGGTTGACGGTCGCGGCGCCGCTCGCCTTGGTGTTCGCGGTGAGCTTGGGCGAGTCCACGCAAGGTGCGCCGCCCTTCGAGTGGTCGTTGACGTTGTCCAATTATGCGTTGGTGTTCTCCGACACCTTATATATAGGCGCCTTCGCCAACGCCGCACGGATTGCGGCAACATCAACCGCGATCTGCCTGTTGATCGGCTATCCCATGGCCTATGCGATCGCGCGCGCACCCGAAAATAAGCGCGGTTTTCTTCTGTTTCTCGTCATTCTGCCGTTTTGGACGTCGTTCCTGATCCGCGTCTACGCTTGGATGTCGCTGCTGCGCCCGACCGGACTGATCAATTCCGCCCTGCAAAGCGTGGGGCTGGCGTCCGAGCCTTTGGAATTGATCGCCAACGAATTCGCGGTTCATTTAGGCATTGTCTATGCCTATCTGCCCTTCATGGTCCTGCCGCTCTATTCGACGCTGGAGCGGATCGAGGCGTCGCTGGTCGAGGCCGCGCATGATCTCGGCGCGACACCCGCGCGCGCGTTTTGGCGCGTGACGTTCCCGTTGTCGCTGCCCGGCGTGGCCGCCGGTTGCCTGCTGGTGTTCATTCCCGCGACCGGCGAATTCGTGATCCCCGATTTGCTCGGCGGGCCCGACACGCCGATGATCGGGCGCGTGATGTGGCTCGAATTCTTTCAGAACCGCGATTGGCCGGTCGCCTGCGCGATCGCCACGTTGCTGGCCGCCGCCTTGGCGCTGCCCATCGTGATCGCCGATCGCTTGCGGGCGAAAGCGCGATGAGCGGCATGCAACGCGGCTTGTCGTGGCTGCCCGCCGCGCTGGCGGCCGGGTTCGTGTTTTTGTATTTGCCGATCCTGTTGCTGATCCTGTTCAGCTTCAACGACAGCCGCCTCGTCACCGTATGGGCGGGATTCTCGACGCGCTGGTACGCCGAGTTGCTGCGCAACGAACGCATGATCGAAGCGGCGAGTTTGAGCCTGGGGATCGCCGCTTTCGCCGCGACGATCGCCGGCGTATTCGGCACGCTGGCGGGTTATGCGCTCGCCAGGCTTGGCGCTTTCGCATTGCGTCCGCTTTTCGCATTGCTGTTGCTCGTACCCATGGTGCTGCCCGAAGTGATCCTGGGCTTGTCGATGCTGATGAGCTTTTCCGCCCTCGAACGGCTGATCGGCTGGCCCGCCGAGCGCGGCTTTCTGGTCGTGGCGCTGGCGCACGCGACCTACGGCACGGCGTTCGTTGCGTTGATTGTCGAAGCGCGGTTGCGCGGCCTCGATCCTTCGGTGGAGGAGGCGGCCCTCGATCTCGGCGCCGGTCCCCTGCGCGCGTTCCTGCGCGTCACCGTGCCGATGCTCGCACCCGCGATCGCGTCGGGTTGGCTTCTCGCGTTTACATTGTCGCTCGACGATCTGGTGATCGCGAGCTTCGTCGCCGGGCCGGGGGCGACGACGCTTCCGATGCTCGTTTACTCCAGCGTTCGGTTGGGTTTGTCGCCGCAGATCAACGCGCTGGCGACCGTGCTGGTGATTTCGATCGGACTGCTTGCCTATGTTTCGTCGCGCCGCGCCGCGCCGCGTGGCGGATTATCCACGTAGTTATCCACAGAGCGGTAATTCGCGTTTCGCGAATCGCTTAGAATCAACGCGTTGCACTGCGTCTCGAAAGTCACGTTGTGCCCTTATTTTCCGCGATTTATTTGATGTCGGCGTGCTTGAACACGTCGGATTGAATCGGCATCATCCGGCCTCGTTTTCGCGACGAATCGCCGCGTTCGAAAGGCTCGTGCGGGGTGCTTTTCGAAATGTTTTCCACAAGGCGAATTCCTCGAACGGGGATTTATGGTTAAGGGGTTCGGGCACTGGATCGTCAGGATCGACGCATGGGCGTTTCGCCCGCGCGAGGTTCTGGTGCGCGCGGATGGCCGCGTCCGGCTGCTGACCGTTTCGTCGATCGCGCAGCGTTTCGCGGCGTCGTTGCTGCTGGCGGCGGCCTTGGTCGCGGGGATCGGCGCGCACGCCTATCGCCAAGCGTTGATCGAGATCGAGCAGCGCGCCAGCGATGTCGCGCGCCTGCAGGACGACCATCGCGCGCGGATGGAGGAATTGGCCGAGGCGCTGACGCGCGCCGCCGATCGCGGCCGGGCGGAGGCGGCGGAAGCCGTCGCCTCTTTGATGGAACAGCGCAACGAATTGATCGAGCGTATGCGCGACGTCGAGCAGCGTTTGGCTTCGGCCGAGACCGAGCGCGAGCGCGCGCAGACGACGCATGAAGGCTTGCTCGACAAGCTCCGCCAGATCGAAGCGCGCCCCGTGGCGCGCGGCGAGGGCGCGCCCGAACGCGCGGCTTCGGTCGAGCGCTTGCGCGTCGAGGCGCTGGCCGAGCGCGGGCGTCTGGCGGTCGAAGACCAGCGTCTGGCGCTGGAAATGCGCGCGGCGAACAGTGATCTCGCGCGCTTGCGCGCGGGCGAACGCGATGCGGCGCGCGCGCAGGACGCGACGCTCGCCGAACTGGGCGGCCGCACGCGCGTGCAGATCGACGAAATCGTGCGCGTGCTGCGGTCGACCGGCCTTACGCCCGAACGCGTTCTGTCGAGCCGCAGTTCCAGCGCCGGCGGCCCGTTCTCGCCGCCGGCGGCGAACGCGCCCGCGGCCGATGGGCTGGCGCCCGCCAGTTTGCAGCTCGCCTCGCTGGGTGCCGATCTCGAACGTCTGCGCGAC
>PVXE01000096.1 GCA_014444615.1 Tagaea sp. CACIAM 22H2 | reverse complement strand
TTCAACCGCGCAGTCTTGCCCGGATTTCGGCGACCAGGCGTTCCCGCTCGGCGGGGGCGAGGCGGTGATAAAGCTCGCAAGTCGCTATGCGTCCGTCGGGGCCAGAGAGCACGAGCTGCACGCGCTCGCCCCGGAATTCGTTGCGCGGACCCCGGTCTGTGCGCGTCGTCTCGCGCGCGTCGGTGAAATCGGTCAACGCGATCGTGCGGCCGGGCGTGCCGCAGCGAAGCGTCGCGCCGGCCAGCGACACTTCGCGCGTGACGAAGCCGTAGAGCATGATGGCGCCGCCGCCCGCCATCAGCAGCCCGGCGATCCACACCGACGCGGCACCCCGCAGCAACGCGATGCCGCAAGCGATGGCGGCAAGCCCGAACGCCCCCGCCGCCAGCCTTGCGGCCAGCGATGTCGCGTAGAAGACGAGGGGGGCATCGCTCATGCTTGCCAGTCTGGCGGCCGCCTGCGCGCGCCGCAATACCGCCTTGCATGCGTTGCCGTGGGGGCTGCATTGGTTTAATTCAAACCTATGGAAGCCCTGGCGAAAACTTCCCTCCCGCGCGTCGGTCTCGCGTGTTTCCCGACACCCATCGAGGAGGCACCCCGCCTTGCCGCCGCGATCGGGGCGGCCGCGCTGCGGGTCAAGCGCGAAGACTTGGCCGGGGCCGCGTTCGGCGGCAACAAGCTGCGCCAGATCGAATTGATCCTGGGCGACGCCAAAGCCAAGGGCGCCGACATGGTGATTTCCACGGCCGCCGCGCAGTCGAATTTCTGCCGGGCGCTGTCGGGCTCGGCCGCCAAGATCGGCTTGGGCTGCGCGCTGTTGTTGCGCGGCAAACCCGGCAGCCCGCGCATCGGCAATCTGCTGCTCGATCACGTCTTCGGCGCGGAAGTGACGTTCACCGATTTGACCGATCCGTGGGACCCCGCGATCCGCGCCAAGCTCGACGAGATCGCGAATGCCGCGCGCGCGATGGGCCGCAAGCCGCTGATCGTCCAACTCACCGGCGACACGGCCGGCTTGGGCGTGGCCGCCTGGGCGCAAGGGGCCGACGAAATTCTGGCGCAAGGCGGCGATAGCGCGACGCATATGGTCGTCGCCTGCGGCTCGTCTTTGACGCTGGCCGGGTTGGCGCTCGGCTTCAAACATCGCGGCAAGGGCCCGCGCCTTGTCGGCATATCGGTGCAGCAACCGGCATCGCGCTTGCGGCCGTGGATCGTCGATGTTGCCGCGCGCGGCGCCGACGTGCTCGGCATTTCCACGCGCCTTGCCGAAAACGATTTCGACATGATCGAGATGACCGGCCCCGGTTATGGTGTGCCGTCGCCGGAATCCATCGCCGCCGTGCGGCTTGCCGGCCGCATGCAGGGGTTGGTGCTCGATCCCGTCTATAGCGGCAAGGCGCTGGCGGGTTTGATCGCCGGTCTCGCCGACGGGCGTATTCCGAAAAGCGCCGACATGCTGTTCCTGCATTCGGGCGGCGCGCCCGGCTTGTTCGTCCACGCGCCGTTTTTCGAAGGTGACGCATGAGCGGCCCTGCCGATCTCGACATTCCGCTCGACCGACCGGGGCGCACCTTCGGCGCGATGCGCCTGCCGTGGTCGCACGACGAATCCGCCTACGGGCAGATCGTCATTCCGGTGATCGTGATCAACGGGGCCCCCGGCCCGACCGTGCTGGCGACGGCGGGCGTGCATGGCGACGAATACGAAGGCCAGGTGGCGCTGTCCGATCTCGCGCGCGATATCGAGCCGTCGTCGTTGCGCGGGCGTTTGATCATCGTGCCCGCCGCGAACGCGCCGGCCGCCGGGATCGGGCGGCGCACCTCGCCGGTCGATGGCGGCAATCTGGCGCGCGTGTTTCCGGGCAAGGGCGACGGCACGCCGACCGCGCAGATCGCCGAAGGCATTACGCGTTTGCTGCTGCCGCTGGCCGATTTTGTGATCGACATGCATTCGGGCGGGCGCACGCTGGAATACATGCCTTGTGCTTGGGCGCGACTGCCGGCGGACAAAGATCTGCGCGCGCGCACACTCGACGCATTGATCGCGTTCGGGGCACCCGATGCGGGCGTGGTGGCGAAACCCCAAGCCATCGGCACGTTCCTCGCCGCCGCGCAAAGTGCAGGCAAGGTCGCGATTTCCACCGAGCTTGGCGGGGCTGGCACACTCACGCCCTATTCGTTGAGCGTGGCGCGCGACGGGATCGCGCGGTTTTTGGCCTTCGCCGGATTGACCGTGCCAAAGCCCTTGGCGAAGCCGGTACGCCTGCTGGCGGTGGAGCCGCGCCATTTCGTGCGGTCGCCCGGGCGGGGTTTGTTCGAGCCCGCGACGTCGCTGGGCCAAAGCGTGGCGGCGGGCGATATCGCGGGGCGCTTGCACGATATCGAGCGGCCGGACCGGGCCCCCGAAACGATCCGTTTCGAGGCGCCCGGCATCGTCATGTGCCGGCGCGTGCCGGCGCGGACCGAGGCGGGCGACGTCGTCGCCCATCTCGGCCAGCCCAGCACGCGCGAGGCGCTGCTTTAACCCTGCAACAGGCGCTGCGTGCGCCGCGTCAGGTCGTCCATCGCCGCGCGCGGCGTCTTCATGCCCAGGATGGCGGCTTCCGCCTCCTCCTTGAACAGATCGGCCGCACGCTGCGCGTTGTCGAAGGCGGGCATCGGCACGCGGGCGACGCGCAGGACTTTGCGTTCCTCCTCGGCGAAGGGCAGCTTCTCCTTGATGCGCGCATCGTCGTAGGTCGAGTTGCGCACCGGGCCGTTGCCGTTCAGCGCGGCCTTCAGCGTCGACTCCTTCGACAGCATTTGGCGCATCAAACCCCAGGCAAGTTCCTTGTTCTTGGTGTTCTTCGGGATCGCCATGCCCCAGAACTCGACCTTCGCGGGTGCCACCTCGAACTTGCTGGCGAATTCGCGCGAGATCGGGATCGTCGTCGTCTTGAACTTGCCGGGGAACTGCGAGCGCGCGGGATCGTTGTAGATCGAGTTGCGGCCCATCGAGTTGATGACCATCGCCGCGCGTCCCGTCTGCATCCAGACGTTCACGTCCTCGGTGCTGATCGAGGCGAAATTGCGCGGGAAGGCGCCGGCGACGAACAGATCGCGCAGCAGCGTGATCGCGTTGACCATCGGCGCTTCGTTGGCGACGACGCGCATATCCGGCGTGATGAACTCGCCGTCCCAGGCGCGCGCGATGTCGATGACGTTGGGGTAGGTGACGCCCGGCAGCACCAAGCCGACGACCGGCTGATTGTTGCGCGTCCAGCTCGTGCGCTTGGCGAATTCGGCGAGGTCTTCGATCGTTTTCGGCGCGCCCGAGAGCCCACGCTCCTGGAAGAATTCCTCGTTGTAGTGCATGCCCGACGATGCATGCCGGAACGGCAAGCCGTAGAGCTTGTCCTGTACCGTCAGGCCCTTGAGCATGCCCGGAAACACGTCGGCGCGATCTTCGATCGGCGCTTGGCGCATGAAATCGTCGAGCGGCTCGAACAGGCTCGCGATGCGCGGTGTCGCCTGCGTGTTCAGGATGAAACCGACATCGACCGCACCTTCGGCGAGCGAGGCTTCGCGGAACAGGCGTTCCTGCAGCGGGCCCGTGTCGAACGTCACCCATTCGACGTCGACGCGGTTTTCCTTGGCCCAGGCTTCGATGATGTCGCCGCCGGGGCCGGCGGTGACGGTCTTGTGGACGCGATGGCCGAACACGTTCAGGCGGCGCGTGGCTTGGGCATGGACGGCGGGGGCGGCGAGAACGGCAGCCGTCCCGGCGAGCAGCGTGCGGCGGGTGATACGCATGGCGGTCACTCCTTCAGGGTCAAGGTGAGAAGAATTTTCGCCGACGCGCCCTTGGGCAGGTCGGCGACGACGCGCAGGAAATTGCCGAAATTCGTCAGGCGCGCATGCGCGATGGCGCCCTCCTTGGCGGGGAATTTGAGCTTGGTGCCTTCGTCGACCCAACGCATGCCGTCGGGCGAAATCTGCACGCGGGCCTTGGCCGCGCCCGGCTTGCCCTTCACCGCGCCTAAGCAGCGCAGCCACACGATGGCTTCGCCCGCCCAGCCGCATTCATAGGGCTCGCTCGCCGCTTTGCCCGACCACACTTCGTTGCGTGAAACGACGGCAGTGACGCATTGGCGCATCATGCGAATTCTCCCGAAAGGCAAACGGAGTCGAGATAGAACAAGGCGCGCTTGTCGGTATCCGCTTCGGCGAAGAAGCAGATATTCAGCATGCACCACAGATTCCGCATCGCCGGCATCACGATCGGGTCGACGCCCGACATGTCCCATTGCCGGTCGTTGCACTGAAGCGAGATCGCCCGCATCGTGCGCAGATCGAAATCGTAGCGCACATAGTGCCAATTCACCTTGGTCGGAATCTCGTTGTAGCAGAGCTTCTGCTCGCCGTTTTTGAGATCCTCCCAGTCGGTGGGGGCGAGGTGGTAGTGCGTGACGGTCTTGCCTTCGGTGCCCAGCGGCAGCACCGCGGTCGTGCGCGACTTGGTCTGCCATTTTTGCAGATGTTCGCCGTCGAGCGCGTTGAGGAAGCGCACATGCGGCATGACGCGCGTCCCGCCCTTCTCGAAGCCGGTTTGCAGATCGTAGAGGAAGCCGATCGAGCGCACGTCGGTTTCGGACAGGCGCAGCTCGTTCGCCTCGGGCTTGAAGGTGAAATAGAATTCGAGGCGGATCGGACCGGGCTCGCGGAACGTGAGGCGCTTCAGCGCGACGTTCTGGGCACCCCGCTTGGGGCGCGTCTGGATCTTCAGCGCGTAATTGCCGTCGAACGCGCCATGCGTGCCGGAATCCCAATTCGCCAGGTTGGAAAGCTGGGGATGCGTGTGCTGGGCATAGCCCGCCAGCATCGAATCCAGCGTGTGCTCGTAATTGCCGACGAGCTGCGTGTAGCCGCAGAAACCGTCGTCGAAATCGTCGAACGAGATGATCCGGCTCATCGGCGAGAAGCGCGAGAGCTTGGGATTCGCCAGGCGCATCGCGGTCAGCGTGTCCATAACCTATCCTTTCGTGGCGCCGGCGGTCAGGCCGGCGATGAGGTATTTTTGGGCGAGCAGGACGAAGATCAGCACGGGTACGAGCTGCACCGTGGTGGCGGCGAACAACACGCCCCATTCCACGCCGTCCACGGCACCGGTCATTTCCGACAGCACCAGCGGGGCGGTTTTGGCGGCGGAGGTCGTGAAGATGAAGGCGAACAGGAACTCGTTCCACGCATAGACGAAGACGAACACGCCGACCGCGATCATCCCTTGCGCCGACAAGGGCAGGATCACGCGCCGGAACACGCCCCACACGCCCGCCCCGTCGACCATCGCGGCTTCGTCCAGCTCGCGCGGGATCTGGTCGACGAAGGCCTTCAGGATCATCGTGCCCATCGACACGAAGAACGTGGCGTAGAGGATGATCAGGATCAAATGCGTATCGTTGAGGCGCAGCGCGTTGACCAGCGGGAACAGCGGCAGCGTCACCACGATCGGCGGGAACAAGCGCACGAAGATCATGAAGAAGGCCGAACCCGCCAGATACGGGTTGCGCTTGCGCGAATAGACGTAACCCGCCATCGCGCTGACGATCACGGCCAACGCCGTCGCGCCCAGCGTGACGATCAGCGAATTCCCCAGCGTGCGGAAGAAATCGGGCCAGCGCAGCCACAGCCCGGCGTAATTCGCGAGCGTGGGCGTGAACGCCCAGGTCGGCGGAAAGACGAAAATGTCGCGCGCCGGTTTGAACGACGACAGCACGACCAGCGCGATCGGGAACGCCGACCAGAAGGCGATGGCGAGCAGAGCGAGGCCGCGCAGGGCCTTGATGTAAAGCGGCCTACGCATCGGTGAGGGTCCGCTTATAGAGCGAGCGCAGATAGGGAATGGCGAGCAGGATCGAACCCGCCACCATCAACCACCCGGTCGCCGACGCGATGCCGAACTCGTTGTAGCGGAACGCCTCTTGATAGAGATACACGGCCAGCACTTCGGTCGAGCGCGCCGGGCCGCCGCCGGTGACGAGCCACACTTCCGAGAACATGCGGAACGCGAAGATGTAGCGGAACAGCACCGCGACCAGGATCGCGGGCATCAGCACCGGCACGGTGATATAGACGAATTGCTTCCACGGTGACGCGCCGTCGATCCGCGCCGCCTCGTAAAGATCGGCTGGAATGGCGAGGCGCGCGGCGTACAGGATCAGGAAGGTGAAGGGCAGATGCAGCCACACCGACAGCGCGCAGACGACAGCCAGACCGTGGGCGGGGACGACCGACCATTCGATGGTCGGCAGGCCCAGCGCGGTCAGCGTCTGGCTCACCATGCCGATCGACGGGTCGAGCATGAAGCGCC
>PVXE01000095.1 GCA_014444615.1 Tagaea sp. CACIAM 22H2 | reverse complement strand
GCCGATCTCTATGCCGCCAAGCCGCGCACGCGGGCGGCGATGGAAGCGGCGCTCGCCAGCGTGGCGGGCGTTACGGGCATCGAATTGCGCCCCTTCGTCAGACGCGATGCGTTGATCGATGTGCTGCGCGGGGCGCGCGTGTTTCTCTATCCCGGTGATCCGACCGAGACGTTTTGCCTGTCGGTCGCCGAGGCGCAAGCGCTCGGCGTGCCCTGCGTCGTCTATGCGCGGGGTGCCTTGCCCGAACGCGTGATCGCCGGCAAAACCGGCTTCGTCGCGAAATCCGAAGCGGAATTCGTCGATGCCGCGCGGCGCTTGTTGAGCGACGACGCGCTGTGGCTCGACCAGCATCGCGCGTGCCTGGCGACTCAAAACAAGCGCGGTTGGGCCGACATGGCGGCCGACTTCGAAAGGCTGCTGCCATGACGCGGCTCGTGTCGTTGATGGCGGGTGCCAAGGTCGGCGGGGCGGAAGCGTTCTTCGAGCGCCTTGTCGCGGCATTGCAGGCGAACGGCGTCGAACAGCGCGTCGCCATCCGCGCCGACAAGGATCGCGAAGCGCGCTTGCGGGTGAAGGGCATAGATCCCGCCGCACTCTCGTTCGGCGGGCCGTTCGATTGGGTCACGCCGTGGCGCCTCAAATCGCTTTTCGACGATTTCGACGCGCAAGTGGCGTTGGCCTTCATGAGCCGGGCGGCAGCCAAACTGCCGCCCAAGGCGTTGACGAAGTCGCGCCCCGCCTATGTCGGGCGGCTCGGCGGCTACTACGATCTCAAATACTACCGGCGCTGCGATCATCTGATCGGCAATACCCGTGACATCTGCGATTGGATCGTCAAGCAAGGCTGGCCCGCATCGCGCGTCGATTATCTGCCGAATTTCGTCGATGCGGCGCCGGTGGCGCCCGCATCGCGCGACGGTGCGGCGAAGATCGTCCTCGCGCTCGGCCGCCTGCATCCCAACAAGGCGTTCGATGTGGCGATCGCGGCGATGGAGAACGTGCCAAGCGCCCAACTTTGGATCGCCGGGGCGGGGTCGCTCGACGGCGAACTTAAAGCGCAAGCCGCAAAGCTCGGCGATCGCGTGCGCTTCCTCGGCTGGCGTGCGGACTCCGCCGCGTTGATCGAAGCTAGCGACGTGCTTGTCTGCCCGTCGCGTCACGAGCCGCTTGGCAATGTCGTGATCGAAGCCTGGGCGCGCGGTAAGCCCGTCGTTGCGGCCGCAAGCCAAGGCCCGCGCGCGCTGATCAAGGACGGCAAGGATGGCTTGCTGGTGCCCATCGACGACGCCATATCGCTCTCGCGAGCGCTCAATCGCGTGCTCGCCGAACCTGAACTCGCGGCCGATCTCGCGGCGTCGGGCAAGGCGCGCCATGCGGCCGAGTTCGGCGAAGCGCAAGTGATCGACGCCTATAAGGATTTCATCGCTCGCGCCGCCAAGGAGTATCGCTGAATGTGCGGCATCGCCGGAATGATGACCAAGGACGGCACGCGGCCGCCGCAAACGGCGATCGACGCGATGCTCGCCGCCATGGCGCATCGCGGGCCCGACGGCACGGGCACGCATATCGCGGGCGATACGGCGCTGGCGCATGGCCGCTTGTCGATCATCGATCTGGCGACCGGCGACCAGCCCTTGTTCGCGCCTGACGGCACGGCGCTGATCGGCAACGGCGAGATCTACAACTACGTGGAACTGCGCCAGAAGCAGCCGGATTTCCCCTATCGCACGAAATCCGACTGCGAAAGCCCGCTGGCGCTGTATGTGCGCGACGGTGCCGATTTCGCAAATGACTTGCGCGGCATGTACGCGATCGCGATCCACGATCCCGGCGCCAAACGCTTGGTGCTGGCGCGCGACCCCTTCGGCATCAAGCCGCTTTACTACGCCGAGGATACACGCGGATTCGCGTTCGCGTCCGAGCCGCAATGCTTGCGCGCCGCCGGGTTCGGCGGCGAACCGCCCGAGGCGAATGCGCGGCTTGAGCTTCTCCAGCTTCAATTCACCACCGGCCGCGACACGATCTTCCCCGGCATTCATCGCTTGGTGCCCGGTGAAACGCTGATCGTGCATGCGGGCAAGATCGTCGAGCGCCGCCGTCGCGAAGCGTTGCCCGCCGGCGCGCCGGCCGCGAAAAGCGAGCGCGACGCGGCCTATGAATTCGATCGTGTGTTCGAGGAAAGCGTGCGCCTCCATCAACGCTCTGACGTGCCTTACGGCATGTTCCTGTCGGGCGGGATCGACTCATCGGCCGTGCTGGCGATGATGGCGCGCTTGAACGAACGCCCCGTGACGGCGTTCACCGCCTATTTCCCGGAGACGGGTGCGGCGGACGAGCGCGCGGCGGCACGCCGCGTGGCCATGGCCGCGCGCGCCGAGTTGATCGAAGTTCCGGTGACACGCCAGGATTTCCTCGCCGATTTGCCCGCGATCGCCGCCGCGATGGACGATCCCGCCGCCGATTACGCGATCGTGCCGACCTGGGCGTTGGCGCGCATGGCGCGCAAGCGCGGCTTCAAGGTCGTGCTGTCGGGCGAAGGCGGCGACGAATTGTTCGGCGGCTATGGCCGCTATCGCAGCGCCATGCGGCCGTGGTGGATGGGCGGGCGCGCGATGCGCCGCAAGGGCAGTTTCGACGGGCTCGACGCGCTGACGATCCCGGCGGCAGCGTGGCGTTCGGGCATCGCGGCGGCGGAATCGCTGGCTTCGGGCAACGGGCGCACGCGTTTGCAGGTGGCGCAGGCGGTCGACGTTGCGGATTGGTTGCCCAACGATCTGTTGGGCAAGCTCGATCGCTGCCTGATGGCGCATGGCGTCGAAGGGCGCACGCCGTTCCTCGATCCCGCCGTCGCCGATTTCGCGTTCCGCCTGCCGGATACGCTGAAAGTCCGCAAGCGCTGGGGAAAGTTCCTGCTGCGCAAATGGCTGTCGACGGCGCTGCCCGAGGCGAACGCATTCGCACCCAAGCAAGGCTTCACCGTGCCGGTGCAGAGCTGGATTGCGGCGGACGCAAACCGGCTTGGTCCGCTGGTCGCGGCAAATCCCGGCGTGGCCGAGATCGTCAAGCCCGGCGCCGTTTTACGCTTGTTTTCGGCGGCTTCGGAGAAGCGCGCGGGCTTCGCCTGCTGGACCTTGTTGTTCTACGCGCTGTGGCATCGGCGGCATGTGCGATGCATGGCGCCTTCGGGCGACGTGTTCCACGCGCTCGACACGGCGCGCTAGAAGTGGTCTAAGCCGCGCTTCGATTTAAGGGACGGAAAAGTATGTTGGACTTGGAGGGCGGCGTGTCGGCCGTCGTGTTGCTGTTGGCGGTGATCGCGGTTTCGGGTGCGGTCGCGGGGTTTCTGGCGGGGCTTCTGGGCGTGGGCGGCGGTATCGTCGTGGTGCCCGCGCTGTTCTGGGTGCTGACGCATGCGGGCATCGACGCGTCGATCCGCATGCAGGTCGCGGTCGCGACGTCGCTCGCGACCATCATCCCCACCTCGATCATTTCGGCGCGCGCGCACCGCAAGCGCGGCTCGCTGGACGAGGCGCTGCTCAAGCGCTGGTTGGTGCCCGCGATCCTCGGCGCGATATTGGGCTCGGCCTTCGCGTCGCTGGTCGATGGGCGCCTGCTCGCCGGAATTTTCGGCGGCGTGGCGGTCATCGTCGCGGTGCAGATGGTCGCATTTCCGGGCGGCGTGGCGCTGCGTAAGGAACTGCCCGGTCCGATGGGCCAGCGCGCGTTGGCGCTGCTGATCGGCGGTTTGTCGTCGATCATGGGGATCGGCGGTGGCACGCTGGCCGTGCCCACGCTGTCGCTGTTCTCCTTCCCGATCCGCATGGCGGTGGGGACGGCGGCGGGCATGGGCCTGTTCATCGCGATCCCGGCCACGCTCGGCTTCATCGCCGGCGGCTGGAACGTGGACAATCTGCCGCCGCTGTCGGTCGGTTATGTCAGTTTGCCGGCGGGTTTGGCGATCCTGGCCGCCCAATTGCCCTGCGTGGGCTACGGCGCCAAGGTCGCGCACGCGATCTCGCAGCCCGCCTTGCGCCGTGCGTTCGGCGTGGTCCTGGCGATCGTGGGCTTGCGGATGCTGTCGACGCTCTTCTAATGTCGATCTCCTGAAAGGGAGAAAACGTGACCGACCGCATCGTCATCGCCCGGCCCGACGATTGGCACGTGCATCTGCGCGACGGCGCGATGCTCGCCGCCGTCGCCCCCTACACCGCGCGTCAATTCGCCCGTGCGATCGTGATGCCCAATCTGGTGCCGCCGGTCACGACCGTGGCGGCCGCGTCCGCCTATCGCGACCGCATCCGCAAGGCGGCGGGGCCGGGCTTCGAGCCGCTGATGACGGTGTATCTGACCGACGGGATCGATCCCGACGAGTTGGAGCGCGGCTATGCCGAGGGCGTCTGGGTGGCGGCAAAGCTTTACCCCGCCCATGCGACGACCAATTCCGCGCATGGCGTGACCGACATCGCCAAGATCAAGGCGGGGCTGGAGCGCATGCAGAAGATCGGCATGAAGCTGCTGATCCATGGCGAGGTTACGGACAAGGAAGTCGATATTTTCGACCGCGAGAAGACCTTCATCGACCGGGTGATGGCGCCGCTGCGCCGCGATTTCCCCGGTTTGAAGATCGTGTTCGAGCACATCACGACGAAGGAAGCCGCCGAGTTCGTGCTGGCGCAGAAGTCGAACACGGCCGCGACGATCACGCCGCATCATCTGATCATCGATCGCAATGCGATCTTCGAGGGCGGCGTGCGCCCGCATCTCTATTGCCTGCCGATCGCCAAGCGCGCGATCCATCGCGACGCGCTGCGCAAAGCCGCGACGTCCGGCGATGCGCGTTTCTTCCTGGGCACCGATACGGCCCCGCATACGGTCGAGACGAAGGAAGCGGCCTGCGGCTGTGCGGGCATTTTCAACGCGCCCGCAGCGCTTGAAGCCTATGTGCAGGTCTTCGACGAGGAGAAGGCGCTCGACAAATTCGAAGCCTTCGCCAGCCTGAACGGCCCGGCTTTCTACGGTTTGTCGGTCAACAAGGGCAAAGTGGCGCTGAGTCGTGCGGCCAACGCGATCCCCGACCGCGTCGCGGCGGCGGGCACGGGCGTCGTCGCCTTCCTGGGCGGCAAGACGATCCCCTGGCGCTTCGACGGCGCGGTCTAACCGGCCAATTCGCCGCGATAGGCGGCGAGCGCGTCGTCGCTAAAACAGACGAAAACAGCGGACCAGAAATCGCCGGCCGCCAGCCTTTCGCGCATCGTCGCAACGGCGATGCGTGTTGCGCGCGCCAGCGGGAAGCGATAGACGCCGGTGGAGATCGCGGGCAACGCGAGCGTGCCTAACCCGCGCTCGCGCGACAATGCCGCCACCGCGCGGTAGCAGCTTTCCAGCGCTTCGTCTTCACCGGTTCGGCCGCCGTACCAGATCGGTCCCACGGTATGGATCACATGGCGCGCCTTCAGCTTGAAGCCGGGCGTGATTCTGGCCGAACCGGTGGGGCAACCGCCCAGGCCGCGGCAAAAAGCGAGAAGTTCGGGACCCGCCGCGCGATGGATGGCGCCATCCACGCCGCCGCCGCCAAGCAGCGATTCGTTGGCCGCATTGACGATCGCGTCGACGTCGTAAGCGACGATGTCGCCGCGCTCGGCGCGCAGCATGGGCTATTCCACGCGGAAGCTACGCTGGCGGACCATCTTGCCGAACTCCTCGGCGATCACGCCCGCCATCGCCGCATAGGCGGTCTGCTCTTCGGCCGGCGTGCCGTTCAGCGTGGCGCTCGCCTGCCACAGGCGGCTGCCGCTCGCATCTTCAACGATGGCGGTCAGCATATAGCGCACGGTGGGCGTGCCGCCGTCCGATCGGCGCGGGCCCTGGGTCAGGCTGTCTTGCGTCGTCGAATAGAGGTTGAGCCGCACGCGCGCTTCGTCGCGGCTGCCTTCGATCACGCCCAAAGTACCGGTGGTCGGGCCCGGCCTGCCGCTTTGCGAGACTTCGGTCGTGAAGCTCAGCGACAGCGGGGCGTTGCGAGGATCGACCTTGCGCCCGTGCCGCTCCAGCGCGCGCTCGAACGCTTGCGCCAAGCGGCGGTTCTCGCGCGAATCGTCGAGCGGCGTAATCTTGATCGTGGCGGCGGCCGGCACCTCGCGATAGACGAAGGCGGTCAGGCGGCCCGGCGCCGCGGGATCGAAGGCTTGCGGCGCCTGGGCGTGGGAGAGCCACGGCGAAAGCGTCAATAGAGCAGCAGCAACCAGCGCGCGCATCGTGAAGTCTCCCGGAAAATCAGGCCCGCGATTCGGCGGCGTTGCGTCCGCGCGCGGGTCTGGCGCGCCCGGCGGCAGGCGCGCAGTAAAGTCCGTAAAGCGTGGCGAGTACCGCTTCGACCTCGCCGCCCGACAGGCGGTAGCGGATCGACTGAGCGGTACGCCGCGTTTCGACCAGCTTGTCGCGGCGCAGTCGCGCAAGATGCTGCGACAAGGCCGATTGCGACAGGCCGACCAGGGCTTCGATTTCGCCGACGCTTTTCTCCCCCGACGCCAGATGACACAGGATCATCAGGCGGCGCTCGTTCGCCATGGCTTTGAGCAGCGCCGAGGCGCGGCGCGCATTCGCTTGAAGGTCGGCGGTATCCATCGCGCTCACTTATAGCGCGCGAGGCGGGCGGGCGCGAGTTCGGCCGGATCGACGCCGTTCGCGGCCAGATCGGACGGTATGTCGCGCCCCAGGACGAGCGCCGCGCAGAGCCGTCCCAATGCGGGGCTGGTCATGATGCCGTAGCCGCCGGGGGCGGCGAGCCACACGAAATTCTGCGCCGCCGCATCGCGGCCGACGACAGGCTTCTTGTCCGCCACGAAGCAGCGCAAACC
>PVXE01000094.1 GCA_014444615.1 Tagaea sp. CACIAM 22H2 | reverse complement strand
GATCGGCCCGAAGATGCGCGCGCAGAACAGGCCGTCGCGCTCGGGCTTGAAGGTACGGTAGTTGATCGTCTCGGGCTTCTTGATTTCGCCGTGCGACCAAGCCCGGATCTGATCCGGGCTCGCGATCATGATCTGGATTTGGTCGAACTGCAGCGGCTTGGCCGGTGCGCCGAAAAGATTCGCGATCTCGTTCTGCATTACGCTCTCCCGTATCGCTTAGTAGCCGCGCTGGTTGAGTTCGACGTTGAGGCCCAAGGAACGCAGCTCCTTGACCAAAACGTTGAAGGACTCGGGGATGCCCGCTTCGAAATTGTCCTCGCCGCGAACGATGGCCTCGTAGACCTTCGTACGGCCGGCCACGTCGTCCGACTTGACCGTGAGGATTTCCTGCAGCGTGTAGGCGGCACCGTAGGCTTCGAGGGCCCACACTTCCATTTCGCCGAAGCGCTGACCGCCGAACTGCGCCTTACCGCCCAGCGGCTGCTGGGTGACGAGGCTGTACGGACCGATCGACCGCGCGTGGATCTTGTCGTCGACCAAGTGGTGCAGCTTCAGCATGTAGATGTAGCCCACGGTCACCGGGCGATCGAAACGCTCGCCCGTACGGCCGTCGGTCAGCCACACCTGACCGGTGTGGGCGAGACCCGCCTGTTCGAGCATCGCGTTGATGTCCGCTTCGCGGGCACCGTCGAACACGGGCGTGGCCATCGGCACGCCGCGGCGCACGTTCTCGCCCAGATCGATGAGCTCGGCGTCGTCGAGCTCGCGCCCGCCTTCCTTGAGCTCTTCCTTGGCGTAGACCTTCTCCATCTTCTTGCGAAGATCGGCGGGCTTGGCCGTGCCGCGACGGACCTTGTCGACCATCTGCCCGATCTCGCGGCCGAGCGTGGCCGAAGCCCAGCCCAGATGCGTTTCGAGAATCTGACCGACGTTCATGCGGCTGGGCACGCCCAGCGGATTGAGCACGAGGTCGACCGGCGTGCCGTCTTCCAGATAGGGCATGTCTTCGGCCGGCATGATGCGGCTGATGACGCCCTTGTTGCCGTGACGGCCGGCCATCTTGTCGCCGGGCTGCAGCTTACGCTTCACCGCGACAAAGACCTTGACCATCTTCATCACGCCCGGGGGCAGTTCGTCGCCGCGCTGCAGCTTCTCGACCTTGTCCTCGAAGCGGCGCTCGAGCGCCTTCACGGACTCGTCGAACTGCTTCTTCATCGCCTCGACGTCCTGCATCGTCTTGTCGTTCTTGACGATGATCGAACGCCATTGACCCGGCGTGAACTCCGACAGGAACGCTTCGTCGATCGTGGTGCCCGGCTTCGGACCCTTCAGACCGCCGGCGAAGCTTTCGCCCAGCAGCACGGCCTTCATACGCTGCGCGGTCGAACGCTCCAGGATCGCGCGTTCGTCGTCGCGGTCCTTCGCGAGACGCTCGATTTCCTGACGCTCGATCTGCAGTGCGCGCTCGTCCTTATCGACGCCGCGACGCGAGAAGACGCGCACTTCGACGACCGTACCGGCGACACCCGGCGGCAGGCGCAGCGACGTGTCGCGCACGTCCGACGCCTTTTCGCCGAAGATGGCGCGCAGCAGCTTTTCTTCCGGCGTCATCGGGCTTTCGCCCTTCGGCGTGACCTTGCCGACCAGAATGTCGCCCGGCTTCACTTCCGCGCCGATATAGGTGATGCCCGCTTCGTCGAGGTTCTTCAGCGCTTCTTCGCCGACGTTCGGGATGTCGCGCGTGATTTCTTCCTGGCCCAGCTTCGTGTCGCGGGCCATCACTTCGAACTCTTCGATGTGGATCGACGTGAACACGTCGTCCGACACGATGCGCTCGGAGATCAGGATCGAGTCTTCGAAGTTGTAGCCGTTCCAGGGCATGAACGCGCAGAGCACGTTGCGGCCCAGCGCCAATTCGCCCAGTTCGGTCGACGGACCGTCGGCGATCATGTCGCCGGCCTTCACCACGTCGCCCTTCTTCACCAGCGGACGCTGCGTGATGCAGGTGTTCTGGTTGGAGCGCTGGAACTTGAGCAGACGATAGATGTCGACGCCCGACGCGGCGGCCGAGGTTTCCTCGGTCGCGCGCACGACGATACGCGTCGCGTCCACCTGGTCGACCACGCCCGCACGGCGCGCGGCGATCGCCGCACCCGAGTCGCGCGCGACCTTGCCTTCCATGCCCGTGCCCACGATCGGCGCTTCCGCGCGGACCAGCGGCACCGCCTGGCGCTGCATGTTCGAGCCCATCAGCGCGCGGTTGGCGTCGTCGTTCTCAAGGAACGGGATCAGCGCCGCGGCGACCGACACGAGCTGGCGGGGCGAAACGTCCATCAGGTCGACCTGATCGGGCTTCACCAGAACCGCGTCGCCGCCCTTGCGGCAGGCGACGAGCTCGGCCGTGATGCGGCCCTTGGCGTCGACCTCGGTGTTGGCCTGGCCGACGTAATAACGGCCTTCCTCCATCGCCGAGAGATAGATCACCTCGTCCGTCGCGCGGCCGTCCTTGACCTTGCGGTACGGGCTTTCGATGAAGCCGTACGGATTGACGCGCGCATAGGTGGCCAGCGAGTTGATCAGACCGATATTCGGACCTTCGGGGGTTTCGATCGGGCAGATGCGGCCGTAATGCGTCGGGTGCACGTCGCGGACTTCGAAGCCCGCGCGCTCGCGCGTCAGACCGCCCGGCCCGAGGGCCGAGAGGCGGCGCTTATGCGTGATTTCCGACAGCGGGTTCGTCTGGTCCATGAACTGCGACAGCTGCGACGAACCGAAGAACTCGCGCACCGCGGCGGCCGCGGGCTTCGCGTTGATCAGGTCGTGCGGCATGACGGAGTCGATTTCGACCGTCGACATACGCTCGCGGATCGCGCGCTCCATGCGCAGCAGGCCAACGCGATACTGATTTTCCATCAGCTCGCCGACCGAGCGCACGCGGCGGTTGCCGAGGTGATCGATGTCGTCGATTTCGCCGCGGCCGTCCTTGAGTTCGGTCAGCGTCTTCACGATCGCCAGGATGTCGGCCTTGCGCAGGATGCGCACCGTATCCGGGCAATCGAGCTGCAAGCGCGCGTTCATCTTCACGCGGCCGACCGAGGAAAGGTCGTAGCGTTCGCTGTCGAAGAACAGGCCCTTGAACAAAGCTTCGGCCGTTTCAAGCGTCGGCGGCTCGCCCGGACGCATGACGCGGTACATTTCGATCAGCGCTTCTTCGCGGCTGCCGTTCTTGTCGGCCTTCAGCGTGTTGCGCATGTAGGGGCCGACGCTGATATGGTCGATATGCAGCGTCGGGATTTCCTTGACGCCCGCTTCTTCCAGCAGCTCGAGATTCTGCGGGGTCAGCTCGTCGCCGGCCTCGACATGGATCTCGCCCGTTTCCTCGTTGATGATGTCGACCGCGACGTAGCGGCCCTTGAGGTCGTCGAGCGTGGCGAGGACGTCCTTGACGCCCTCTTCCTTCAGCTTCTTGGCCAGACGCGGCGTGATCTTCGCGTCCTTCTCGGCCAAGACCTTGCCGGTCTTGGCGTCGATAAGGTCGGAGAGCAGCTTCTGGCCGCGCATGCGCTCGCCGTCGAACGCCGTCTGCCAGCCGGACTTGCCCTTCTTGTAGACGACCTGGCCGTAGAAATTGGCCAGGATTTCCTCGGCCGTCATGCCGACCGATTCGCCCAGCTCCAGATCCTTGCCGATCGCCTGACGCTCTTCGCGCAGCTTCTCGGAAGCCGTGCCGTCCAGCGCCATCAGGAACGTCGTCACCGGCAGCTTGCGGCGGCGATCGATACGCACATAGACGAGGTCCTTGGCGTCGAATTCGAAGTCGAGCCACGAGCCGCGATACGGGATCACGCGCGCGGCGAACAGATACTTGCCCGACGCGTGCGTCTTGCCGCGGTCGTGATCGAAGAACACGCCCGGCGAACGGTGCATCTGCGAGACGATGACGCGCTCGGTGCCGTTGATGATGAAGGTGCCCTTGTCCGTCATCAGGGGCATGTCGCCCATGTAGACGTCCTGCTCCTTGATGTCGCGGATCGAGCGCGAGCCCGTGTCCTCGTCGACATCCCACACGACCAAGCGCAGCGTGACCTTCAGCGGCGCCGCGAAGGTCATCCCGCGCTGCTGGCATTCCTCGACGTCGTATTTCGGCTCTTCGAGTTCGTAGCGAACGAACTCGAGCTGCGAACGCTCGGAGAAATCCTTGATCGGGAAAACGGTGCGGAAAACTTCCTGCAAGCCGACGTTCTTCCGCTCGGAGGGGCTCACGCCCATCTGGAGGAACTGCGCGTAGGAACTCATCTGCACTTCGATGAGGTTCGGCATCGGCGCGACGTCCGGAATACGACCGAAGCTTTTGCGAATCCGCTTGCGACCCATCACCGTCTGCAACATGTCGACCCTCGTATGGTCCTAATGGACCGAAATTCCGTTGCCGTTCTTCTTCCGGGGAAACGGCGCCCGACCGGTCCGGCCGTCCGTTCCCTTCCGGAAACGGACGGCCGAGCCGGGTTTCGGCTTACTTGACCTCGACGGTCGCGCCCTGCTCTTCGAGCGCCTTCTTGAACTTGGCGGCGTCGTCCTTGTTGACGCCTTCCTTGACCACCTTCGGCGCGCCTTCGACGAGGTCCTTGGCTTCCTTGAGGCCCAGGCCCGTGATTTCGCGCACGACCTTAATCACGTTGATCTTCTTGTCGCCGGCGTTGGCCAGCGTCACCGTGAATTCGGTCTGCTCGGCGGCAGCGGCGGCGCCGCCACCAGCGGCCGGCGCGGCGGCGGCAACGGCCACCGGCGCGGCGGCGGAGACGCCCCACTTGTCTTCCAGCAGCTTCGTCAGTTCGGCGGCTTCGAGAACCGTCAGGCTCGACAGTTCGTCGACCAGTTTGGCGAGATCGGCCATTTCAATTTACTCCTGTGTATCCAAGCGAGTTGGGTTGGTTGGGGTTCGGCTTCACGCCGCGCCTTGCTTCTTCGCGTAAGCGCCAATGACACGCGCCGTCTGCGCCGCGGGGGCGCGGAGGACGGTCGCGAGCCGGGTCGCCGGCGCGTTGAGGAGGCCGAGGAACTTGGCCCGCATCTCCGGCAGGGAGGGCAGGGTCGCAAGCGCCTTAACCGCGGCCAGGTCGAGCGCACGCTCGCCAAGGCCGCCAGCAACGATCGTCAGCTTCTCGTTCTTCGCCGCGAAAGCGACCGCGACCTTCGCCGCCGCCACCGGATCGGTGGAGTAGGCGATGGCCGTCGGGCCCTTCAACGACGCCCCGAGATGAGCGTAGCTCGTGCCGTCCAGAGCACGACGCGTGAGCCGGTTCTTCGCGACTTTGAAGCTGGCGCCGGCTGCCCGCATGTTGCGGCGCAGCTCGGTGACTTCCGCCACGGTCAAGCCAGCCTGCTTGGTCACGATGACCACAGCGGCTTCCTTGATCTTCCCGTGGAGGCTGTCGACCAGCTCCTTCTTTTGCGTACGGTCCACGATCGTCTCCTGGTTCGTTCCGATGGCGCTTCCGCGTCACCGGAACCGTTTCACAAGAGCCTCGACCCCTCGTCACCGGCGGCGAACCGCCGGCGGAAAAGGCCGAGACCTCGCTCGACCTGTCCCAGAAGTCCCAACTCGCATCGCCCCGGAAAAGCGCCGGAGCTTCGCGATTTGTCGCCTCTGTCTATGCGGGCCGCCTGACTTGGGGCGATTAAGCGTCGGGTTCAAGGAACCCTCGGCACCAGCAGTCTCGGACAGGGTCGCCGGAATCCCCTTGCGGAGAAGTTCCGGCGTCCCGCCCCGCCCGGCCGAAGCCGGACTGGGCGGAAACTCTTACGCTCGCCTTACGCGGCCGCCGGTGCGGCCGCCTGGCCGCCGAACGCCGCGATATCGAGCTTGACGCCCGGCCCCATCGTGGAGCTGACCGTCACCTTCTTGATGTAGTTGCCCTTCACGCCCGACGGACGCGCCTTGACGATCGCGTCAAGGAACGCCTTCAGGTTCTGGGCGAGCTTGTCCTCTTCGAACTTCACCTTGCCGACACCGGCATTGATGTTGCCGGTCTTGTCGGCGCGGAATTCGACTTGGCCCGCTTTCGCGTCCTTCACCGCTTGCGCGACGTTGGGCGTGACGGTGCCGAGCTTCGGGTTCGGCATCAGGCCGCGGGGGCCGAGCACCTTACCGAGCTTGCCGACGACGGCCATCATGTCCGGCGCGGCGATCACGCGGTCGAAATTGATTTCGCCCGCGAGCACCTTCTCCGCCAGATCGTCGCCGCCGACGAGATCCGCACCCGCGGCCTGCGCTTCGGCGACCTTCGGGCCCTTGGCGAACACCGCCACGCGCACCGACTTGCCCGTACCGTTCGGCAGGGCGACCATGCCGCGGACCTGCTGGTCCGCCTGGCGCGGGTCGATACCCAGGTTCATCGCGACCTCGACGGTCTCATTGAACTTGGTGCTGGCGCGCGACTTGACGATCTTCACGGCTTCGTCGATCGAGTAGAACTTGTCGCGGT
Source organism: Tagaea sp. CACIAM 22H2 (assembly GCA_014444615.1). Lineage (GTDB taxonomy): Bacteria > Pseudomonadota > Alphaproteobacteria > CACIAM-22H2 > CACIAM-22H2 > Tagaea. Next base: position 1,622 of record PVXE01000094.1, on the reverse strand, counting down.
CGAGACCTTCGACCGCCTTCTTCATGCGCTTGCCGAGACGAGCCATGATCAGCCCTCCACCACTTCGAGGCCCATCGAACGGGCCGAACCGGCGATCATCTTCATCGCGGCTTCGACGTCGTTCGCGTTCAGATCAACCATCTTCTTCTGCGCGATGTCGCGCAGCTGGGACTTGGTGACCTTGCCGGCCTTGTCGCGGCCCGGCGCCTTGGCGCCGGATTCGATCTTCGCGGCCTGCTTCAGGAAGTAGCTGGCCGGCGGCGTCTTCATGACGAACGTGAAGGTACGGTCGCCATAAGCGGTGATCACGACCGGGATCGGCATCCCGGGCTCAAGCTTCTGGGTCTGCGCGTTGAACTGCTTGCAGAACTCCATGATGTTCAGGCCGCGCTGACCCAGCGCCGGCCCGATGGGCGGCGAGGGATTCGCCTTGCCCGCGGGTACCTGCAGCTTGATGTACCCGACGATTTTCTTCGCCATCGTCCTACTCCTTTTGGCTGCCGGCGCCCCTTAACTGCGGGAGGACACCGGTCGTATCGCCTCGTTGCACTCGCCACGCGCGCCCCGATTAAGGGAGGGCCGCGCAGCATGGGAACCCGCCGATCGGCCGCCGCATACGGGCGACCGGCGAATTCGACTTAGACCTTCTCGACCTGGCCGTATTCCAGCTCGACCGGCGTCGGCCGGCCGAAGATCGAGACGGAAACCTTCAGACGCGACTTCTCCTCGTCGATCTCTTCCACGAGACCGTTGAACGAGGTGAAGGGGCCGTCCGTCACGCGCACCTGCTCGCCCACCTCGTAGGTGACGGCGGGCTTCGGCTTCTCGATGCCTTCCTTCATCTGGCGCAGGAGGCGCTCCGCCTCCTTGTCCGAGATCGGCGCCGGCTTGTTGCTGGCGCCCAGGAAGCCCGTGACCTTCGGCGTGTTCTTGACCAGGTGCCACGTCTCGTCGGTCAGATCCATGCGCGCCAGAACGTAGCCGGGGAAGAACTTGCGTTCCGCCGCGACCTTCTTGTTCCCCTTGCGCACTTCGACGACGCTGTCGACGGGCACCATGACTTCTTCGACCAACGCCGCCAGGCCCTTCTGCTGGGCCTGTTCCTTGATCGAAGACGCGACCTTCTTTTCGAAGCCCGAATAGACGTGCAGCACGTACCAGCGCATCGCCATGTTGTTCAGGCCCCCAAGCCCAGGATGAGACGCACGCCGTGCGACACGAACCAATCGACGACGAAAAAGAAAATCGCCGCGAGGAACGACATCGCGAACACCATCGCGGTGGTCACCAACGTCTCCTTGCGCGTGGGCCAGGTCACCTTGTTGGCTTCCTGGCGCACTTGGCGGAAGAACTCGCCCGCGCCGACCTTCTGTCCCGTCTGCGGCATCATGCCCGCAATTCCCATCCGTCGTTTGCTACCGAAATCTTTTCGCGCCTGGCAGGAGTGGAGGGGCTCGAACCCCCAACCCCCGGTTTTGGAGACCGGTGCTCTACCAATTGAGCTACACTCCTAGGCGCGTCCTCCGACTACTCGATGATCTTGGCGACGACGCCGGCGCCGACGGTGCGGCCGCCCTCGCGGATGGCGAAGCGCAGGCCTTCGTCCATCGCGATCGGCGCGA
>PVXE01000093.1 GCA_014444615.1 Tagaea sp. CACIAM 22H2 | reverse complement strand
CTGCTGTTCACCGGCGCTTCGGGCAGCCTGCGCGGCAAGGCCAGATTCTCGCCTTTCGCCGCCGCCAAGGCCGCCCTGCGCGGCCTGTTGCAAAGCATCGCCCGCGAGTTCGGGCCGCAGGGCATCCATGTCGGCCATGTCGTCGTCGATGGCGGCATCGCCGGCGAACGCCTGCTGAGCCGCGCACCGCAGCTCAGGGAGGAGCGGGGCGAGGATGGCATGCTGGATATCGAGGCGATCGCCGAGGCCTACTGGGTGCTGCATCACCAGCATCGCAGCGCCTGGACGCTGGAACTGGACGTGCGGCCGTTCAGGGAGCCGTTCTGACGGAAGAGACCTGGCCCTGACGGAAAAACTGCCGTTCCGTCAGGGTTTCAGGCGCCGTTGCGCGATTTCCACCAGGCGGCGATCTCGCCGACGATGCCGCGCCGGAACGACAGCACCACGATCACGAAGATCACGCCCTGGATCACCAGCACCCATTCTCCCATGGTGGCGAGATAGGTCTGCATGGTGATGACGAAGAAGGCGCCGACCACGGGGCCGAACATGGTGCCAAGCCCGCCGACCAGCGTCATCAGCACCACCTCGCCGGACATCTGCCACTGCACGTCGGTCAGCGAGGCGAGCTGGGTGACGAAAACCTTGGTCGAGCCCGCCAGCCCGGCCAGCGAGGCCGACAGCACGAAGGCCAGCAGCTTGTAGTGGTTGACGCGGTAGCCGAGCGAGATGGTGCGCGGCTCGTTTTCGCGGATCGCTTTCAGCACCTGACCGAACGGCGAATGGACGATGCGGTAGATCAGCGCGAAGCCGGCCAGGAACACCGTCAGCACGACGTAATAGAACGTCGTGTCGTTGGAGATGTCGATGAAGCCGAACAGCGGCCGGCGCGGCACGGCCTGGATACCGTCCTCGCCGCCGGTGAAAGGCGCTTGCAGGGCGAAGAAGAACGCCATCTGCGCCAGCGCCAGCGTGATCATCGCGAAGTAGATGCCTTGGCGGCGGATGGCAAGCGCGCCCACCGCGATCCCGAGCACGAAGGCGGTGGCCGCCCCGCCCAGGATCGCGAATTCCGGCGGCCAGCCCCAGACCTTCGCCGAATGGGCCGACACATACGCCGCCCAGCCGAAGAACAGCGCGTGGCCGAAGCTCAGCAGCCCGACATAGCCGATCAGCAGATTGAAGGCGCAGGCGAACAGCGCGAAGCACAGCACCTTCATCAGGAAGACGGGGTAGAGGATATAGGGCAGCACGATCAGCGCCGCGACCAGCGCGCCCAGGATCAGGCGCTGGTGGCGGGGCATGCCCGTTTCGTTGGAGGCTTGCGCGGGTTCGCCGGACATCAGCGCGCCCTCCCGAACAGACCGGCGGGTTTGATCAGCAGCACGATCACCATGATGACGAAGATCACCGTCGAAGAGGCTTCGGGATAGAACACTTTGGTCAGGCCCTCGATGATGCCCAGGCCGAAGCCCGTAAGGATCGACCCCATGATCGAGCCCATGCCGCCGATCACGACGACCGCGAACACGATGATGATGAGGTCCGCGCCCATCAGCGGGCTGACCTGATAGATCGGGGCCGCGAGCACGCCGGTGAAGGCGGCAAGGCCAACGCCGAAACCGTAGGTCAGCGTGATCATGCGCGGCACGTTGATGCCGAAGGACTGCACCAAAGCCGGGTTTTCGGTCGCGGCGCGAAGATACGAACCCAGTTTCGTCTTCTCGATGACGAACCAGGTGGCCAGGCACACGACCAGCGACACGACGACGACCCAGCCGCGGTAGTTCGGCATGAACATGAAGCCGAGATCGGTGCCGCCGCGCAATTGCGCGGGGATGCCGTAGGGCAGGCCGGAGGAGCCGAACTGGTTGCGGAACACGCCCTGAATGATCAGCGCGATGCCGAAGGTCAGCAGCAGGCCGTAAAGATGATCGAGCTTGTAGAGCCGATGCAGCATCGTGCGCTCGATCAGGATGCCGGTCAGGCCCACGGTCACGGGCACGATCAGCAGCGCCCACCAGTAGCCCACGCCCAGCCAATTCAGCAGCATCCAGGCCACGAACGCGCCCATCATGTATTGCGCGCCGTGGGTGAAGTTGATGATGTTGAGCAGCCCGAAAATCACCGCGAGGCCGAGCGACAGCAGCGCGTAGAACGCGCCGTTGATCAAGCCCAGCAACAACTGGCCGAACAGCGCCTGGGGCGGAATTCCGAAAATATCGGGCATGCTTTTTCGCCGTACTCGAAAGAAAGGGGAGGGGGCGGGCGGACCCGCCCCCTCCGGCCGTTACGCGATCAGCCGCCGACCAGCGGGCACTTGCCCTCGTTCAGCGGACGGAAGGCCTGTGCCGCGGGGATCGTGGCGCGGGTCTTGTAGTAGTCCCACGCGCCCTTCGATTCCGACGGCTTCTTCACTTCGAAGAGATACATGTCGTGGATCTTGCGGCCGTCCTTGCGGATCTCGCCCTTGCCGAACAGCGGATCGTCGGTCGGCGTGGCCTTCATCTTCTCGACCACCGCCTTGCCGTCGGCGGCCGACTTCGTGGCTTCGATCGCCTTCAGATAGTGGGTGACCGACGAATAGACGCCCGCATGCACCATCGTGGGATGGATGCCCTTGTTGGCGGCGGCGAAGCGCTTGGCGAAGGCGCGGCTGGCGTCGCTCTGATCCCAGTAGAACGCTTCAGTCATGATCAGACCTTGCGCCGTTTCAAGGCCCAGGCCGTGCACGTCGGTCAAGAACACCAGCAGCCCGGCTAGCGACTGGCCGCGCCTGACGATGCCGAATTCGGCCGCCTGCTTGATCGAATTGACCGTGTCGCCGCCGGCATTGGCGAGACCGATGATCTTCGCGCGGCTCGACTGCGCCTGCAGCAGGAACGACGAGAAGTCGTTCGTGTTCAAGGGCGCGCGCACGCCGCCAAGAACGCGACCGCCCATCGCCTTGACGACGTTGGTCGTGTCGGCTTCCAGCTGATGGCCGAACGCGTAGTCGGCGGTCAGGAAGAACCACGTGTCGCCGCCGGTCTGGACGATCGCCTTGCCGGTGCCGTTGGCCAGCGCCCAGGTGTCGTAGGTCCAGTGGACGGTGTTGGGCGAGCATTGTTCGCCGGTCAGCGCCGAGGTGGCCGCACCCGACACCAGGAACACCTTGTTCTTTTCGCGCGTCACGCCGTTGACGGCGAGCGCGACGCCCGAGTTCGGCACGTCGACGATCATGTCCACGCCGTCGCGGTCGTACCATTGGCGGGCGATATTGGAGCCGACATCGGCCTTGTTCTGGTGGTCGGCCGAGACGAATTCGACCCTGATGCCCTTGGCGGCGGCGCCGAAATCGTCGGCCGCCATGCGCGCGGCGAGCACGGAGCCCGCACCGGCGAGGTCGGTGTAGAGCGACGACATATCCGACAGAACGCCGATCTTCACGTTGGTCTGCGCCATGGCCGGGGCCGCGGCGACCGCCGCCAGGGCGACGGCCCCCAGCAGCGCGGATTTCAGTGTTTTCATGGTCGCTCTCCCTATTTGTGGTTAGACGCCGAGATACTCGTGGAGCTTCTCCATGTTTGCTTCGAGCGCGTCGTTGGCGATTTCGTCGACGACGCGGCCGTGCTCCATGACGTAGTGCCGGTCCGCGACCGTGGCCGCGAAGCGGAAATTCTGTTCGACCAGCAGGATCGTGAAGCCCTCGTTCTTAAGGCGACGGATCGTGCGGCCGATCTGTTGGACGATGACGGGGGCGAGGCCTTCCGTCGGCTCGTCGAGCAGCAGTAGTTTGGCGCCGGTACGCAAGATGCGGCCGATCGCCAGCATCTGCTGTTCGCCGCCCGAGAGCTTCGTGCCCTGGCTGGCCAAGCGTTCCTTGAGATTGGGGAACAGTTCGAAGATCGTTTCGACCGACAGGCCGCCTTCGGCGACGGCGGGCGGCAGAAGCAGATTTTCCTTCACGTCGAGCGAGGCGAAAATGCCGCGCTCTTCCGGGCAGAAGGCGATGCCTTGGCGCGCGATGGCGTAGCTGGGCAGGCTGATCGTTTCCGTGCCCTTGAACTTCACGCTGCCCTTGCGGCTGCCGACAATGCCCATGACCGACTTCATGGTCGTGGTCTTCCCCGCCCCGTTGCGGCCCAGCAGCGTGACGACTTCGCCCTCGCGGACCTGGAAATCGACGCCGTGCAGGATATGGCTTTCGCCGTACCACGCGTTGAGGCCGGAAACGCTCAGCATCGCCTCAGCCATGGCCGGCCCCCATATAAGCCTGCACCACGTCCGGGTTCTTCGACACCGTCGCGTAATCGCCTTCGGCCAGAACTTCGCCGCGCGCCAGCACGGTGATCGTGTCGGAAAGATCGGCGACGACCGAAAGATTGTGCTCGACCATCAGCACCGTGCGTCCTTGCGCGACGCGCTTGATAAGGGCGGCGATGCGGCCGACGTCCTCGTGCCCCATGCCCGCGGTGGGCTCGTCGAGCAGCATCATCTCCGGTTCCAGCGCCAGCGTCGTCGCGATTTCCAGCGCGCGCTTGCGCCCGTAGGGAAGCTCGACCGCAACCGTGTTCGCGTATTCCGTCAGGCCGACCCATTCGATCAGTTCAAGCGCGCGGTCGTTGTAGATTTCCAATACCGACTGCGAGCGCCAGAAATCGAAGGAATCGCCGCGCTTGCGTTGCAGCGCCACGCGCACGTTTTCCAGCACCGACAGATGCGGGAACACGGCGGAAATCTGGAAGGAACGCACGAGGCCGAGGCGCGCGATATCCGCGGGCTTGGTCGCCGTGATGTCGCGGCCGTTATAGGAAATCTTCCCGCGCGACGGGATCAGGAACTTGGTCAGCAGATTGAAGCAGGTCGTTTTGCCCGCACCGTTCGGTCCGATCAGCGCATGGATCGAATGGCGCCGCACGCGCAGCGTCACGTTGTTGACCGCGATGAAACCGCGAAATTCCTTCGTCAGCCCGTCGGTCTCGAGAATGATGTCGGACAAAAAAGCGTACTCCCTGTCAGGCGTACTTTTCGTTTGTTGCTTTCAGACGTATCAGGTTGCGGGGTACCCTGGCAACCGCGCCAAGCTTGAAAACAACGATATTTCCCGATAGTTTCGCAGTGAAGAACGTAATTCTATTAAGGGGCTTACGGGAAAGTTAATCGAATTTTAGACGTTTTGCGGCTAACCTCGACGGGTTGGGAACCGAGAACGGTCGACCCGCCGTTTCACTGGATCACGACGCTCGAGAAGACGGATCGAAACGCGCCATGACCACGCCCCCGAACCTGCCGCAGATCCCCGACCCGCCGGTGCCCGAAAGCCCGTGCAAGGTGGCGCTCGTCCAGATCAACAATTCGTTCTCGGGCCAGAACTATCTGCCTTACGCGTGCGGCCTGATGGAAGGCTATACGCGCAAATACTCGGGACGGCCGGAGCGCTATACGTTCCTGCCGCCGATCTATAAGCGCTTGCGCGTGGAAGCGGCCGTCGAACATCTGCTCGATGCCGATGTGGTGGGCTTCTCCTGCTATGTGTGGAACGAGAAACTCTCGCTCGCCGTCGCGCGCCGTTTGAAGGAGCGCAAGCCCGGCGTGATGATCGTGTTCGGCGGCCCGCAAGTGCCCGACCGCACCGAGCATTTCCTGCGCGACAATCCGTTCATCGACGTGGCCGTAAACGGCGAAGGCGAAGCGCCGTTCACCAAACTGCTCGACCGGTTTCCGTCGCGCGATTGGACCGGCATTTCCAATCTTTCCTATCTGCGCGACGGCAAGTTCGTCGTGCATCCGAAGGGCAATCGCATTCGCGATCTCGCGGATCTGCCCTCGCCCTATCTCGACGGCACGTTCGACCGGTTGATGGCGGCGAACCCGCAGGAAAACTGGATCGTGCTGTGGGAAACGAACCGCGGCTGCCCGTTCCAGTGCACGTTCTGCGATTGGGGTTCGGCGACGCAAGCCAAGGTCTATCAATTCGATCTGGAGCGCGCCTTCGCCGAAATCGATTGGTTCGCGCTGAAGAAGATCGAGTTCATTTTCTGCTGCGACGCCAATTTCGGCATCCTGGCGCGCGATATCCAAATCGCCGAAGCCTTGGCGAAATCGAAGGAAGCGACCGGCTATCCGAAAGCCGTGTCGGTGCAGAACACTAAGAACGCGACCGAGCGCGCCTATCTCACGCAGAAAATCCTGTCGGATGCGGGCATGAACAAGGGTGTGACCTTGTCCATGCAGTCGCTCGATCCGGGCACGCTCAAAGCCATCAAGCGCCAAAACATCGCGCTGGGCACGTACGAGGAATTGCAGCGCCGCTTCACCCGCGACCGGGTCGAGACCTATTCGGACCTCATCCTGGGCTTGCCGGGCGAGACCTACGATTCCTGGGTCGAAGGTGTGGCCAAGCTGATGGAGACGGGCCAGCACAACCGTATCCAGTTCAACAATCTGTCGATCCTGCCCAACGCCGAAATGGGCGATCCCGAATATCAGAAGAAATTCGGGATGGAGACGGTTGTCACGCGCGTGGTGAACATCCACGGCGCCCTGGAGGTCGACCCCGACGGCATTTACGAAACGCAGGATCTGGTCGTCGCCACCGCGTCGATGCCGCGTCCCGATTGGCGCAAGGCGCGTGCGTTTTCGTGGATGGCGGCATTGGTGCATTACGACAAGCTGCTGCAAGTGCCGATCCTGGTGGCGCACGCCCAATGCGGCGTGCCGTTCCGCAAATTGCTGGAAGCCTTCTTCGACGCCGATCCGGCAAAATATCCGGTCTTCGGCTCGATCCGCGCTTTCTTCGACGACTACGCGACGCGCATCCAGAACGGCGAAGTCGAATACGTCTATTCGCAGGAATGGCTGGGCATCCATTGGCCGGCCGACGAATTCGTGTTCATCGATCTAGTCGTGCGCGGCAAGCTCGGCGCGTTCTACGAGGAAGCCGAGCGCCTGACCTTCGATGTGCTGTCGCGCGACCGCGCGCTGTTGCCGCGCGAGCGTATCGCCGATGCGTTCAAGCTGAACCGCGCGATGGTGAAGGAGCCGGGCGCGCTCGGCGACATTGAAGTGACGCTGGGCAGCGACATCTATCCTTATTATCGCGCGCTGCTCGAAGGCCGCGACGAAGACCTGCTGGTCGAACCCGTGACCTATCGTATCGAACGCTCGAAGGAGGCGTGGCCCGCTTTCGACGATTGGTGCCGCCAAGTCGTTTGGTACGGCAACAAGAAGGGCGCCTATCTCTACGGCAACAAGGCGATGGCGCGCCATCTCGCCGGGCATTTCTAACCTCGTGGCGAAGCCCGCCTATCGCCGCCTATTGATCACCGGCGCGACGGGCGTGCTGGGGGCCGGGTTCCGTGCGCTCGCCGCCGAATATCCCGACCGCGAATTCCGTTTCGTTTCGCGCAAGGACGTGGATCTTCGCGACGCGGCCGCCACGCTCGCCCTCGTGCGCGCGGCGAAGCCCGACGCGATCCTGCATCTCGCCGCGATTTCGGGCGGCATCGAACTCGCGCGCCGCTATCCCGCGCGCATCCTGCGCGACAATGTCGCGATGACGTTCGCGGTGCTTGATGCAGCGGTCGAAGCCAAGGTGCCCAAAACGGTGATGACGCTGTCGTCGGGCATGTATCCGGCTTCGGCGCCGCAGCCCAATGCCGAAGATCAGATCCATGACGGGCGCCCGCATGACAGCGCCTATTCCTATGCAATGGCCAAACGGTTGATCGAACCGGCCGTGCGCGCCTATCGCCATGAATTCGGCATCGACGCGATCGGCCTGGTGCCGTCGGGCATATTCGGCGAGGACGACAACTACAATCCCGACGACTGCACCTGGATCGCGGGGCTCGTGCGCCGCTTCGCCGAATGGACGCCCGCCACGGGCGATATTTCGATCTGGGGCGACGGCGCGCCGGTGCGCGAAATCACCGATGCGCGCGACATGGCGCGCGCCTATCTCTGGGCGCTCGACAATTATTCGGACGCGGCACCCTTGAACGTCGGCTGCGGCGAAGGCCATGCGATCCGCGATGTGGCGATGACGCTTGCGGAAATTGCCGGTGTGCCCGCCGAACGCGTGAAGTTCGATCCGGCACGCGCGCGCGGCATCGACAGGCGCGTGACGGATTCCACCCGCCTCAAAACGCTGTCGGGAATCAAATTCACGCCGCTGCGGGAATCCCTCGCGCGGATCTTCGCCTGGTACAAGCGCACCCATCAAACCGATCCCGGCGCCATTCGCCGCCAGTCGCGTTTCGCGCCGGAGTGAACATGGACAATCTGCTCGACCGCTATTGGTACTACGCGATCGAAATGGCGCCGGGCGTCATCACGCCGGGCAAGCGTTTCCCGAACGTCGCGATCACGCGCGATCTCTTGTCGCGCATCGATGTGAAGGGCCAGCGGTGCCTCGATATC
>PVXE01000092.1 GCA_014444615.1 Tagaea sp. CACIAM 22H2 | reverse complement strand
TTGATTGGTCAGCCGGCGAGAGAGGTGCGACCGTAATCTCGGCGTCACCTGATCCGCTCGGCCATTCTCAGAGTGCCCATTTCACTATCAATAAGAACAAGTGAATCTCGTAGAACGGGATGATCAAGTGGAACAGAAGCCTGATAACCAGCAGGTCGAGTGGCAGGCGACAAAGCTCGGCGAAGGGGACGAACTCGCGACTAGACACCTGATCGATGACCCGCAGTTGACGTCTGACGCACAGGATCACGGTTCGCAAAATAAATAGCTGGCGGTCCCAAAATAAAATGAGGCGTCAGGGGCGATCTTGCGATCGCAGGCCGTTGTCCGGGCGGGACAAAAGGCTCCCTGACGCCTCAATCGAGGCTGGTCGGACCGGTATGCACCGCCGGTCGTGACTGTCGCACCGGCCTTGGCGGGTGCCCCCGCCGGGGTCGATGGCCTCCTGGCAGCCTTGAACTCGAACCCGCCGCCGGTGGACCTGCTTCGCACCCGGAAACGGCCCCTGGTCCGGCCGATCCCGCGCGTTCCACCGGCAGGGGATGAAGGCGCTGCGCGCGCACCGCCACCCCGTCGTTCGAGACATCCCGGCCGCCTTGCCGTCGCGACCGTCCCCAGCCTGAGCCTCGTGCGAGCCTCGCGCCCGTCGATCCTTGCGGATCCACCGCCCTTGCGGGCGATGCGGTCGCGTCCCTCGCGATCCCCGGCGGCTCCGGTGCAGCGTCCCCTTGAGGGCGCCCACCCGTCGCTCCGCCGACGACCCGTCCCTTGCGGGACGTCGAGACCCCGACACGGGGTCCGGCAGCGATGGCTCGGCGTACCGCCGATGCCGCCCCGACCGACTTGGCGTGGCCCGGACCCTCAAGGGAACCGGACGACCGTCGCATCGGGAAGGAGTTTCCCGCCGCCGCCGGGTTGACCCCGGTTTTGGCCCGGAAAGCTCCGGAAGATCGTCCTCCACCTCTCGACCCCGCGCCCAAGCCCTTTCGGATCGGGCGTCTGCCAGTGACTCTCGGCGTCAGCTCAACGCCGGTTGCGGGTGTCGTCGGGATGGCGGCTCTGGATCTCCCCTCTCACGCTTGCCGAGGGAAAGGGTCTCAAAACGCCCCGGAGGCGACAATCGCAATCGCCGTCACGCCGGCAGAATCTTGTTGATGGAAGTTCGCTTTGCGCACAGTCCGTTCAACCGTCATCCACAGATCGATCCACAGGACGGAATGACGGCTTGCATAGCCGCACTGCGATTGACGCTTTGGCCAACCCGGTCTAAATCCATGAGGGCATACGGATTTTTGCACGCGGATTCGTCCGCACGAGGGAGCATGGCCAACGATCAGACGCAAGCCGCCGGCGGCAAACGCCCGCGGCCGCTATCCCCGCATCTTCAAATCTATCGCCTGCCGGTGACGGCGCTGTCGTCGATCACGCATCGCGCTACTGGCGTCGCGTTGAGCGTGGGCACGCTGCTGCTGGTCTGCTGGCTGGTCGCGGCCGCGAATGGCCCGGCGGCATTCGCCAGCGTGTCGGCGTTCATTGGTTCGCCGATCGGGTTGCTGCTGATGTTCGGCTGGTCGCTGGCGCTGTTCTATCACTTGGGCAACGGCATCCGGCATCTGTTCTGGGATGCGGGCTACGGGTTTGACATCGCGACGGCGGAGAAATCGGCTTACGCGGTGATCGCCTTCGCGGTCGGCGCCACGCTGCTCGCCTGGATCGTCGGCTTCGCCGTGCTGGGAGGGCGCTGAGATGAGCAACACCACCCCGTCGCTGCGTTCTCCGCTCGGCCGCGTGCGCGGCCTCGGCTCGGCCAAGGACGGTACGCATCATTGGTGGGCGCAGCGCGTCACCGCCATCGCGATGATCCCGCTGATGCTGTGGTTCGTCGCCAGCATCGTGTCGCTGGCGGGCGCCCCGCTGCCGGCGGTGCAGGCATGGATCGCTTCGCCGATTTCGGCGGTGCTGCTGCTCTCGCTCATCGTCGCGGTGTTCCATCACGCGCAGCTCGGTCTGCAAGTCGTGATCGAAGACTATGTTCATGCCGAAGGCGTGAAGCTCGTCCTGCTGCTCGCGGTCAAGGGTGCCGCGTGGCTGTTCGGCGGCATCGCCGCTTTCTCGGTTCTCAAGATCGCGTTCGGAGGCTAGTTCCATGCCCGACGGTTCCGCGCCCGCTTTGGGCGGCAAGGCCTATAAGGTCGTCGATCATTATTACGACGTCGTCGTCGTCGGGGCGGGCGGTGCGGGTCTGCGCGCCACGTTCGGCATGGCGGCGAAGGGTCTGAAGACCGCCTGCATCAGCAAGGTCTTCCCGACGCGCAGTCACACCGTGGCCGCGCAAGGCGGCATTTCGGCGGCGCTGGGCAATATGGGCGCCGACGATTGGCGCTGGCACATGTACGACACGGTCAAGGGCTCCGACTGGCTCGGCGACCAAGACTCGATCGAATACATGTGCAAGGAAGCGATTCCGGCGATCATCGAGCTTGAGCATTACGGCGTGCCGTTCAGCCGCACCAAGGAAGGGAAGATCTATCAGCGTCCCTTCGGCGGCATGACGACCGAATACGGCAAGGGCACGGCGCAGCGTACGTGCGCCGCCGCCGACCGCACGGGTCACGCGATCCTGCACACGCTCTATCAGCAGAGCCTTCGCAACAACGCCGAGTTCTTCATCGAATATTTCGCCCTCGACCTGATCAAGGACGAAGACGGCTCGGTGCGCGGCGTGCTCGCGTGGAACCTGCTCGAAGGCACGCTGCACCGTTTCATCGGGCATCAGACCGTGCTCGCGACGGGCGGCTACGGCCGCGCCTATTTCTCGGCGACCTCGGCCCATACCTGCACGGGCGATGGCGGCGGCATGGTGCTGCGCGCCGGCCTGCCGCTGCAGGATATGGAATTCGTGCAGTTCCACCCGACCGGCATTTACGGTTCGGGCTGCCTCATCACCGAAGGCTCGCGCGGCGAGGGCGGGTACCTGACGAACTCCAACGGCGAACGCTTCATGGAGCGTTACGCGCCGTCGGCCAAGGATCTCGCCTCGCGCGATGTCGTGTCGCGCGCGATGACGATGGAAATCCGCGAAGGCCGCGGCGTGGGCGCGAAGAAGGATCATATCCATCTGCACCTCGAGCACTTGGACGCCAAGCTGCTGCACGAGCGTCTGCCCGGCATTTCCGAAACCGCGAAGATCTTCGCGGGCGTGGACGTGACGAAGGAACCGATCCCGGTTCTGCCGACCGTGCACTACAACATGGGCGGCATCCCGACCAATCTGTACGGTGAAGTCGTCACGATGAAGAACGGCAAGGCCACGGTCGTGCCGGGTCTGATGGCGATCGGCGAAGCGGCTTGCGTGTCGGTGCACGGCGCCAACCGCCTCGGCTCCAACTCGCTGCTCGACCTCGTCGTGTTTGGCCGCGCGGCCGCGATTCGCGCCGCCGAAATCGTCAAGCCCGGCACGCCGCACAAGCCCGTCGCCAAAGACGCGGCCGACAAGCATGTCGCGCGCTTCGATGCCTTGCGTTACGCCAAGGGCCCGATCCCGACCGCGGAATTGCGCTCGGAAATGCAGGGCATCATGCAGAACAACTGCGCCGTCTACCGCACCGGCGAGGTGCTGGAAGAAGGCGTGGGGCTGATCGACAAGACGCTGGCGAAGTCGCCCGACATCGCCTGCAAGGATCGCGGCATGATCTGGAATTCGGATCTGGTGGAAACGCTGGAATACGAGAACCTGATCGTCCAAGCGAAGGCGACGATCGCGTCGGCCGCCAATCGCAAGGAAAGCCGCGGTGCCCATGCGCGCGAGGATTATCCCAACCGCGACGATCAGAACTGGATGAAGCACACGCTGGCCTGGGTCGATGGCAAAGGCAAAGTCGCCTTCGACTATCGCCCGGTGACGCTGACCTCGCTTACCAACGAAGTCCAAGCTTTCCCGCCCAAGGCGCGCGTGTACTAAGGATCGACCGATGGCCGAATTTTCCCTTCCCGCCAATTCGAAGGTCCAGCCGGGCAAGTCGTGGCCCGCGCCCGCCGGCGCCAAGCGGACCAAGAATTTCAAAATCTATCGCTGGGACCCGGATGGTTCGGGTAACCCGACGGTCGATACCTACACGGTCGATCTCGACAATTGCGCGCCGATGGTTCTCGACGCGCTGATCAAGATCAAGAACGAGGTCGACTCGACGCTGACCTTCCGCCGCTCGTGCCGCGAAGGCGTGTGCGGGTCGTGCGCGATGAATATCGACGGGTCGAACACGCTCGCTTGCACCAAGGCGATCGACGACGTGAAGGGCGACGTGCACATCTATCCGCTGCCGCATATGCCGGTGGTGAAGGATCTTGTGCCGGACCTGTCGCAGGCTTACGCGCAATTGCGCTCGGTCGAGCCGTGGTTGAAGTCGGAGACGCCGCCGCCCGATCGCGAGCGTCTGCAATCGCCCGAGGAGCGCGCGAAGCTCGACGGTCTGTGGGAATGCATCCTGTGCTTCTCCTGCTCGACCTCGTGCCCCAGCTATTGGTGGAACGGCGACCGTTATCTCGGGCCGGCCGTGCTGCTGCAGGCCTATCGCTGGATCGCCGACAGCCGCGACGAAGCGACGGGCGAACGCCTCGACAATCTCGAGGATCCGTTCCGCCTCTATCGCTGCCACACGATCATGAACTGCACGAAGACCTGCCCGAAGGGTCTGAACCCGGCCAAGGCGATCGGCGAGATCAAGAAGCTGATGGTCGCGCGCAAATAGCGCGGCTATCGCGCCGGCCGGAAGGCCGGCGATCCAGGTGTGAGTTATCCAGACATGCGGCCGCCGGCATTCGGCGCCGCGTGTACGGTCGTTCGGAAGCTGCGCGTTACTCGCTGGCGTCGATCGCGTAGGTCGACAGCGTGCCGCGCTGAGCGGGCACTTCGGCCATGGTCGACAAACCGGCGGCGATCAACATGGCGGCCATGATGGCCAAAGCGAAGAGACGCATTTAAACGCAAAACCCCTGAAAGCGAGCGAACGACCCGTAATTGTTTGCCGTGCGAATGCGGCGCTTTTCCGGCTGTCTTCGGAAAAAATCAGGGATAACGGACGAGCTTCCAGACCACCGACTTCTTGTCGAACGGCGGCATGCGGGTGCCCCTGGAGAAGGACGACCGGCCCGACGGCGTGCCCTGGCTTTCCCAGATGCCGCTTTCGGGACAGGTTTGACCCGTCAGAACCACCGTGCCGATGGGCTGTTTGCCGTCGGCCGTCGCGCCCGGCAATACGCCCTTCGCCGGCTGCGCGCCGGGCTTGGCGGGTTGCGGTGCTTTTTTGCCGAACAAGCCGAACATTACGGTTTTTCGCTCTCTCGAACCTGCCGATGGCAATTTGCGAATATCGCGTTGCCAATCCGGGAATGCGTCTCTGTGAAGACAGATAGGGCAAACGCCGGCCGTCCGACAAGTCCCTTGACGATAGTGTTGAATCTACCGCATGCCGCTTAAACGGTCAACTGAAGGGCAAGCGTTAACTTTCTGATAATAAACGAAATTCGCCAAATGTCGTTCAAGTCCGATCGGCGCGGCTCTTCGGTACGGCATATTTTCGCGGCAGAAGCTCGTCGACCGCGACGGCGACCGGCCCCGAGTCGCCCGGCACGACGACCCGACAGTTCTTGGCGAAATCGGCCAGCATCTCGCGGCAAATGCCGCACGGGCTGACGATCCGTATCGTCCGGTCGGGCTCGGCCGGGCGCGGATGGCGGACCGAAACGATCGCCTCGATCTCGGTCTCCCCCTCGGCCAGCGCACGGCCCAGCGCCACAGCCTCGGCGCAGACCGAGGCGCGGCCGACATAGGTGTCGAGATGCACGCCGGTATAGACCCGGCCCGCCTTGGTCCGTAGGGCGGCCCCGATATGGTGACGGTTCTCCTTGTAGAGCTTCGCGATCGCGTCGCGCGCCGACTGGACCAGTTCTTCGTCTTGCGGATCGAGACTCATTTCAGTCGCCCTGTTTCTCGAGCCAGTCCATGTCCGCGTCCGAGAACCCGAAATGATGGCCGATCTCGTGGATCATCGTGTGGCGGATGATGGCGCCGAGTTCCTCGCCCGTCTCGACCCAATATGCGAGCAGGGGTACGCGATAGAGGAAGATCATGTCGGGCTGCGTGCGCGTGGTGGCCACGCTCTCGCGCAGCAGATCGACGCCGCGATAGAGCCCGAGCAGATCGTAAGGGCTCTCGAGTTCCATCTCGCGCTCGGTTTCTTCGTCGCAGAAATCCTCGATGCGCAGCACCACGTCGCGCACATGCACGGCCAGTTCCTTGGGCAGGCTGGCGCGCGCTTCCTCCGCCAGCCGTTCGATCATGGCGAGATCGGGCGCGTAGAGTTTCGCGTCGGTCGTCCCGTTGCTTGTCATAGATGCGACGCTATCCCGGCTTGATCTTCGCGCCAACTGCGCGAAGATGGCGGCCATGGAGAAACTCGCCGGTCCCGCGCGCGCCCAAGCGCTCGCCGCCTTGCCCGGCTGGGCCGAATTGCCCGGCCGCGACGCGATCGCCAAATCCTTCAAATTCGCCGATTTCAACGCGGCCTTCGCCTTCATGGCGCGCGTGGCGCTCTATGCCGAGAAGGCCGACCACCACCCCGAATGGTTCAACGTTTACAACCGCGTCGATGTCGTTTTGTCGACCCATGATGCCGGCGGATTGACGACCCGCGATATCGACCTTGCCCGCTTCATCGAAGCGGCCGCCGGACATACGCCGTAACGGATTGCGACACGGATTCCCCCGGTTCGCCGCGGGCTCGCCAAGATTCTTCCCAAATCGAGGCCTAGCTCTTGGGTCACACCCCAAGAGGAGTTCCAAGCCATGCTGAACAAGAAGAACACGATCCGCGCCGGCCTGCTGGGCGCCGTCGCCGCGGCGGCGTTGATGGTCTTCTCGCCGCTGTCGCCGCTCCCGGCCCAAACCAACCCCGCCGCGATGCCCGCACGCGTCGCGACCCAGAACCTGCCCGATTTCGCCGATCTTTCCGCCGCCGTCAGCCCGGCCGTCGTGCAGATCGCCGTCACGGCGACCGAAATCGATCCCGAAGGCGACGTGCCCCCGCAATTCCGCGGCACGCCCTTCGCGCCGTTCTTCAACGGCCAAGGCAAGGCGCAGCCCCATCGCGTGCGCGGCCTCGGCTCGGGCTTCGTGATCGATCCGTCGGGCTACATCGTCACCAATTTCCATGTCGCCGGCCGTGCCGACGAAATCCAAGTCGTGTTCGCCGACGGCTCGCGCCTGCCCGCCAAGCGCATCGGCGGCGACGAGCGCACCGACCTTGCCTTGCTGAAGGTCGAAGCGCCCAAGCCTTTGGCCCATGTCCAGTTCGGCGATTCCGACAAGGTGCGCGTCGGGCAATGGGTGCTGGCCGTCGGCAACCCGTTCGGCCTGGGGGGTACGGTCACGTCGGGCATCGTCTCGGCGCGCTCGCGCGATATCGGCGCGGGGCCCTACGACGATTTCCTGCAGATCGACGCCGCGATCAACCAGGGCAATTCCGGCGGGCCGACTTTCGACCGCGATGGTAACGTCATCGGCGTCAACACCGCGATCTATTCGCCCAATGGCGGCTCGGTCGGTCTCGGGTTCGCCATCCCGGCGAATGTCGTGAAGAAGGTCGTCGCCGAATTGCGCGAACACGGCAAGGTCGATCGCGCCTGGATGGGCGTGTCGACGCAAGGTGTGGATTCCGCCCTCGCGGCCGCGCTGAAACTGCCCGCCGCCAAGGGTGCGTTGATCGGCGGGGTCGAGCCGGAAGGCCCGGCGGCGCGCGCGGGGCTCCGGCGCGGCGACGTGATCCTGTCGCTCGACGGGACCGCGATCAACGATCCGCGCGATCTCGCGCGCAAGGTCGGCGATCGCCGGGCGAAGGACGAAGCCAATATCGAATATTGGCGTGATGGCCGCCGCGCCGAGATCCGCGTGACGCTCGGCACGCTGCCCGACCAGAAGCCGGACGCGGCGGTGGTCGGTCAGAACGACAATCCCAACGCGGGCGGTGTGGGCCTGATGCTGACGCAAGGCCCGCGCGGCGAGGTCGTCGTCGCCGACGTGCAGGACAACAGCCCGGCGGAGAAGGCCGGCCTCGCGCGCGGCGATCGTCTGGTGGAAGTCGACCGCAAGAAGATCAAACGCGCCGAGGATGTGGTCGCGGCCGTGCGCGCGGCGCGCAACGAACATCGCGAAGCCGTCGCGATCTTCGTCGAACGCCAAGGCACGCCGCTTTATCTGGCGCTGCCGGTCCCGACCGCGCGCGGCTAACGCGCCGAGGGATGCACGGCGGGGCGATAGCCTTTGGCGATCGCCTCGACCGTGCCTTCCGGCGTGATGACTTCGACGGGCCCGCCGGGTATCTCGGCGGGCTCGTAGCCGTTATGGGTCCAGCGGAACGCGCGCTTGTGCCATTTGAGGAACGCTTCGCCGTTCCGCTCGTACATCGCGCCGTCGGGAAGATTGGCGAAGTCGTCGGGATAGGGCCGACCGCGCTGCGAGGCGAGATTGCGGTCGAGCCATTCGGCATTGGCGGGTTTGCCGGGAAACAGCTTCAAAAACGCGTCGTAGTTCTTGCGCCGGCATTCGGCGCACGGGCGATGCCCGGCGGCGAGCGCGGTCGCCTCGTCCAGAAAGAACAGCTCCGTATAGGCGCCGGGCTTCATCAGCTCGCGTTT
>PVXE01000091.1 GCA_014444615.1 Tagaea sp. CACIAM 22H2 | reverse complement strand
TGCAATATCGCCGAAACCGGCAACAAGTTTTGTCGGTCAAAAAGTCGACCCCGTGCCATTGCGCCAGAAGGCGATGCAAAAAAAATACAATTAGGCTATGTGTATTATTTCCGGCTGCTCCTCCGTACTAGCGGAAGAACCGATATTGAATCTTTCGAATGCCAATTTGAGGTCAAAACTCGAGGCCAAATGACAACCGTCCCTAATTTGGTGACGAGTCAAAAGGGTGCTTAGGTCCATGTAAAAAGAAAGAAAGGGCCGCTCAAGGCCGGTAGCGGCCTTGAGCGGGCTGATCATATTCGCCAGCAAACGCTCGCTACATTTTAAGCCGATGCCAATAATTGAACTTGCTGACAGGCTTAGATTCACAAAAAAACCGCTGCGCAGATGACGACCCGCGATCGGAAGATCGCCTCCGACACCTCAATTTACTCGGCTAGAAGAGGCGGTCCCGGCAGCCCACTTGCGTGAGCCGCCGGAACCTCCATCGGAACGTCGGAGCCTTGGTTGTCCCGCCCGGACAAAACGGCGCGAATGTCAAAAAGACGGTTCGCTTTCCTGACGTCGATTTGGGTAGCACGCGAGGGGGGACCCGCAAACGGATTTTGGTCTATTTTCTTAAGTTATTGATATTAATAACTTAAAACTAGGACTGCCAGATTGATTAATACTCCTCGTACCCGAGTCGCAATGTGGGGTCAAATCGCGTCGGACGTTGATTTTACTACGAAAATAGCTTTCGATCAGGCTGTCACATTAAGATTGCGGTCGCCAAGCCCATTCTGTCGATTTCCTGTCAAGACGTGACTCTTCCCCACCCTCAATCGTGGGGCTTCGGTCCGCGCTTCGCACAAAAAGTCGCTCTCCCGACTTCCCGGCTCACGCCGCGACCTTCTTAAGGCTTGCGCCTTTTGCTTCCTGCTTCTTAGACCGCCCAAAGGCTAGGTCTCCACAGGCTGCCAGCGGAAGTCCTCCGCCAGTATCTGCGATTTCGACTAAGGCTCCAATCGCGACAAGGCCACGCTGGAGAATGTTTTGCGCTGCGTTCGCGTCCGCGTTTGCCGCATAACCGCAAGCAACACACGCGAAGCGCGTTTGATTGTATCGCGACGCCGCATCGACATGACGACAGACCGAGCAGGTCTGCGACGTATGTCGAGCATCGACCTCCACGACCCGTCCGCCAAGCAATGCGGCCTTATAGACGAGCTGTCGCCGGAACTCGCCCCATCCCTTGTCGAGAATGGCGCGGTTGAGTCCGGCTTTCTGGACGACGCGTCGTCCTGGCTGCGTCGCCGTACCTGCGGCTGACGCGGTCATGCCCCGCACATTGAGCTTTTCGATGACGATCGTGCCGTGGCTCTTGGCGATAAGATTCGTCAGCTTGTGCAGAGAATCTTTGCGGCGCCGGGCGATCTTCGCTTTATGCGCCGCAATGCGTTTGATCGCCTTGCGGCGATTGCTTGATCTGCGCCTTTTACGCGCGAGAGCCTGCTGAAGACGACGTAAACGCAGCAGTTCCCTCGGCCCCTCAGTCTGCTGGCCGAAAGCTTCCCCGTCCGACGACATAAAGGGGGTCGATACGCCCCGGTCGATTGCAACCGCACTGTCACGGTACTGATGAACCGGCGTGTGCCGTTCTCGAGTTTCGATCGAGAATGACGCGTACCAATTGTTGCCATCACGCAAAATCGTGAGGTTTTTTAACCGGCCGTGCAGTGGACGGTGAAGGCGAATAGCAATAGCGCCAAAATTAGATCGATTTTTACCAAATTTAGGTGCGATCAACGCACGAAGCGTCCGACGATCGAGCTTCGACATATGGTCGATCGAGAACTGTTTGGGATCCGGAAACCTGAAACTCTCGGAGCGACCTCGATGACGATATCGCGGGAAATCAGTTCTGCCTTCGAAAAAATTGACAAAGGCACGATCGAGATCGCGCAACGCGGCTTGTAAGCAATGCGCAGGAATTTCCTTGAGCCAAGGCGCTTCGCCCTTAAGAGCAGGCAATTCATTTGCTTGACCGACGTAACGAATCGCACGGTCGCGCCTCGAGAATCGCTCGCGTTGTTCGAGAGCAAGATTATAGACGAAACGGCAAGCTCCAGCGATCCGCCGGAAGACAGCTTCCTGGGCCGGCGTTGGATAAATGCGATATCGGATTGACAGATTACGCTTCATTTTAAGAATCATATATATTTAAATATTTCTTGTCAATAGAGAATGTTCATACGATTTGATTCTTCGGCGATCTCGCGATTACCAATCAAGAACGGGGTTTGCACAGCCGAAAAGAGGAACAAATTGGCCGATGCGCGACCCGGAAATCCCAGAAATCTAAGATTTTTGGACGTAAAATCCGTCGCCCCAGCTGGGATGGTACGGCGTTGCCGTTGCCACCCGCGCGAAGCCGAACGCGGCCAAATGGGCATCGATCTGCGGGGCGAGCGCACAGCCTTCGTAGAGCTCTTCGAAGGCGAGTTCGCAATTGATCGCGCGCACGCGCCCGACCAAATCGGGGCAGCCGCGCATCGCCATCAGCTCGGCGCCCTGGATATCGAGATTGAGCAGATCGAAACGCGCGGCGGCGAGATCGGCTTGCGCCAACGCGTCGTCGAGACGGCGCACCGGCACCGTGATCGTCTTGGTCTCGACGATCTCGGGATAGATCTCGGCATGGCGCTTGAGCTTCAACAGCGAACTCGATTGATCGAACGAAGTCACATGGAACTGCGCCTCGCCCGGCGCTTCGCCCGCCGCGAAATCGAAGATCGTCACATCCGGCCGCGCGGCGAAGCGTGCCCGCAACCCCGCCGCGAGATCGGGATTGGCTTCGACGAACACGACGCGCGTTACGCCCATCGCATCGTAGGTCGCGATCTCGTCGCCGCGATTGGCACCGACATGCACCACACCCTCGATCGTCAGCGCGTGTTCGCGGCACAAAGCGGGCAGATCGAGCACCGCGGGCGCGGGTGCCGGCTTCTTCTTGCGCCCGAAAAGTTTTTTCCAAATCGACATGCGGCGAGTCTACCCCGGGAAACCGAGACCTTGCAGCGCATTGTTGGCGAGATGCAACAGCATCGCTGCGAGCACGAAGCCGGTCGTACGCACGGTGAAGCCAAGCAACACGCCGAACACGAAGACTTGCGCCAACAACAGGAGCAGCGTTTGCGCGTCGAGTTCGATCAGTGCCACCCAGCCCGGCACGTTGATCGCCGCGAACAAGGCCGACGCGATCAGATTGGCGGGCCAGAAGGCGAAGCGTGCCCGTAACGCTTTCAACACCAGCCCGTAAAAAACGAAAACCTCGACCAGCGCCACGAAAGCAAGCCCGACCAGCGACACGTAGAACGCCATCGGCGGCAGATCGGCGGGGATCAGATGCCAGTGCTCGCCCACGGCCATGCCCGCGGCGCGGCTGGCGACCAGGTAGGCGACGGCGAAGACCCAGCCGAGCCAGGGGCGCGTGCCCGGGCGTTGATCGACGGCGGCGCGCGGATCGATCTTCTCCACCGACAGGCACCAAGCGATAGGCAGCACCAGCCACAACAAAAGCCGCCAGCCATCGGCGATCATCCGCGCGGCGTCGGCCGTTTCGGCAGCCGCGTCGGTCCAAGGGATCAGTTGGATGCGGATCGTCCAGACGGTGAAAAACACCGCCAGGAACGCCGGCAGCCGCTTGAGCGTGGCGTCAGAAATCAAAGCAGCGTCCGCCGCGTTCCCAATCGCCATAGCGCGTCGGCTCGGGGCCCTCGGGTCCGCCAATTTCCGGCTTCTTGGCGGCGGGCTTCTTCGGATCGGCCGGGGCGGCGGGGTCGGCCGCCGGCGGCACCGGCAAAACGGCGTTTCTCTCGTCCATGGGACAGGGATATGCCCCCGAAGCGTCGCCCCGGCAAGGCTTGAACGGGGGGCGGGTTTCGCTACATCTCAAGCCATGAATTACACCAAGACCGCCATCCTGCTCGCCGCCATGACCGGCCTGTTCCTCGCCGTGGGCTTCGCCCTGGGCGGCGAACAGGGCATGCTGATCGCCTTCGTCGTGGCGCTGGGCATGAATCTGTTCAGCTACTGGAACGCGGACAAGATGGTTCTGCGTATGCACGGTGCGCGCGAAGTGACGCCGCAGGAAGCGCCGAATTTCCACGCGATGGTGGCGGAACTCGCCCAGCGCGCGCAATTGCCGATGCCCAAGGTCTATATCATCGACAATCCGCAGCCCAACGCCTTCGCCACCGGCCGCAATCCCGAGAACGCCGCCGTCGCCGCGACGACCGGGCTGTTCGACATTCTGGACAGCGACGAAGTCGCGGCCGTGATGGCGCACGAGCTTGCGCATGTGAAAAACCGCGACACGCTGATCATGACCGTGACCGCGACGATCGCGGGCGCCATCGGCATGCTGGCCCAATTCGGCATGCTGTTCGGCGCGGGCCGGAGCAATGACGGCCGTTCGTCGGGCTTCGGCATGATCGGCACGCTGATCGCCGTGATCATCGCGCCGCTGGCCGCGATGTTGGTGCAAATGGCGATCAGCCGCTCGCGCGAATACGAGGCCGATCGCGTTGGCGGCGAGATCGCGGGCGATCCGCGCTTGCTGGCGCGGGCTCTCGCCAAAATCTCGCGCGGCGTCGAGGCGATCCCGAACGAAAGCGCCGAGCGCAATCCCGCGACCGCGCATCTTTTCATCATGAATCCGCTGACCGGGGCGGGCGTCGATAATCTGTTCTCGACCCACCCGAACCCGGCGAACCGCATCGCGGCGCTGGAAGAACAAGCGCAATCGATGGGTCTTCAAGGGGCAAGCCGTGCGGCAAGCCCGGCGCGCGGACGCAGCTCGGTCCCGTCGGCCGGACGCCGCGGACCTTGGAGCCGTTGATTTTTTAGCGAAGCCCTTCGGGCAGCTGGGCGGTTGGCAATTCGGGCACGTAATCGGCCCGCGCGATGGCCACGCCTGCGACGATCAGCAGCAACGCGATCGCCAAAGCCTGCAAGCGCCCCAAAGAGCGCGGCGGTTTAACGGACGTGCGGGCGATCATGTCGGCCACTTGGTACCCTTCCCGAAGCGGGGCATATCGATTCCCCGTTCGCAGGAATAACGCAAGAAACATTCCGCTTATTCCACCAAGAATCTTCGGGGCCCTTCCCTCCACCCGCCCGGTGGGGTAGTCAGGCCATCGTCGTTTCTAATGGGAAGCTTTCGGGATGGGCGCCGTCGACTTCGGGATACCGCGAACCCTGGCCACGCTGCTGAAATCGAAGCTGGCGCTCGCCAATTTCGTCGAAACCGGCACCTATAAGGGCGACACCGCCGCCTGGGCGTCGGGCGAGTTCGCCAAGGTCTGGACGGTCGAGGCCGATCCGGCCCTCGCCGCCGCCGCCCGTACGCGCTTCGCCGGTGCCCCGCATGTCACCGTGGTCGAAGGCGACAGCGTCGCGGGCCTCGAACAGCTCGTCCCTACTTTGCCCGGACCGGCGCTTTTTTGGCTGGATGCCCATTGGTGCGGCACCGATCAGACCGTGACGGCGGGCGAATTGGACCAATGCCCCCTGCTGCGCGAATTGGCCGTCATCGCCCGCTCGCCGCACGAACACGTCATCCTGGTCGACGACGCGCGCTATTTCCTGGCCCCGCCGCCCTCGCCCAATCGACTGGAGCAATGGCCCGATGCCGGGGCGACGGTCGCCGCCCTGAAGGACGGGCGCGACGATCGCTTCGTGTGCGTGATCGACGACGTGTTCATCCGCGTGCCCGCGACGATGAAGGCGGAGCTGCAAGCCCATATCGACCGCATCACCGCGCATCGCGAGGCGCGCGCGCGCAAACGCGACGCCAGGCCGATGCGCCGCTTGAAGCGCTTCCTCAAATCCCTCGGCGCTTGAACCAAGCCTTCAGGCGTTTTCGCCAGGGCCGGGGTTTGAGCCGCATCGCCGGATCGTCCTTGGCCGCGACGGGCCCGAAATGCGCCCAGAACGGCCGGTCGTTCCAGGTATCGCAAGGGATAAGCGCCTTTGCCGTGAAATCGGCGACCGCTTGGCGCTGATCGTCCGCCGCCAGCAGCCCGGCCAAGCGGCCATAAGACGAATTCCCGAAGCCCAGCGCATCCGCGCGCGACATGGCCAGAAGATCGGCGATGCGTTCATCGGCCGCGAAGCTCGCAACCGGCAGTGGGTTCCATTGCGCAAACGCGGGCAGAATCGCGTCGCGACTGTCGGAGGCGATATAGAGCTGCGCGTCCGGCGTTTTCGCCATTTCGCTGGCAACCCAATCGACGAACCATTCGACCGGTACGGGCGCAAACTGTGGAATCCCGGCATGGACCGGATCGGCCAGATCGCCGCGCCGAACATGCACGGCGATCAGCTTGCCGGGAATGGCGGCGCGCCACGCATCGGCGGCTGGTTCGGCACCGAAGCGCAGCAGCTGGCGGAACAATTCGCGATGCGGCGCCCAGCATGCGGGCAGTTCCTGGAAATACCCGTCGAAATCGACATCGACGTAAGGTGTGGGCTGCTCCCACAGCGCCAGGGCCGCCGCATCTTCGAACGGACCATACGTGATCGTCGGCAGATCGTCGAAGGCGGGCGCCGAAACGGCGCCGACCAGCTTGCCCGCCGGAAACGCGGGCGCTTCGATCCGCAGATCGTGACGCCAAGCGTAGAAATTCAGGAAGGCCCATTGCAGCAGCTGATTGGCCATCCGCCCGTTGAGGCCGAGATTGCGCATCGACACGACGCCGCGCGATCCCGTCGCGATCTCGGCGGGTGCGATCTCGGCCGAGTTCACGTAAACGCCGTCGCGGCGGCGCACGCGGCCGCGATCGAATTCGGCGATATGGGCCTTAAGATCCATGCCCTGCCCTTATCGGCAGGCGGGCGGGCCCGGGTCAAGCCGCGCTTGCGCATCGCGGCCCCGTCCCCTACTTAGCGGCCCATGAAAACAGCACCCTCCGCACGCCTCGCCGCCGCCCAATTGCTCGACGCCGTGCTGCAAGGCAAGCGCACGCTGGAGGATGCGATGGCCGGCGTGCAGACCCTGCGCGTGCTGGAGCCGCGCGATCGCGGCTTCGCGCGGATGCTGTCGGCGACGGTGCTGCGGCGCCTGGGCACCATCGACGCCATTCTGGCGCAATGCCTGGACAAGGGGGCCCCGCCCAAGCCGGTCGAATCGCCGTTGCGCTTGGGTGTCGCTCAGCTTCTGTTTTTGGGCACGCCCGCCCATGCGGCGGTCGGCGAGACGGTCGATCTGGCGCCCGAAAAACTGCGCGGCCTGGTCAACGCCGTGCTGCGCCGCGTGTCGCGCGACGGCGAGAAACTGCTCGCCGCGATCGACGCCCCGCGCGCCGACACGCCCGCTTGGCTCTGGGCCATCCTGGTCGATAGCTGGGGCGAGGCGAAGGCGCGCGATATCGTCGCCGGGCAATTACGCGAACCGCCGCTCGACATCACGGTGAAATCGAACGCCGCCGACTGGGCCGCGAAGCTCGGCGCCAAATTGCTGCCGACCGGCACGCTGCGCCTGGAAGAAGCGGGCAATGTCGCCGAATTGCCGGGCTTCGAGGAAGGCGCTTGGTGGGTGCAGGACGAAGCCGCCGCGTTGCCTGCACGCCTGTTGGGCAACATATCGGGCAAGCGCGTGCTGGATTTGTGCGCCGCCCCCGGCGGCAAGACGCTGCAACTCGCCGCCGCCGGCGGGAAGGTCACGGCCGTCGATCAATCGGCCAAGCGTCTCGACCGGGTGGTCGAAAATCTCGCGCGCACGATGCTGGAAGCGGAGATCGTCAACGCCGACGCGTCGAAATGGCAGCCCAAGGCGCCCTATCCGTTCATCCTGTTGGATGCGCCGTGTACGGCGACGGGCACGCTGCGCCGCCATCCGGAAATCGCGCATCTCAAAAACTCCGCCGACGCGGTCAAGCTAATGGCCGCGCAAGATCGATTGCTCGACGCGGCCGCGACGATGCTCGAACCCGACGGCACGCTGGTTTACGCGGTCTGCTCGCTCGACAAGCGCGAAGGCAGTGCGCGCGTGGCGGCGTTCCTCGACCGTCATCGCGATTTCGCGCGCGTGCCCGTGAGCGCCGCCGAGATCGGCGGACGCAGCGAATTGATCGACGCGGCGGGCGATCTGGTCACCACGCCGGCGAACGGCATGGACGGTTTCCAGGCGGCACGCTTGCGGCGACGCGCCAACTGACGCAAGCTTCAAGAATGTTCGCGCCGTATTTCGCCGGCAAACGCGTATTCCTGACCGGGCATACCGGCTTCAAAGGAAGCTGGCTGCTCGCCTGGTTGCATTCGATGAAAGCGGAAGTGTGCGGCTTTGCATTGCCGCCCGCGACCAAGCCCGCTTTGTTCGACCTAATCGGCGGATCGAAGCTCTGCGCGCGCCATGTCGTGGGCGATATCCGCGACATCGATGCACTTCGCGGCACGATCGCCGAGTTCCAGCCCCAGATCGCGATCCATATGGCGGCGCAAGCCTTGGTGCTGCCGTCCTATGAGGATCCCGCCGCGACGTTCGATACGAACGTGACCGGCACGGCCAATGTGCTGGACGCCCTGCGCGGCGTGAAATCGTTGAAACGAATTCTGATCGTGACGTCGGACAAGGTTTACGCCAACGACGGCTCGGGTCGGGCCTTCGTCGAAAGCAATCGCCTGGGCGGTCATGATCCTTACTCGGCCAGCAAGGCGGCGGCGGAGATCGTCGTCGAATCCTTCCGCGCCGCGTTCTTCAAGGATGACGTTCCGCTCGCCGTCGGGCGCGCGGGCAATGTCATCGGCGGCGGCGATTGGGCGGCCCATCGCATCGTGCCCGACGCGGTGCGCGCGTTGACCGACAATAAGCCGCTGGTGCTGCGCCGGCCGGGCGCGATCCGCCCGTGGCAGCATGTGCTGGACCCGCTGTCGGGTTATCTGGCGCTGATCCAATCGGGCAAATCGGGCGCCTATAATTTCGGGCCCGATCCCAAAAATCGCCGCACCGTGGGCGAATTGATCGAGCGTTTCGCTGCCCTCAACGGCGGCAAACCCACCGTGACGCTCGAGAACGCGCCCACACCGGAAGAAGCG
>PVXE01000090.1 GCA_014444615.1 Tagaea sp. CACIAM 22H2 | reverse complement strand
TTGGACAGGGGCGTCATTCCCGGCTAATTCGCGGATCGGGACGGGTAAGTTACCCCTAAACACCTGGAAACGGTTGTTAATTTCCAGATTTCCAGGGGTAAAATCGGTCGATTGACGAGGGGCGGGTCGTCCCGTATAACGCCCCCTCGATTTCGACCGGATTACCTTTGGAGTTCGTCCCGTGAAGCGCACTTATCAGCCCAGCAAGCTCATCCGCAAGCGCCGGCACGGGTTCCGTTCGCGTATGGCCACCGTCGGCGGCCGCAAGGTCCTGCAGCGTCGCCGCAGCAAGGGCCGCAAGCGCCTGTCGGCCTAAGGGCCGCCCGGCCTTACGGCCGGTTTTCCGATCCGGCGGTGGGGTACGCGATCCTATGTCCCAAACGCCGGCAAGCATTCCCGCTCGACGCCTGAAGACCCGCCCGCAATTTCTGGCGGTCGCGGATGCGCGTCGTAAATACGCCGTCGACGGCCTCGTCCTGCAAGGCCGCCCGCGCGGCGACGACGATCCCGCGATCGGCCTGGGCTTCACCGCCACGCGCAAAATCGGCGGCGCGGTCGTGCGCAATCGCGCCCGCCGCCGTTTGAAGGAAGCCGCGCGCTTGGCGCTCGCCGCCAAAGGCCAGCCCGGTTGGGACTACGTCGCCATCGCGCGCGCCGAAACCGGCGACGTCCCCTTCCCCCGTCTGCTCGCGGATTTCGAGCGTGCCTTGGCCAAATTGGCCGCGGGCCCGAGGAAGGGACCATGATCGCGCGGCTTCTCGACGCGTTCGTCGTCGCCTATCAATGGACGCTGCGCCCGATTTTGGGCGCAAATTGCCGGTATTTGCCGAGTTGCTCGGACTACGCGCGCCAAGCGCTGGCCGAGCACGGCGCGCTCGGCGGTTCCTATCTCGCCGCGCGCCGCATTTGCCGTTGCCATCCTTGGGGCGGATTCGGGTTCGATCCCGTGCCGCCTCGTTCATCTTCGCCGCCGAATTTCTAGGACGCATCCCCACCCATGCAGCTGGACAATAAAAACCTTTGGGTCGCGATCATCGTGTCGATCGCCATCGTGCTCGGCTTCGAGATGCTGTGGAATCAACCGCGCATCCAAAAGCAGCGCGCGGCGGAAGCCGAGCGTCTGGCGAGCGCGGAGACCGTCCAAGGCTCGAACGCGCCCGCGGCACCGGGTGCCGCCCCCGTTCCCGGTTCGGTGATCGCCGGCCTCGCCAACGCGCCGAACCCCGATCGCGCCAGCGTGATCGCGCAAGGTCCGCGCGTGACGATCGAAGGCCCCGGCGTGGCGGGCTCGATCTTGCTGCAAGGCGGCGTCATCGACGATCTGAAGCTCGTCAATTACCGCCAGACGGTCGAGAAGGATTCCCCGCCCGTCGTGCTGCTGTCGCCGCGCGGCGCGGCCGACACCTATTTCGCCGAGTTCGGCTGGGTCGCCGCGGGCGGCACGCCCGCACTGCCGGGCGCCGACACGCGCTGGACCGCCGACCGCGATAAGCTGACGCCGGCCACGCCCGTGACGCTGTCCTGGGACAACGGCCAGGGCCTGCGTTTCGAGCGCAAGATTTCGATCGACGACACCTATCTGTTCCGCATCGACGAGCGCGTGACGAATACGGGTGCTGCCCCCGTCACGCTGCATCCGTTCTCGCTCGCCAGCCGCTTCGGCACGCCAATTCTGGGCGGCTATTACATCCTGCACGAAGGCCCGATCGGGGTATTCAACGAGAAGCTCCAGGAGCCGAGCTATTCCGATCTGCGCGACAAGAAAGCGATCGCCTTTGACAGCCGCGGCGGCTGGCTGGGCATCGTCGACAAATACTGGCTGGTCTCGCTGATCCCCGATCAGAAGGCCGACGTGAAGGCGCGCTTCACCCACACGCTGGCCGGCGGCGCCGACCGCTATCAGGTCGATTATCTCGGACCGGCGGCCACCGTCGCGCCGGGCCAAACGGCGGAATCGACGTCGCGTCTGTTCGCCGGCGCCAAGGAAGTGCATCTGCTCGACACCTATGCCGAGCGTCACGCCATTCCGCTGTTCGACCGTGCGATCGATTTCGGCTGGTTCTACTTCATGACCAAGCCGATGTTCCTGGCACTCGACATCCTGTACCGCTTCATCGGCAATTTCGGCGTCGCGATCATCCTGTTCACGGTGGCGATCAAGATCCTGTTCTTCCCGCTCGCCAACAAGTCGTACCGCTCGATGGCGAAGATGAAGCTGCTCCAGCCCGAGATGGAGAAGCTGAAGGAGAAGTACGGCGAGGATCGCCAGCGCATGAGCCAGGAGATGATGCAGCTCTACAAACGCGCGGGCGCCAATCCGCTGTCGGGCTGCCTGCCGATCCTGATTCAGATCCCGGTGTTCTTCGCGCTGTACAAGGTGTTGTTCGTGACGATCGAAATGCGTCACGCGCCCTTCTACGGCTGGATCCACGACCTGTCGGCGCAGGACCCGACATCGCTGTTCAATCTGTTCGGCCTGCTGCCCTACGCGGTGCCGCAGGTTCTGCATATCGGCGTGTGGCCCATCATCATGGGCATCACGATGTTCCTGCAGCAGAAGCTGAACCCGCAGCCCGTGGACCCCATCCAGGCGAAGATCTTCCTGGCCCTGCCGTTCATCTTCACGGTCATGCTGGCCTCGTTCCCGGCGGGTCTGGTGATCTACTGGGCCGTCAACAACACCCTTTCGATCGCGCAACAATGGCTGATCATGAAACGCCTGGAGGGGACGCCGCTGGCCCCGCCGGGCAAGGCGAAAGCCTGACCCCCGAGGCGATCGAGGCGGCGCGCAAGCTGTTCGTCGGCCCTTGCGAGTTTCTCGCCGGGGCCGCGACGCTCGACGCCGTCTTGCCGCCAAGGCTGCCCGAAGTGGCGCTGGCGGGCCGGTCCAATGTCGGCAAATCGAGCCTGATCAACGCGCTGACGAATCGCGGCAACACCGCGCGCGTGTCCAAGCATCCCGGCCGCACGCAGCAGCTCAATTTCTTCAGCCTGTCGGACCGGCTGTCGCTGGTCGACATGCCGGGCTACGGCTACGCGGCCGTATCCAAGGGCACCAAAATCCTGTGGAGCGAGCTGATCGGCCGCTACCTCAAAGGCCGCCCCACATTGCGCCGCGCGCTGGTGCTGGTCGATTCGCGCCACGGCATCAAGGAAAGCGACCGCGAGGTCTTCAAGCTGCTCGACGCCTCGGCGGTCAATTGGCAGCTTGTGCTGACCAAATGCGACGCGCTGGGCACGTCGGGCCTGAAGCAGCGCATCGCCGAATGCGCAGCCGAAATCGCCAAGCGCCCGGCGGCGCATCCCGTCATCGTCCCGACATCGTCGGAGAAGAATATCGGGATCGAGCAGTTGCGCTGCGAATTGGCGTCGCTCGCGAAGCCCGCCTGAACACGCTATAAAATCCCGCCTAAGAAACCACGGAATAGACCATGGAAACGACCGCCGCCGACCCGCATATGACCGCGCGCATGCTGTCCGAAGCGCTGCCCTATATGAAGCGCTATGCCGGGCAAACGATCGTCGTCAAATACGGCGGCCATGCGATGGGCGACGAGAAGGTCGCGGCCGATTTCGCGCGCGACGTGGTGCTGCTGAAGCAGGTCGGCGTCAACCCGATCGTCGTGCATGGTGGCGGCCCGCAGATCGCCAAGATGCTGGAGCGCTTGAAGGTCAAAAGCGAATTCATCGACGGGTTGCGCGTCACCGATGCGGCGACGGTGGAAATCGTCGAGATGGTGCTGTCGGGCGCCATCAACAAGGAAATCGTCGCCACGATCAACCGCGCGGGCGGCAAGGCCGTCGGCCTGTCCGGCAAGGACGCGAACTTCATGGTCGCGCGCAAAGTGACGCGCACCAAGAAGGACCCGGATTCGAATATCGAGCGCGTGCTGGATCTCGGTTTCGTCGGCGATCCCTATAAGATCGACGCCGATTTCCTTCATAATTTCGCGAAGTCGGACATCATTCCGGTCGTCGCGCCGATCGGCGTGGGCGAAAACGGCGAGACGTTCAATATCAACGCCGACACGGTGGCGGGCGCCATCGCGGGTGCGATGAAGGCCGAACGCCTGCTGCTGCTGACCGACGTGAAGGGCGTGCTCGACAAGGAAAAGAACCTGCTGACGGGGCTTTCCGCCGCGAAGGTGCGTGCACTGATCGCCGACGGCACGATCTCCGGCGGCATGATCCCGAAGGTCGAGACCTGCCTGCTGGCGGTCGATCGCGGCGTGAAGGGCGCCATCATCATGGACGGCCGCGTGCGCCATTCGATCCTGCTCGAGGTCTTCACCGACAAGGGTGTCGGCACGATGATCGTCGGCGACGCGTAAGCGAACGCCGGCCGAATTGCTCGAACGCCTCTACGATTGGACGATCGCCGCCGCCCGCACGCGCCACGCGCCCGCGGTGATGGCGGCGATTTCCTTCGCCGATTCCTCGTTCTTCCCGATCCCGCCGCATCCGTTCCTGGCGGCGCTGATCATGGCCGATCGCGCGCGCGCCTACTGGTTCGCGACGCTATGCACCGTCGCGTCGGTCGTCGGCGCATTCCTCGGCTATGCGATCGGCGATCTGCTGTTCGAGACGGTGGGGATGTGGCTGGTCGAGAAATACGGCTACGCCCACCACCTCGACGCGTTCCGCGAAATGTTCGCCGAATGGGGCTTCTGGCTGATTGCGGGGAAAGGCCTCACACCCATCCCGTTCAAGATCGTCACGATCGGGGCGGGCCTTGCGCAATATCCGCTGCTGCCCTTCTTCGTCGCGTCGGTGTTCGCGCGCGGAATCCAGTTCTACGCGATGGCGTGGCTTTTGAAGCACCAAGGCTCGGTGCTGGAGCGCTGGTTCCGCCGCTACGCGCGCGCGCTGGGCTGGGCCATCGCGGCAGCGATCGTCGCACTTATCGTCTGGTACGAATTTCTGCGCTGATCGCGGCGCCGCGCGCGACGATATCCGCGCCCCATGGCGATTGGCGCAATTCGCAGCGCGCCGCGATGGGGGCCAGCGTGATTTCGGCAAACGCCGCGCGCGCCGCATCGACATAGCCGGGCCAAGCGCACGTGCCGCCCGCCAACGTGATCCGCGCGGGATCGATCAAATTCGCCAGCGTCGCAAGCCCCGCCCCCAACGCCGCACCGGCGGCGCGCACCGCCGCCATTGCCGGCGCATCGCCCGCCGCGAGCCGTGCGGCGAGAGTTTGCGCATCGCAGCCGCAGCCGCGCAAAATCGCCGCGCCGCCCGCTTTATCGTCCAGCGTTCCCCCGCCCATGGGCATGTAGCCAAGCTCGCCCGCGAAGCCATGCGCGCCGCCGTAAGGCCGCCCGTCGATGGCGATCGCCGCACCGATCGCGGTCCCCGCCATCACGATCGCGGCCGTGGCGCCTTCGGGCAAATCCTCCATATCGGCGA
The DNA here is from genome assembly GCA_014444615.1 of Tagaea sp. CACIAM 22H2. GTDB lineage: Bacteria > Pseudomonadota > Alphaproteobacteria > CACIAM-22H2 > CACIAM-22H2 > Tagaea. Next base: position 3,821 of record PVXE01000090.1, on the reverse strand, counting down.
TCAAAGCCGCCTGCGCGTCGTTCAGCAGCGTGCCCACGCGCGGCCGCCAGCCAACGATACCGGGCAGAACGTTGCAGGCGACGACGGCGCCGTCGTCCACCAGTCCCGGCACGGCAAGGCCGAGCATGTCCGTATCCGGCAAAGCCGCTTCGATATCGGCCGCGCGAATTCCCGGCCCCGTCGGCAAGACGCGCACTTCGCGCGCGTCGCCGTCGAAACGCACGATCCGCAATTTGGTGCCGCCGAGATCGGCGCCGATTACGCCCCGAAGAATTCGAGCTGCCATTTCAGCTCTTCTTCCGTCAGCGGCCAGCCGTCCCATTTGGGCTGGTTGAGCACGCTTTTGGGCGGCAGCGACAGCGTGCGCTGCTGGATCGCGACCGCGGTGGCGAGCTTGAGCTTCGCCTTCCAGCACAGGGCGATCACGCCCTTGGCCGAGCGCGCGGTCAAAATCTTGTCGACCGCGTCGGCACGGATCGCGGCGAGTTCGGCCAGCGCCAGTTTGACGAACAGCTTTTCGCCGCCTTGCGCGGCGGCGGCGACCGCCGCGTCGTCGAGCTTCTTTTCCCGGCGCAGGCGCTTGACCTTGTCGCCGACGGTTTCGCCCGGCGCTTCGCCTTCGCCGCCTTTGGCCCAATCGGGATCGGCAACCGCGCGTTTGCGGGCCGCCGGACCGCCCCCGCCTTCCTCGCCGCTATCGGCCGCTTCGGCGATGCGCTTGCGCACTTCGGCCGTCACCGCTTCGCGCGTCGCGGGGTCGAGATCGGGGCGCGCGGCCAAGCGTTGCGCGAAGGCTTCGGCGACGAAAGCCGCGATCTTCAGCGCCATCCGGCCCGGCAGCTTGGGCCGGTCGACCAACGGCCCGTGCCAGGACGGGCGCGACGGGGCTTTTTCCAGCACGAGGTCGAGCGTTTCCTCGCGGATCTGCGCCGAGTTATTGGCAAGCAGCGAGGCGACGGCGTCGGTATCGTCGCTCGCCACGATCGCGTCTGACAGGCGTTCGGTGACGCCTTCGCGACGTGCGACGATGGCGGTCGCACCCTCGGCGAAGCGGCCTTTGACGATCTCGATCAGGTCTTCTTCGGTCAGCAGCGGCGAGAACTGCAGAACCGGGGCGGCGACCGCGAGTTCGGCGTCCTTCGCCAGCTGCTTGACCAGATCGGGCGGCGCGTCGGCGACGTCCTTCAGTGTTTCGGCGACCACGCCGCGCACGCGCGCGGCCGTGTCCTTCGCCAGCACCTCCAGCGTTTGCATGATGTGCTGGCGGGCGGCATCCTGTTCGCCCGGCTTCAGCCCCGGCAGCACGCGCTGGACCTTGCCCGCGAGCCCTGCGCGCACATCCTCGCTGCGGTCGCCCGCAAGCTTCATATCCGCCTGCCAGGGCAGCGCCGAATTGTCGGCAAGCGCTTGGCGCACTTCCGGCGAGATGTCGTCGGTCAGGTAGTAGAGAAGCTCGGGCCGCAAATCGGTGCGTTTGGCGAGGTTCGTCCGGACGAAGACGTCCGGGTCGGCCAGCATGCGTTTCGCGGATTCGTATTCGGATTTGTCCATATGCCGATCAGTTCTTCGGGGGCGCCGCCGGGGCGGCGTCGAGCGCCACCGCGTAGGTCCCCTTGCCTTTGCGTTTGACTTCGTACATCGCGCCGTCGCCGCGCACGAGCAGCTCGTCCACGGTTTCGGGCTTCGCGGGATCGTGCAGCGCCACGCCGGCGGAGAAGCCGAGCGGTTTTTCGGGGCTCGCGGACACGCCCAGCAATTCGCCGCGCATGTCGAGAATATGTTTGGCCTTGGCGACCGCGCCGTCGAGATCGGTCTGGTCGAGCCACAGCGCGAACTCGTCACCGCCCAGGCGCGCGACCAGATCGTTGATGCGCGTCGCCTTGCGCAAAGTGCGCGCAACTTGTTTCAACGCCATGTCGCCGGCTTGGTGGCCGAGGATGTCGTTCACCGCCTTGAAATTGTCGAGGTCGACATAGATCAAGGCGCCCGGCTCGCCGCTGCGTTTGCACGCGGCGATGCGCGCTTCCAGTTCCGACACGAAACGCCGGCGGTTGAGCAAGCCCGTCAGCGCGTCGGTCGAGGCTTGGCGGTCGAGCGCTTCGATATGGTCGAGCTGGGCATGCGCGATGCCGAGCTGGGCGGCGATTTCCGCCAGCACGTCGCGCTCGCCCTCCGTCCAATCGTCGGCGAAAGGATCGCGGAACAACGCGACCAGCCCGTTGATCCGCCGGCGGAACGCGGTCGGCGCCACCAACGCGCGCCCGGCTTGCGAGCGCAACTCGACCAGCGCGTCCGCCCCTTCGGCTTCCGGCCGGTCGAGGCGCAATTTTGCCGCGAAACGCCGCTCGATATCCATATCGTCGGGAAACTTGCCGCCGAATTGCGCGCCGGACACGAATTGCGGCACGCCGTCGATATCGTCGACAACGCGCCAGATGGCGCAGCCCGCCCCCAAGGCGCGCGCGGTTTCGGTGGCGGCGGCGGTCAGCAGCGCTTTGGCCTCGACCTCATCGCGCACCGCGCGCACGACATGCGCGATCAAACGTTCGCGATTGCGCGCTTCGGCGAGTTCGGCTTCGCGCTCGCGCGCCTCGGTCACGTCGCGGGCGAGGCCGCGCGCACCCTTCCAGCGCCCGTCGGGCGCGAACAAAGGCAGCGCCGAAATCTGCACGCAAGCGTCCGAGCCGTCGGCGCGGCGCAGCCAGATTTCGGTTTGTTCGATCGGCGCCTGGGTCAGGAACGGTTCGGCGACCGAGTTATCGCCTTCGACATGCGCGAAGACCGTGGGCTTGCGGCCCAGCAGATCGTCTGCGCGCCAGCCCAGCGCGCCTTGCGGCGAGACGAAGGCGAAGGCGCCGTCGGCGTCCGTCTCCCACGCGAAATCGGAGGAGATTTCGACGATATCCTTGTAGCGCTTGCGCGAGTCCGCCAGCGCATTGCGCATATTGGCGGCAAGGCTGACGTCGCGCGCCAGGATCAGCACCGTGTCGCCCGCCGGGACCAAGCTGACATCGAGCGTAACGGGGGCGGCAGCGCCGGGCACGACGACTGTGTCCAGGCGCGAAGCGCCGCCGCCGGAAATCTCCGCGGCCAGCGCCGATAAATCGCCGGTGCGCGCCGCGAACTCGGCCAGCATTGCCTTGGCGGCGGCATTGGCCCCCAGCACCGCGCCATTCTGCGCCAGCCGCGCCGCGGGGCCCGGCCAATGCGCGACCAAGCGGTCGTAGGGCGACGCCATCGCCGGGGTCGCCTCGGCCGCGGTCGGCGCAACTCTCCCGGATTCCTTGGCGTTGGCGCTCAAAAATTCGCTCCTCGAAGGCCGCGACCTTAGCGCGGAACGGGGCTGCGGCAAACATTGACAGCGCGCCCCCGCCCCCGCATCTTCCGCCCCGCTTTTGAGCCCTCAAAACGACGGAAAATCCACTATGACCGCCGATCTCGCCGCGACCATCGACAAGGCCTGGGACGAACGCGATACACTTGGTTTCACGACCAAGGGCGCCGTGCGCGACGCGGTGGAAACCGCCTTGTCGGGCCTCGATTCGGGAACGTTCCGCGTGGCCGAGAAGACCGGCGGTAATTGGGTCGTCAATCAATGGCTCAAAAAGGCGGTGCTGCTGTCGTTCCGCCTGAACGACAACACGCTGATCGCCCATGGCCCCGGCTCGAACGGCGTGTGGTGGGACAAGGTGCCCAGCAAATTCGACGGCTGGGACGAAGCCAAGTTCCGCAAGGCCGGTTTCCGCGCCGTGCCGAACTGCACCGTGCGCCGCGCGGCCTTCATCGCGTCCGGCGTCGTGCTGATGCCGTCCTTCGTCAAT
>PVXE01000089.1 GCA_014444615.1 Tagaea sp. CACIAM 22H2 | reverse complement strand
GCCAATTTCGAGCGCGAGACCGGTATCAAGGTCAACATGACCCGCAAATCGTCGGGCGAAACCTACGCGCAGATCAAAGCCGAAGCGCGCAATCCGCGCGGCGACGTGTGGTGGGGCGGCACGGGCGACCCGCATCTTCAGGCGGCCGAGGAAGGCCTTCTGGCCGAATATCGCTCGCCGGTCCTGAAGGACCTGCATGATTGGGCGGTACGCCAGGCCGAGATTTCGAAATACCGCACCGTCGGCATTTACTCGGGCGCGCTGGGTTATTCCTTCAACACCCGGACGCTTGCCCAGAAGAACCTGCCCGAGCCCAAGTGCTGGCGCGATCTCGCCCGACCGGAATACAAGGGCGAAGTCCAGGTCGCGGACCCGAATTCGTCGGGGACGTCCTACACGATGCTCGCGACGCTGGTGCAGCTGTTCGGCGAAGAGCCGGCCTTCGCGTTCATGAAGCGCATGCACACGAACGTGAACCAGTACACGCGTTCGGGTGCGGCACCGGCGCGCGCCGCCGCCACCGGCGAATCGCTGATCGGCATCACCTTCCTGCACGACGCGGTGACGCAGGTCGTCGCGGGCGCCCCGGTGAAGATCGTGGCGCCGTGCGAGGGCACCGGCTTCGAGATCGGCTCGATGTCGATCATCAAGGGCACGCGCAATATGGCGAACGCCAAGAAGTTCTACGACTGGGCGCTGTCGCCCGCGGCCCAGGCGCTGGGTGCGGCGGCGAACTCGTTCCAGCTGCCGTCGAACAAGAATGCGGCGATTCCGCCGCAGGCGCCGCGCATGTCGGACATCCTGCTGATCGAGTACGACTTCGTGCGCTACGGCTCGGCCGCGGAACGCGAGCGTCTGCTGCAGCGTTGGACGCGCGAAATCCGCTCGGGCTCGTAAACCCGGCGGGCGCCGGGGGTGGGGCTTAAAGCCCCGCCGCCCGCGCCGTTTCGCTCAAATACCGGCGGCCCATCCGCGCGTAAGTCAGCGGATGGGCCTTCGCCGGATCCTGCTCCGCCTCGACGACCAGCCAGCCCGCGTAACCCGCGCGCTTCAGCTCGGCGAAAATCGGCGGATAATCGACCGATCCATCGCCCGGCACGGTGAACACGCCGTCCAGCACGCTGTCGAGGAACGAGCGCTTGTTGCGCTTGGCTTCCGCCAGCACGGCCGCGCGGATGTCCTTGCAATGGACATGCGCTACGCGCTTGGCGTATTTGCGCGCAAGCTTCAGCGGATCGCCGCCGGCATAGGTGAAATGGCCGGTGTCGAGCAGCAGCTCGACTTCCGGGCCCGCCTTGGCCATCAGCGCGTCGATCTCGCTTTCCGTCTCGATCACCGTGCCCATGTGGTGGTGATAGGCAAGGCGGATACCCTGCGCGCGCAGCCGCTTGCCGACTTCCGTCATGCGGCTTGCCAGCAAATCCATTTCCGAATCGGTCAGGCGGCGGCGGCTGTCGAGCGACGCCGATTTGTCGCCATGCACGCAGCCGGTGACTTCGGCATAGACCATGACCGGGCTGCCCATGGCTTTGAGCAGCGTCAGATGATCGTCCATCGCCGCCATTTCGGCGTCGACGTCGCGTTCCAGCAGGCGCGAGGAATACCAGCCCGAGACGATCTTGAGCTTGTGCTTGGCCATGATGGGGGCGAGCTTTGCCGCTTGGCGCGGGAATTTGTTCCCGAGCTCGACGCCGTCATAGCCGGCTTCCTTCGCCTCGGTCAGGCACGTTTCCAGCGGCGTGTCGCCGCCCAGCGACGGCATGTCGTCGTTGGTCCAGGTCAGCGGGTTGATTCCGATCGGGCAGGGCATGGGACTTAGGCTCCCCGGCGCTGGGCGCGCCGCTTGTTGAGATAGGTTTGACGGTGACGGCGGGTGCGCGGCGCGTCGGGGACGGCCACGTCCCACCACGCGCCGCCTTCGCCGGTGCTGTGCTTGGCGTCGGTGTCGATGACGATCACCTGCGTCGTCTTGGCGCGCTTGGCGGCGCGCAAGGCGTCTTCCAGACCCGCAAGATCGTCGACCTTGGTGGCTTCGGCGCCCAGGGCCAGCGCATGGACGGCGAAATCGACCGGCGGATGATCGTCCGACAGGCGGTTGTTGAACGGCGCCCCGCCGGTGGCGGCTTGCAGGCGCGCGATACAGCCGAAACCGCGATTGTCGAGCACGACGATCGTGAGTTTGGCGCCCAGCGCCACCGACGTCGCGATTTCGGAGTTCATCATCAGATACGAGCCGTCGCCGACCAGCACATAGACCTCGCGCTCGGGGGCGGCGAGCTTTGCGCCCAGACCGCCCGCGATCTCGTAGCCCATGCACGAGAAGCCGTATTCGAGATGGTAGCTGGCCGAATCCTTGGCGCGCCACAGCTTGTGGAGTTCGCCCGGCAAGCCGCCCGCCGCGCACAGCATCACATGCGGATGATCCATCGCGACACGATTGACCACGCCCAGCACGGCCGCGTCGCTGGGAAGGCCCGGTTGCGGCGCGATCGCCTTCGCGGCGACGCGGCTCCAAGCGCGGGTTTCGCGCGCGGCTTTCGCCGTCCACGCATCGGGCGCCTTCCAGCGGCCGAGCTTGGCGTCGAGCGCCTTCACGCCTTCGCGCGCATCGGCGACGAAGGGCATCGCGCCGTGCTTGGCGGCGTCGAACGCGCCGACATTCAATTGAATGAGCTTCAGATTCGGGTTCCGGAACACGGTGCGCGAGGCGGTCGGGAAATCGGCCAAGCGCGTGCCCACCGCCAGCACCACATCGGCTTCCGCCGCCAGCGCATTGGCCGCCCCCGTGCCCGTCACGCCCAGCGCCCCGGCATTGGCCGGATGGTCCCAGGCGAGCGCACCCTTGCCGGCCTGCGTGTCGGCCGTGGGGATGCCGTGCTTGACCGCGAAATCGCCCAGCACGCGCTCGGCGCCGGAGAATTTAACGCCGCCGCCGACCAGGATCATCGGCTTCTTGGCAGCCTTCAACGCGGCCGCCGTTTGGGCGAGCTCGTCGATATCCGGCTGCGGGCGGCGAATGCGATGAACCCGCTCGGCAAAGAATTCCGGCGGGCAGTCGAACGCCTCGGCCTGCACATCTTGCGGCAGGCAGATCACGGCCGGGCCGCAATCGGCCGGGTCAAGCAGCACGCGCAAGGCGGCGGGGGCGGAGACCAGAATTTGTTCGGGGCGCGTGATGCGATCCCAATACCGCGAGACGGGGCGGAACGCGTCGTTGGCCGACACGGCGGCGTCGCCGAAATTCTCGATCTGCTGCAGCACGGGGTCCGGGCGGCGGTCGGCGAACACGTCGCCGGGCAGCAGCAGCACCGGCAGGCGGTTCACATGCGCCACGGCGGCGGCCGTCACCATATTCGTGGCCCCCGGCCCGATCGACGTGGTGCAGGCCATCATCCGGCGGCGGGCATGGGTCTTGGCGTAGGCAACCGCCGCCAAGGCCATCGCCTGTTCGTTATGGGCGCGCAGCGTGGGCAAGGTATTGCGATGGGCGTGCAGGGCCGGCCCCAGCCCGGCGACGTTGCCGTGCCCGAAAATCGCGAACACCCCGCCGAAAAGCGGCACGGTCTTGCCCTTCGAGTCGACGATTTTTTGCGCGGCCAGGAAGCGCACAAGGGCCTCGGCCGTGGTAAGACGCACACCCATCCGGTTCATCCCCAACGATGATTGTTACTGACGATTGTTGTTGCGGTTTTGTGACATTGCGCGCTTATTTCCGGCCAAAGATCAAGAGGGAGAAACATGATCGAGTTCGCTCAGTTCGGTGCCGGTCGCATCGGCCGTATCCATGCCGCCGCCATCGCCGCTTCGGGCAAGGCGCGGTTGCGCTATGTCGTCGACGTCAACGCGAAGGCGGCCGCCGAGTTGGCCGCATCCTACGGCGCAAAGGCCGTCGACACCAAGACCGCGATGGCCGATCCGAAGGTCGGCGCGGTGCTGATCGCGTCGTCGACCGACACGCATGCGGACCTCACCATCGCCGCCGCCAAGGCCGGCAAGGCGATTTTCTGCGAAAAGCCGATCGACCTTTCGCTGGCGCGCGTCGATGCGTGCTTGAAGGTCGTCAAGGCCGCCAAAGTCCCGATGCTGGTGGGTTTCAACCGCCGCTTCGACCCGAGCTTCGCCTCGCTGCACGCGCGCTTGCGCGCCGGTGAAATCGGCGATGTCGAGCAAGTCATCGTGTCGAGCCGCGATCCCGGCTTGCCGCCCTTCGAATATCTGAAGGTCTCGGGCGGCCAGTTCCGCGACATGACGATCCATGATTTCGACATGGCGCGCTGGCTGCTGGGCGAAGAACCCAACGAAGTCTTCGCCTTCGGCTCGGCGCTGGTCGATCCGCGCGTCGCCAAGGCGGGCGATATCGACAGCGCGATGGTGCTGCTGCGCACGCGCAGCGGCAAAATGGCGCATATCAACAATTCGCGCCGCGCCAGCTACGGCTACGATCAGCGCATCGAAGTCCACGGCTCCAAGGGCCGTTTGATGGCGGGCAACCACACGCCGACGACGGTCGAGAAGGCCGATGCGTCGTCCGTGTCGACCGACAAGCCGCTGTATTTCTTCCTGGAGCGTTACGCCGCCGCCTATCGCGCCGAAATGGACGCGTTCCTGACGGCGCTGACGACCAAGAAGAAGATGCCGGTCGGGGCCGATGACGGCCGCAAGGCGCTGGTGCTGGCGGAAGCGGCGTTGAAGTCGTCCAAGACCGGCAAGCCGGTGAAGGTGAGCCTGTGAGGAGCCAGCGTCTGGACGGCAAGATCGTCGTCGTCACCGGTTCCACGCAAGGCCTGGGCGAGCGCATCGCGCGCGATGCCGCCGCCGTCGGGGCCGCTGGCATCGTCGTGACGGGGCGCAATGCCAAGCGTGGCGAAGCGGTCGCGGCCGATATTTCCAAAACCGCGCCCTGTCTTTTCGTTCAGGCCGAATTGGCCGACGAAAAACAAGTCCGCGCGGTGATGGAAAAGGCCGAAGCCAAATTCGGCCGGATCGACGGGCTGGTGAATTCCGGCGCGCTGACCGATCGCGGCACGATCGAGAACACGACGGTCGAACTCTGGGATCGTCTTTACGCCGTGAACGTGCGCGCCCCCTTCATCCTGACGCAGGAATTCGTGCGCCGGGCAAAAGCGCGCAAGGCCGGCGGCTCGATCGTCAACATCATCACGCGCTCGGCGCATGGCGGACAGCCCTTCCTGACGGCGTATTCGTCGTCCAAGGGCGCGCTCGCCACGCTGACCAAGAACGTCGCCAACGCGGTGCGCTTCGACAAGATCCGCGTCAACGGCGTCAATATCGGCTGGATGGAAACGCCGGGCGAGCACGCGATCCAGGCGCGCGACGGCAATCCGCCCGATTGGCTGGAGAAGGCGTCGCCCAACCAGCCCTTCGGGCGCATCCTGTCGGTCGACGATGTGTCGACGCTCGCGCTTTATCTTCTGTCGGACGCCAGCGACATGATGACCGGCTCCGTGATCGATTTCGACCAGAACGTGATGGGAGGCTACGACTGATGACCGCGCATTCGAAAGCGCCCAAGGGCGGGTTTCCCGCCGGGCTTACATCGGTCGCCACGAAGGAAACCAATGACGGGTTCGGCATCGATTTCGCGGTGCTGAAGCTGAAAGCCGGCGAGACGTTCGAGGAAACGGCGGCCTGTGAAAGCGCCTATCTGCTGATGGCGGGCGAGGCGGAATTCCGCTTCGCCAACCGCGCCGAGGCTGCGTCGCGCGCGTCTCTGTTCGATGTGGGCCCCACTTGCCTGCATGTCGGCAAGGGCGAGCGCGTGGCGCTGGTCGCCAAGACCGACGCCGAGTTCACGCTCTATCGCTGCGCCAACGCCAAGTCGCTGCAAGCGCGCTATTTCCGTCCGTCCGACGTGCCCGACGAATATCGCGGCAAGGGCCAAGTCGGCGATCAATGCCTGCGTAACGTGCGCACCATTTTCGACGCGGCGAACTCGCCGAAGGACGCGGAGCTGGTGCTGGGCGAAGTCGTCACGCTGCCCGGCCGCTGGTCGTCCTACCCGCCGCATCACCATCCGCAGCCGGAGATCTATCACTATCGCTTCACCGAGAAGCAGGGCTACGGCCATGCCGAACTCGGCGAGACGGTGCTGAAGGTGCGCGACGGCGACACGGTGAAAATCGCCGACGGCCAGGACCACGCCCAAGCGGCCGCACCCGGCTACGGCATGTATTACGCCTGGGTCATCCGGCATCTGCCGAACAATCCCTACGGCGTGCCGGAATTCACCGAGGAGCATCGCTGGACGATGGCGAAGGACGCCAAGTTCTGGCGGCCCGAATGGTCGCGATGAAGAACGTCCCGCCGGCGGGACGCCGCTTCGATCTGATCGCGATGGGCCGCGCGGCCGTGGATTTCTACGGCGCGCAAATCGGCGGGCGGCTCGAGGATATGTCGAGCTTCGCCAAATATCTCGGCGGCTCGGCGGCGAACACCGCCTACGGTCTTGCACGCCTCGGCCACAAACCGTCGATGCTGGTGCGCGTCGGCGACGAGCATATGGGCCGCTTCGTGCGCGAAACGCTGGCCGAAGCGGGCGTGGATGTTTCCCATGTGCGCACCGATAAGGACCGGCTGACCGGGCTCGTGATCCTGGGCGTGAAGGATCGCGAGACGTTCCCGCTGATTTTCTATCGCGAGAACTGCGCCGACATGGCCGTGTCGGCCGAGGATTTCGACGCCGACTATATCGCGTCGGCGCGCGTGTTCCTGACCAACGGCACGCATTTCTCGGCCCCGTCCACGGCCGAAGCGGTCAAAACCGCGATCGCCTATGCGCGCAAGGCCGGCACCAAAACCGTGTTCGACGTCGATTACCGGCCGGTGCTGTGGGGTCTCGCGGGCAAGGGGCGCGGCGAAGATCGCTTCGTGCGCTCCGACGCCGTCTCCGCGCATTTGAAGGCGCTGGTGCCGCTGTTCGACGTGATCGTCGGCACCGAGGAGGAAATCCATATCTGCGGCGGCGCGACCGACACGCTGGAAGCGTTGCGCGCGATCCGCGCGCTGAACCCGACGGCGACGCTGGTGCTGAAGCTCGGCCCCAAGGGCGCGATGATTTTCGAAGGCGCCATCCCGGCGAAACTGACGGACGGGGACTTCGCGGCCGGGGTGCCGGTCGAAACCTTCAACACGCTGGGGGCGGGCGACGCATTTATGGCCGGGCTGATGTCAGGCTGGCTCGACGGTTTGTCGTGGGTCGATGCCGCCAAGCGCGGCAATGCCTGCGGCGCTATCGTCGTGTCGCGCCATGGCTGCGCGCCCGCTTGCCCGACGCGCGCGGAGCTCGACGTTTATTTCGCCGAGAAGACGGGCGTGTTCCGCCTGCATTCGGACGCGGATTTCGAAACGCGCCATCGCAAGATGACGCGCCGCCGCCAATGGCCGGAAGTGATGGCGCTCGCCTTCGATCATCGCATCCAGCTCGAAAAGATGGCCGACGACGCGAAAGCGCCGCGCGATCGCCTGTTCAAGCTGAAGGAACTGCTGGCCGACGCGGCCCTTGCCGTGGCGAAGGAAACGCCCGGTGCGGGCGTGCTCTGCGACGACCGCTGGGGCGAGTCCGCCTTGTGGCGGATGACCGGCAAGGGTTTGTGGATCGGCCGGCCGGTGGAAATGCCGGGCACGTTCCCGCTCGATCTGCAGCACGGGCCCGATCCCGCTTTGGCGCTGAAATCGTGGCCCGAGGAACATATCGTCAAATGCCTGATCTTCTGGCATCCCGACGATCCGGCTGACGAACGCGACGCGCAGGAAAAGACGCTGGCGCGCGTGGTGCGCGCGGCGCACGCCTATGGTCTGGATATGTTGATCGAGGTGATCGCCTCGCGCGGCCGGAAGTCCTATCCCGAGGCCGTGCCGGCGGCGATGGAACGCTTCTACGATCTGGGTCTCGATCCCGATTGGTGGAAGCTGCCGCCGCCACCGACCGACGCGGATTGGGATCGCGTCGAAGCGATCATCGACCGGCGCGATAAGTTGTGCCGGGGCATCGTGTTGTTGGGCCTTGATGCGCCGGAAGCGGAAGTCGCCGCCGGGTTCAAGACCGCGCGCGGGCGCAAATGGGCGAAGGGCTTCGCCGTCGGCCGCACGGCCTTCGCCAAATCCGCGCAAGCGTGGCTCGAAGGCAAGCTCGACGACGTGGGCCTGGTCCGCGACGTCGCAGGCGCCTATCGCCGCCTGATCGCCGCCTGGAAGAGTTAAATCTTCCCGGCGACGGCCGCGCGGAACACGGCTTCGAGATCCTTGGCGGTGACGGGGCAGGGATTGCCCCCGGCCGAAGGGTCCTTCTCCGCCATCGCGCCGATTTCGGCCGCACGCGCGTCGTCCACGCCGATTTCCTTCAGCGTGTGCGGAATCTTGAGCGCCGCGCGAAAATCGAGCGTCCATTTCAGCACGGCGTCGAAGCCGCCGCTGGGCAGGTCGAGCACGCGGGCGAGCAGGTTCATGCGCTCGGCGATCGCAGCCTTGTTGTGGACCATCACGTAAGGCAGCAGCACAGCGTTCGTCAGCCCGTGATGCGTGTCGTAGACGGCACCGATCGGATGGGCGAGCGCGTGCACGCCGCCCAGGCCCTTCTGGAACGCGGCCGCGCCCATCGACGCGGCGGCGAGCATTTGCCCGCGCGCTTCGATGTCCTTCCCGTCCTTGAAGGCGCGCGGCAGATATTCCTTCACCAGCCGCATGCCTTCGAGCGCGATGCCTTCGGCCATCGGATGGAATCCGGGCGCGCAATAGGCTTCGAAGCTGTGGACGTAAGCGTCGATACCGGTCGCGGCGGTCACGTGCGGCGGCAAGCCGACCGTCAATTCGGGATCGGAAATCACGATCCCCGGCATCATCTTCGGATGGAAGATGATCTTCTTCACATGCGTGGCTTCGTCGGTGATGACCGAGGCGCGCCCCACCTCGGAGCCCGTGCCCGACGTGGTGGGCACGGCCACGACCGGCAGCATGCCGTCGGGATCGACGCGCTTGAACCAATCGCCGATATCTTCGAAATCCCAGAGCGGGCGCGTCTGCTTCCACATCAGCGCGATCGCCTTGGCGGCGTCGAGTGCGGAACCGCCGCCGAAGGCGATGACGCCGTCATGGCCGCCGGCTTTCAGCGCGGCGAGCCCGTCGTCGACATTGCGGCCCGTCGGGTTGCCCTTCACCTTGGCGAACAGCGAAGCGCCGGAAATCGCCAACGCGTTCTTCACCATCGGCGCATTCGCCAAGCCTTCGTCGGTGACCAGCAGCGGCTTCTTGATGCCCAGGCGCGCCAGCGCCGCGGGAAGTTCGGCGATGCGGCCCGGCCCCGCCCAAACGGTGGTCGGATAGTTCCAATTGCCTTTGACGTTCATGATCGGGTTTTCGCTCGC
>PVXE01000088.1 GCA_014444615.1 Tagaea sp. CACIAM 22H2 | reverse complement strand
TTGATGGCAATTCCCGCCGTTCTGCTCGCCATCGCGCTGATGGCCCTAACGAAGGCCAGCCTCGAGAACGTCATCATCGCCATCGCCATCGCCGAAGTGCCGCGCGTCACGCGACTGGTGCGCGGCGTGGTGCTGACCTTGCGCGAACAGCCTTTCGTCGAAGCGGCGGTCGCCTCCGGTACTTCGATCGTCAAAATCCTCTATCGCCATATTTTGCCCAACACCGTGGCGCCCTTGGTGGTGCAGGCGACCTATATCTGCGCTTCCGCGATCATCACGGAAGCGATCCTATCCTTCATCGGCGCGGGCCTGCCGCCGTCGATCCCGACCTGGGGCAATATCATCGCGGAAGCGCGCGCGGTCTTCTCCGTCCGCCCGCATCTGATCGCCTTCCCGGCCGTGTTCCTGTCGCTGACCGTGCTGGCGATCAATCTGCTGGGTGACGGACTGCGCGACGCGCTCGATCCGCGATTGGCGCGCCGCCTATGACAACCGCTCCGCTTCTGGAAATCGAGGATCTGCGCACCTGGTTCTTCACCAGCGACGGCGTGGTGCGCGCGGTCGACGGCGTGTCCTATTCGGTCGCCCCCGGCGAAACGCTGGCCGTGGTCGGCGAAAGCGGCTGCGGCAAGTCGGTCACCGCGATGTCGGTGCTGCGCTTGTTGCCCTCGCCGCCCGCGCGCATCGTATCGGGCGCCATCCGCTTCGAAGGCCGCGATCTGCTGACCGCCAGCGAAGCGGAGATGCGCAAGATCCGCGGCAACGAAATTTCGATGATCTTCCAGGAGCCGATGACCAGCCTGAACCCCGTGTTCACGGTCGGCAGGCAAATCGCAGAAACGCTGGAGCTGCATCAAGGCTTGTCGGCGGCGGACGCGCAGGCGCGCGCGGTCGAGATGCTCGAACTCGTGCGCATTCCCGAGGCGAAGCGCCGCGCGGACGAATATCCGCACCAGCTTTCGGGCGGCATGCGCCAGCGCGTGATGATCGCGATGGCGCTCGCCTGCAAACCCAAGCTGCTGATCGCCGACGAGCCGACGACGGCGCTGGACGTGACGATTCAAGCGCAGATCTTGGAATTGATGCTCGATCTCAAGGAAAAGGTTGGCGCGGCGATCGTGCTCATCACCCACGATCTGGGGGTCGTCGCGGAAACCGCGCAGCGCGTTGTCGTGATGTATGCGGGCCGCAAGGTGGAGGAAGCCACGGTCGCCGACCTGTTCGCGCGGCCGATGCATCCCTATACGCGCGGGCTGATGGGCTCGATCCCGCGATTGGCGGGCGGGGCCAAGCGCCTGACCGAGATTCCCGGCATCGTGCCGCGTCTCAATCAGCCGATTATCGGCTGCGCTTTCGCCGAACGCTGCGCCTTCGTCACGGAACGCTGCCGCAAGGAAGCGCCGGCGTTCGAGGCGAAGGCGCCCGCCCATTTCGCCGCCTGTTTCGAAAGCGCCAATCTGCCATGACCGCGCAACCGATCCTGCAGGTCGTCGACCTCAAAAAGCATTTCCCGATCCGCAAGGGCGTGCTGCAACGCGTCGCGGCGAAGGTTCACGCGGTCGACGGCATCACGTTCCATGTGAACGCGGGCGAAACCTTGGGCTTGGTCGGCGAAAGCGGCTGCGGCAAATCGACGGCGGGCAAGACGATCCTGAAGCTGATCGAGCCGGATTCGGGCTCCGTCCGGCTGATGGGCGAGCGCATCGACGCGCTGTCGCGGCGCGAGATGTGGCCCCATCGTCGCCAATTGCAGGTCGTTTTCCAGGATCCGTATTCTTCGTTGTCGCCGCGCCTGACCGCCGGCGCCATCGTCGCCGAGCCGCTCGAGAATTTCGGCATCGCGACGGGCAAGGAAGCGCGCGACCGCGTCGCCTGGCTGTTCGAGAAAGTGGGCTTGCGCCCCGAACAGATGGCGAAATACCCCTACGAGTTCTCGGGCGGGCAACGCCAGCGCCTGGGCATCGCGCGCGCGCTGGCCGTGCGGCCCAAACTGATCGTCGCGGACGAGCCCGTCTCGGCACTCGACGTGTCGGTCCAGGCGCAGGTCGTCAATCTGCTGATGGATCTGCAGGAGGAGTTCGGCCTCTCCTATCTATTCGTCGCCCACGATCTCGCGGTCGTCGAACATATCAGCCATCGCGTGGCGGTCATGTATCTCGGCAAGATCGTCGAGATCGCCGACAAGAAGTCGATCTTCGCGGCCCCGAAACATCCCTATACCGAGGCGCTTCTGTCGGCGGCCCCGCAACCCGATCCGACGACCAAGCGCAAGCGCATCATCCTGGCGGGCGACGTGCCCTCGCCGGTCAACCCGCCCTCGGGCTGCCGCTTCCACACGCGCTGCCCCTATGCGGTCGATCGCTGCAAGTCCGAGGAACCCGTGCTGCGCGAAGCCGCTTCCGGCCACCAAGTGGCCTGTCACTTGCGCTAATCGCGTAAAGCGGCTTCCACCCAAGCGGCGTGGCGGATCATTTCCGCATCCTCGCCCGACGGCCCGACCAACTGAACGGCGAGCGGCAATCCGTCTGCGTTCTTGCCCGCGGGTAAGGCGATGCAAGGATTGCCAAGCAGCGTCCAGGCGCGATTGAACACCGGATCGCCGGTGCGCTCGAGGCCCTTGGGCGCAGCGCCCGGCGCTGCGGGCGTCAGAAGCAGATCGAAATCGCGGAACGCGTGCGACAGCAGGTTCCGGCACTTCGTCGCCAGTGCCTTCGCCGCCGTCTCCTCGCGAATGCCGATCGCGTCGCCTTTCTCCAGCAACTCGCGGAACTGCGGCGACAATTTCTCGGCATGGAACTTACGTTCCTCGACGAAGCCGCGCGCCGCTTCCTTGGTCATGATCGCGAGTTGCGCGTCGTTGAGCCCTTCGAATTCCGGCGGCATGTCGTACTGGCCGATCCGGGCGCCTTCCTTGGAAAGCTTGACCACGACGCGCTCGAACAGGCGTTTGGTGTCCTCGTCGGCCCGGTCCCACCAAGCCGTGCGGCAAAAGGCGATGCGCGGCGGCGGACCGGACGGCGCTTCGGCCAAGCCCGCGATCGGCTTGTTGCCGAAGGCGCGGCGGATCAAGTCGAGATCGGCGACCGCGCGCGCGAAGAACCCCAGCGTGTCGAGCGTGGGCGAAAGTGGCTTGATGCCGTCCATCGGCGCCCAGCCGGACGTGCCCTTGTAGCCCACGATTCCGCAGAATGCCGCCGGGCGGATCACCGAACCCGCCGTCTGCGTGCCGATGGCGATGCTGACTTGCCCGTCGGCGACGGCGGCGGCGGAGCCCGAGGAGGAGCCGCCGGGCGTGTGGTCGAGGCCGTGCGGATTGGTCGTCGGGCCCGGCGTGAAATAGGCGAACTCGGTCGTCACCGTCTTGCCCAGCACGATCGCCCCGTTCGCCACCAGCGCCTTCACGCAAGCGGCGTCCTTGCCCGGCTTGTGCCCGCGATAGATCGGCGAGCCGTAGCTGGTGGTCAGCGCCGCCGTCTCGATCAGATCCTTCACCCCGACCGGGATGCCGTGCAGCGGCGATTGCCGCGCGATCTTGTCCAGCGCCATCGCACGCTGGACGCTGTCCTGGCGTTCCACCGCCTCCCACGCCTGGACGGCGGGCTGGCGCAACGAGATCCGCGTTAAACACGCCTTCAGCAGCGTCTCGGAATCGAGCCTGCCGGAATCCATCGCGGCGCGGGCGGCGGTGGCGGACAGGAAATGCGGATCAGGCGTCAGATGCGGCTTGGTCATTTCCCTGCCATCATAGGGGGGCGAGGAGATTCGCCAAGGCATGAATCGGCACGAAAACGAATTGCGCGACGCCGCGACGCGCGGCGACTGGGCCGCAGCCGTCGCGGCGGGCGATGCCTGGATCGCCGAGGAACCCGATCACGCGCCAGCACACGCGCTGGCGGGTTACGCGGTCGAACATACCGGCGACATCGCCCGCGCAGCCGCGATGTACGAAACCGCTTTGCGCCTCGACCCCACGATCGACAATGTGCGCGCCAATCGCGCGGCGCTGCTGGTCAGTCTCGGCAAATTCGACGAAGCGGGCGACGAAGCGGACGCCGTGCTGCGGCGCGTGCCCGACCATGCGCTCGCCACCGCGATCGCCGCCCATTTGGCAGGCAGCCGTGCCGTTTCCGCAACAGAGCGCGGCCGCGCCCTCGCGGCGAAGGGCGATTTCGCCGCCGCGCATGTGGAGTTCGAGCGCGCGATGAATTTCGCACCCGACGATCCCGGCGTGCGGCTCAACTACGGTCGCATTCTGCGCCGCTTGGGCCGGAACGACGAGGCGCGCGGCGTGTTCGCGGCGGCGGCGGCGCATGATCCCGCCGATCCCGTCCCGCTCGCCGAATTGCTGATGTTGGCGCGCGACATCGCCGATTGGCGCGAAACCGAAGCGCTCGAAGCGGAGTTGCGCCTGCGCCTGGACGGCGGATCGGTCCTGCCGCCTTTCGTCGGTTTCTTCCTCGAACTCGATCCGCGCGCGTCGCGCGACATGGCCGAACGCTGGGCGCGCCGCCAAGCGCCGGCGGCGCGCGCGGCGCCCAAGCGTGGCCCCGGCGGCAAGTTGCGGATCGGCTATCTCTCCGAGCATTTCCGCCGTCATGCGACAACGCATCTGTTGGCGGAAGTGCTGGAGAAGCACGATCGCTCGAAGGTCGAGCTTTTCCTCTATTCCTATGGCCCCGACGATCGCAGCGCCGAACGCGCGCGCATTGCTGCCGCTGGCAAACTCGTCGATATCGCGGCTCTCGACGACGATGCGGCCGCGCAACGCATCGCCGACGACGGGCTCGACGTGCTGGTCGATCTGATGGGCTATGTCGAACGCAACCGTTTCGGCATCGTCCGGCGCAAGCCCGCCCCCGTGATCGTCGAATGGCTCGGCTATCCCGCCACGACCGGCGATGCTTGCGTCGACTGGGTGCTCGCCGACGAAACGACGATCCCGTCGGGCGCGGAGGATGGCTGGACCGAGCGTGTCTGGCGTTTTCCGCATAGCTATCAGCCCAACGATCGCCAACGCCCGGTCGCCGCGATCCCGGCGCGCCGGGAAACGGGCTTGCCGGAGCACGGCTTCGTCTATTGCTGCTTCAACCATGTCTGGAAATTGACGCCGGCGGTGTTCGATTCCTGGCTGCGTATCCTCGCCGCCGTCCCCGACGCCGTGCTGTGGCTGCTGGACGGGCCCGCATCGGCCAATCTTCGCGCGCGCGCGAAGGCACAACGGATCGATCCCGCGCGCCTCGTCTTCGCGCCGCCTTTGCCGCTCGACAAACATCTGGCTCGCCTGTCGCGCGCCGATCTCGTTCTCGACACGCATCCCTACGGCGCGCATACGACGGCGTCGGACGCGCTGTGGGTCGGCGTGCCGGTCCTGACCGCGCCGCGCGCCGCCTTTCCCTCGCGCGTCGCCGCCTCGCTCGCCAAGGCGGCGGGACAAGCGGGCGGCATCGTGTCGCCGGACGAATACGAGACGGAAGCGATCGCGCTCGCGCGCGATCCCGCCAAACTCGCCGCGCTGAAAGCATCGCTCGCCAGACGGAAGGCTTCGCCGCTGTTCGACGCCGCCGCGATGGCGCGCGCGCTGGAGGACGCCTACGCGCAAATGCGCGACGGCGCCGCCCCCGCGCCGCGCGTCGAAGTTAAGGCCGCACCGCTGAATCTCTGCTTCGTCGATCCGTCGGATTTGGATTTCCGCCCCGACACGCCCGACCATGAGGCGCTCGGCGGCTCGCAATCGGGCTTCGCCTATCTCGCCCGCCGTCTTGCCGCGCGCGGCCACCGCGTGACCACGCTGACCGCGACGACGCACCCCGGCATGGTCGATGGCGTGACGGCCGAAAGCCATGGCGGCGACCCCGCAGCGGCGCTGGCCGGGCGGCGCTTCGACGCGGCGATCGTGTTGAACGACGCGGGGCCGGGCCGTATTTTGCGCGAAGCGTTGCCCGATCGCGCCAAGCTGCTGCTGTGGACGCAGCATGCCCACGATCAACCCGCGATGTTCGCGCTGTCGGACCCGTCCCCTTGGGATCTGGTCGTCGCGATTTCCGACTGGCACCGCGCCAAGATGATCGAGACGTATCGCCTCGACCCCGCACGCACGCGCGTTCGCCGCAACGCGATCGCGCCCGTGTTCGAGGACGTCGAGTTCGGCACAGGCGATGGGCCCGCACGCCTCGTCTACACGTCGACGCCATTCCGGGGCCTGACGGTGCTGCTGGGCGTGTTTCCGCGCCTGCGCGACATGTTCCCCGGCATCACGCTGGACGTTTTCTCCAGCCTCGCCGTCTATCAGGTCGCGGCCAAGGACGATCCCTTCGCGCAGCTCGCGCAATATGTCCGCGACATGCCGGGGGTGAATTTGCGCGGATCGATCCCGCAGCGCGACTTGGCGCGGGAACTTGCGCGCGCCGATTTCCTCGCCTACCCATCCGTTTTCGCGGAAACGGGCTGCATCGCGGCGATGGAAGCGGTCGCAGCCGGGCTTGACGTCGTGGCGAGCCGCCTGGGCGCCCTGCCGGAGGCGACAATGGGGTTCGGCAAGCTCGCCGCCATCGATCCCGTGGCGCTGGGCGACGAGGCTTTCGTGCGTCGCTATCTGGAAATCCTGGCGGCCGCGATCGACGCGCGAAAGCGCGATCCGGCGAAATGGCGCGCCGAGCGCGTCCACGCCGCCAAGGCGATGCGCGAAGAAGGCACTTGGAGCAAGCGCGCCGCGGAATGGGAACGCTTGCTCGTCGCGCTCTAAGCGTCGGTCGTTTCGTCCAGCGCGTAACCGGCCGAACGCACGGTGCGGATCAGATCCATCTCACCCGGCGCGTTGATCGCCTTGCGCAAGCGGCGGATATGCACGTCGACCGTGCGCGGCTCGACATAGATGTCGCGGCCCCACACGGCATCGAGCAATTGCTCCCGGCTATAGACCCGGCCCGGACGCTCCAGCAGGAAGCGCAACAGGCGGAACTCCGTCGGCCCCAGATGGATCGAACGGCCGTCGCGCAGCACGCGATGGGCGGAAAGATCCATCACCAAACCGCCGAAGGTCAGCAGATCCTGCGCCGAAGACGGCTTCGCGCGGCGCAGCACCGCACGCACGCGCGCGATCAACTCCGACGGGCTGAAGGGCTTGGCGACGTAGTCGTCCGCGCCGACCTCCAGACCGCGCACGCGATCGGCTTCCTCGCCGCGCGCGGTCAGCATGATGATCGGCAGATCGCGCGTTTCGGATTTGCGGCGCAGCTGGCGGCAAACCTCGAGGCCGGAGACATGCGGCAACATCCAATCGAGGATGACGAGATCGGGTTTCGATTCCGCGATCGTCACCAAGGCGGCCTCTCCGTCGGTCGCCGTCGTGACGCGAAAGCCTTCCTTCTCGAAGTTATAGCGCAGCAACTCGACGAGGGCGGCTTCGTCCTCGACGACGGTCAGATGCGGTTTCGCGGTCGCTTCCTTCATTGCGCCCCCTCGGCGCCCACCGTGGAGAACGAGGTCCCGTCGCCTTTGGGACGCTCGCCGGCCAGCGGCACGCCTTTGACGAGATAGTGGATCGTCTCCGCGATGTTGGTCGCGTGATCGCCGATCCGCTCGATGTTCTTGGCGATGAACAGAAGATGGGTGGAACCCGTGATGTTGCGCGGATCCTCCATCATATAGGTCACGAGCTCGCGGAACAGCGAGCCGTGCATTTCGTCGAGTTCCTCGTCGCGGTTCCACACCGCGACCGCCTTGGCGACGTCGCGCGCGGCGAAGGCGTCGAGCACGTCCTTCAGCATTTCGCGCACCACCGCGCCCATGCGCGGGATCGCGTGGACGGGGCGCAGCACGGGAAGCTGGGAAAGCGCCACGGCCCGCTTGGCGACGTTCTTGGCATAGTCGGCCGAACGCTCGAGATCGCCCGCGATGCGCAGCGAGCCCAAAACCAAGCGCAGATCGCTGGCGACCGGCTGGCGCAGCGCCATCACGCGCACGACCTGTTCGCCGATTTCGCGTTCCAGCTCGTCGACCCGCGCGTCCGAGCGCACGGTCCGCGTGGCGAGCTCGGCGTCGCGCGAGGAAACGGCTTCGATGGCGCCGGCGAGCTCGGCCTCGACCAGCCCGCCCATGCGCGCGAGCAGACCGGTGAGGCGGTTGAGCTCCTCGTCGTAGGAACGGACGATGTGATCGTTACCCATGTTCGATTTCTCCCCCGGACTCAGCCGTAGCGGCCGGTGATGTAGCCCTGCGTGCGCTCGTCGCGGGGATTGGTGAAGATGGCGGCGGTATCGTCCTCTTCGACCAGCGTGCCGAGATGGAAGAACGCCGTGCGCTGCGACACGCGCGCCGCCTGCTGCATGTTGTGGGTCACGATGACGATGGTGAAGTTCGCGCGCAGCTCGTCGATCAGCGACTCGACATGCGCGGTCGCGATGGGATCGAGCGCCGAGCACGGCTCGTCCATCAAGATCACCTCGGGACTGACGGCGATGGCGCGCGCGATGCACAGACGCTGCTGCTGGCCGCCCGACAACCCGGTACCGGACTCGTTGAGACGATCCTTCACCTCGTCCCACAACCCGGCGCCGCGCAAGGACCGCTCGACGATGATGTCGAAATCGGCTTTGGACTTGGCGATGCCGTGGATGCGGGGACCGTAGATGATGTTCTCGTAGATCGACTTGGGGAACGGATTCGGTTTTTGGAACACCATGCCGACCCGTGCACGCAGCTGAACGACGTCGATCCGCGGATCGTAGATGTCGTCGCCGCCGATCTTGATCGAGCCGCTGACCCGGGCCGACGCCACGGTGTCGTTCATGCGATTCAAGCAGCGCAGGAACGTCGACTTGCCGCAACCCGACGGGCCGATGAAGGCCGTCACTTGGTTTTCGCGGATGTCGATATCGACCGACTTCAGCGCCTGCTTCGCGCCGTAGAACACCTTGACGTCCCGGCATTCGATCTTGACCGGAAACGGATTTCCGGTCGCGATGGCGGTCCCCATGCTCGACACGGGCCCCGCGGATTCCAACTGATTGATGTCCATGATTCCTACCACCGCCGTTCGAATTTTTTCCGCAGCCAGATCGCCGTGCCGTTCATCACGAGCATGAACGCGAGCAGCACCATGATCGCGGCCGACGTCTTTTCGACGAAACCGCGCTCGGGATTGTCGGCCCACATGAAGATCTGGACCGGCAGCACGGTCGCGGCGTCAAGCGCGCCGCCGGGCACGTCCGTGATGAAGGCGACCATGCCGATCATCAGCAAGGGCGCCGTTTCGCCCAGCGCGTGGGCCATCGTGATGATCGTGCCGGTCAGAATTCCAGGCATCGCCAGCGGGATCACGTGATGGAAGATCATCTGCATCTTCGACGCGCCGATCCCCAGCGCGCCCTCGCGGATCGACGGGGGGACGGCCTTGATCGCCGCGCGCGCGGCGATAATCACTGTCGGCAAGCTCATCAACGCGAGCACAAAGCCGCCGACGAGCGGCGTCGAGCGCGGCATCCCGAAGAAACCGATGAAAACGGCGAGACCGAGCAATCCGAACACGATCGACGGCACGGCCGCGAGATTGTTGATGTTGACCTCGACGATCTCGGTGAACCAGTTTTTCGGGGCGTACTCCTCGAGATAGACCGCCGCCATGATGCCGAGCGGGAACGCGAGAACGAAACAGATCACCAAGGTGAAGATAGATCCGACGACGCCGCCCAGCACGCCCACCATTTCGGGATCGCGGCTATCGGCGCCGGTCAGAAACCGCGAATGGAACAGCACCGACAGCGCGTTCGATTTCTTGAGATCCGATAGCCAGGCGATTTGGCGGTCGGTCAGGCGCCCCCCGCTGCCTTCATCGGCGCCGACATGGCCCTTGATGTACATGTCGACGTCCGAATGGGCGAGCAGCCAGACTTCCTTCTTTCGTCCGATCAACGACGGATCGGCGACGACCATGTCGCGCAGCTGAACCTCGGCGCCGGAACCGAAC
>PVXE01000087.1 GCA_014444615.1 Tagaea sp. CACIAM 22H2 | reverse complement strand
GGCGGCATAGGCGACGGCGCCGCCGCTGCGCGACAGGCGCAAGCGCTTGTCGCCTTCGCGGTATTCGAGTTCGACGAGGCCCGTCTTCTCCAGAAGCTTGGCCAGGCGTTCGACGTCGGCCGAGGACGGGCCGAAGCTCGGCAATGCCGGTGCGGCGGTCTTGGCCGCGGGCTTGGCGGCTTGTTTCTTGACGGGGGCGGGTTTCGATTTCTTGGATGCCATGATTCTACTCGAGATCGGGATCGACGATGCGCGCCAAAGCTTCCAGCGCGAAAAGATAGCCTTGCGGGCCCAGGCCGGCGATGACGCCCTTGGCCACGCGGCTGACATAGGAATGATGCCGGAATTCCTCGCGCGCGTGGATGTTGGTGATGTGGACTTCGATGACCGGCAGATCGGCCGCGGTCAGCGCGTCCATCAGCGCCACGGATGTATGCGTCAGGCCGCCCGGATTGATGATGATGCCGTCGGCGGTCCGGCGCGCTTCCTGAATCCAGTCGATAAGCTGGCCTTCGTGGTTCGACTGGCGGAAATCGACCTCGACGCCCAAATCCTCGGCCAGCGCCCGGCACTCGCCTTCGACGTCGGCAAGGGTCGTGCGGCCGTAGATTTCCGGCTGCCGTGTGCCCAGCATATTGAGATTGGGCCCGTTCAGGATCAGCAGAGTCGGTTTGGGCTCCAAAGGCGTCGGGCCTCCGATGGGGGACGAGTCGCTAGGGCGCGGTTATAGCAAGGGGGGAGGGGGGCGCAAATCGCTCTTTTCGGCCGAATCCCGCCGGGATTCCGGGGCCTTGCACGGCGCGCAGAGGACGGTTGCGGGCGTTTGTTGGGGACGCGGCGCATTTGGCGGGCATGATGCGCGCCATGAAAAACGACAGCGTCGCGCTTTTGGTCGCCATCTCCTCGTCGATTTTGGGCGGCACCGCCTTCGTCGCGTCGCGCTACGCCGTCGCCGAAAGCGATCCGATGACGGTCGCTTTTCTGCGTGCCGTCGGTGCCGGGGCGGCGTTCGCGATCTGCGCCTGGGGGCTGCCCGGACGCCGCCCGGCCCGGTTCGCGCGGGCCGATCTGCTGCCGATTTTCTTGCTGGGCGTTTTGATGTTCGCGGTGTTCGGCTGGCTGTTCGCGACCGGGACACGCTACATCCCCGCCGCGCGCGCGGCGCTGATCCTGTCGCTGATGCCGGTGATCGCGCTGGCGCTGGCGGCGGTGACGGGAATGGAGCGTTTGAGCGCCACGAAGATCGCGGCATGTGTGCTGGCCGCTTTCGGCGTCGCGGTGGCGTTGGGCGATCGCGCGGCCGGCGGACCGGAAGCGTGGAAGGGCGATCTGGTGATGCTGCTGGGGGCGTGCATCGGCGCGTCGCACACGGTGATCTCGGCGCGCTATCTGCGCCGCTACAAACCGATGCCGCTGACGGCTGTGCAGTATCTCGCCGGTCTCGCGGCGCTTGGCGTGGTGCTGCTCGTGCGCGGCGACTTCTCGGGCTTCGGCAATTTTTCGCCGGCCGGCTGGTTCGCGATCTTTTGGATGGCGCTTCCCGCCGGATTCCTCGCTTATTTTCTGTGGTTTTACGCGCTGACGCGGATTCCGGCGTCGCGGGTCACGCTTTGCGTTACGCTCAATCCCATCGCGGCCGCGGCGTGCGGCGCGCTGATTCTGGGTGAAGCGGTGGACTGGCGGCTGGGCGCGGGGCTGGCCTGTATCGCGGGCGCGATATTGCTCGCCGGCCGGCGCAAGCCGAATGCGGGATGATTCGAGCGGCCGAGGTGTAAATCGACGCCGCCGGCACTATGTTCCCGCCGCAACCGCCGAGGAGACGGGGCATGAAACATTGGGGTTATTTCCGTTCGTCGGCCGCGTTCCGCACGCGCATCGCGCTGGGCTTGAAGGGCCTTCCTTACGAGAACGCGTTCATCCATCTGCGCAAGGCCGAGCAGCGTGCGCCCGAATACCTTGCGCGCAACCCGCAAGGCTTGATCCCGTATCTGCAGGACGGCGATCTGGGCATCGCGCAGTCGCTCGCGATTTGCGAGTATCTCGACGAAGCCTATCCCGATAAGCCGCTTTTGCCGCGCGCCGTCGCCGAACGCGCGCGCGTGCGCAATCTCGCCTTCGCGATCGCCTGCGATATCCACCCGCTCAACAATCTGCGCGTCCTCAATTATCTGACGGACACGCTGAAGCTCGACAAGGCGGGCGTGGCTTCTTGGTACCGGCATTGGATCGCCGTGGGCTTCGACGCGCTGGAGAAGGAATTCGCGCATCCCGCGACCGGCAAGTTCTGCCACGGCGATACGCCCACGCTCGCCGATGTCTGCCTGGTGCCGCAGACCTTCAATGCCAAACGATTTTATTCGGACGCCGAACTCGACGCTGCGTGGCCGCGGCTGATGGCGATCTTCCGCACCTGCCTGACCGTGCCCGCCTTCGACGCGGCGCGGCCGGAGAAACAGCCGGACGCCGAACCATGACCGATCGCGCCGACGAAGAAGCGCTCGATCATGTGCCCGCGGACGCCGATCCGCGCGTGCGCGCCTTCCACGATCATTGGAAGGGCTTGGCGCCGGGGCCTGGCTTGCTGCCCGCGCGCCGGCATTTCGACCCGAGTGCTATTCCGGAATTGCTGCCCAATGTCTGGATGCTCGACATCGTCGGCGATCCGCCGCGCTTTCGCTATCGCCTGCTCGGCACCGCGCTCGATACCGGCCCGCTCGCCGGTTCGACAGGCCGCTTCATGGACGAGGTTTCGCCCGATTTCCCGGCGAACCCGACGTTTCCCGACTATCTCGCGGTGACGAAGGGGGCCATCAGCTGGCGGCGCGGCGCCCCCGCGTTCCGCTTCATGGAGATATGGCGCGTGATCGAACGCCTGATGCTGCCGCTGGCCGAGGACGGCAAGACGCCCGACATGATGCTGAACTTCACCGTTGTGATCGAGCGCGCGCCTCGGCAACCAGATTTTTGAGCGTGCGCAGATCGACCGCGCCGGGCACCAGCGCGTCGCCGATGGCGAAGCCCGGCGTGCCGGTGAAGGCGAGGGCGCGCGCGAGCGCGTCGTTCTTCTGAAGGATCGCCGCGATGCGCGGGCTTTCCATGTCGCGGCGCAGGCGATCGGTATCGAGGCCGCTTTCGCGCGCGATCCGGAAAACGGACTCCTCGTCGATCTGCGCGCGTGTCGACATCAGCGCCTCGTGGAACGCGTCGTAACGCTGCTCGCCTTGCGCGCGCGCGGCAAGGGCCGCCCGGCTTGCCACGACCGAAGGCGGGCCCAGGATCGGCCAGTCGCGGCGCACCAGCTTCACGTCCTTTTCGGCCGCCAGCAATTCCTTGATCGGCGCGGCCATGCGCCGGCAATAAGGGCAGCGATAATCGAAGAACTCGACGATCACGACGGACCCGCGCGGATTGCCCGCGACGGGAAGGTCGGGGTCGTTTTCGAGTTCGCGGCGACGCTCGTTCAACGCCTGTTTGGCCGCTTCGCGCTGCTGGGCTTCGCCGCGTTTTTCCAGCGCGTCGAGCGCTTCGAGGACGATCTCCGGTTCGCGGCGGATCAGATCGCGCACGATCTGCTCGATCGCGACGCGATCAGGGGCGGGCGCTTGCGCCTGTGCGGGTCCGATCAACCCAAGTATCAACGCGACGGCGGCGAAAAGGCGCCTCATCGCGTGAGATACGCTTCGGAGATATAGCCGATCGCGCCGGGCACGCCTTCGGGCACCGGGCCGGAGAAGCCGCCCAGGCCCACCATCACCACACGCATCTTCGACGGATCGCCGCTCGGCCAGAAGCGCTTGTAGAGTTCGTTCAGATCGATCGCTTCGACATGCCAGTTACCCGCCTGTTCGGTGCGCGGCTCGCGCAGCACGATGCGCCTTCCGGCTTCGTCGGCGGTCCATTTGCGCTGCTGCGCCATTTCGGCGCGCGCCGCGCCGAAGCCGCCGAACGAGATTTCGACCCAATGGTCGTATTCGGCGGGCTCGACGAACGCCCACGAGGCCAGGCGCTCGCTGAATGGCCGGTCGACCGAGCGGAAGAATACGACCATGCGAAGCCCGCGCTCCTGGCCTGTCCCCGGTCCGCCGCCGAATACGCTGGGTTCGAGATACCAGCTCCAGCGCAGGAACGGCGTGGCGGCGAGGCTTGCGTCGACGCGCCGCGCCATCAAGGAACCGCCCGGCGCGTCGGGACGGATGGCAAGCGTGCCCTGCAAATCGACGACCGTCAGCGGGCCTTCATTCGCTTGGCGGCGCGTCCACCATTGCTCGGGGGCGGCGTTGGCTTGGGCGCCGGGAATACGGTCGAGCAAACGGATCGTGCCGTCGACGACCGAGGCGCGCGTCGCGGGCCCCGGCGCTTGGCCGGACGGTCCGCTCGAGCAGGCGGCGAGGACGAGAAGGGCGGCGGCGGCGAAAAGTTTTTTCATTGGCGGGGCGGTCTCGGGTCGATCGCGTTTTTGATGTCTTGGGCGCGCAGGATATAAGTCGAGCCCGCCGGGAGCAAACGCTCCGCCCGTTCGGCGAAACCGCGCGCGGCGACGCGCTGGCCCATCAACAGCGCGTATTCGGCCTGCGACAGCGCCGCCATGCCCATTTGCCCGTCGCGCCCATAGGCGACGGCAAGCTGGCGATGGATTTCGGCGGTTTCCGGTTCGCGCGCCTGTGCCGCGATAAGATTTTCGATCGCGGCTTTGAGCAACGCCGGATCTTCGGTCGCGATCTGCGCCGAGGCGAGGCCCAATCGCAGCAGCGCGTTGGCCGGCACTTTCGCGACGGCTTTTTCGTAGAACGGGATCGCGTCGCGCGGGCGGCCGTTTTCGTAGGTGAATTGGCCTCGCGATTCCGCGAACCACGGATCGTCGGGATAATCCTTCAGCAACCCGTCCATCAGGGGGATTGCGCGCATCATGTCGCCGCGCCGGTAATAGGCCCAGCCGCGCGCGTAGCGCGCTTCGAGCGAGGTGTCGCTTTCGCGATACTGGGTCAGCGCGCGCGCGGGCTCGATATAGCCGATCAGCTTGGCGCGCATGCGTTTGTGCATCTCCACGAATTCCGGCCGCGTGGGCGCGTTGGTGAAGCGCGAACCGGCGACGAAATTCTGGATGAAGTCGATGCGTTCGCGCGTGACCGGGTGGGTGCGCACGTAAGGGTCCTGTCGCTCGACCATCGCGAATTCCTGATCCTGCAGGATCTGCATGAATTCGAGGAAACCCTTCGCGGATTGCTGCGAGCGGTCGAGGAAGGTGGTGCCCGCCTGGTCGGCGGAGGATTCGAGTGCTCGCGAATAACGCAGGAAGTTGCGCTCCGCGATCTGTTGGCCCGCCAAGACCGAAGCGACCGCCGCGTCGCCGCGCCCGGCGACGGCCGCCGCCGCCGCACCCAGCAGCGAGACCACCGTCGCGGTCCACGCGTCGCGCATCGCTTCGGGCAGGCGCGCCAAATGTCCACCCGCGATATGGCCGGTTTCGTGCGCGATCACGCCGATCAGCTGACCGGGATTTTCCGTCCGCATCAGCAGGCCGGTATGGAAGAACATGTTCTGACCGATCGCCACGAAGGCGTTCAGCGAGCGGTCGTTGATGAGATGGACGTTGATGTCGTCGGGATTGAGGCCGGCGGCGCGGAAAATCGGCGCGGCATAGGCGCGGATGATCGTTTCCGTTTCCGCATCGCGGATGAACTGAATGCGCTGCTGGGTTTGCGCGGCCGCCGGCGGGGGTTGCCAGAGTGCGGCCGAAAGAGCGATAACGCCCGCGAGGCCCGCTTTTCCGGCGGCCCGCAAGAATTTCGTATAATCGAGCAGTTTCAATCGCATGATCATGTTTTCAAGCCCGACGCACGGCGTGCCGACCCAAGCTAGGGCCACCGGCACGGCAAATCAATCGCCCAAGCGCGGCCTTTTCATGGCGGGCTTGCTCGCGTCCGGCTTGGCTTTGTCGGGCTGCTCGTGGCTGGGGATGGGCGGCACGAAGACCGAGGATCTGGGTGTGGTCGGATCGGTGCGCGGCTTTTTGGGCGGCGCATCTTTGGCCGAGCCGCGCGCGGCATTGGTGGCGCGCGATATCCTGTCCGCGGGCGGGACGGCGACCGACGCGGCCGTCGCGGCGGCGTTGACGCTGACCGTGACCTTGCCGAGCCAGGCGCCGCTGGGCGGCGGTGGATTCTGCCTGGTCGTGACCGGCAGTGCGCGCACGCGCACAGTGGAATCGATCTCCTTCCCCGCGATCGCGGCGCGCGCGGATTCCGAGATCGCCACGCCGGGTATTCCGCGCGGGCTTTTCGCGCTGCATGCGCGTTACGGCCGGTTGCGCTGGGAACAGGTCGTCAGCCCCGCCGAAAGTTTCGCGCGCAACGGAACGGAGGCGACGCGCGCCCTTGCCATCGACGTCGCGGCGAACGCGCAACGACTGGCCGCCGATCCGGGTTTGCGCGCGATCTTCCTGCCGCAGGGAAGGCCGATCGCGGAGGGCGAGCGCATGGTCCAGCCGCAAATGGCGGCGGCGCTGGGCGTGCTGCGCAGCCGCGGCCCCGGCGATCTGCACAACGGGCAATACGCGCGCGAGATGGTGCAGTCGGTCAACGGCGCGGGTATCCGTTTGACGGCGGCGGAATTGGCGTCGGGCATGGCGCAAATCCAGCCATCGATTCGGGTGGGCGAGAGCAACGATCTGTTCGTCGGCACGACGCCGGCGTCCGGCGCGCTGGCGGCGGGACAAATCTTCGGCGCGCTCGAGCAGCGCTGGCGGGCGACGGCGCCCGACGCGCGCTTGCCGCTGCTGGTGTCGACCGCCGCCGCGGCGTCGCGCGACCGGGCGCAATGGCTGCAAGCCGATCTGTCGTCGAGCATGCCGATGGGCGAAGCGATGAATCCCGCGCGCATTCGCGGCTTGGCGGGCGCCGGCGGCGAATTCGCGTCCGAACCCGATACGGCGGCGGGGACGAGCTTCGCGATCGTCGATCGCGACGGCGGCGCGGTCGCTTGCGCGCTGACCGGCTTCACGCCGTTCGGCATCGCCAAGCTGCCGCAAGGCACGGGGTTTCCGCTGGCGCCCGCACCGCGCGTGGGCGGGCCCGATACGCGCTGGCTGACCTTGGCGATCGCGCTGCGCGAACGCAACGACGTGACTTTCGTCGGCGCGGCGTCCGGCGGGGCGGCCGCACCTTTGGCTTTGGCGCGCGCAGCACTCGATACGTTGCAGGGCCGGGAAGCCTTGGCGGGATCGATCGAAGCGCCGCGCGCGAATTTGCCCGCGAACGGAGAAGCCGCGCGCGTACAGGCGATCCACTGCCCCGGCGGTTTGATCGCCGAAGGCCGCACGTGCCGGATCGAAACCGATCGGCGCGGTGCAGGTCTCGCGATCGGTTCCAACTGACATGGCGCATAAAATCGCCAAGCGCGCGGATGTAGCACCCTTCATCGTCATGGACGTGATGCGCGCGGCCGCCGCGCGCGATGCCGCCGCCAAGGATGCGTCGGGCAAATCCGTCCATCTCGAGGTCGGCCAGCCCGGCACGCCCGCCCCGCGTTTGGTGCGCGAAGCGGCCAAGCGCGCGATCGACAACGACAAGCTCGGCTACACGCTGGCGCTGGGCATTCCCGAGCTGCGCCAAGCGATCGCGCGGCACTACAAGAATTGGTACGGCATCGATCTGCCGTGGGAACGCGTTTGCGTGACCGTCGGCTCGTCGGGCGCGTTCCTGCTCGCTTTCCTTGCCGCGTTCGATGCGGGCGACCGGGTGGCGCTCGCCGATCCGGGTTATCCCGCCTATCGTAATATTTTGAAGGCGCTCGATTGCGTGCCGGTGGGCTTGGCCGCCGAAGCGCGTACCAAGTTCCAGCCCGATCCGGCTTCGCTCGACGAAACGCTGGCGGGGTTGATCGTGGCGAGCCCCGCGAACCCGACGGGTTCGATGCTCGCGCCCGGCGATCTCAAAGCCCTGGTCGAGACCTGCCGCAAGAAAGGCATTCGCCTCGTCTCCGACGAGATCTATCACGGCGTGGTCTACGAGAACCGCGCGCAGACGCAGACGGCGCTGAGCTACGGCGACGACATGTTCGTCGTGAACAGCTTCTCGAAATATTTCTCGATGACCGGCTGGCGCTTGGGCTGGCTGATCGTGCCGCCCGATCTGGTGCGCGCGGTCGAATGCCTCGCGCAGAATCTGTTCATCTCGCCGCCCACGCTCGCCCAGCACGCGGCGATCGCCGCGTTCGACGCGACCGAGGAATTGGAATCGCATGTGCGCAACTACCGCGCCAATCGCGATTATCTGCTCGCCGAGTTGCCCAAGGCGGGCTTCGCGGAATTTGCACCACCCGATGGCGCCTTCTATCTTTATTGCGATGTCGGCCACATGACCAACGACAGCGCCGAATTCTGCCGCCGCATGCTCGACGAAGCGGGCGTGGCGGCGACACCGGGCAAGGATTTCGATCCGCTGCGCGGCCATCGCACGATGCGCTTTTCCTTCGCCGGCACTTTCGCCGATATGCAGGAGGCGGCCGCCCGCCTCAAAGCCTGGCGGAAATAAAAAGGGCGCCGGTACGAAGTCCGGCGCCCTTCTTCTTTGACCTTGGCGAGCCTTAGCCCGTCAGGCGATTCCACCAGCCGCGACGCTTGGGCTTGTTGGGATCGTCTTCGGGCGGCGGCGGAGCCGCAGGCTCGGCGGCTGGCGTCGGTGTCACCGGTGCGGCTTGCGCCGCCGGTTCTTCCGGCTTGGTTTCCGCCACGATCGGTGCCGGTGCAGCGACAGGGGCCGCGACGTTGACCGCCGGGGCGGGCTGATCGACGCGGCGGTTCCACGGCCAGTCATGCGCATCGCCGGGGCCCGCGACGCGCGGCGGCGGCGGGGCCGAGGCGAAGCCGGGCCGGTCGAGATCGTCGCCGGGGCCGGGCACGCGATAGGGGGCTGGCGCATAGGTTTCCGCAGGCGGGGCCGCGACGTTGCCGTTACCGGCCTCGGGCGCTTGGCCTTCCGCCGCTTGCGGCGCGCCGGCTTCCATCGGTTCGCCGCCTTCGCCGCGACGGCGGCGGCCGCCGCGACGGCCGCGACGACGACGACGGCGCGAATCTTCGCCTTCGCCATTTTCGCCGCCTTCACCGTTGGGATTGGCGCCATGCGGAACCGGGCGCGGTTCGCGCGGGCGATGCGCTTCGGTGCCGCCGGGAACGAGATCCATCGGTGCGGCTTCCGTCGGCGCATCGCCGGCGGGCGTCTGCAGCGCGTCGGGCTCGCCGCCCATTTGCGGCGCTTCGCCGTTGGCGGCGAATTGCGGACGATCGCCGCGATCGCGATCGCGACCGCGACGGCGGCGGCGGCGGCCGCGGCGTTCGCCGTCCGGGCCTTCGTCGCGATTCTCGTTGCGGCCTTCGTTACGGCCCTCGCGGCGGTTGAACTCGCGTTCGCCGCTTTCCTCGCCGTCATGGCGCGCGTCGGCATATTCCTCGCGCTCGCGAACCGGCGGCTCGCTGGGCGTGAAATCCTCGACATGGCGGATGGGGGCGGGGCCCGCTTCGCCGCCTTGCTTGGCGCGCACGCGCTCCACGCGATAGGCGGGCGGGATCAGCTTGTCGTCGGCCTGGAACGTCAAGCGCACGCCGTGGCGGTTTTCGATATCCGCCAGCGCGCCGCGCTTGTGATTGAAGATGTAGAGCGCCACGGAAGCGGGCACATGGACGACGAACTCGCCCGTGTTGCGCGACTTAGAGATTTCCTCCTCGATCCCGCGCAGCACGTGCAGGCCGGTGGACTCGGTCGAGCGGATGCGGCCGGTGCCCTGGCAATGCGGGCAGACCTCGAAGCTCATTTCCGCGATCGACGGGCGCAGGCGCTGGCGCGACAGCTCCAGCAGGCCGAAGGCCGAGATGCGCCCGATCTGGATGCGCGCGCGATCCGACTTCATCGCTTCCTTCAGACGGCGTTCGACCGCCGCCTGATGGCGATGGTCGTCCATGTCGATGAAGTCGATGACGATCAGACCCGCGAGATCGCGCAAGCGCAGCTGGCGCGCGACTTCGTCGGCGGCTTCGAGATTGGTCTTGTACGCGGTCTCGTCGATATGGCGCTCGCGCGTGGCGCGACCCGAGTTGACGTCGATCGCGACCAAGGCTTCGGTCGAGTTGATGACGATATAGCCGCCCGATTTGAGGCGCACCGTGGGCTGGTGCATCTCGTCGAGCTCGTTCTCGACCTGGAAGCGCTGGAACAGCGGCGCCGTGCGGTCCTCGTAAAGGCGGATCTTGGCGATGTCCGAGGGCATCAGCATCGACATGAAGGATTTCGCACCTTCATAGCCGGCCTTGCCTTCGACCAGAATCTCGTCGACGTCGGCCGAATAGATGTCGCGCATGGCGCGCTTCAACAGCGTGCCTTCCTCGTAGATCAAGGCGGGCGCGGAGGAGCGCAAGGTAAGGTCGCGGATCTCCTCCCACAGACGCATGAGGTATTCGTAGTCGCGCCGGATGTCGGACGTGTCGCGCTCCATCCCCGCAGTGCGCAGGATCACCGCCATGCCTTCGGGCATGTCGAGCTCCTCGATCAGGCTCTTGAGGCGCTTGCGGTCCTGCTGCGAGGTGATGCGGCGCGAGATGCCGCCGCCGCGCTCGGTATTGGGCATCAGCACGCAATAGCGGCCGGCGAGCGAGAGATAGGTGGTGAGCGCCGCACCCTTGGTGCCGCGCTCTTCCTTCACGACCTGGACGAGCAGCACCTGGCGGCGCTTGATCACTTCCTGGATCTTGTAGTGGCGCTGCGGACGGCGGCTGCGGCGCGTCTCGTGCGCTTCCTCGACCGTGTCG
>PVXE01000086.1 GCA_014444615.1 Tagaea sp. CACIAM 22H2 | reverse complement strand
AAAAGTACGACGTAACGAATACGCGCCACGTGCTCGATAACCGGCCGGCGGGATGAACCTGTCCGGTCACAGGGAGGAGATACCAATATGAAACGCCGCCAATTCATGACGGCCGCCGCCGCGTCGGCGATCGTCGCCGCGACCGGTCCGGTCCGCGCCCAATCCAAACTGGTGCTGAAGGCCACGGACGTCCATCCGCTCGGCTATCCGACGGTCGAAGCCGTCGTGCGCATGGGCAAGAAGCTCGAAGCCGCCACCAACGGCCGCATTTCGATCGAGATGTATCCGTCGATGCAGCTCGGCGGCGAAAAGGAAATGATCGAGCAGGCCCAGGTCGGCGCGCTGCATATCGCGCGCATCTCGGTCGGCCCGATGGGCCCGCTGGTGCCGGAAATGAACGTCTTCAACCTGCCCTTCGTCTTCCGCGACGCCGCGCATATGGAGAAGGTGATCGACGGCCCGATCGGCACCGAGATCATGCAGAAGCTGTCGGATCATCCCACGGCCAATCTGATCGGCCTGTGCTGGATGAACGCCGGCACGCGCTCGGTCTACAACTCCAAGCGCCCGATCACCCAGGTCTCCGACCTCAAGGGTCTCAAGATCCGCATGATGGGCAACCCGCTGTTCGTCGATACGATGAACGCCCTGGGCGGCAATGGCGTGGCGATGGGCTTCGACCAGCTGATCAACGCCATGCAAACCGGCGTGGTCGACGGCGCGGAAAACAACGAACCCAGCTACGACAGCGGTCAACACTACCGCTACGCCAGGTATTTCTCGCGGACCCAGCACTTGATGATCCCGGAAATCCTGGTCTTCTCGAAGCGCCAGTGGAACTCGCTGTCGGCCGACGATCGCGCATTGATCGGCCGTCTGTCCAAGGAAGCCCAGCTCGAACAGCGCGCGCTGTGGTACGAGGCCGAGAAGGAAGCGACCCGCAAAATGGTCGCCGCCGGCGTTATCATCAACGACGTGCCCAACAAGAAGGAGTTCCAGGACGCGGTGCGTCCCGTGTGGGACAAATACGCCGGTCAGCACAAGGCGCTGATCGACCGGATCCAGGCCGTCAACTAAGAACGTCCGCCACGGAAGGTCCGGCGGCCGAGTGCCGCCGGACCGATCCCCTTCCCGACCTCAATTCGCGACCGGCGGCCCGACACGATGCGTCAGACCTATTTCCGCGCGATGGACGCGCTACACAGGGCGAGCGTGTTTCTCGCGGGTGCCGCCCTTATCGTCATCACTTTGATCATTCCGTGGGGCGTGTTCACGCGCTACGTGCTCAACAGCGCGTCGTCGTGGCCCGAGCCGCTCGCCATCCTGATGATGATCTGGCTGTCGTTCCTGTCGGCGCTGATCTGCTATCGGGAACACCGCCATATCGGCGTCAACGTCGTTCCCGATCTGCTGCGCGGCCGCGCCAAATACGCGCTCGGTCTGGCGGTCGAGCTTTGCATGCTGACGACCGGGCTGTTCCTGCTCTGGTACGGCATCAAGCTGGTGCAGACGACCTGGTACCAGAGCATCGCCGAATTCCCGATCATGTCGGTCGGCGTTTCCTATCTGCCCGTGCCGATCGCGGGCGCCGTCACGGCGCTGCTGGTGATCGAGCGCGTGCTGAAGGGCGATTTTTTCCCCGCGATCGAGGTCGAAGACGACCCGCGCGAAACCGTTTCGACCGAATAACACCGGGGACAGCACAGTATGGACGCGCTCGTATTGCTCGGCGGCTTCGTCGTTTTCTGCTTCATGGGCGTGCCCGTCGCCTATGCGTTGGGCCTGTCGGCGATCTGCGCCGCCTTGTGGATGGACATACCGCTGGAGGCGATCGCGCTGAAGACGTCCGACGGCATGGACGACTTCCCCCTTCTCGCCATCCCGTTCTTCATCCTGGCGGGCGCCATCATGGCCGAGGGCGGCATGGCGGCGCGCATCGTCAACCTCGCCAAGATATTCGTGGGCTTCATCCGCGGCGGCTTGGCGCTGGTGAACATCCTGGCGTCCACGATGTTCGGCTGCATTTCGGGCTCGTCCGTCGCCGACACCGCGTCCATCGGCTCGGTGATGATCCCGCAAATGGTCAAGCAAGGCTATCCGCGCCTGTTCGCTGTCAACGTCACCATCTCGGGTGCGCTGCAGCCGCTGCTGATCCCGCCCTCGCACAATATGGTGATCTATTCGTTGGCGGCGGGCGGCTCGGTGTCGGTCGCGCATCTGTTCATGGCGGGCGTGATACCCGGCTTGCTGCTCGGCGCGTCGCTGATGATCCTGTGCCTGATCATCGCCCATCGCGGCAACTACCCGAAGGGCGAGGTCATTTCGCTGCGCCAGGCGGGCCGCATCGCCTACGAGGCTGTGTGGGGCCTCGTGACCATGATCATCATCCTGGGCGGCATCCTGTCGGGCGTCTTCACGCCCACGGAATCGGCCGCTGTCGCCTGTATTTGGGCGTTCCTGGTCACGGTGTTCATCTATCGCGACTACAAAATCCGCGAATTGCCGCATCTGATCGGCCGCGTCGTGCGCACCGTCGGCATGGTCATGATCATGATCGGCTTCTCGGTCGCCTTCGCCTATATGATGACGCTGATGCGCATTCCCGCGAAGGCGACGGAGTTCTTCGTCGCGATCTCGTCGGACAAATACACATTCCTTCTCTACATGAACTTGCTGCTGCTGCTGCTGGGCACGTTCATGGATCTGGCGCCGATGCTGCTGATCTGCACGCCGATTTTCCTGCCGATCATCGCGAAATTCGGCATCGACCCCGTGCATTTCGGGATCATCATGATCTTCAATCTGGGGATCGGCCTGATCACGCCGCCGGTCGGGCCCACACTCGCCGTGGGGTGCGCCATCGGCAAGGTCACGATGGAGCAGGTCTCCAAATCGATCATGGTTTTCTACATCCCGATGCTGATCGTGCTCGGGCTGGTGACCTATATTCCGGCGCTGACGTTGTGGCTGCCCAAGCTGCTGCTGGGCTGAGGCGCCCGCTTTAGAGAGGCGCGCGCGGCGCGAGTGTGGGGATCGTCGGTGTTTCGGCGTCGATCGGCTGCCCCGCGAGCTTGGCGCGCACGGCGGCAGCCGTCCTGGGCGAAACGAAGTGCGAAATATCGCCGCCCAAACGCGCCACTTCCTTGACGAAGCGCGAGGAGATGAATTGCTGGCTTTCCGAGGCCATCAAGAACACCGTCTCGACATCCGGTCCCAGGCGCTTGTTCATTCCCGCCATCTGGAACTCGTACTCGAAATCCGAAACAGCGCGTAACCCGCGCAGAATGATGGTCGCGCCGACTTTCTCGGCGAACTGCATCAGAAGGCTTTCGAACGGCACCACTTCGATACGCGCGGCTTCCGACAGCGGCAGCGCCGCGACCTCGCGTTTCACCAGCGCCACGCGCTCGTCCAGCGTGAACAACGGGCCCTTGCCGGGATTGACCGCGACGCCGACGATCAGCCGGTCGACCAGCGCCGTGCCGCGATGGATGATGTCCAGATGGCCGTTGGTCGCCGGATCGAAGGTGCCGGGATAGATCCCGATGCGCTTGCTCATTTGCCGTCGCTCCCCTCGACACCGCCGCCGGCGTCGACCGCCGCCTCGCCATTCGCGTCGTCGCCGCCGAGATCGCCCAGACGGGCCACGGAAACGACGCGCTCGCCCTCGCCCACGCGGAACACGGTGACGCCCTGGGTTTGACGGCGCGCGATGCGGATATCGTCGATCGGCGTGCGGATCAGCGTGCCGGCATCCGACACGATCATCAATTGATCGCCTTCGGCGACCGGGAAGGACGCGACGACGTCGCCGTTCTTCTCGGTCAGCTCGATATTGGCGATGCCCGAGCCGCCGCGCCCGGTCTGACGGTATTCGTAGGACGAGCTGCGCTTGCCGAACCCCTTGCTGGTGATCGCCAGCAGGAATTCCTCGGCCTGCGCCAGCTCGGCGTAACGCTCTTCGCTGAGCGTCACGGCCTGCGCCGCCGCCGCCTCGCCGTCGTCGGGCGCAACCGCCTCGGCCGCATCTTCCGCCCCGCCGCGGCGCGCGCGGGCCATTTTCAGATAGGCCTCGCGCTCGGCCGTATCGAGTTCGATATGGCGCAGCATCGTCATCGAAATGATCTCGTCGCCCGACGCCAGTTTCTGGCCGCGCACGCCGGTCGAATTGCGGCTGGCGAAGACGCGCACATCGGTGACGGGGAAGCGAATGCACTTGCCCAAGCGCGTGGCCAGCACGACGTCCTGGCTTTCGGTGCAAGGCTGCACCGCGACCAAGCGTTCGCCGTCTTCCTCCAGCTTCATGGCGATCTTGCCCTTCGCCATGATGTTCTCGAAATCCGACAGCGCGTTGCGGCGCACGTTGCCCGCCGACGTGGCGAACATGATGTTTAGGCTGCTCCACAGCGTTTCGTCGCGCGGCAAGGGCAGCACGGTCGCGATCGTTTCGCCATCCGCCAGCGGCAGAAGCTGGATCATCGGCTTGCCGCGCGCTTGCGGGTTGCCCAGCGGCAAGCGATGGCATTTCAGCCGGAAAACAAGCCCTTTATTCGTGAAGAACAGCACCGGGTCGTGCGTGTTCGCCACGAAGACCTGACTGACGAAATCCTCCTCGCGCGTCGCCATGCCGGCGCGGCCCTTGCCGCCGCGCCGTTGCGCACGATAGGCGGAAAGCGGCGTGCGCTTGATGTAGCCGGCATGGGTGACCGTCACGACCATATCTTCGGGCGCGATCAGGTCTTCGATATCCTGGTCGCCGTCGCCTTCCTCGAAGGTCGTGCGGCGCTTGTCGGCGAATTCCTCGCGGATCGCGATCAGTTCGGCCTTTAGGATCGAATAGAGGCGCGCGCGCGAGGCGAGGATGTCGAGGAAATCGGCGATCTTGTCGACGATTTCCTTCAACTCGCCGAGGATCTTGTCGCGTTCCAACCCGGTCAGGCGTTGCAAGCGCAATTCCAGGATCGCGCGCGCCTGTTCTTCCGACAGCTTGTAGGTGCCGTCGATCACGCCCCGGCCAGGTTCGCCGACCAATTCGATATAAGACGCAATATCGGCGACCGGCCAGTCGCGTTCCAACAAGCGTTCGCGCGCCACGACCGGATCGGGCGATTTGCGGATGAGTTCGATCACCGGATCGAGATTGACGACCGCGACCGCGAGGCCGATCAAGATATGCGCGCGCTTGCGCGCCTCGCGAAGTTCAAAACGAGTTCTCCTCGTAATGACTTCTTCGCGGAACTCGACGAAGGCCTGGATCAGCTCCTTCAGGCCCATCAGCTCCGGCTTGCCTCGGTTGAGGGCGAGCATGTTGAAGCTGAAGCTGGTCTGCAGGCCCGTGTATTTGTAGAGCTGGTTGAGCACGATCTCCGCGTTCGCGTCGCGCTTCAGCTCGATCACCACGCGCACGCCGTCACGATCGGACTCGTCGCGCAGATCGGAAATGCCTTCGATGATCTTCTCGTTCACGCATTCGGCGATGCGCTCCAGCAGACGCGCCTTGTTCTGCTGGTAGGGAATTTCGGTGAAGACGATCGCCTCGCGGTCCTTGCGGATCTCCTCCACATTCGCGCGGCCGCGCACGATGACCGAGCCGCGGCCGGTACGATAGGCTTCGCGAATACCGCCGCGCCCCAGCACGATGCCGCCGGTCGGAAAATCGGGACCGGGAACAAGTTCGATCAGTTTGTCGAGCGAGATCGCCGGATCGTCGAGATAGGCGCAGCACGCGTCGATCACTTCGCCAAGATTATGCGGCGGGATGTTCGTCGCCATGCCCACGGCGATGCCCGAGCCGCCATTGACCAGCAAATTCGGGAACACGGCCGGGACGACCGTGGGCTCCTGCGAGCTGTCGTCGTAGTTGGGCTGGAAGTCGACGGTGTCCTTCTCGAGGTCCGCGAGCATCAGCGATGCGACCTTCGTGAGGCGCGCTTCGGTGTAGCGCATCGCCGCCGCCGGATCGCCGTCCATCGAGCCGAAATTGCCCTGGCCGTCGATCAGCATCAGCCGCATCGAGAAATCCTGGGCCATACGGACCATAGATTCGTAAATCGCGCTGTCGCCGTGCGGGTGATATTTACCCATCACGTCGCCGACCACGCGGGCCGATTTGCGATACGGGCGGTTCCAGTCGTAACCCGCCTCCTGCATCGCGAACAGGATGCGCCGATGCACGGGCTTCAAACCGTCGCGCGCGTCGGGCAAAGCGCGGCTGACGATCACGCTCATCGCGTAATCGAGATAGCTGCGCTTCATCTCCTCTTCGATGGAGACGGGCGAAATATCGGTCGGGCCGGGAACGTTGGGAGGCGCTGTTTCGGTCACGGGCCAGTCTACAAAACGAGGGCAAAAACGAGCGCAGAGTCTAGCAATCGCAACATGCGCTCACAACGTCGAAAACCGGCACATAACCAACTGAAAAAACGCGCGAATTCGGCCGCCGATTGGGGATAAAAACAAGACCCCGATTGCGCTGCAATCGAGGCCCGTTTTCGATTCGGAATCGAGCGATCAAGCCTTGGGGCGGTCGCTCACC
This sequence comes from Tagaea sp. CACIAM 22H2, assembly GCA_014444615.1. GTDB lineage: Bacteria > Pseudomonadota > Alphaproteobacteria > CACIAM-22H2 > CACIAM-22H2 > Tagaea. The sequence continues at coordinate 4,519 of PVXE01000086.1, read as the reverse complement.
AGAATGCCCGCATGGCCCCAATTCTCGCGCTCGACCTCGTCGATCACGATATGCGTGTTCTGCGGGTTCTTGCCCAGCACGCGCACCAGTGTATCGGTGAATTCGCGCACGATCTGCGACTTCTGTTCCTTCGTCGCGCCGGCCGTCATCTTGATATTGATGAAGGGCATATCGAGCGATCAGAACGGAATATCGTCGTCGATCGGGCCGGAAGGTTTGCGCCCGCCGCCGCCGCCCGACGAACGACCGCCGCCGCCATTGCCGCCGCCGCCCCCGCCGTAATCGTCGCCGTAATCATCGCCGCCGCCGGCACCACCCCCGCCGCCGCCCTTGCCGTCGAGCATCGTCAGCTCGCCGCGGAAGCGCTGGAGAACCACTTCGGTCGAGTATTTCTCGGTGCCCGACTGGTCGGTCCATTTACGGGTCTGGAGGGCCCCTTCGACATAGACCTTGGAGCCTTTCTTCAGGAAACGCTCCGCGACCTCGCCGAGTTTTTCATTGAAGATGACGACCCGGTGCCACTCGGTCTTTTCCTGGCGCTCGCCCGAATTCTTGTCGCGCCAGGTTTCCGACGTCGCGACCGACAGGTTCACGACCTTGCCGCCGTTGTTCATCGTGCGCACCTCGGGATCGCGCCCGAGATTGCCGATGAGAATGACTTTGTTGACGGATCCGGCCATGCGTGCGACTCCCCGATAGAACGAAGCGGGAAGTTCGCACCCGCGTCGCGCGAGCGCAAGGCCGAAAACAATCCACAACCCGACCGTTTCGGGCCCGTCGAAAACCCTTCACCCACGCCCTATATTCACGCCCGAATGTCCAACAAATCCGCATCCGGCGCCGCTCTGGGCGCCCTGTTCGAAGGCCCGCGCATCGCCGTCCGGGGTGCGCGCGAACACAATCTCAAAGGCGTCGACGTCGATCTGCCGCGCGACTCTTTGGTCGTCATCACCGGCCTGTCGGGCTCGGGCAAATCCTCGCTCGCCTTCGACACGATCTATGCCGAGGGCCAGCGCCGCTACGTGGAAAGCCTGTCGGCCTATGCGCGCCAGTTCCTGGAACTGATGAGCAAGCCCGACGTGGACTCCATCGAAGGCTTGTCGCCCGCGATTTCGATCGAGCAGAAGACGACCAGCCGCAATCCGCGCTCGACCGTCGGCACGGTTACCGAGATCTACGACTATCTGCGCCTGCTGTTTGCGCGCGTCGGCGTGCCCTATTCGCCCGCGACCGGTCTGCCGATCGAAAGCCAGACCGTGACGCAGATGGTCGACCGCATCCTCGCGATGCCGGACGGCACGCGGCTTTACCTTCTGGCCCCCGTCGTGCGCGGCCGGAAGGGCGAGTATCGCAAGGAACTCGCCGAATATCAGAAGAAGGGTTTCCAGCGCGCCAAGGTCGACGGCAAGCTTTACGAAATCGACGCGGTCCCTGCGCTCGACAAGAAGCGCAAACACGATATCGAAATCGTGGTCGATCGCCTGGTCGTGAAGTCCGATCTGGGCCCGCGCCTGGCTGACTCGATCGAAACCGCCCTGAACCTCGCCGACGGTTTGCTGTTCGCCGAAAACGCCGACAATGGCGAGCGCACGGTGTTCAGCTCCAAATTCGCCTGCCCGGTTTCCGGCTTCACGATTTCGGAGATCGAGCCGCGCCTCTTCTCGTTCAACAACCCGTTCGGCGCGTGCCCGTCATGCGACGGTTTGGGCGAAAAACAATATTTCGATCCCGAGCTGGTCGCGCCCAACGGCTTGTTGTCGCTCAACGGCGGCGCGATCGCGCCCTGGGCGACCGACAGCAACAAGTATTACGCCCAGACGCTGGCGAGCCTCGCCAAGCATCTGAAAATCGATCTCGACACGCCGTGGGAGAAGCTGCCCGCCAAGGCGCGCAACGTCATCCTCCACGGCTCGGGCGAAGAAGCCGTAACGATGGTCTATTCCGACGGCTTGCGCGACTACAAGACGACCAAGCCCTTCGAAGGCGTGGTTCCCAATCTCGAGCGCCGCTATCGCGAGACCGACAGCGCCTGGACGAAGGAAGAGCTGTCGCGCTTCCAATCGGCGCGGCCTTGCGAGGCGTGCGGCGGCCATCGTCTGAAGCCCGAAGCCCTCGCCGTCAAAATCGGCGGCCTGCATATCAGCGAAGTCTGCCAATTCGCGATCGACGAAGCGGCCAATTGGTTCAAGAAACTGACGCCGCAGCTCACCAAGAAGCAGAACGAGATCGCCATCCGCATCTTGAAGGAGATCAACGCGCGGCTCGGCTTCCTGGTCGATGTGGGGCTTGAATATCTCACCCTCGCCCGCGCCTCGGGCACGCTCTCGGGCGGCGAAAGCCAGCGCATCCGCTTGGCCTCGCAGATCGGCTCGGGCCTGACCGGCGTTCTCTACGTGCTCGACGAGCCGTCGATCGGTTTGCATCAGCGCGACAACGACCGCCTGCTTGAAACCCTCAAGCGCTTGCGCGATCTCGGCAACACGGTGATCGTCGTCGAACACGACGAGGATGCGATCCGTACCGCCGATTGGGTGGTCGATATGGGCCCGGGTGCCGGCGTGCATGGCGGCAAGATCATCGCGCAAGGCACGCCCGCGCAGATCATCGCCAATCCCAACAGCACCACGGGCCGCTATCTCGCCGGATTCGATCAGATCGCGATCCCGAAACAGCGCCGTGCGGGCCATAAGGGCCAGAAACTGACGGTCAAGGGCGCCAAGGCCAACAACCTCAAAAACGTTTCGGTCGAGATGCCGCTCGGCACGTTCGTCTGCGTCACCGGCGTTTCGGGCGGCGGCAAGTCGACGCTGGTGATCGAAACACTCTACAAGGCGCTGGCGCGCCGCTTGATGGGTGCGCGCGAAATCGCGGGCGAGCACGATACGATCCTGGGCATCGATCATCTCGACAAGGTGATCGATATCGACCAATCGCCGATCGGGCGCACGCCGCGCTCCAACCCCGCGACCTATACCGGCGCCTTCACGCCGATCCGCGACTGGTTCGCCGGTCTGCCGGAAGCCAAGGCGCGCGGCTACGGGCCGGGGCGTTTCTCGTTCAACGTCAAAGGCGGGCGCTGCGAAGCCTGCCAGGGCGACGGCGTGATCAAGGTGGAAATGCACTTCTTGCCGGACATCTACGTGCCCTGCGACGTGTGCAAGGGCAAGCGCTACAACCGCGAAACCCTGGAGGTGAAGTACAAGGGCAAGAGCATCACCGAAGTGCTGGACATGACCATCGAGGACGCCCGCGCCTTCTTCGACGCCGTGCCGGCCATCGCCCGCAAGCTGCAGACGCTGATGGACGTCGGCCTGTCCTACATCAAGCTTGGGCAATCGGCGACCACCTCTCCGGGGGCGAGGCGCAGCGGGTCAAGCTGAGCCGCGAGCTGAGCAAGCGCGACACCGGCAAGACCCTGTACATCCTCGATGAGCCGACCACCGGCCTGCACTTCGCCGACATCCAGCAGTTGCTCGACGTGTTGCACCGCCTGCGCGACCACGGCAACACCGTGGTGGTGATCGAGCACAACCTGGATGTGATCAAGACCGCAGACTGGCTGGTCGACCTCGGCCCGGAAGGCGGCTCCAAGGCGGCAGATCATCGCCACCGGCACCCCGGAAGAAGTCGCAGCCAATCCGGCCTCCCACACCGGTCACTTCCTCAAGCCGCTACTGGAGCGCGACCGCGCCTGAAATGAAAGAGCCCCGCATCAGCGGGGCTCTTTCATGGCGGATCTCGTAGGGTGCACCGTGCGCTCCTCCACCCTGGCGTCGGTGCGTACGGCACACGCCGAGTCACATCTGGCTCTGCAGGTACTTCTCCAGCCCCAGCTTGTCGATCAGTTGCAACTGGATCTCCAGCCAGTAGGCGTGGTCTTCCTCGGTGTCCTTCAGTTGCAGCAGCAGGATGTCGCGGGTCTGATAATCCTGGTGCTTCTCACATAGTTCGATGCCCTTGCTCAGGGCCGCGCGCACTTCGTACTCCAGCGCCAGATCCAGCTTCAGCGCCTCGGGCACGGTCTGGCCGAACTTGAAGGGATTGGGTGCCATGTCCGGCACACCCTCGAGGAAGATGATGCGCTTGAGCAGCGCATCGGCGTGCTGGGTTTCCTCTTCCATTTCGTGATTGATGCGCTCGTAGAGCTTGCTGAAGCCCCAGTCCTCGTATAGCCGCGAATGGATGAAGTACTGGTCACGAGCTGCCAGCTCACCCTTGAGCAGATGCTTCAGATAGTCGATGACCTCGATATGGCCCTTCATGCCGGTATTCCTTGTTACATGCCTGATCAGAGTGCAATGCTCCGCCTGGCACGAAGTTCGGTCAAGCAAAAGCACAACGCCTCCACGAAGGAGGCGTTGCGGTTTACTGACGCAGCAGGCGCTGGATCAGTCGTTCAGGCTCAGGCCAGATCGAAACGGTCCAGGTTCATCACCTTGACCCAGGCGGCGACGAAGTCCTTGATCAGCTTCTCCTTGCCATCGGCGCTGGCATAGACCTCTGCGTAGGCACGCAGCAC
>PVXE01000085.1 GCA_014444615.1 Tagaea sp. CACIAM 22H2 | reverse complement strand
CCGAGCCTTGCCATACGCGGCCGGTGACGAGCTGGAACGGCCGGGTCGAGATTTCCTGACCGGCGGCGGCCACGCCGATGATCGTCGAAACGCCCCAGCCCTTGTGGCAGCATTCCAGCGCCTGGCGCATCAGCGTGGGGTTGCCGACGCATTCGAACGTGTAGTCGGCCCCGCCTTTGGTGAGTTCCACCAAATGGCCGACGATATCGCCTTTCACGTCCTTCGGATTGACGAAATGCGTCAGGCCGAATTTGCGCGCGAGCTTCTCGCGGCCCGGATTGATGTCGACGCCGACGATCATCTCGGCACCCACCATCTTGGCGCCTTGAATGACGTTGAGGCCGATGCCGCCCAAGCCGAATACGACGACGCGCGAACCCGGCTGCACGCGCGCGGTGTAGATGACGGCACCGATGCCAGTCGTTACACCGCAGCCGATATAGCAAACCTTGTCGAACGGGGCGTCGGGGCGGATCTTCGCCAGCGCGATTTCGGGCAGCACCGTGTAATTCGCGAAAGTCGACGTGCCCATATAGTGATGGATCGTTTTGCCGCGGCAGGAGAAGCGGCTGGTGCCGTCGGGCATCAAGCCCTTGCCCTGCGTCGTGCGGATCGCCTGGCAGAGATTTGTTTTGCGCGACAGGCAGTACTCGCACTGGCGGCATTCGGGCGTGTAGAGCGGAATGACATGATCGTCCTTCTTCAGGCTCTTCACGCCGGGGCCGACTTCGACGACGACGCCCGCACCCTCATGCCCCAGAATCGCCGGGAACAGACCTTCGGGATCCGCACCCGACAGCGTGTATTTGTCGGTGTGGCAGATGCCGGTCGCCTTCACTTCCACCAGGACTTCGCCCTCGCGCGGGCCTTCGAGATCGACGGTTTCGATTTCAAGCGGCTTGCCCGCTTCCCAAGCGACGGCGGCGCGAACTTTCATCTCGGCGACTCCCTGATTCGGTAAGGCGTCTGCTTTAGCAGAAGCCGTTTACCCATGTATACGCACACAGCCTATTGACTTCGCGAGCCCGCCAAGCGCTATATGTTGTCAGGCGACGGTTCCCGCACGGGAACAATAGGGAAGTCCGGTAGTCATTCCGGCGCTGCCCCCGCAACTGTCAGCGGCGAGTTCGGCCGATCGAAACCACTGGGCAACCGGGAAGGTTCGGCTCCGAGCGAAGACCCGCCAAGCCAGGAGACCTGCCGTCGCCGGTAGGTTTGACTTCGGCCGGGGTGCGCCGTCGGGAAGCCGCGATTGCCGCGCACGGAATTCCCGATGCGCGCCTTTGCGTTCCCCCGCCCTTCGGTCCAACGATTGAAGGGCAAGAAGAATGCAAAATCTCCTCGAGATCGGTCCCGGCCGCTTCGTTCGCCATACGCAAGTGATGCCCGCGCGCCCGCAATTGGCGCTGGTGCCGCCGAGCTTGCGCATCGACCGATCGCGCGACGCGCTGCTGACCGAGTTCGGCAAGGACACACTGAACGATCGTTATCTTCTGCCCGGCGAATCCTATCAGGACCTGTTCGCGCGCGTGGCGCGCCAATACGCCGACGACCCCGCCCACGCGCAGCGGCTCTACGACTATATGTCGAAGCTGTGGTTCATGCCGGCCACACCGATCCTCAGCAATGGCGGTGCCGGGCGCGGCCTACCGATTTCGTGTTTCCTCAACTCGGTGAACGACTCCCTCGACGGCATCGTCGGCACCTGGAACGAGAACGTGTTCCTCGCCTCGAACGGCGGCGGCATCGGCACCTATTGGGGCGGCGTGCGCTCGATCGGCGAACCGGTGAAGGGCTCGGGCCAGACCTCCGGCATCATTCCGTTCCTGCGCGTAATGGACTCGCTCACGCTGGCGATCTCGCAAGGCTCGCTGCGGCGCGGCTCGGCCGCCGTCTATCTCGACGTGCATCATCCGGAGATCGAGGAGTTCCTCGAAATCCGCAAGCCGTCCGGCGATTTCAACCGCAAGAGCCTCAATCTCCATCACGGCATCAACATCACCGACGAATTCATGATGGCGGTGCGCAACGACGCCGAGTTCGGCCTGCGCAGCCCGAAGACTGGCGCCGTTTTGCGCAAAGTGAACGCGCGTCTGCTGTGGCAGAAAATCCTGGAACTGCGCTTGCAGACGGGCGAGCCCTATCTGCTGTTCGTCGATGCCGTGAATCGCGGCCTTGCGCCGCATCAGCGCGAATTGGGCTTGAAGGTCCGTCAGTCGAATCTGTGCAGCGAGATCATGCTGGCGACGGGCACCGACCATCTCGGCAAGGACCGCACGGCGGTGTGCTGCCTGTCCTCGATCAATATCGAGACCTGGGCCGAATGGTCGGTCGAACCGCGCTTCGTCGAGGACGTCATGCGCTTCCTCGACAACGTGTTGCAGGATTTCATCGACAACGCGCCCGGCAGCATGGATCGCGCGCGCTATTCCGCGATGCGCGAACGCTCGGTGGGCTTGGGCGTCATGGGCTTCCATTCCTTCCTGCAAGCCCAAGGCGTGCCGTTCGAAAGCGCCATGGCCAAAGCGTGGAACATGCGCGTGTTCAAGCATATCCGCGGGGCGGCCGACGCGGCCTCGGTCAAGCTCGCGCATGAGCGCGGCCCCTGCCCCGATGCGGCCGAGCGCGGCGTGATGGAACGCTTCAGCCATAAAATGGCGATCGCGCCGACGGCGTCGATCAGCATCATCTGCGGCGGCGTGTCTGCGTGCGTCGAGCCGATCCCGGCGAATGTCTACACGCATAAAACCCTGTCGGGCTCGACCGCCGTCAAGAATCCGCATCTGCGCCGCGTGCTGGCGTCGAAGGGGCTCGACACTGACGCGGTGTGGAAATCGATCCTCGAAAACGAAGGCTCGATCGCGCATCTCGACGGCTTGAGCGACGACGAGAAAGCCGTGTTCCGCACGGCGTTCGAGATCGATCAGCGCTGGGTCGTCGAGCTTGCCGGCGATCGCACGCCGTTTATCTGCCAGGGCCAATCGATCAATCTTTATCTGCCCAGCGACATCGACAAATGGGATTTGATGATGCTGCATTGGACGGCGTGGGAGCGCGGGCTCAAGAGCCTTTATTACTGCCGCTCCAAATCCATCCAGCGCGCCGCGATCGCGGGACAGACCGAAACGAAAGTCGAAGGCCCGACGCTCTCGGCCAAGACCGATTACGAAGAATGCTTGGCGTGCCAGTGATGGAAAAGATCATGACGAAGCCCGGCCTTCTGACGCCCAGCCACAGCTACAAACCCTTCCGCTATCCCTGGGCCATCGATTATTGGCGCCGCCAGCAGCAGGTCCATTGGATGCCGGAGGAAGTGCCGCTGGGCGAAGACTGCAAGGATTGGGCGGTGAAGCTGACCGACGCCGAGCGCAATCTGCTGACCCAGATTTTCCGCTTCTTTACCCAATCCGACGTCGAGGTGAACGACAATTATATGGAGCGCTATTCGCGCGTCTTCCGGCCGACCGAAATCAAGATGATGTTGGCGGCGTTCTCCAATATCGAAACCGTGCATATCGCCGCTTACGCGCTACTGCTCGAAACCATCGGCATGCCGGATTCCGAATTCGCCGCCTTCACCGACTACAAGGCGATGAAGGACAAGCACGACTATATGCAGCGTTTCGGCGTGGAGACGGACGCGGATATCGCCCGCACACTGGCGATGTTCGGCGCCTTCACCGAAGGGCTGCAGCTTTTTGCGAGTTTCGCGATGCTGCTGAATTTTCCCCGCCGCAACAAGATGCGCGGCATGGGGCAGATCGTGTCGTGGTCCGTACGCGACGAAAGCTTGCATTGCGAAGGCATGATCAAGCTGTTTCACGCCTTCGCCGCCGAAACGCAATGTCTGACGCCGTCGGTGCGCGACGACATCATCGATTGCTGCAAGACCGTCGTCGGCCTCGAGGATCGCTTCATCGATCTCGCCTTCGAGATGGGCCCGGTCGACGGCATGACGCCCGACGACATCAAGCGCTATATCCGTTTCATCGCGGATTGGCGCCTGTCGCAGCTTGGGCTTCCCACGATCTATCGCATTGGCGAGCACCCGCTGCCGTGGCTCAGCGAAATCCTCAACGGCGTCGAACACGCCAATTTCTTCGAAGCGCGGGCGACCGAATATTCGAAGGGCGCCACGAAGGGCGCGTGGCACGGCGCCGAGGGCGTATGGGCGAATTTCGATAAACGCATGACGCGGCACGAAACTATCGTCTAATCTGCCTTCAACAAATTCAAGTCGGAGGAGACGTTGACGATGACGCCAGGCGAGAAGATGCGCAGCTATTTGGCCCAGCCGGGGTTCGTGGTCATGCCCGCGATTTGGGACGGGCTGACCGCCAAGCTCACAGCCAAAAGCGGCTTCAAGACGGCCTTCTTGTCGGGCTCCTGCGTCGCGGCGAGTTGCTTGGGCGGCCCCGATCTCGATCTGATCGGCTTCGGCGAGATGTACGAAGCGCTTAACAAGGCGCGCAACGCCGCCCCCGATCTGCTAATCCTCGCCGACGGCGACCACGGCTACGGCAACGCGATGAACGTGCAGCGCACCGTTGCCGCCTATGGCCGTGCGGGTGCCGCCGCCGTGCTGATCGAGGATAAGCTCACGCCCCGCGCGTTGACCGCCGCCGGCAAGCCTTGCTTGCCCTTCGAAGAAGCGCGCATGAAAATCCGGGCTGCCGTCGCCGCCGCGAAGGAAAGCAGCATTCTGGTGATGGCGCGCACCGATTGCCGCCCGACACTGGGCATCGACGAAGCGGTCAAACGCATCGAGATGTATGTGGCCGAAGGTGCGGATATCACCTTTCTCGACTCCCCCGCCGACGACGCGGAGATCCGCCGCGCGGTCGCGGCGTCGGGCAAGGCGCCAGCGTTCTCGGTGCTCACACCCGGCCAGCCGCGCGCCGCGCCGTCGCAGAAGGACGCCGCCGCGCTGGGCCTGAAGATCGGCACCTATCCGACCGGCATGTTGTCGCCGGCCATCGCGGGAATGCAGGCGGGGCTCGACGCGATCGGTTCGGGTGCGGCCGAAGCGCCAAGCGCTTTGCCGGGCAAGAAACTGCGTGAAGTGCTGGGCTACGACGCCTACGACGCCCACGCGAAGCAGTTCATTTCCTAAAGACGGCGTGCATCGAACGGCGGCAGGAACGCAGGCTCGTAAAGCGTCTCCGCCGCCGGCGATGCGGGCAAGCCGAACGCGTCCTTTAGCAGCGTCACATTGCGCGCGATGCGGACCGGGTCGAGCGCGCCAAGGCCGAGGCGCCGGCTTTCTTCGGTCGGCACTTGGTGTTCGAGCACCCAGCGCAAATGGTCGCCGACGATCGCGGGATCGAGCGACTTGTCGCGCGCCAACACCGAAGCGACGGCCGCTGCCGGATCGCGCAAACATTCGAGCCAGGCGCGATTGATCGCCGCGAGCAGCCCCTTCACCGCCTCCGGATGCTTGCGCGCGAAGGACGGCGCGACCATCACCGCGCTGGAATAAACGTCCAGCCCGTGATCGCCGTAATAGAGGATCGAGAATTCCGCCGGCGTGCGGCCGAGGGCGCGCATCGCGAACATAATCGTCGCATCGAACCCCATCGCGCCGTCGATCTCGCCCGACAGCAAACGCTGGTCGCGTTCGGCGGGCGTGCTCGGCACCAATTCGACCGTCGAGGGATCGATACCGGCAGCCTTCGCGAAAGCCGGAAACATCTTGAACCCGGTATCGAAGGGCGGCGAGCCCAAGCGTTTGCCCGGCAATTGTGCCGGCGAAGTCAGCGGCCGTCCGGCCAGCGACACGACGCACATCGGCGCACGCGCATAGATGTTGAACACCGTCGTCGCGTCGGCATCCGGGTTCTTGGCCTTCAACTCGATCAACGCATTGAAGTCGCCGAACCCGGCATCGCAGGTTCCCGCCGCCAAAGCGGGCGGAATGGCGCCCGAGCCTTCGCCGATATCGAATTCGACCGCGATGCCGGCTTCGCGCAACCAGCCGCGATCTTCGGCCAAAAGAAAGGGCGCGTTGGGGCCCTGAAACTTCCAGTTCAGCAAAAAACGGAGGGGGATCACCCGGTCATACCCTTGTGCGCTGCAATGAACACAGTCAGACTATAGCCGATCTCGCCTCGGGCTATGACCTTTTCGGAGGATTTATGAAGCGCCTTCTCGCCGGTTTGATGCTCGCCGCTTTGGCGATTGCCGCCCCCGCCCACGCGCAAGACGTGAAGGCCAAACTCGTTCAGTCCGGCACGCTTACGGTCGCGACGTCGGGCTCGGCCCCGCCATTTTCGTTGACCGACGCGACCGGCAAACTCGATGGGTTCGACGTCGATTTTATGAACCGCGTGGGCCAAGAACTGGGCCTGCCGGTGCGCTATGTGCAGCTCGACTTCGCCGGTTTGCTGCCGGGCCTCACCGCCGGGCGCTTCGACGTGGTCGCCTCGGGCGTCACGCGCACGCCGCAGCGGCTGGAGGCGAAGGAGTTCCGCCTGCTCTCGCCCTATATCGTCAACGGCGTGGCGATTACGCGCCGTGCCGCCGACAGCGCCATCGCGGCGTGGAAGGACGTGTGCGGCAAGCGGATGGGCGGCGTGCGGGGCGGCGTGTTCCAAAAGACGGCGATGGAGAAGCTGCCCCAAGGCTGCGTCACCGAAACGCGCGAATATCCCGGCTTCACCGAAATGCTGCTCGATCTGCGCAACAACCGGATCGACTTCATGGCGCACGACTTCCTCGGCCCCAATTACCAGATCGCGCAAGGCACGCAGGGCATCGCGGTGATGAGCGACGTTCTCGACACGATCACGCAGAGCGTGGCCGTCAATGCCGCAAACCCGGCGCTGGCCGATGCGATCGAGGCCTTGATCGCCAAATGGCGCGCCGACGGCACGCTCGACGCGATGATCAAGAAGCGCTTCGGCGCGTCGCTGGGCTGGTCGGCGGTCAAGTAAGCCGCCTTGACGCTCGACATCATCGCCGCCTGGCTGCCGCGACTGGGCCAGGCGGCGGCGCTGACCTTGGCGCTATTCGCCGTCGTCGCCAGCCTGTCGGCGGCGGCGGGCCTTGCCATGGCGTTGACCGAACGTAAGTTCGGCCCCGTCTACGCCGCGATCAGCTGGTTTTTTCCGGGGCGTGCCGGAATTGATCATCCTGCTGATCTGCTATTTGGGCCTGCCGCAGATCAAGATCGATCTGGGGCCGATCGGCTCGGCCATCCTCGGCTTCACGCTAATCGGCATGGTCTACGACTACGAAGTTTTCCGCGCGGCGTTGAAATCGGTACCGGCCGGCCAATACGACGCAGCCCAGGCGCTGGGTTTGACGAAGTTTCAGACGATCCGGAAGGTCGTGCTGCCGCAGGTGTTCCGCATCGCGCTCACACCTTGGATGACCTACGCGACCGGCGCGCTCAAGCGCATGTCGATCGCGTCGGCGATCGCTGTGTCGGAGATCATGCACGTGACCAAGCAGGCGATCGCGGTCACCGATATGCCGTTCACCTTCATTTTCTTCGCCTTCGCGCTCTATGCGGGTGTGAGCAGCCTGCTGATGCTGGGCGATCTCGCGCTCAACCGGCGTTTCGACTATCTGCGCCGTGCCGCGAGGGCGTGATGGATTTCACCGTCATCCTCGACAACGCACCGATCTTGCTGCGCGGCTTCGGCTACACGCTGCTCGTCGCCTTCAGCACGATCGCGCTGTCGCTCGTCTTCGCGGTACCCCTCGCGGTGATCCGGGAATCGAAATGGCCGCGTGCGGCGGCGATCGTCGCCGCCTATTCCTGGATCGCACGCGCCACACCCGCGCTGACCGTGCTTTTTTTCACCTATTACGGCTTGCCCGTGCTGGGGATCTATCTGGAGCCGCTGACATCGGCGATCATCGGGCTCACGCTCGTCTCGACGGGCTACAATCTCGAGTTCGTGCGCGCGGGCTTGCGCGCCGTGCCGGTGGGCCAGATCGACGCGGCGAAATCGCTGGGATTGTCGCCCTATCACACGCTGCGCCAGGTGATCCTGCCGCAAGCAATGGTCGTTGCGGTGCCGCCGCTTGTCTCCAACATGACATTGATGGTCAAGGGCAGCACGCTCGCCAGCCTCGTCGCCGTGTCGGAACTGACCGGCGAAGCGGTGGCGCTGATCGCCAGCACGTATAAATCGCTCGAAATTCTGCTGACCGTGGCGCTCGCCTATCTCGCGATCAACACGCTGCTCGCCGTCGCGCAAAGCCGGATCGAAAAGCGCCTCGCCCGCCCGACCGCGACGGCGTAGCGGCTCAATTTCCGAAAACGACCGTTTTCGCGCCGTCCATCAACACCCGCCGGTCGATATGCCAAGCGATGGCGCGCGACAGCACGCGGCGCTCGATATCCCGGCCCTTGCGCACCAAATCGTCGGGCGTATCGCGATGGCTGATGCGCTCGACGTCCTGCTCGATGATCGGGCCTTCGTCGAGATCGGCGGTCACGTAATGCGCCGTGGCGCCGATCAGCTTCACGCCGCGCGCATGCGCCTGGTGATAGGGCTTGGCGCCCTTGAAGCCCGGCAGGAAGGAATGATGGATGTTGATACAGCGTCCCGCCAATTTCGCCGCAAGGTCGTTCGACAGCACCTGCATGTAGCGCGCGAGCACGACAAGATCGGTGCCGGTCGACTGCACCAGGCGCCACAGCTCGGCTTCCTGCGCCGCCTTGTTGTCGCGCGTCACCGGCAAATGATGAAACGGAATGCCGGCGAAATCGTGATGCGTATAGGTCTCGCGCGGATGATTGGCGACGATGCCCGAAATTTCCATCCGCAATTCGCCGATCCGCCAGCGATAGAGGATGTCGGCGAGGCAATGATCGAATTTCGAGACCAGCAGCATCACCTTCGGGCGCGCCGAGCCCGCGACGATATCGAACTTCATGTCGAACTTGGCCGCGAGTTCGGCCATCGCCGCACGAAATTTGTCGATCGACGCGTCCGGCCTGGCCGCATCGAACGCCACGCGCATATAGAAGCGGTCGGTTTCGGTCGAGTCGAATTGGTTCGCCTCGCCGATATTGAAACCGCCTTCGAACAAGCGCGTGGAAACGGCGGCGACGATGCCCGGACGGTTCGGGCAGGCCAGAGTCAGCAGATATTGTTCGCTCATCTTCGTCCTTAAAAAACTAATACGCCACAATCCGCATCCCGAATACTGCGGCACTCGTTTCCAGCCAACGCCAAAACGAGGCCGCGTTGCTGCGGAACACGGCGACGCGCCACGCATCGTTCTCGCCGCGCCACAATATCACACCCATATGCGCAACGGTGGTGACGGCGACGGCATCGGGTGCGAACTCGCGCGGGTGGAGATCTATGCCGAACCCTTTTTCCAGCGTCGCGACGGCGTCGCGCCCCGAAATCTCCAACACGCCATAGCCGCCGCTTTGGTCGATCACGCTGGCCGACGACGCGATATCCGGCGCGATCGCGCCGAAAGCGAGCCATTTGCCCGGCCCAATGCCGAGATACTCCGTGCCGTCGCGCATCGTCCGTTTGGGACCATCGAACAAGCTTGGAATGGGGCCGCGCGCGATTACCGACGCGATCTGCGGAACCGCGACTTCGCGCACGGTCACGCCCGGGTCGCGCGTATCGCCCGCCGGCTTCAGCAAGCCGGCGAAGACGGTTTCGGCCGTCAGAACGATCGGATCAGCCACGCAGACGCTCCCCCGCCGGATCGACAAAGACGGGCGACACGATCTCCACGACCAGATCGCCGCCGCGCACCGGATCGTAAGCGCGGACTTTCTGCCCGATGCGTGCCGCGCCACCTTTCAACAGGCCAAGCCCGATCCACGATCCGACATGCGGCGAATAGATCGCGGACGTAACGTAACCTTCGTCGTTCGCGGTCGTTGCCGACGCGCCGAGCGCCAGGAAATGCGCGCCCGCACGCAGGCGCTGCGTTATGTCGACCGGTTTCAAGCCGACAAGTGTGGGCCGATCGGCGGCGACGAGCGCTGGCCGCTTCGCCATCGTGCGGCCGATATAATCCTTCTTCGTCGAGAGCATTTTACCGAGCCCCAGATCGCCCGCCGTCGTTTGACCGCTGATCTCGTTGCCGGCGACATGGCCCTTCTCGACCCGCAACACGCCCAATGCTTCCGTGCCATAGGGTGTTGCGCCCGAATTCATCAATGCCGCAAGCAGTGATGCACCGTATTGCGCGGGCACGGCGATCTCGTAGGCCAACTCGCCCGAGAACGAAACGCGGAACAGCCGGATCGTGGCCGCGCCGAGCTTCGTTTCGGCGCAAGCGAGATACGGGAACGCCGCATTCGACAGATCGATCGCATCGCCCAGCAGGCTTTGCAGCAAACGCCGCGATTGGGGGCCGGCGACGGCATATTGCGACCACGCCTCGGTCACCGACGCGAGCGTCACGTGCAATTCGGGGCGCAGCACTTGATGGCAGAATTCGAGATGCTGCATCGCGCGCGCGGCATTGGCGGTCGTCGTCGAGACAATGAAATGATCCCGCGCCAGGCGCGCGGCCGTGCCGTCGTCGAATACGAAGCCGTCCTCGCGCAGCATCAAGCCATAGCGCGTGCGCCCGACCGGCAACGTCGAGAACGTGTTCGCGTAGACGAAATCGAGAAACGCGCCGGCGTCCGGGCCTTGCACATCGATCTTGCCGAGCGTGGACACGTCGCACACGCCCACGCTTTGACGTACGTCCAACGCTTCTCGCGTGACGGATTGGAGCCAATCCGCCTCGCCCGGCAGCGGGAAGTATTGCGGACGCAACCATTGGCCCGTCTCAACCATCACGGCGCCGTGATCGACGGCCCAGCGATGCCCGGCGAGATGGCGGTAAGGCCGGAAATGCTTGCCGCGATGCGGCCCCGCCAATGCGCCGATCGCGACGGGCGAATTCGGCGATCGTGCGGCGGGCGTGCCCACCGGCCCCTCGCTCTGCCCCGACAATCGCGCCAGGATCGCGTGGCCGATCACGCCGGAAGTCTTGCCCTGATCGGTCGCCATGCCCAGCGTGGTGTAGCGCTTAGCGTGTTCGGGCGCGCGATAACCTTCGCGATGCGCCAACTCGATATCCGCGACGGTCACATCGTGCTGGAAATCGACGAAAGCCTTCGCCGACGATCCCACATGCCAGAAGGCGGTCACGTTTGCGGCTTCGTTGTCGGCGCGCGGCGCGTCGCCCGATGCTTTGGTAAAACCAAGATCGGTCGCGGCGGCGATGCCTGCCGCATGGCCGCCGCGCAATGCCGCACCCAAGCTAAAGTCGCCCGAAGCTGCGCCGACAGTCGTGCCGACGCGATTGTTTTTCGCCGCTAGAAATGCCGCGTGGTCGGCC
>PVXE01000084.1 GCA_014444615.1 Tagaea sp. CACIAM 22H2 | reverse complement strand
GCCGTCGCATCGGCGCTCGCTGACCGCGCGCACGGTCACACCTGTGACGCTCGCGCGCATGACCAAGCGCGACATGGAACTGACGGCGTTGCAGAATCCGGCCTTCGGGTTCGAGATGCTGCGCTTGGTTTCGCGCCGCTTGTCCGAAGACATCGACAGGCTGACGAACGAGCTCAACCGGCGCGGCAACGACTGAACACGTTCAGGCGTTCTTGGCCGCGAAGCGCCCGCCTTTGCGATAGGCGGCGAGCCAGGTCGGCGCCACCGCTTCCATCGCATGCGGCTTGACGCCGAGCGCTTCCAGCGCGGGTGCGCCCGTCGCGACGTTGTCGCTGCGCAGCAGCGTCACCTGATCGCGCGTCAGCAACTTGATCGGCAGCAATTCCAGAATCGCCGCTTGCAACTCCGCGATCGGCCACGCGACCGGGATCAGGCCGCGATGCTTGCCCGTCACCGCCAGCAAGTATTCCATCAACTGACGGAACGTGTAGGCGGTGGGGCCGACCGCTTCGTAGGTCTTACCGGCGGCTTCCGGCTTATCGAGGGCGGCGACGATACCGTCGGCGAGATCGCCGACATAAACCGGCTGGAAGCGCGTTTCGCCGCCGCCGATCAGCGGCAGGCCGGGCATCCAATTGGCGAGCTGCGCGAAGCGGTTGAAGAAGCCGTCCTCCGGTCCGATCACGATCGACGGGCGGAAGAAAATGGCGTTGGGGAACGCGGCACGGATGCCGGCCTCGCCCGCCGCCTTCGAACGCGCATAGGACGATTTGGACTCGAGCGAAGCGCCCAGTGCCGAGACATGGACGAACTTCGGCACGCCGGCTTCGGCGGCGATCTTGGCAAGGCGCGTCGGCGCATCGGCATGCAGCGCCTGGAACGTCCGCTTGCCGCTTTCGGCGAGAATGCCAACAAGGTTGATGACGGCATCGGCCCCTTCGACCGCAACGCGCAACGCGGCGTCGTCGCTGGTGATCGGCAAATGCATCGGCACAACCTGGCCAACATTGCCCATCGGCTTCAGAAAGGCGGCGGCGATCGTGTCGCGCACGCAGACCCGGACGACACAGCCTTGCTGCGCCAGGCGCTTGACCACATAGCGGCCGATGAAGCCCGAACCGCCGAAGACCGTAACCCTGTGTCCCGCCTGCATATAAGCCCCCTGAAGCTGGCCCGACCGGGATAATCCCCTCGCGCGTCCGGGTCAAGCTTGGCCAGTTGACTTCGATGTCGCGGGGGGATAGACGTTCGCCCCTCGCGTTTGCCCCGGCGGGGCGCGTCCTTCTTGCGACGCGGTCTTCCGGTGGCCCGGTGCCCGGGTGGCGGAATTGGTAGACGCGCTAGATTCAGGTTCTAGTGGCCGAAAGGTCGTGGAAGTTCGAGTCTTCTCTCGGGCACCAAGTTTCCCTCCCGCCGGCGGCGCCGCAACGGCCGCCCCGGCGGGAGATCGCTTCCCCAGGTTCCAATAGCCGAGCGTCCATGGCCGTCCATCTCCACCAGGGCGATCTGCCCGCCGGTTTGAAGTTTCCCAACGGTGTCGCCATCGATTCCGAAACGATGGGGCTGCGCCCGGAACGCGACCGGCTTTGCGTCGTGCAGCTTTCGGGCGGCGACGGCACGGCGCATTGCGTGCGCTTCGCCAAGGGCCAGTACGACGCGCCGAATTTGAAGGCGCTGCTGGCCGACAAGGCGACGCTGAAGATCTTCCATTTCGCGCGCTTCGACGTCGCGGTGATGAAAAAGTATCTGGGCGTCGACACCGCGCCCGTCTACTGCACGAAGATCGCGTCGAAGCTGGTGCGCACCTATACCGACCGCCACGGCCTGAAGGATCTGGTGCGCGAGCTGACCGGCAAGGAATTGTCGAAGGAACAGCAAAGCTCCGACTGGGGTGCCGCCGAGTTGACCCAAGCGCAGTTGAGCTACGCCGCCGCCGACGTGCTGTACCTGCACCAGGTGAAGGAAAAGCTCGACGTCATGCTGGCGCGCGAAGGCCGTGCCAAGATGGCGCAGGCTTGTTTCGACTTCCTGTCCACGCGCGCCGATCTCGATTTGCTCGGCTGGGACGAAGAAGACATCTTCGAGCACTAAGTCGAATATTGCGGTGCAGCATCCCGGCCTGCCCAATTAAGGGGCGCGACCGGCGGCGGAAACTGCACCGTTACGAATCGTCAAGTCTTATCAAAAACTTGCCCTGGTTGACTTGGGCCAGTCATGACAGGCATAATTTTTGCCTGTTATTCGGCAGTCCGTACCGGGCGGCCGACGCCCCCTGGGACGGAAATGAACGCTTCGAACAGCCCCGCGATCCATCTCGATGACGCCACCGTGACGGCCGACCTCGCCGTCGCGCGCAAAGCGATCGCGACTGAACGCGCGGGTCTGGCCGCCTTGGAAGCGTCGCTCGATGCGAGCCTGACGCGTGCGCTGGACGCGATCCTCAACGTCAAAGGCCGGCTGATCGTCTCGGGCATGGGCAAGTCGGGCCATGTCGCGCGCAAAATGGCCGCGACCTTCGCCTCGACCGGCACGCCCGCGCAGTTCGTCCATCCGGGCGAAGCCAGCCACGGCGATCTGGGCATGATCAAGCCCGAAGACGCGGTGCTCGCGCTGTCGAATTCCGGCGAAACGGCGGAGATGACCGATCTGATCGGCTACACCCGCCGCTTCCGCATTCCGTTGATCGCGATCACCGCGCGCGGCGAGTCCGCCCTTGGCCAAGCCGCCGACGTGCTGCTGAAATTGCCGGACGCCGAGGAAGCCTGTCCGGTCGGTCTCGCCCCCACCACCTCGACCACATTGATGCTCGCCTTGGGCGACGCGCTGGCGGTCGCGTTGATGGAACGGCGCGGCTTCACCGCCGAATCGTTCCGCGAGTTCCATCCGCGCGGCAGTCTGGGCAAACGCCTCGCCAAGATTTCCGATTTGATGCACGCCGAACCGCCGATCGTGCGCGTCGGCACCAAGATGGCGGAGGCCGTGCTCGAGATCACCGCCAAACGCTTCGGCTGCACGGCCGTGGTCGATGCGCGCGGCGATCTGGTCGGCATCGTCACCGACGGCGATTTGCGCCGGCACATGGGCGGCGATCTGCTGCAAATGCCGGTCGAGCGCGTGATGACCGCGAATCCCTTGCGCGTCGCGCCGGGCGGCCTGGCGCTGGAAGCGCTGGCCACGATGAACGCGCGCCAGATCACGGCGCTGCTGGTGTGCGAAGGCGCCAAGCCCGTCGGCATCGTCCATATCCACGATCTGCTGCGCGAGGGCGTCGCCTGATGGCGGCCGATCCGATGCTTGACGGCGCGAACGAGCCGCAGCGCCCGGTGCCGGTGCCGCGCGCCAACGGCGAACCGGCGGAAAAGCCGCGTTTGCGCTTGGGCGGTTTCACGCCCGGCGCGCCGCGCGCGCATTCGGCGATCTACAGCCAGCTCGTCGGCTTTTTGAAATTCGCCTTGCCCGCGGTGGCGCTGGGCCTCGCCACGCTGGTGTTGATCTGGCCGCAGCTCAATCCGCTCGACCAGCGCTTCCGCCTGACGCCGGTGCAGGTCTCGATGGAAGATCTCGAGAATCTGCGCATGGTGCAGCCGCGCTATGTCGGCGTCGACGAGCGCAGCCAGCCCTTTACGATCATCGCCGAGCAGGCGACGCAGCAGAAGGGCTCGTCGGACGAAACCGGCCTCGCCCATCCGCAGGGCGACATCCAACTCACGCAAGGCGCTTGGCTGGCGTTGACCGCCGATCGCGGCGTCTACAAACAGGCGGCCAAGGAACTCGACCTCGAAGGCGGGGTGCAGATCTTCCACGACGGCGGCTACGAGATCTCGACCGAAACCGCGATCGTCGATCTCGAAAAAGGTTTCGCGTCCGGCGACACCGATGTGCGCGGCCAAGGCCCGAACTCGACGCTGGAAGGCAAAGGCTTCCGCATCCACGATCGCGGCCAGCGCGTGGAAGTGACCGGCCCCGCGCGCGTGATGCTCTACCCCACGCCCAGCCAGCAGCCGCAAAGCGCCGCCCCGCAAAACGCCCAGGCGCCCAAAGCGCCCGCCCCCGCCGCGAAGGGCAATGCGCGATGATCAAGGCGGCGCTTCTTCTCGCCCTTGGATTATTCGCCGGCGCGCCCGCCTTCGCGCAGACGATCAATATGGGCGGCGGCGGATCGAACCAGCCGATCGAGATCACCGCGCGCGACGGCATCGAATGGGATCGCGACGCGCAGCGCTACGTCGCCAACGGCGACGCCGCCGCGCGCCAGGGCGGCACGACCGTCTATGCCGACAAGCTGATCGCCTGGTATCGCCAAGCCGCGGAAGGCGGCACGGAAATCTTCCGCTACGAAGCGCAAGGCAGCGTGCGCATCGCCACCGAGACGCAGACCGTCTACGGCGATCGCGGCGTCTACGACATCGACAGCCAAACGATGGTCGTGACCGGCAAGCAATTGCGCTTGGTCACGCCCAACGACACGCTGACCGCGCGCGATACGCTGGAGTATCACGGCGCGCGCGACGTCGCGGTGGCGCGCGGCAACGCGATGATCGTCTCGGGCACGCGGCGCATGACGGCGGACGTGATGACCGCCTATTTCGGGCCGCCCGCCGCCCCCGCCCGGCCGCAGGCGCAGCAGCGCAACCAGCGCAATCAGCGCGCGCAACCGGCGGCGCAGCCGGCGTCGAATTCGCCGGAAAACCAGCGCCTGAAACGCGTGGAATCCTTCGGCAACGTCCATGTCTCGACGCCGACCGAAATCGCGCGCGGCGATCGCGGCGTCTACAACATGGAAACCAGCATCGCGCAGCTCGCGGGCAATGTGCGCCTCACGCGCGGCGACAACCAACTGGCCGGCGACTTCGCCGAGGTGAACAACAACACCGGCATTTCGCGGCTGCTGTCGCGCCCGACGGCCGAAAGCGGCGGCGACGGACGCGTGCGCGGCCTGTTCACGCCGCAGCAGCAAACCCAGCAAGCGCCGCGCGCGGGGACGCGCCCATGACCGCATCGCCCGTGTCGCCCACTTTGAAAGTCGTCGCGGGCAATCCGGGCCTCGCCGCGCGCAAGCTCGGCAAGCGCTACAAGGGCCGTCCCGTCGTGCGCGACGTCAGCCTCGCGGTCCAGCGCGGCGAAGCGGTCGGGCTGCTCGGCCCCAATGGTGCCGGCAAAACGACCTGCTTCTATATGATCACCGGCCTTATATCGCCCGATTACGGCGAGATCTCGCTCGACGGCGTCGACGTGACCGATCTGCCGATGTACCGGCGCGCGCGTTTGGGCATCGGCTATCTGCCGCAGGAAGCGTCGATCTTCCGCGGGCTGACGGTCGAACAGAATATCCGCGCCGTGCTCGAACTCGTCGAGCCCGAGCGCGAGAAGCGCGAACAGGCGCTGACCGAGCTCCTCGCCGAATTCTCGATCAGCCATCTGCGCCGCACGCCGTCGCTCGCCTTGTCGGGCGGCGAGCGCCGCCGCGTGGAAATCGCGCGCGCGCTGGCCTCGCAGCCGCATTTCGTGCTGTTGGACGAGCCGCTCGCCGGCATCGACCCGATCGCCGTGGGCGATATCCGCGATCTGGTCGGCCATCTTAAAGATCGCGGCATCGGCGTGCTGATCACCGACCACAATGTGCGCGAAACGCTGGAGCTGGTCGACCGCGCCTATATCCTTCACGACGGCCAAGTGCTGATGGAAGGAAGCCCGCGCGAGATCGTGTCTTCGGCCGATGTGCGGCGCGTCTATCTCGGCGAGAAATTCTCGCTAT
The DNA here is from genome assembly GCA_014444615.1 of Tagaea sp. CACIAM 22H2. GTDB lineage: Bacteria > Pseudomonadota > Alphaproteobacteria > CACIAM-22H2 > CACIAM-22H2 > Tagaea. Next base: position 5,815 of record PVXE01000084.1, on the reverse strand, counting down.
GAACCGCCTCGCCCCGCGTCTCGATCTGCGGCAGACGCAGCAGCTGGTGATGACGCCCCAGCTGCAGCAGGCGATCAAACTTCTGCAGCTTTCCAATCTCGAAGTCGCGCAATTCGTCGAAGAGGAATTGGCGCAAAACCCGCTGCTCGAACGCGACGAGCCGGGGGCCGAAAGTGCCGCCCCGGATATGGAGCGCCCGGAACTCGCCGCGTCCGACGTGCCGACCGACGAGCGTCATCTGAACGGCGAAGATCGCATCGTCGATGCGATCGGCGGTGCGGCGAGCACGACCGCCGAAGCCCCGCTCGACGTCGATTACGACAATTCCTACGCGCGCGGCGGCGACGAATCCGCCACCGGCGGCGACGGCGAGTTCCTGGGCGAGTGGAAGGGCTCCGGCGGGCGTTCGGATTTCGAGGATTCGGAATTCGGCCTCGAACAGACGCTGCAAAAACCCAAATCGCTGCGCGAACATCTGCTCGATCAGGTCGGCGTGGATTTCGCCGATCCCGTGGACCGCGTGATCGCGGCGCGGCTGGTCGATCTGATGGAGGATAGCGGCTACATCTCGGCCGATATCGGCGAGCTCGCCGACAAGCTCGATATCGACCTGCCGCGCGTCGAAGCGGTGCTGAGGCGCTGCCAGAAATTCGATCCGCCCGGCATCATGGCGCGCACGCTCAAGGAGTGTCTCTCGCTGCAATTGGCCGAGCGCAACCGCCTCGACCCCGCGATGGCGACGTTGCTCGATCATCTCGATCTGCTCGCCAAGCGCGACGCGGCCGCCTTGTGCCGCCTGTGCGGCGTCGACGCCGAAGACCTGACGGACATGGTGGCGGAGATCCGCAGCCTCGATCCCAAGCCGGGCCTTGCTTTCGACGGGGCCGAAGCCCAGCCGGTCGTGCCCGACGTGCTGATGCGCCTGGCACCCGACAAAAGCTGGATCGTCGAGCTCAACCAAGACACGCTGCCGCGCGTGCTGGTCAACACGCGCTATCTGGCGCGCGTCAATCTCGGCCAGCGCACCAAGACGGACAAGGAATTCATCGCCGAGCGGCTGCACTCGGCCAATTGGCTGGTGAAGTCGCTGCATCAGCGCGCGCAGACGATCCTCAAAGTCTCGATCGAGATCGTGCGCCAGCAGGACGCGTTCTTCCGCAACGGCGTGCGGCATTTGAAGCCGCTGGTCCTGCGCGACATCGCCGAAGCGATCGACATGCACGAATCGACCGTCAGCCGCGTGACGACGAACAAGTTCATCGCCACGCCGCACGGCATCTTCGAGCTCAAATATTTCTTCACCTCCGCCATTCCCGCCTCGGGCGGCGGCGAGGCGCATTCGGCCGAGGCGGTGCGCCATCGCATCAAGTCGCTGATCGACGCCGAAAAGCCCGACGAAATCCTGTCGGACGACCGCATCGTCGAGATGTTGAAGGCCGACGGGATCGATATCGCAAGACGTACGGTCGCCAAATATCGCGAGGCGATGAGCATCGCATCGTCAGTCCAGCGCCGGCGCGAAAAAACGTCGGCTTTTTAATCGCTTAGGCGATTTTTCTTGACCCTCGCCGGGGCCGGGCGCACGCTTCCGGCATAGGGTCGCAAGCATGTTGGTTCCAACCAGGACACCCGCCTTGACTTGCCCGAAGCGCCGCACCTATGGTGCGCCGCAACTCGGCCGCCGGACGGTCTTGCGCGGACCAATCCGAACCACGTCAATCGGGCTTCGCGACTTCGTTTCTTCCCGCAACCAACCGACGGCTTCATCATGCAGCTCTCCGTAAGCGGCAAACGTCTCGATGTTGGCGATTCCCTGCGCGTCCATGTGGCGTCTTCGCTGGGCACGGCGGTTGATCGCTATTTCGGCAAGGCGATCGAAGGCAAGGTGACGTTCGAGCGTCAGCGCCATCTGTTCCGCGCGGATATCCAAGTCCATGTCACGCGCGGCATGACGCTGCAAAGCCATCACGCGGCGGCCGACGTCTACGCGGCGTTCGACGGTGCCGTGGAGCGTCTCGACAACCGTCTGCGCCGCCATAAGGGCCGCCTGTCCGACCGCAAGCGCCGCGCCGAGGGTGCTGACGGCGAAGCCGAACTCGCGGCCGAGCCCGCGCGCTACGCGGTCGTCGATCCGGAAGCCGAATCGATCGATGGCGGCACGGGTGCGGAGAACGCCGCAGCACCCATCGTTGCCGAAATGGCGACGCATATCGCCACGCTCAGCGTGGGCGAAGCGGTGGCGCGCCTCGATCTGGGCCAGAAGCCGGTGCTGATGTTCCGCAACGGCGCCAACGGACAATTCAACGTCGTCTACCGGCGCGCCGACGGCGCGATCGGCTGGATCGACCCCGGCTCGGCGCCGCAAGCGGCGCCGGCGAAGACCTAAGCGAAACGGGAAAGAATGGAACTCGTCGATATCCTCGCCCCGAATGGGGTCGTCGCCAATTCGCGCGCGACGTCGAAGAAGCAGATCTTGCAAGACCTCGCCCGCAAAGCCGCCGAGCTGACGGGGGCGGAGGAGCGCGCGATCTTCGACGTGCTGCTGGAGCGCGAGCGCCTGGGCACGACGGGCGTTGGCAACGGCATCGCCATTCCGCACGGCAAGCTCGGGGGCTTGAAGCGCCTGTGGGGCGTGTTCGCGCGGCTGGAGAAGCCGGTGGATTTCGAAGCGATCGACGAACAGCCGGTCGATCTCGTTTTCCTGCTGCTCGCCCCCGAAGGGGCCGGGGCCGATCACCTGAAGGCGCTCGCCAAGGTCTCGCGCCTGCTGCGCGACCGTCGCATTTGCGAAAAACTGCGCGGCTCGGAAAAGCCCGACGCACTCTACGCGCTGATCACCGAGCACACCGCCAACGCGGCTTGAACCCGAAAAGAAACCTCATGGTGCGGCCGCCGTACCATGAGGTTTCCAACTTCGCCTCAACTCACACCCCGTCATCCCAAAAATCAGGGCCGGCGAAGCGCTCGAACAGCCGCGTGCTGCCGAACGTGTCGTAAGCGCGTTTGAATGCGTCGCTGGTGACAGGACCGACCCAGCCATCGACCTTCAACGGCGCGTAGCGCTGACGATCGCCGACCATGTCGCGCGCGATGTTCAACGTTTCCTGCGCGCGGGCCCCCGCGTCCGGCGTCACCTGGCCCAGCGTCGAGGCGAGCGTGTCCTCCAAATCGCCGATACGCGACATTCCGGTATCGAGCCCTTTCGTGTAGCGGCCGAACTGGTCGAGGGCGTAGATCCGCGCGAAGCCCTTGTCGCCGTGCTTGTCGACCGCGCGCACGAAACCGGACAAGGTTTGCGGCCCCAAATCGCCGTCGACATCGATACGCCCTTCGCGCCCGCCCAAGCCCCAGTGATAGTCGAAGCCCGGCGGCTTGGTCGCGGCGTTGATCGCATTCTGGAAGCCTTTGACCGCCGCGCGGGAACCGTTGGTCATCGCATCGCGGCCCAGCAGCATCTGCGTCCAGATCGGCAAACCCGTGCCGCCCGCCTGCATCACCGCATCGGCGAGCGCGCCGCTATCGGGCGACCAAACCTTGGGCCCCCGCGACGATCTTTCGTCGGGCATCAACGACGCCATCTCCAATACGTTGGTGTTTTGTTCCGGCGCGGGTTGTTGAAGCGACGCGACCGACGGCGGTTCGGCCTGCTGGGCCTTAAACGCATCGTACTGCGCTTCGTTGCCCCAGATCGGCCGCGAGGTCATGTCGGGCTGCGTCGTCCAACCGACGATGTAGCGATTCTCGTCTTCGCGCGCCGGCGCTGCTGGCGCCGCCTCGGCACTCTGCACCGGCGCATCGGCTTCGTCCTCCGGTAGCGCCGAATGCTTCTCGGGCGTCGCCGCGTCGGGCCTCGGCGCCGTATCGCGCGGCACTGGAATCGGCGGCAGCGGCGGGTTCAAGAAGTCGCGTGAGCCGTCGTAGATATCCTTGCTGCGATAGAACGTGTCCATTTTCATATCGCGGTTTGCGAGGCCTTTTTTGTTTGCTGGACTGCGGCCGAATTTGGTGTTGTCGCGAATCTTCTCCCGAAACTGTTCGATATCCATTTTTCCTTCGACACGAACTTTCTTCGGTTTAGCCGGGTCGCCGATTGTTACGGTCTCCCCCCGCATCATGTTCCTTATTTCTTTGTTGAACTGGCCGCCATTCTGATGAAGAAAGCCGACAATTTCGATCTGGCCTTGCTCCGAATTACAGAATTCTTGCGCCTGAGGCGCGGCATTGCCGCAAAGGCCGGGCAACTGCGCGATGTTCTTATCGATGATCTCCTCACCTGCCTTTTTAATTACTTCGGCGCCTTCCTTGGTTCCGATAAGATCGTTGGCCCACCGCTTTGCCTCTTCAGCCTGTTTCTTCAATTCTTCGATTTTCGGCTTTGTCGTCGGTAGATTCGCTTGATGATGCCGCCGCACCGACTCGCCATCATCTCCAAACGTTTTCGATATGTCGGCAGACGTCTCCTTGAAGATTTCACCCGGCCTCTTGGCAAACTGTATTTTCAACAGCGCCGACACACGCGCCTTGGTCGCTTCATCATTGATTTGACCGTTTTTGACCCCGGCTTCGACAAGCTTGTCGGCAACATTCGGATTCCACCCAAGATCAACCTGCACCTTCCCGGCTGCAACCCCGCTAGTACCCGACCAAAGCACATCGGCTACGTTCTTTCCCTCGGATTCTGCCGCCTCCAGAGCTTCAAGGGCGCGTTCGCGGAGCCCGGGATAGATCTGAAACTTCCATTCATTCGCCATAATGTTATGCTCCTTTAGATGGTGGCAGCGGATGGATTTCCTCCGGTCCGGCTGCCGTTCGGACCGAGGAGATGACGATGAAGTTGGGACAAGCCGCGATGGCGGTGCTCGTCGCGGTCGGCGGCATCGCGGCTACGGGGTTTGCGCGAGGCGGAGAGATCGCGCCGCTGCCGCTGCCCGATCCCTTGTCGCCATGGTTGAGGCCGATCATCACCGAGCGCGGTGAAATTTGGGGGGTCAGATTCGCGGACGAGCATCGCGCCCGGCACGACGAACGCGACGGCACGCCGACACTGTGTGCCTGGATTTTCCGCGCGCGGTCGAACGCGACCGACCCGGCTTTCGAATCGCTGGAAATCGGCGTCGAGCGCGATGCCGCCGCGTCCACCCCGACGAAGATCGAAGGGACGGTCTATCTGCGCGTGCGCTTCGCCGACGCCACGACCTGGAAGACGGTGACGCCCGACCCACTCGTCGTCTGGTTCGACGATAATTACTCGACAGGGAACTGGCGCGTCGATCCGCCGGACGGCCAAGGCTATATCCGCCTTTCCAAAACCCTGGCTGAACTCGGCGAGAAAGAGCGAGAGGCGATCGGCTGGGCGCTCGGCGATTCGAGCGTGGATGTCGCCATCCAACCAACCCCAGGCGGGCGATGGCGCATCTTCAACGTAGGAGGCATCAGCGACAATCCGCCCGAACCGCCCGCACAAGCGATGCGCGACTGCGTGATGGCGATGGGCGACGACGAATTGACGCTCCCCACCTTTATTGCCGAGGCCCGCGACGCCGCTCGGCGCGACAAGGCCGAATACGAGATGAAACAGGAAAAGGAGCCAGAGGAGGAACAGGAGAAGGACTAAGGGTTGCACGCTCATCGCACGCCCCGCCATTCGGGGGCGGCGGCGAGCGAGGCGAAGATCTCGCCCGGCATGAACTGCGCGGCGGCTTTGGCGAAGGCCGCCTTCGCGTCGGCCGCGTCCTTCGCCCCCATCGCCATCGCGATCGCGTGCGGTGCGGCGGGTCCCAGATCGGCGAGGATCGCGTAGGCCCGCCCGATGGCG
>PVXE01000083.1 GCA_014444615.1 Tagaea sp. CACIAM 22H2 | reverse complement strand
CACCTGCCGCCGCCCCCGCGCCCGCCAAGGCCGCCGCCCCCGCCGCGCAGCCCGGCCCCGCCGCGCGCAAGGCGCTGTCGGAAGCCGGCGTCGATGCCGCCTCGGTTGCGGGCACCGGCAAGGATGGCCGCGTGACCAAGGCCGATGTTGCTTCGGCGCCCAAGGCCGCCGCCGCGGCACCCGCCGCCCCGCGCGAAATCGGACCGCGCGAAGAACGCGTGAAGATGACGCGCCTGCGCGCGCGCATCGCCGAACGCCTGAAGCAGGCGCAGAACACCGCCGCCATGCTGACGACGTTCAACGAGATCGACATGTCGGCCGCGATGGCGATGCGCTCGAAATACAACGAGCAATTCGAGAAGCGGCACGGCGTGAAGCTCGGCTTCATGTCGATCTTCGCCAAGGCCTGCGTCGTGGCGCTGAAGGAACTGCCCGCCGTCAACGCCGAAATCGACGGCGGCGACATCGTCTACAAGAACCATTACGACATCGGTGTGGCCGTGGGCACGCCGCAAGGCTTGGTCGTGCCGGTCGTGCGCGACTGCGACGTGCTGTCCTTCGCCGATATCGAAAAGAAGATCGGCGATTTCGGCCGCCGCGCGCGCGACGGCAAGCTGACCATCGACGAGATGACCGGCGGCACGTTCACGATCACCAATGGCGGCATCTACGGCTCGTTGATGTCCACGCCCATTCTGAACCCGCCGCAATCGGGCATTCTGGGTATGCACAAGATCCAGCCGCGCCCCGTCGCGGTCGGCGACAAGATCGAGATCCGCCCGATGATGTATGTGGCGCTCAGCTACGACCATCGCATCATCGACGGGCGCGAAGCGGTCACCTTCCTCGTGCGCGTCAAGGAATGCATCGAGGATCCGGGCCGTCTGATCCTCGACATGTGATCCGGGAAAGGCCCCGCTCCGGGGCCTTTTCTTTCTAGACCCTATCCGAACGGAAACGTCCCATGTCCGACACGCAATTCGATCTCATCGTCATCGGCGCCGGCCCCGGCGGCTATGTCTGCGCGATCCGCGCCGCACAGCTGGGCCTGAAGGTCGCTTGCGTCGAGAAGCGCGAAACGCTGGGCGGCACGTGCTTGAACGTGGGCTGCATCCCGTCGAAGGCGCTGCTGCAAGCGTCGGAGAAATTCGAGGAAGCCGCGCATGGCTTGGGCGCGTTCGGCGTCAAGGTCGGCAAGGTCGAGCTCGACCTCAAGGCGCTGATGGCGCACAAGGACAAGACCGTTAAGTCGAATGTCGACGGTGTGGCTTACCTGTTCAAGAAGAACAAGGTCGAGTGGATCAAGGGTGCGGCCAAGGTCGTCGGCGCGGGCAAGGTTTCGGTGGCGCTGAATGCCGGCGGCACGCAGGATTTGACCGCGAAGAACATCGTCATCGCGACGGGTTCGGAAGTCGCCTCGCTGCCGTCGTTGCCGATCGACGAAAAGCGCATCGTGTCGTCGACCGGCGCGCTCGCCTTGTCGGAAGTGCCGAAATCGATGGTGCTGGTCGGCGGCGGCGTGATCGGCCTGGAAATGGGCTCGGTCTGGCAGCGCCTCGGCGCCAAGGTCACGGTGGTCGAATTCCTCGACCGCATCATGCCCGGCATGGACGGCGAAGTTTCCAAGCAGATGCAGCGCATCCTGCAAAAGCAGGGCATGGCGTTCGAATTGTCGACCAAGGTGACGGGCGCCAAGGTCACCGCCAAGGGTGTGACGCTGACCGTCGAACCCGCCGCGGGCGGCGAGGCGAAGACCATCGAAACCGATATCGTGCTGGTCGCCGTCGGCCGCCGCCCGTTCACCGATGCGCTGGGCCTGAAGGATGCCGGCGTGGCGCTGGACGAGAAGGGCCGCGTGGCGATCGACGCGCATTTCCAAACCAACGTGCCCGGCATCTACGCGATCGGCGACGTGGTCGTGGGCCCGATGCTGGCGCACAAGGCCGAAGACGAAGGCATGGCGGTCGCCGAAATCCTCGCGGGCCAGCACGGCCATGTGAATTACGACGCGATCCCGTCGGTCGTTTACACGTGGCCGGAATGCGCGAGCGTGGGCAAGACCGAGGAGCAGTTGAAGGCCGAAGGCGTCGCCTACAAGGTGGGCAAGTTCCCGTTCACCGCGAACGGCCGTGCGCGCGCGATGAACAGCACCGACGGTTTCGTGAAGATCCTGGCCGACGCGGCGACGGATCGCATCCTTGGCGCGCATATGGTCGGCCCGACGGTCGGCGAAATGATCGCGGAAATCACGCTGGCGATCGAGTTCGGCGGCTCCGCGGAAGATATCGCGCGCACCTGCCACGCGCACCCGACGCTGATGGAAGCGGTACGCGAAGCGGCGCTGGCCGTCGACGGCCGCCCGATCCATATCTAAAGAAGTCTAACGCCCGCGCGGATGGGCCTTGGCGTGGATGTCGAGCAAGCGCTCGGCATCCACCGCCGTATAACGCTGCGTGGTCGACAGCGACGCGTGGCCCAGCAATTCCTGGATCGCGCGCAGATCCGCCCCCGATCCCAGCAGATGCGTGGCGAAGGAATGGCGCAGCGCATGGGGCGTGGCCGTATCGGGCAGGCCCAATTCGACGCGCAATTGGCGCAAGCGCTTTTGGATCAATTCGGCGCGCAAACGCCCGCCGCGTGCGCCCAAAAAGATCGGTGCGGTCTTGCTGCCGATCGAAGGGCGAAGTTTGAGATAGGCGTCGAGCGCCGCGCGAACTTCGTTCAGCAGCGGCACGTCGCGCGCTTTGCGGCCCTTGCCGACGATGCGCAACGTCTCGCCCAGCGGCAGCGCATCCATGTTCAGCGACAAGGCTTCGTCGATGCGGAGCCCCGCGCCGTAAAGCAATGCGATTACCGCGCGGTCGCGTGCTTCGATCCACGGCTTGTCGTCGTCGAGATCGAGCGTCGCGGCGGCATCTTCGGCCGTCAGTGCCTTGGGCACGGGCTTGGGCAGTTTGGGTCCGCGCAGCGCGATCGCGTGCGGGTTCTCGGCCAGCTTCTCGCGCGACAGGAAGCGGAAGAAACCACGCAACGCCGACAGCGTGCGCGCGTTCGACGACGCGGCCAATCCGTCGGCGCGCCGGCGCGCGAGGAACGCGCGAAAATCGGCGGGCTCGAGCTTGCCGAGCGCCGCGAGATCGGGCGCATCGCCCAGATGGTCGGCGAGGAAGGCGAGGAAAACGCTCAGATCGCGCGCATAGCCGTCCAGCGTGTGGCGCGAGGCGCGGCGCTCGTCGCGCAAGCGGGCGAGATATGCCGACGCGGCATCGGCCACGTCCGACTTCGCGGCGAAACCGGGTGCGTCGTTCAGCGTTGACGCGACAGCCATCCGTGTAGCGCGGATTCGACCGTGCGGCCCAGGAAGGTCAGCAGCTCCGTGCCTTGACCTTGGTGGAACTTGCCGATCTGGCGGCTGCCGAAGGCCAGAATGCCGGGCGGCATGTCGCGCTTCAATTGCAGGCGTAGCAGCGCCTGGCTGCGCACGAGCGTGGAGGCGCCGGCATAGATCGCCGTATCGCCCGGCTCGTCCGACAGCAGCAGAATGTCGCGCCGTTCGCCCATCACGCGATCGACCGTGCCGCGCGGCAGGATTTTCAGCGGCGCTTGGGATTCGCCCGACGGCGGCGCGTCGATCGATTCGAAACCGAGGCCGATCGCGTCGACCTCCAGATGCATGGGCAGATCGACGGCGATGGTGTCGATCAGATGGGGGAGCGAGCGCGCGGCCAGGATCGACGTCACCGCGGCGTGGATGCGGCCTTGCGTGGCGAGATTGGCGCGGCTGGTCGCGACCAGCTCGGCCTGTGCCGCCGTCAGCTTGGCGAGATCGGCCTTCATGCGCTCCAGCATATAGCGCTGCATGTCGACCACGCCGTTGCCCGAACGCTGCTCGGGCGGCGTGAGCACCCAGATCAGATCGGGATGTTCGCGCAGGAAGTCGGGATGGCGGCGCAGATATTCGGCGACGGCGGGACCGGTCAGTGCGGCGAGCCCGGCGAGCGGCTGGGCGGGTTCGCTATCGGCCATATTTGCTCTCGGCGAAAAATTTCATGGCAATCCCGGCGGAATTCGGCGGCCACGCTTGCGTCGGCGCGACTCGACGGCCAGATTCTAGCCGATGGAAGAATCGCCCGCCAGCAGCCGCGTACGCGTCGCCTTGCCGATGCGCCTCGGGCCCTACGACTATGCCGTGCCCGAGGGAATGACGCTGGCGCCCGGCGATTTCGTGCGCGTGCCGTTGGGCCCGCGCGTGGAAATCGGCGTGGTGTGGGACGAAGCCGTCGATCCCGATTTCGACGCAGGCAAGCTGAAGCCCGTGCGCGCACGTTTGCCGGTCGTGCCGATGCGCGAACCGTTGCGCCGCTTCGTCGATTGGGTCGCGCGCTACACGATGGCGCCGGTCGGCAATGTGTTGCGCATGGCGATGAGCGTGTCGGCGGCATTCGAGCCGCCGAAGATGCGCCGCGCTTTCGCCTTGTCGGACTCTGCCCCCGATCCGCATTTGAACGAGCCCGGCGTGCTCACGCCCGCGCGCCGTCGCGTGCTGCTCGAAGCGATGGCGGGGGCGCGGCCGGCGTCGGAGCTCGCCCAAGCGGCGGGCGTGGGCGCCAGCGTCGTCAAATCGCTGGTCGAGAAAGGCTGGCTCGAAGCCGTCGAACTTCCGCCCGAAGCGCCGCCCGTGCCCGACGGCACGGGAAAATTGGCGCCACTCAATCCCGATCAGCGTATCGCGGCGGACCAGCTCCTCGAAAAACTGAACGAAGGTTTTTCGACCACGCTGATCGACGGCGTGACCGGCTCGGGCAAGACGGAAGTCTATTTCGAAGCGGTCGCGGCGGCCGTCGCTTCGGGCAAGCAAGTGCTGGTGATGCTGCCCGAGATCGCCATGAGTGCCCAGTGGCTCGCACGCTTCGAGCAGCGTTTCGGCGTGCCGCCCACGCCGTGGCATTCGGAATTGCCGGGACATCTGCGCGCGCGCATCTGGCGCCAGATCGCGTCGGGCGAAGCGCGCGTCGTGATCGGCGCGCGCTCGGCGCTGTTCCTGCCCTATCGCGATTTGGGCCTGATCGTGATCGACGAAGAACACGAACAAGCCTTCAAGCAGGAAGACGGCACGATCTATCACGCGCGCGATATGGCGGTCGTTCGCGCGCGCTTCGAGAACATTCCCATCGTGCTCGCCTCGGCCACACCGTCGCTGGAAACGTTGGCGAATGTCGAGCGCGGGCGCTATGCGCGCGTCGAATTGCCCGCGCGCCATGGCGGCGCGTTGCTGCCGGGGGTCACCGCGATCGACCTGCGTAAAGCGCCTCCGCCGCGCGGACGGTTCATCTCGCCGCCGCTCAAAGCCGCCCTTGCCGACACGCTGGAAGCGGGCGAGCAGGCGATGCTGTTCTTGAACCGGCGCGGCTATGCGCCGCTGACCTTATGCCGCGCCTGCGGCCATCGTCTGCAATGTCCGCGCTGCACCGCGTGGCTGGTCGAACATCGCCTGCACGGGCGCCTGCAATGTCATCACTGCGGTTACGCATCGCCCTTGCCGCGCCAATGCCCGTCTTGCACGGCCGAGGATTCCTTCGTCGCCTGCGGCCCGGGCGTGGAGCGTGTGGCGGAGGAAGCGCAAGCCTTGTTCCCCGATGCGCGCATCGGGGTGATGACGTCCGACACCGTCGCGGGGCCCGCCGCCGCGGCGGAATTCGTGCGCCAGATGGCGGAAAAGGAAATCGACATTCTGGTCGGCACGCAGATCGTCGCGAAAGGGCATCACTTCCCGCTGCTCACGCTCGTGGGCATCGTCGACGCCGATATCGGTCTGACCGGCGGCGATCTGCGCGCGGGCGAACGCTCGTGGCAATTGCTGCATCAGGTCGCAGGGCGTGCGGGCCGTGCCGAACGCCCCGGCCGCGTGCTGATCCAAACGCATATGCCTGAACATCCGGTCATGATGGCGCTGGTCGCGGGCGATCGCGAACGCTTCCTTGCCGCCGAAAGCCACGACCGGCGCAAGCGCAACTGGCCGCCGTTCGGGCGCCTTGCGGCACTGGTGCTTTCGGGCGAGGACGAGGCGTTGGTCGATCGCATCGCCAAGCGTTTGGGCGCGACCGCGCCGCGCGAAGCGGGGATCGAAGTCCTCGGGCCGGCGCCGGCCGCGATGGCGATCTTGCGCGGGCGGCATCGCCGGCGTCTGCTGGTCAAAGCCGCGCGCGATTTCGACCTGCAAGGCGCGCTGCGCGATTGGCTCGCGCAAACGCAAATTCCGTCGAGCTTGCGCCTCGCCGTCGATATCGATCCGTATAGTTTTCTTTAGGCGGCGCGCTGGAATCCGCCGCGGAACACGTCCAACGTGCCGCCCGGCGCTTCGCGCCGCTCGATCGTGCCGCCCAGCGAACGCGCGAAGCCTTGCGCGACCTCGCCGCCCAGATGCGATTGTGCGGCCCCTGGGACCGTGCCGTTGGCCGACACGGCGATGGCAAGTTCGACATGCGCCGCGTCGAGGCCGCGCACGCCGACCGAGAAGCCCACGCGCCCGCCTTGTCCCGCCGCCGCCAGGGCGTGGACCAGCAGCGCGTTGGTCATGCGATGCAGACGGCCGGCGTCCGCGATGATTCGCAAGCCGTCGGGCACGTCGAGGCCCAAATCGCACGCCACGTCGAGATCGCGCGCACGCCCGCGCACGGCTTCGTAGGTGAGTTTCGCCCAATCGCGCGGATCGAGCGCCGCAAGACTGGTCGCATCGTTGGTCTGCGTCAGCGTCACCCAGTCGAGCACGTCGTTCAACGCGCGGCCCAGCTTGGCGCCCGACGCGCGCAACGTGCCCAACGCCCGCTGGCGCTGCGCCTCGCCGCAGCCGGGCATGGCGAGCGCGTCGGTTGCCCAGCGCAGCGCATCGATCGGTTCGCGCAGGTCCTGACCGAAACCGGCCAACAGCCGCGCCATTTCCTCCTGCGCGCGGCTGGCCGCGTCGGCGGCGCGTTTCAGCGCGCGTTCATGCCGGTCGATGCCGAGCGCGGCGGCGAAGGCAAGCAACGCGACGAACGCCGCGGCGCCCAAATAATAGAAAGCGCGATTGTCCGAATCCGCGCGCAACGCCGTTTCGGGCAGCATCATGACCACGAAAAGATCGAAGGGTTTGACGCTATGCCAAGCGACGGCCACGCGGCCCGGCGCAAACGGATTGTCGCCGAACGCCAGGCCCGAATCGGCCGCGCGCAGGTTCGGCATCCATGTGTCGAACGATCCGATCAGCATCAGATCGGCGGGTGTCGCACCGATGCGCGCCCGAAACATGCCGTCCGCGCCGACGATCGAGGTGTTCGCCTCGGGCAAGGTGGCGATGCGGCCGTCGATGCCGCCGAATTCCGCCATATCGACCGTGGCGACGACCGCGCCCGCGAAGCTGCCGTCGGGCGCGTCGACCCTTCGCGCCACGTGCACCGACCAAACGCCGCTGCGCCGGCCCAGCACGGGCGGGCTTACGGCGAAGTCGCTTTTGCCCTCGGCCAGCGTTTTGAAATGATAGCGATCGGCGACCGATGTGGGCGGCGTTGCGACCCCCAGCGTCGATTGGCGCACGATGCCTTGGGCATTTATGAACGACAACTGCATCAGCCCTTCGGTCGAGATCCGTTTTTCGTCGATCAGGCGCTGGATCGAGAAAGCGGGCCCGTCGTGCTCGGCGGCGAATTTGATGAGATCGAGCGTCCGCACCGTCGTCACGACATAGGCGGCGACTTGCGCCGCGCCGCTGCGCGTGAAATGCGCGAGTTCTTCCAGCTCGTGTTCGCGCGTTTCCCGGCGATCGATCCACGCGGCCGACAGCGCCAGTCCGAAAGCGAGTAGCGCGACGGCAATCGCGATTCCCCACACGCCGGGCAAAGGCAGACGGCGCAACGTGGCGGCTTGCGGCGAGGGCGGCATGGTCTAGCGGGGCGATCCGGCGCGGGGTATGGAACCATAGGAGCATGTCCGGCGGCGCTGAAACCAGCCTGAACCCGGCCCTTCGAAACCGCGATTCCGCATGCCTTATTGCATCGCCGTTGTGCCTGTGGTAGCTACACGCGCGCGCTGGCGGAAGGGGTTTCCTGACCGCCCGTTTTTTTGTTGAGTTTCAATGGGGTTGCGGCCCGTCCGGGGTCGCGGTCCCTGCCGAAAAAAGGAAGCTTCGCTCCGTGGCATCCGATACATCCGTGGCTGCCGTTCTCGCCCAGCGTTACGCGGGCGCACTCTACGAACTGGCCGACGAGGGCAAGGCGCTGGACGCTGTTCTCGCGGATCTGAAATCGGTCGAAGCCGCGATGGCCGAATCGGCCGAATTGCGCCGCGCGATGACGAGCCCGTTGCTGCCCCGAAAAGCGCAGGAAGCCGCCGTTTTGGCCGTCGCTCAGGCGATGGGCGTGGGCGACTTGGTGCGTCGTTTCCTGGGCACGCTGGCCCGCAACCGCCGCCTCGGCGGATTCACCGCCGTCGCGTCGGCCTATCGCGCCATTCTGGCCGACAAGCGCGGCGAAACGACCGCCGAGGTCGTTTCGGCCGTGGCGCTGACCGATTCGCAGAAATCGGCGCTGGAAGCGGCTTTGGCCGGCCGCGCCGGCCGCAAGATCTCGCTCGACCTCAAGGTCGATCCCCGCATCCTGGGCGGGCTGAAGGTGAAGGTGGGTTCCCGCCTCGTCGACGCCTCGCTGCAAGGCCAACTCAAGCGTCTCCACCTGACCCTGGCGGGTCGGGCCTGATATTCCGGAAGAGGGTTCCAAGATGGGTATTCGCGCCGCCGAGATTTCCGCCATTCTCAAGGACCAGATCGCCAAGTTCGACACCGCCGCGGACGTCGCGGAAGTCGGCCAGGTGATTTCGGTCGGCGACGGCATCGCCCGCGTTTATGGGCTGGACAAGGTCCAGGCCGGCGAAATGGTCGAATTCCCCGGCGGCATTAAGGGGATGGCGCTGAACCTCGAAACCGACAACGTCGGTATCGTGATTTTCGGCGACGACCGCGACATTAAGGAAGGCGACACGGTCAAGCGCACCGGCGCCATCGTCGAAACGCCGATCGGCAAGGGCCTGCTCGGCCGCGTGGTCGACGGTCTCGGCAACCCGATCGACGGCAAGGGCCCGATCAAGGGTGCCGAAATGCGCCGCGTCGAATTGAAGGCGCCCGGCATCATCGCGCGCAAGTCGGTGCACGAGCCGATGCAGACCGGCCTCAAGGCCATCGACGCGCTCGTCCCCGTCGGCCGCGGCCAGCGCGAGCTGATCATCGGCGACCGTCAGACCGGCAAGACCGCCGTCGCGATCGACACCTTCTTGAACCAGAAGGCGATCAACGCCGGCAGCGACGAGTCGAAGAAGCTTTACTGCATCTATGTCTGCGTCGGTCAGAAGCGTTCGACCGTCGCGCGCATCGTCAAGACGCTCGAAGATTTCGGCGCTATGGAATACACGATCGTCGTCGCCGCGACGGCTTCGGAACCCGCGCCCTTGCAGTTCCTGGCGCCCTACACCGGCTGCGCGATGGGCGAGTATTTCCGCGACAACGGCATGCACGCCGTGATCGTGTACGACGATCTTTCCAAGCAGGCCGTGTCGTACCGCCAGATGTCGCTGCTGCTGCGCCGTCCGCCGGGCCGCGAAGCCTATCCGGGCGATGTGTTCTATCTGCACTCGCGCCTGCTGGAACGCGCGGCCAAGATGTCCGACGCCATGAAGGCGGGCTCGCTGACGGCGCTGCCGGTCATCGAAACCCAGGCGGGCGACGTGTCGGCCTATATTCCGACCAACGTGATTTCGATCACCGACGGTCAGATCTTCCTCGAAACGGACCTGTTCTATAAGGGCATCCGTCCGGCCATCAACGTCGGTCTGTCGGTGTCGCGCGTCGGTTCGGCCGCGCAGATCAAGGCGATGAAGCAGGTCGCGGGCAAGATCAAGCTCGAGCTCGCCCAGTACCGCGAAATGGCCGCCTTCGCGCAGTTCGCCTCGGATCTCGATCCGGCGACGCAGAAGCTGCTGGCGCGCGGCGCGCGTCTGACGGAACTGCTGAAGCAGCCGCAATACTCGCCGCTGCCGGTCGAAGAGCAGGTCGTCTCGATCTTCGCGGGCGTCAACGGCTACCTGGACAACGTCCAGGTCAAGGACATCAACCGCTTCGAAGCGGCCTTCATGTCCGAAGTTCGCGCCAAGCATCAGGACATCCTGACCGCCATCCGCAACGATCGCGAGATCAAGCCGGAGACGGACAAGAAACTGCGCGGCGTGCTCGAAGCCTTCGTCAAGACCTTCGCCTAAGCTAACCAACAGCCGGGAAGGCCATGCCGAGTCTCAAATCACTCCGGATGCGGATCGCGTCGGTCAAGTCGACGCAGAAGATCACGTCCGCCATGAAGATGGTCGCCGCCGCCAAGCTGCGCCGCGCGCAGGAACAGGCGGAAGCCGCCCGTCCCTATGCCGAGCGTATGGGCAAGGTGCTGGGTTCGCTCGCGGGCGCCGCGACGGCCGGGGCGGGCGCGCCCAAGCTTCTGGCGGGAACGGGATCAGACAAGGTCCATCTGCTGGTCGTCTGCACGTCCGATCGCGGCCTGTGCGGCGCCTTCAACTCGTCGATCGTGCGTCTCGCGCGCACCGACGTGCGCAAGCTCCAGGCCGAAGGCAAGCAGGTGAAAATCCTGGCCGTCGGCCGCAAGGGCCGCGACGCGCTGCGCCGCGACTTCGCCGACCTGATCGTCGGTTCGGTCGATCTGCCGAAGAAGAAGCTGGGCTTCGCCGACGCGCAAGCGGTCGCCACGAAGATCCTGGCGATGTTCGACGCTGGCGATTTCGATGTGGCGGCGCTCTACTACGCGCGCTTCAAGTCGGCGATCTCGCAGATCCCGACGCGCCTGCAGGTCGTGCCCTTCGCCGCCGAAGCGGGGGCCGCGCCGACCGCCGCCCCGTCGGGCGCCGTCTACGATTACGAGCCGGAAGAAGGCGAGATCCTCGCCGCCCTGCTGCCGCGCAATCTGTCGGTCCAGGTCTACCGCTCGCTGCTGGAAAACGCCGCGTCCGAGCAAGGTGCGCGCATGTCCGCGATGGACAGCGCCACGCGCAACGCCGGCGACATGATCAAACGTCTCACCCTGAACTACAACCGCTCGCGCCAGGCCTCGATCACCAAGGAATTGATCGAGATCATCTCCGGCGCCGAAGCCGTCTGATATCGCACGAGGAGCCCGCATCATGGCGAACAACAAGGTCGGCCGCATCACCCAGATCCTGGGCGCCGTCGTCGACGTCCATTTCGACGGCGAATTGCCGGCGATTTTGAACGCGCTGCACGTCCAGAACCAGGGCAAGACCCTGGTCCTCGAAGTGGCGCAGCATCTGGGCGAAAGCACCGTGCGCACCATCGCGATGGACACGACCGACGGTCTGGTCCGCGGCGCCGAAGCGGTCGACACGGGCGCGCCCATCTCGATGCCGGTCGGTCCCGAAACGCTGGGCCGCATCATCAACGTCATCGGCGAGCCGATCGACGAGCGCGGCGCGGTCGGCGCGAAGCTCACTTCGCCCATCCATCGTTCGGCGCCCGAGTTCATCGAGCAGTCGACCGAAGCCGAAATTCTCGTCACGGGCATCAAGGTCATCGACCTTCTCGCCCCCTACGCCAAGGGCGGCAAGATCGGCCTGTTCGGCGGTGCGGGCGTGGGCAAGACC
>PVXE01000082.1 GCA_014444615.1 Tagaea sp. CACIAM 22H2 | reverse complement strand
CTACAACCTCGTCATCTCCGACATGAATATGATCAACGGCACGGGGCTGGAGCTCTTGAAGATGATGCGCGCGCACCCCGTGCTGAAGCGCGTGCCGGTCATCATGGTGACGGGAAACAACGATTCCGCGACGGTGCAGTCCGTCGTGCAGGCGGGCGTCAACGGCTACGTCGTCAAGCCGGTGGCGCAAGACCAGCTCGAAGCGCGCGTGACGAAAATCCTCGGACCGCTTTCCTAAGGACGAGCCCATGCGGATATCCACCAAGCTCTCCGGCCTGATCGTTCTTTCGGCGATCGTCACCTCGGCGTTGTTCGGCGCGGTGACGTGGAAGAACTACGAGACGCTTTACTCGTATCGCCGGATCGCGGTCGCCGGCACGGAGATACTGCCGATCCGCGCGCTGGGCGCGTCGTTGTACCGGCACAAGGCGGTCCTGCTGCGTACCGCGCTGGGCGGTCCCGCCGACGCCGACGGGCTCGCCCAAGCGAAGGACCGGCTGCGCAAGGCGATGGAAGAGATCGAGGCTTCGCGGCAGCGTTTGCTGCGGGATTTCGGCGCGGCCGGGAACGTGCCGGCGCTCGCCCCGGCGATCGAGCGCGTCCTCGCGTTGCGGATTTCGCCGGAGTTGACGGCGGAAATGATCCTCGAAGTCCATGAAGCGGCATTCACGCAATTCAGCGCGTTGTCCTTCGCATCGGCGGATGCGTTCAACACCTTCGGCGATCCGGATACCGACGTCCTGTTGATGCTGACGAACCAGTTCGACGTGTTTCCAGCACTTTTGCGCGGCTACGCCTATCTGATGGGCCGGCTGTTCCTGTTCGACGAGACGCTGGCCGGCAAGAACGTCACTGCGCAGACATTGCAAGCCCAGCTCGACGTTCTGCAGCGCCAAGCGGGCGTGAATCAGGAGACGATGGCGCGTCAGTTGCGCAACATCCAGCGCGCCATCCTGTTCGACACGAACGATCGCGGCTGGGGCACCCGTATGCCGGACGTGCGCCGCCTGCACCAGCGTTTGGAACGGACCGACCGCGCGATCGAGACCGCGCTGGCAAGCCCGCCGGGCGCGCTGCAGACCGGCGGCGATTTCGACGCGGCGCTCGACAGTATTCTCGAAAGCTGGTCCGCGCTGTCCGGCTTGCTGGACGTCGTGCTCAACAAACGGCTTCAGCAAGCGACGCTGCATTTCTGGTGGATGTCGGCGGCGACGGCGGTACCCGCCATATTGATCATGTTGGCGATGTTGCTGGGCGTGCTGCGCGTGTCGCGCGATATCGGCGTGGCGGAAAAGTCGACCTCGCGGATCGCGGCAGGCGAACTCGACGATCCGGTCATGGGGACGGATCGCGGCGACGAGATCGGCGGCTTGATGCGCGCCGTGGAAGTGCTGCGCGGCAATTCCATCGAGCAGCGTAAGTTGCAGGCCAAGGAGACCGAGACGCTGCTGCGCATGTGGCGCACGGCGACCGAGGTGAAGGAATCGGTCGGTGCCATCCGCGCGGCGGCCAGCGAAATCTCGCAAGGCAGCGCCGACCTTGCCACGCGCACCGAACGCCAAGCCTCCGCGTTGCAGGAAACGGTCGCGACGATGGGCGAGATCGCGGCGACCGTCTCGACCAATGCGCAGAATTCCGAGCTTGCGCGCAATTTGGCGGCCGACGCGCTGGAGCGCGCGGAAACCGGCGGGCAGGCGATGACCAGCGTCACCGGCGCCATGTCGGGGATCGAAACCTCGTCGGCGCGCATTGGCGCCATCATCCAGGTGATGGAGGAGATTTCCTTTCAGACCAAGCTGCTCGCCCTCAACGCCGCGGTCGAAGCCGCGCGCGCGGGCGAAAGCGGACGGGGCTTCGCGGTCGTGGCGCAGGAAGTGCGTTCGCTCGCCGACCGTTCGCGCCAAGCCTCGCAGCAGATCCGCGATCTGATCGGCGAAAGCTCGCGGGAAGTCGCGCAAGGCGTGCAACTCGCCGGAGCGGCGGGCGAGGCGCTTGCCAGCATCATCGAGATCGTGCGCAAAGTTGCCGAGATCGCGCCGGAGATTGCGGCGGGCAGCCGCGAACAGTCGCGCTCGATCGCCGAGATCAACAAGGCGCTCAGCGATCTCGACGCCGCGACCCAACAGAACGCGGCGCTGGTCGAGGAAAGCTCGGCCTCGGCGGCGTCGCTCGCCGATCAGGCAACGCATCTCGTCGAGGTCGTGGCGAGTTTCGAGGTCGCCGACGGGAATGCACCGGCGGCACCGGCCGATGTCGAAGCGCCGGCGCCCAAATCCGCCCCGCCGGCCAAGCCTGCCCAGGCCACCGCGGCCAAGGCCAGCGAGTGGGACGAGGATTTCTAACCCCTTCCGGTATACATGTAATCCGGTGAACTGGGCTTTTTTGCGCCCAGGCCTTGCGGATTTGCGCCAAAGCGAGTAATTTCGGCACAGATATGTATACATAAGGAATTCAGGGATGGATGCGACCCCCAGCTACCCGCTGAACGCTTGGTATGCCGCCGCCTGGGATGTCGAGGTCAAGCGCAGCCTGCTGGCGCGCACGATTTGCGACCGGCGGCTCGTCCTTTATCGCACCCAAGACGGCAAGCCCGTGGCGCTGGCCGATGCGTGCTGGCACCGGCTGGTGCCGCTGTCGCGCGGCCATCTGCGCGGCGACGAGGTGGTCTGCGCCTATCACGGCTTGGTGTTCGATCCGAACGGCCGCTGCACGCATATGCCGTCGCAGGAGACGATCAACCCGTCCGCCTGCGTGCGCGCCTATCCGGTCGCGGAGAAGCATCGCTTCGTGTGGATCTGGCCAGGCGATCCGGCCTTGGCCGATCCCGCGAAGATTCCCGACCTGCATTGGAACCTCGATCCGGGCTGGACGGGCGATGGCCGTTTGATTCACGCCAAATGCGATTACCGGCTCGTGATCGACAATCTGATGGACCTGACGCACGAAACCTTCGTGCATGGCTCCTCGATCGGCAATGCGGCCGTCGCCGAAACGCCGTTCGACGTGACGCATGGCGAGCGCACGGCAACCGTCACGCGCTGGATGACCGATATCGAGCCGCCGCCGTTCTGGCGCGCCCAGCTCGGCAAGCCGGGCAATGTGGATCGCTGGCAAATCATCCGCTTCGAAGCGCCCGCGACCGTCGTGATCGACGTCGGTGTGGCCGTGGCGGGAACGGGGGCGCCGCAGGGCGACCGCTCGCAAGGCGTCGAGGGCCGCGTGCTCAACACGATCACGCCCGAAACGGGGCGCAGTTGCCATTATTTCTGGGCTTTCGCGCGCAACTACCGCCGCAACGAGCAGGCGCTGACGACGCAAATCTGCGACGGCGTGGCCGGTATTTTCCGCGAGGACGAGGCGGTGCTGGAAGCCCAGCAGATCGCCATCGAGGAAAATCCCGACAAGGTTTTCTACAACATCAATATCGATGCGGGCTCGATGTGGGCACGGCGCTTGATCGATAAGATGATCGCGGCCGAGCGCCCGCGCGTCGTCGCCTCGGCGGCGGAGTAGGCGCGATGGCCGCTTCGCTTGCGTCCCGCGCCGAGGATCGCGGCACGTCGCAAACGATCCGCGCGCAGCTGGCGTTGCGCGAAATGCTGATGGCGGGCGAGATCAAGCCGGGCGAACGCCTGTCCGAGCTCGCCATCGTCGAGAAGATCGGCGTGTCGCGCACGCCCGTGCGCGCCGCGTTGATGACATTGGCCGAGGAAGGCTTGCTCGACGCGATCCCGTCGGGCGGCTACGCCGCGCGCGGGTTCACCGAACGCGAAGTGCTCGACGCGATCGAAGTGCGCGGCACGCTGGAAGGTTTGGCCGCGCGGCTCGCCGCCGAGCGCGGGGCGGGCACGATCGCGCTTCAATCGATGCGCGAGAGCTTGCTGCGTCTGGACGATGCGGTAACGGCGATCGCCGAGGGCCGCGATGCGTTCGAAGCCTATATCGAGCACAACGCCGCCTTCCATCGCGCCATCGCGCGCATGGCCGACAACGCGGCGCTGGACCGGCAGATGGAACGCGCGATCGCACTGCCTTTCGCCTCGCCCAACGCCTTCGTCAAAACCCAGGGCGAAACGCCCGAAACGCGCCGCGTGCTGCTGGTGGCGCAGGAACAGCATCGCAGCGTGTTCGAGGCGATCGAGCGCCGCGAAGGTTCCCGCGCCGAAGCCTTGATGCGCGAACATTCGCGTGTCGCCGCGCGCAATTTCGCCCAGACCGTGCGCAGCCGCGCCGCGTTGGACCGCGTGCCCGGCGGCGCCTTGATCCGCTTGGCGAGCGAATAGGGAGAACGTCATGGCCCAAGCCGCCCAATGGACCGATGCGCGCGTGCGCGCCATCCGCGACGTGACGCATGACGTGCGCGAGTTCGAGATCGTGCCGGAGAACGGCGCGATCCTGACTTATGCGCCCGGTGCCCATATCGATGTCGGCGTTATGGTCGCGGATGCGCCGCAAACGCGCTCCTATTCGCTGATCGGCGTGCCCGGCGGCGATTGCTATCGGATCGCGGTCAAGCGCGTGTCGCCGTCGCGCGGCGGCTCGGCCTATATGTGGCGCTTGGCGCCGGGCGATCGCTTGCGCGCGACCGAACCCAAATCGGCCTTCGCGGTCGAGTTCGGGCGTGCCGCGTATCTGCTGATCGCAGGCGGAATCGGCATCACGCCGCTCGTCGGCATGGCGCAAATGCTCGCCAAGCGCGGCGCCGACGTGCGGATGCTCTACGCCGTGCGCAGCGATCGCGATCTCGCTTTCGCCGAGACCCTGCGCGATGCGTTGGGCGATCGGCTGGATCTTCGTATCGGCGGTCAGATCGATTTCGTCGCCGAATTCGCCAAGCTGAAGCCGGGTACGGTCGCCGCTTTGTGCGGTCCGATCCCGATGCTGGAAGCCGCGCGCGGCGCTTGGGAAGCGGCGAAGCTGCCCATCGCAGATCTGCGTTGGGAAACCTTCGGCTCGTCGGGACGGATGGCCTCGGCCCCGTTCAAGGTGCGCGTGCCCAGCCACGATCTGGAATTCGACGTGCCCGCCGACGCGTCGCTGCTCGATGCGCTGCGCAAAGCGGGGATCGACGCGATATCGGATTGCCGGAAGGGCGAATGCGGCTTGTGCGCGATGGATGTGGTCGCCTGCGAGGGCGAAATCGATCATCGCGATGTGTTTCTGTCGCCCGAGGAAAAAGCGCACGGGCGCAAGCTGTGCGTTTGCGTCTCCCGCGCGCGCGGGGTGCTGACGCTCGACAGCGGTTGGCGGCCGGACGCGATCTGACGATCGCATCCGGCGCCGGCCGTTCTTAGACGTCGCCCCAAACGTCGCGGGCGACGTCGACGATCATCTCCATCTTGCGCCACTGCTCGTCCTCGGCCAGCGTGTTGCCTTCCTCGGTCGAGGCGAAGCCGCATTGCGGCGACAGGCACAGCTGATCCTTGGCCGTGAATTTCGACGCTTCGTCGATGCGCTTCTTGACGTCGTCGGCCTTTTCGAGCGAGCCCGTCTTCGACGTGACGAGGCCGAGCACGACATGCTTGCCCTTGGGCAGGAAGCGCAGCGGTTCGAACCCGCCCGCGCGATCCGTATCCCATTCCATGAAATAGCCGTCGACCGGCATGCGGTTGAACAGCGTTTCGGCGACCGGCTCGTACCCGCCCGAGGCGATGAAGGTCGAGCGGAAATTGCCGCGGCACAGATGCATCGTGATCGTCAGGTCGTCGGGCTTGTCGGCCAGCGCCTTGCGCACCATGCCGGCGTAGATCTCCGGCTGCTTGTCCGGATCGTCGCCGCGCGAGCGCAGCATTTCGCGCTGCGCGGGGTCGCACAGATAGGCGAACGAGATATCGTCGAGCTGCAGATAGCGGCAGCCCGCGTCGTAGAAGGCGCGGATCGCCTTGTTATAGGCCGTGCCCACGTCGTCGTAGAAACGCTCCATGTCGTCGTAGACGCCGGGATGGATCATCTTACGGCCGCCGCGATAATGCAGCATCGACGGGCCGGGGATCGTCATCTTCGCCGTCTTCTTCGTGTTCGCCGCGAGGAAGCGGAAATGGTCGAGCATCGGGTGCTTGCCCGAGAAGCCGACACGGCCCGTGACCTTCAACGCCTTGGCGATGCCGACACCGCCTTTGAAGTTCATGCCGGAATCCGCGCTGACGGATTCAACCGAGTCCAATTCCTCGAGGAAGTCGAAATGCCAATAGGCGCGGCGGAATTCGCCATCGGTGACGCCCTGCAGGCCCACGGCTTCCTGCTTGGCGATCAGCTTCTTGATCTCGGCATCTTCGACCGCTTTGAGGGCGGCGGCATCGATCTCGCCCTTGTGGTGCTTGTCGCGCGCTTCCTTCAAGGGCGCGCTGCGCAGCAGCGAGCCGACTTGGTCGGCGCGGAAAGGCGGTTTCTTGGCCATATTGGTCTCCGTTTTTTGGATCAGCGTTTACCGGCCACGCCCAGATGCAATTCGAGCGGTGCCGGGTTGTCGAGAAGGTCGCGGCTCGGGGCAGCGTGTACCACGCTGCCGCGATCCAGGATTATGGAATCGTCGGTCAGCTTCAGGATTTTTTGCGCGTGCTGCTCGACGACGACGGCCGCCAAGCCTTCCTCGCGGATGATGCGTTTCAGCGCCGCCATCAGCTCGTCGACGATGATGGGGGCCAAGCCTTCGGTCGGTTCGTCGAGCAGGATCAGACGCGGATTGAGCATCAGCGCGCGGCCGATGGCCAACATTTGCTGCTCGCCGCCCGAAAGCTGGTTGCCGAGATTGCGTTTACGTTCCGCCAGGCGCGGGAACATCGCGTAGACGCGCGCCGTATCCCAAGGGCCGGGCAGGGCGACGGCGGTCAGGTTCTCGTCGACCGTCAGGGAGCGGAAAATATTCCGCTCCTGCGGCACCCAGCCGATCCCGGACGTCGCGCGGATTTCCGGTGCAAGGCGCGTGATATCGCGGCCTTCGAATTCGATGATGCCGCCCAGATGGCGCGTAACGCCGATGATCGTGTTGAGCAGCGTCGTCTTGCCCGTGCCGTTGCGCCCCAGCACGGCGAGCGAACGGCCTTGCTTGAGCGTCAGGTCGATGCCGTTGACGACCTTCGCGCGGCCATAGCCCGACGAGACCGATTTGAGGACAAGAAGCTCAGCCATGTTCGCCCTCGCCGAGATAGACGGCGCGCACGCGCGGATCGTTGGAGATTTCCGCGACCGTGCCGTCGGCGAATAACGTGCCGTCGACCAGCACGGTGATCTTCTTTGCGAAGGAGAAGACGAGATCCATGTCGTGCTCGATCAGCAGGATCGACACGTCGTCGGGCAAACGCGCGATGGTTTCGAGAAGTTCGGCGCGCTCGGCCTCGGGCACGCCCGCCGCCGGTTCGTCCAGCAGCAGCACACGCGGCTTGCAGGCGAAGGCCAGCGCGATCTCCAGCAAACGCTGCTTGCCGTAGGCAAGGTTACCGGTGCGCTCCTCCAACACGTCGATCAGCCGGAAACGTTCGGCGACTTCGACGATTTCGTCGGTGACGGTCGCTTTCGTGCCGACGACGCGCCGCCAATCGCTGCCGCGCCCTTGGCGTTCCGAGACGGCGACACCCAGCGCCTGCAACGGCGTCATTCCGGCGAAGAGCTGGTTGATCTGGAACGTGCGCACGAGACCCATCTTCACCCGGGCTTCGGGCTTCACGTTGGTGATGTCCTTGCCGTCGAGCGAAATGCGGCCGGAAGTCGGTTCCAAAACGCCCGTCAGCAGATTGATGAAGGTCGTTTTGCCCGCGCCGTTGGGGCCGATCAGCGCGTGGCGCGCGCCCTTTTCCAGCGCGAAGGTCACAGCGTTCGTGGCCGTGATGCCGCCGAACTTCTTGACCAGCGCGTTCGTTTCAAGGACGGCGCTCATGCCGCGCCTCCTTTGCCCAGCAAGCGCGCCCAGATGCCCATCACGCCGTTGCCGATGCGCTGGCGGCCGATCAGCACGATCGCGACCAGGATCGCGCCGATCCAGAAGGTCCAGTATTGCGGCGTCCAGACGGACAGGATTTCCTGCAGCACCTTGAACGCGACGGCGCCGACGATGCCGCCATAGAGATAGCCCGTGCCGCCGATGACCAGCATCAGCAGCGCGTCGGCCGAGCGATGGAAGGCGAGCACGTCGATCGACACGAATTGCGCGGTTTGCGCCAGCAAGGCGCCCGCAACACCCGCGATCGCCGCCGAGATCGTGTAGATCGCCGTCAGACGGGTATTGACCGGAATGCCGATCGCGCGCGCGCGCAGCGGGTTGTCGCGGATCGCCAGCAGCGACAGGCCGAAGGGCGATACGACGATGCGCCGCGCCACGACGAACAGCACGAAGAAGACGACGAGGCTGTAGACATAGCCGACATGGCCGAACAGATCGAATTCGAACCGACCCAAAATCGGCGCCATGAACACGCCCTGCAAACCGTCCGCGCCGCCGGTGATCTTGCCGGCCTTGTTCGCGATCTCGCCCAGCACCAGCGCCACGCCCAGCGTCACCATCAGGCGCGTAAGGTCGGCGCCGCGCAGCACGAGGAAACTGGTCGCGAAGCCGAGAACGGCGGCGGCGGCGGCACCGGCGACGAGGCCGAGCAGCGGATCATTGGTCACATGTATCGCGAACAAACCGGCGGCATAAGCGCCCGCCCCGAAGAAGGCGGTGTGGCCGAGCGACGCGATCCCGGCATAGCCGAGGATCAGATCGAGCGACACCGCGAACAACGCGATGATCGCGATCTCCGTCAGCACGAGATGATGCTCGGTCAGCAACGGCACGCTGGCGGCGGCGGCGAGCCAGAACAGAATCTCCGCCAGGCGCCAGCGGCCGAGCGTCGAAAGGCGGGAAACGGCGGCTTTGCTGGGCATGTCAGGACCGCACGAAAAGGCCGCGGGGGCGGAAGACGAGAACGACGATCATGACCGTATAGATGATGAAGGCGCCGAGATCGGGCACGAAATACTTCCCCGCGACGTCGGCGATGCCGAGGATCAGCGAAGCGACGAAAGGACCGGTCAGCCCCGTGGTTCCCCCCACGGTCACGACAATCAGGAAGTAGATCATGAATTTGAGCGGGAACAGCGGATCGAGGCCGAGCAGTTCGGCGCCGAGCGCCCCGCCCAATCCCGCGAGGCCCGAGCCCGCCGCGAAGGTGATCATGAACACGCGCTCGACCGGAATGCCAAGGCCCCGCGCGACGCGCGGATCGTCGACCGCGGCGCGCAAGCGGCTGCCGAAGCGCGTGCGGTTGAGCACGAGCTGCAGCGCCACGGTCAGCACGCCGCAGACCACGACGATGAACAGGCGGTAGCGCCCGATTTGCATGCCCAGAAATTCGAAGCGGCCGCTCAGCCATTCCGGCAAGCGGATGAGCTGCGGGCGCGAGCCCATCAGATAATCGGTGCCGGCGACCGCCATGAAGACGAGGCCGATGGTGAACAGCACCTGATCGAGATGCGAAGCGTCGTAAAGGCGGCGATAGAGCGTGCGTTCCAGCAGCACGCCGATCAAGGCGGGCACCAGGAATGCCAAGGGCAGGGTGGCGACGAAGGGCCAGCCCCAACGGTTCATCAAAATCGCCGTCGCGTAGCCGCCCGCCATCGCGAATGCGCCATGCGCCAGATTGACGAAGTTCATCAGCCCCAGCGTGACGGACAAGCCGCATGCGAGGACGAACAGAACCATGCCGTAGGCGATGCCGTCGAACAGGATGGTCAAGCGGGGGAACTCCGAGAAAAGGCACGGCGGCGGTCCCGTTTCTGGAACCGCCGCCGTCGTTGCGGACTTACTTGATCTTCGACGGATCCTTGACGTTCGGGATCGTCGCGAACTCGATGTTGTAGAGCTCACCGCCAACGCGCTCGACGCGGCGGATATAGACGTTCTGCACGATCTCGCGCGTTTCGGCGTCGATCGAGATCGGCCCGCGCGGGCTTTCCCAGGCGAGGCCCTTCATCGCGTCGACCAGCTTCTCGCCGCCTTCGCCGTTGGTCTTCTTCAGGCCCTCGAACAGCACATGCATGCCGTCATAGCCGCCGACGGCCATGAAGTTCGGACGCAGGCCGCCATTTGCCTTGCCGAAGGCTTCGACGAACGCCTTGTTCGTGGGCGAGTTGTGCGCGGCCGAATAATGGTGCGCGGTGATGACGCCCAAAGCCGCGTCGCCCATCGAGTTCAGGATGTCGTCGTCGGTCACGTCGCCCGTGCCGATCAGCTTGATGCCCGATTTGTCGAGGCCGCGTTCCACGAATTGCTTCATGAACTGCGAACCCACGCCCGACGGCACGAAGACCAGCAGCGCGTCGGGCTTGGCATCAGCCACGCGCTGGAGGAACGGCGAGAAATCGGGGTTGGCGAGCGGCACGCGGATGTTTTCGACGTTGCCGCCGGCCTTTTTGAAGGCGTCGGAGAAGAACGTCTCGACGTCGTGGCCCGGACCGTAATCCGACACGATCGTCACGACCCGCTTCATGCCCTGCTGGGCGACCCAGGTGCCGAACGGATAGGCGATCTGCGGCACGACCTGGCCCGAGCGGATGATGAAGGGCGAACGCTCGGTGATGATGCCGGTCGCGGCGGCCATAACGACCATCGGCGTCTTGGCTTGCGTGGCGAGCGGCGCCGTGGCGAGCGCCAGCGGCGTCAGGCCGAAACCGGCGATCGCCGTCACCTTGTTGTTGACGATCAATTCCTGCGCGATGCGGCGGGTGACGTCGGCCGTGCCGGTGTCGTCGCGGATCAGCAACTCGACCTTACGGCCGGCGACGGTCGCGTTCTGCTGCGCGACATAGAGGTTGGCGGCCGCTGAAATCTGCTTGCCGGTCGTCGAGAACGGTCCGGTCAGCGGCAGGATCAGGCCGATGCGGATCGGTTCCTGCGCCGCGGCGCCGAAGCTGGCGCCGGCCAGGGCGGCGGCGGCGAGGGCGCCGCGAAGGATCGTGCGTCTGAACATGGATTTCCTCCTGTGGGATTATTGATTGGGTTGGTTTTCAAGCACCAGCATACCAACGCCGGTCATCGAAGCGGGCGCGAAATAGTGAGTGTGACGGACCGCGACTTGGGCGTCCATAGCGCCCCGCATGACCAGCCACATGATCAGCTCGGCGCCTTCGCTGCCGAATTCCCGGACGTAATCTTCGCGGCTCATATTCACGAGCCGGTCCGGGGCGGCGGCGATATCGCGCAGGAAGGCCTTGTCGGCGTCGCGGTTGATGAAACCGGCGCGGGCCCCCTGCAATTGATGGGACAGCCCGCCGGTCCCCAGCACGACGAAACGCTCGTCGCCGGGGAAAGCGTCGATCGCCGCGCGCAAGGCTTTGCCCAGCGCGTAGCAACGCGACGGCAGCGGGATGGGATACTGAATAACATTGACGAAGATCGGCACGACTTTGACCGGCCAGGCCGCCTCGGGGCGGCCCCAGAACAGCTCCAGCGGCACCTGCAAGCCGTGATCGACCTCGACCTCCTGTACGATCTCGGGATCGAAGCTGTTCTCGACCAGCCGATCGACCAAATGCCAGCCGAATTCCGGATGGCCTTGGAATGCGGGCCGCGCGCGCGGACCCCAGCCTTCGTCGGCAAGCGGATAACTCGCCGCACAGCCGATGGCGAAGGTCGGCATCCGGTCGAGGAAGAACGCGTTGCCGTGATCGTTGAAGATCACCACGGCGACGTCGGGACGGTTGGCTTCGACCCCATTCGCGGCCCGGATACGGTGCCGGTC
>PVXE01000081.1 GCA_014444615.1 Tagaea sp. CACIAM 22H2 | reverse complement strand
CGTGCGCGTCGGCGACAAGGTGAAGGAAGGCCAGACGCTGCTGATCGTCGAAGCGATGAAGGTGATGAACCCGATCCGCAGCCCGCGCGCGGGCACGATCGCGCGCATCATCGTGCAGAACGGCGCGCCGGTCGAATACGGCGAAGCGCTGATCGTGGTCGAATAGGCGCGCCCGGAATGTTCGAAAAAGTCCTCATCGCGAATCGCGGCGAAATCGCGCTGCGCATCCATCGCGCGTGCAAGGAACTGGGCATCCACACGGTCGCGGTGCACTCCACCGCCGATGCCGACGCGATGCATGTGCGCCTGGCCGACGAAAGCGTGTGCATCGGCCCGCCGCCCGCGCGCGACAGCTACTTGAACAAAGCCGCGATCATTTCGGCCGCCGTCATCACCGGCGCCGACGCCATCCATCCCGGCTACGGCTTCCTGTCCGAGAACGCGGATTTCGCGCGGATGGTCGAGGATCACGGGATCGCCTTCATCGGCCCGACGCCCGAACATATCGCGATGATGGGGGACAAGATCGAAGCCAAACGCGCGATGATCTCGCTGGGCGTGCCTTGCGTGCCCGGCTCCGACGGGCCGGTCACCGATCTCGAAACCGCGCTGAAGCTCGGCAAGGAAATCGGCTACCCGGTCCTGATCAAGGCCGCGGGCGGCGGCGGCGGCAAAGGCATGCGCGTCGCCAATTCGGCGTCCGAGCTGGAAGAGGCCTATCGTGGTGCCCGCGCCGAGGCGGGTGCCAATTTCGGCAACGACGTCGTCTACATCGAGAAATATCTCGGCCATCCGCGCCACATCGAATTCCAGATGCTGGCCGATACGCACGGCAACGTCGTGCATTTGGGCGAACGCGATTGCTCGCTCCAGCGCAAGCACCAGAAAGTTCTGGAGGAAAGCCCGTCGCCCGCGCTCAATTCCGCGCAGCGCGAGAAGATGGGCAAGATCGTCGTCGATGCGCTCAAGAAGCTCGGCTACCGCAACGCCGGCACGCTCGAGTTCCTGTATCAAGACGGCGAGTTCTATTTCATCGAAATGAACACCCGCCTGCAGGTCGAGCATCCGGTGACCGAAATGGTCTGCGGCCTCGACCTTGTGCGCGAACAGATCCGCATCGCTTCGGGCGCGCCGATGGCGTTCACGCAGGAAGATGTGCGCCTGCAAGGCCACGCGATCGAGTGCCGCGTGAACGCGGAAAATCCCGAAACCTTCGCGCCGTCGCCCGGCCTGATCGCCGAGTACCATACGCCCGGCGGCCTTGGCGTGCGCGTCGATAGCGGCCTTTATTCGGGCTACCGCGTGCCGCCGCATTACGATTCGATGGTCGCCAAGCTGATCGTCCACGGCACCAGCCGCAACGAATGCCTGATGCGCTTGCGCCGCGCCCTCGACGAATACGTGGTCGGCGGCATCCAGACGACGCTGCCCTTGCATCGCCGCCTGACGCGCTCGCAGGAATTCATCGACGGCAATTACGACATCCACTGGCTCGAACGCTGGATGGGTCTCAAGAAATGACCCGCCTCGCCGCGCGGCGATGGAGGAACTGACTTACCGCCATCTGCTGTGGGCCTACGCCAACGGGATTTTCCCGATGGCGCAGACGGCCGACGATCCCGAGATCGGCTGGTACGATCCCGATCCGCGCGGCGTGTTGCCGCTCGATGCCGTGCATGTTCCCCGTTCGCTCGCCAAGCGCTTGCGCAAGGCGCCGTTCGAATTCCGCCTCGATACGGCGTTCGCGGCGGTGATGGATGGCTGCGCGGCACGGCCGTCGACCTGGATCAACGCCACGATCCGCGCGCTCTATCTCGAACTCCACAAGGTCGGGCACGCGCATTCGGTCGAGGCGTGGGCGGACGGCGAACTCGCCGGCGGGCTCTATGGCGTGCGGCTCGGCGCCGCGTTTTTCGGCGAAAGCATGTTCGCGCGCAAAGACGACGCATCGAAAGCGGCCCTGGTGCATCTGGTCGCGCGTTTGCGCGCCGGCGGTTTCGCGCTGCTCGACACGCAAATGACGACCGAACATATGGCGCGTTTCGGCACGGTCGAGATTTCGCGCGCCGAGTACCGCCGCCGCCTGGCGCGCGCATTGAAGGGGGTCGCGCCGTTTACGGAAATTCCGCAAGCGCGCATCGACGCCGAATTTTCCAAATTGATCGGCGCCGCCTAACGGCAGCCGACGACCCAAATATCGTAAACTGGGTGATCCATCGCCGACACGGCCGGGGCCGAGGCGAACATCCATCCCCGAAACACGCTTTGCGCCTGCTCGCCCGATTTGCGCTCGACCACGTCGAGATAGGCGGCACTTTCGGGCGGTTCCTCGGGCGGGCGTTTGCGGCAGGCGCGCACGACGACCGACAACGTGCCAACCATCACCTCGCGCTCCACCGGCGCTTCAAGCGTGCGCACGCGGCCGGTGACCTTGTCCAAGGTCTGGAGCTGCGCCGTTTCCAGCGTGCGCCACGTTGCGGCGGGCGCCGTTTGCGCGCCGGCCGGCGGAACAACGGCGAACAGGATCGCGGCGAGGAGGATTGGGGCGCGCATGGTCATCGCGGACTTAACCCCTGGCGCGTCCCCGCGCAAGGACCCCGATCAGCGATCGTACGGATCGACCGAATCGATGTCGAAGGGGTCTTCGGGCAGGCCGCTATTCGCCCGGCGCGGCACTTCCTGGAAGCCGCGCTGGCCCGGCTGGCGCAGGCCGATCTCGGCGGGCGCGTTGGCGACCGGACCGGCAGCGCCGGGCGGCGTATGGGCGTCGCGCAACAGAATGGCGGCACCCTGCCCGGTCGCGGCGACGACCACCACCACCGCGAGCACACATGCCGATTGGCCGAAGGTCCGGCACAGCCACGCGAACGGCGCGAATAAATTTCCGGTTCGCATCGTTGTCCTCCACCATCACTCACATCGTGTCGAATTCCACGATGTCAATATGGCGTGGCTGAATTATGGCGCGCAGTGACCCTTGTCACAGCGCGACACATTACGACGCAAAAATTCGTCAGCGCGGCGGCGCGGAAGGGAAATCTTTCGGCAAATGCATCGCGCGCAACACTACGCGCGCGATTTGGCGGCCCAAGCAATCGTAAAGCAAGTCGGCGACTTTGGTCATGTCCTCGCGCGGCACGTTCTCGAGCTTCATCTGCCCGCTCTCGATCCAGTGGCGCATCGTCTCGTAGCGCGGGAAAACGAGCACGTCGCGCCGCAACCCCGCTTGATTCATCGCGTCGATGTAAGGTTGGAAGCCGATCAGGCGCACCGTGTCACGCGCATATTGCGGCGTCACCAGCATCGTGTCGGCCTTGGCCGCCGCGATCGCGGCGATCCCGTCCTCCAACGTCGTGCCGAATTGGTCGATGTCGATCGAGCGGACCGCGTCGGCCGTGCCGGTTTCCCAAACGACCAGATCGGGCTTCAGCGACAACACGTCCTTGCGCAGCCGCTTGGCCATCTGATCGGCGGTCTCGCGCGGGCGGGCGCGATTGACGACGTCGATCTGCAGCCCCGGCAGCCGCCGGCGCAGATCGGCTTCGAGCCGCGCGGGCCACGCCGCCTCGGCCGACGAAGCGCCCATGCCCATCGTCGAGGACGATCCGATGGCGACGATCGTCAATCGCTTTTCCGCGACGACGCGATCCGCCGAGTGGACGAGCTTCACGTCGGTGACGAAGACCGACCCGGGCACGCGGCAGGCTTCGGGCATCGCCGCATTCGGTGCTGTTTGGGCGAACGCGAGCGGCGCGGCGAGCATCGCCACGCCCAGCGACAACCAGAACCGGATTTTGGCCCCACGCCCCGCCATGGATCAGCCCTCACCTCTGCGCGGCTTTCCTTGCGCTTTATACCAAGAAAATAGCTTGGCGAGGGCCAGCAGAATGAAGCATCCCGCCGCCGTCACGACCGCCTGATTGGCGATCGAGGCGCCGTATTCGACCAGGGCCGCGTGCCCCAGGACCGACAGGAAAATTCCCAGACAGAATATGGCGAGCGAGTTCGTGCCGCAGCGCGTGATCGCCCGCGCCCAGCGCAGGTTGAGCCATGCCGCGTCGCGGGGCACGCGCCACACCACGACCGCGCACAGTGCCAGGATGCTGAGAAGCCGGAGCGGTCCTTCGTTGGTCTTGTCGGCGAATTGGTAGATCGCCTCGGCGAAGGCGATCGGCACGCTGTCGAAATAATAACCCACGGTGATCCAGGTCCGGACCGGGACGGTCGCGGCAAGGAAGATCGCCGCCGCCCAGAAGACCCATTTCGGCACGCCGACCGGCTCGCCGTCGACGGCCGACCGCCAGCCGCAGAAAATTCCCAGCGCGAACAGAAATTGCCAGGCGAAGGGATTGAAGAACCAGCCGCCGTCGGGATAACCGGGCAGGTTCCAATCGAAGATCGGCACGCCGACATAGACCGCCGCCGACAGCACCAGCAGATACCGGCCGAAGCGCGGGATCAACGGCAGAACCAGCGCGAAGCCCAGCAGCAGCGCGATATAAAGCGGCAGGATATTCATGAACAGCGGCTGATGGGCGAGCAGCAGCGCTTGCACGATCGCGACATGCGGCCGGTCGAGGAAGGCGGCGATCTGCATTTCCTCGATGAACAGCGGGTTGTCGAAATTCTGCGCCGTCCACGCGACCTGCGCCGTGTAGATCACGAACAGAAAGATATGCGCGACGTAAAGCGTCCAGACGCGCGCCAGCACGTTGGCCATCGCATAGGCCGTGCCGTCCGCACGCGCGCGCCTTCCGAACACCAGCGCGGCCGCGTAGCCCGACAGGAAGACGAAGATTTCGGCCGCGTCGCAGAACAGGAAATTGGCGAGCGTCAGGAACGAGAACGCGTTGTCGGGAATATGGTTGATGAAAATGAACAGCAGCCCGAGGCCGCGGAAGAAATCGAGCCGTTGGTCGCGGCCTTTGGCGGGCGCGCTCATGGGGATGGCCGCGCGTCGCGCGTCAGTTCGGCTTGGCGGGCTGCTGCGTGGCGCCTTCGGCCGAATTGAAGATGAAGCGGCCCAGCAGCTGCACTAGATTGACCGGCGACTGCGTGAACTGGATCGAGCCGCCCGCAGCCAGCATCTTGTCGTCCGAACCCGGCGACAGCGCCAGATAAGTGCCGCCCAGCAAGCCTTCGCTGGTGATCTGCGCCGAAGTGTCGCGCGGCAGCTTCACGTGCGAATCGATCGTCAACGTCAGCACGGCTTCGTAGGTGTTGGGATCGAGATTCTGCGCGAGGACCGAGCCGACCTTGATGCCCGCGAGCTTCACGTCGGTGCCGATGCGCACGCCGTCGATGCTCTGGAATTTTGCCGTCACCGTATAGCCGCGCACGGGGCGGATATCGGCCGTCGAGTAGGCGAACACGACGAACATGCCGGCCACGACCAGCACAAGCGCGCCCATCAGGGTTTCGACCAGATTCTTGCCCATCGTCCTCGATCCGATTCGCGAATGACCGCCTCAGCTATGCGGCGGAATCAGTTCGGCGTCCAGGGTTCGTAATCGCCCGTCGCCTTCGCGCGCTGGCCGCCCTGGAAATCGTGTCCCGGCGGACGATAGGCCTGGGGGGAACCCGTCAGATTCGCCTGGTGCGGCGCCTGCCAGGGCTTGCGCGTGGGCAGGCCCGAAGCGGGCGGCGGCTCCGCCATCAGATGGTGGAGCCACGCATGCCAATCGGGCGGCACTTTCGACGCCTCGGCTTCGCCTTCGTACACGACCCAACGCTTTTCGCGCCGCGCGCGTTTCAAGCCGGTCTTATCGCGGTAATAGCGATTGCCGAATTCGTCGCGGCCCATTTCTTCGCCGCGCAGCCACGTATAGATCAACGTCCCGATGGTCATTACTATCCGCCCCTTGAAGCGGCCGGACTATCGCACGCGGCTTCGCGAGTCGTCCAGAATGCCGGCCGATTCCACGCACGCGGATCGCGCGAGTCCCGGTGCGCGCCAAGATGACGGATTCAAGCTTTTGGGGGAGTCGCAATCCCCGTTTCGGGTCCGCCGAAGCCCGATCGAGGGCGACGCGGCACCGCAAATTCCTCGCGTCGCGCGGCCAATGCCGTTTTTCAATGATTTCCAGAGTTATACATTTTTCCCGGCGTACAATTAGAACGCTGAAATCCATTGAAAAAATGCGAAATATGACAGACTTGCAACAGTCGTTGCTGCACTGCACACCAAGCCTCGGACATATTCGAACCCATCGCTAGATCATTGATACAGCTTTGAAAATAAGCGCTTGACGGTTTTCGCCCTGGTTTTTAGGGGTTTCCCGATATCCGACCCCCTGTATCTAGTTGCAGCGACTACATTTTGTGGTTCTCGCCGCGATCTCGCCAAAATCCTGTTGCGGGCGATTCCGGGGTTTGTTCAACATTTGGTAACGAGCTTCGCCATCCACCACGAAATCTAGTGAGCGGTTTTCACCCGCAACATTCGGGATCGGGGGACGAGTCGGCGAAGACGGGGGCTGATTCTGCGCGCATTCCGTTAACGGGGTCACGTGGCGATCGGTTCGAACAATCAGGCGATGAAGCGGGCCAAGAGAGGCCGCGCACATCGGGATCGAAGACCGGCTGGAGGCTAGGATGCGGATCGAGCGGCGCTTTACGAAGGACGGGGCCGATGCTTACGCGAGCATCGCGTTTACGACGACGAACAGCGAGATCAAGAACCCCGACGGCTCGGTCGTCTTCCAGGCGAAGGATATCGAAGTCCCCGCCGGCTGGTCGCAGGTCGCGTGCGACGTGCTGGCGCAGAAGTATTTCCGCAAGCGCGGTCTGCCCGCGGCGCTGAAAGCCGTCGAAGAGAACGACGTGCCGTCGTGGCTGTGGCGCAAGAAGCCGGACGACGCGGCGCTGGCCAAGCTGCCGGAGAACGCGCGCATCGTCGGCGAAACCTCCGCCAAGCAGGTCTTCGATCGCCTTGCCGGCACGTGGACCTATTGGGGCTGGAAGGGCGGATATTTCGATTCCGAAGCCGACGCCCGCGCCTATTTCGATGAAATGCGCTACATGCTGGCGGCGCAGATCGCGGCGCCGAACTCGCCGCAATGGTTCAACACCGGCCTGCACTGGGCCTATGGCATCGACGGCCCCGGCCAGGGCCATTTCTACGTCGATTTCCGCACCGGCAAGCTGACGCCGTCGGCCTCGGCCTACGAGCATCCGCAGCCGCATGCCTGCTTCATCCAATCCGTCGAGGACGACCTCGTCAACGAGGGCGGCATCATGGATTTGTGGGTGCGCGAAGCGCGCCTGTTCAAATACGGCTCGGGCACGGGCTCCAACTTCTCGCGCCTGCGCGGCGAGAACGAGAAGCTGTCGGGCGGCGGCAAGTCGTCGGGCCTGATGAGCTTCCTGAAAATCGGCGACCGCGCGGCGGGCGCCATCAAGTCGGGCGGCACCACGCGCCGCGCGGCCAAGATGGTGACGGTCGATATCGACCATCCGGATATCGAGAACTACATCGACTGGAAGGTCGTCGAGGAACAGAAGGTCGCGGCACTGGTCGCGGGCTCGCGCCTGGCCGCCAAGCACCTCAACGAGATCATGACCGCGTGCGACCGTTCGACGGGCGAGGCCGGTTTCGATCCGAAGAAGAACAACGCGCTGCGTAACGCCATCAAGGCCGCGCGCAAGGTTCTGATCCCCGAAAACTACATCCAGCGCGTCATCCAATTCGCCAAGCAGGGCTTCGAGCGGATCGACTTCAAGTCCTACGACACGGATTGGGATTCGGAAGCCTATCTCACCGTTTCGGGCCAGAACTCGAACAACTCGGTGCGCGTGACCAACGCGTTCCTCCAGGCCGTGCTGGACAACGGCAAGTGGGAGCTGATCCGCCGCACCGACGGCAAGATCCATAAGACGGTCGACGCCAAGGCGCTGTGGGACAAGATCGGCGAAGCCGCCTGGGCCTCGGCCGATCCGGGCCTGCAATACGACACGACGATCAACGAGTGGCACACCTGCCCGGCTTCGGGGCGCATCAACGCGTCGAACCCGTGCTCGGAATACATGTTCCTCGACGATACGGCGTGCAACCTCGCCTCGGTCAATCTGCTGGCCCTGCGTCGCGAAGACGGCTCGTTCGATGCGCCGGCCTTCGAGCATGCCTGCCGCCTGTGGACGGTGACGCTCGAAATCTCGGTGCTGATGGCGCAGTTCCCGTCCAAGCGCATCGCGGAACTCTCCTACGAGTTCCGTACGCTGGGCCTGGGCTTTGCCAATATCGGCGGCCTGCTGATGGCGATGGGTCTGGGTTACGACAGCGACGAAGGCCGCGCGATCACGGGCGCCATCACGGCGATCATGACGGGCGTGAGCTACGCCACGTCGGCCGAGATGGCCGCCGAGCTCGGGCCGTTCCCCGGCTACGAGCCCAACCGCGAGCACATGCTGCGCGTCATCCGCAACCATCGCCGCGCGGCGTATGGCGAAGCGTCGGGCTATGAAGGCCTGACGATTCTGCCCGTGCCCCTGCCCGCGAAGGATTGCCCCGACGCGCGCCTGGTCGAAGCCGCGCGCAAGGCGTGGGACGACGCGCTGGAATTGGGCGTCGCCCACGGCTATCGCAACGCCCAAGCCACGGTCATCGCGCCCACCGGCACGATCGGCCTGGTCATGGATTGCGACACGACCGGCATCGAGCCCGATTTCGCGCTGGTGAAGTTCAAGAAGCTGGCCGGCGGCGGCTACTTCAAGATCATCAACCGCGTCGTGCCCGTCGGCCTGCAGACGCTGGGCTACACCCCGTCGCAGATCGACGACATCATCGCCTATGCTGTGGGTCACGGCACGCTGAAGGGGTCCAACGCCGTCAGCCATGGCGCGTTGAAGGCCAAGGGCTTCGGTCAGGCCCAGATCGACGCGCTGGAAGGCGCGTTGAAGTCGGCCTTCGACATCAAGTTCGCGTTCAACAAGTGGACGCTGGGCGAGGAGTTCTGCCGCGACACGCTGAAGCTCTCGAAGGAACAGCTCGACGATCCGGCGTTCGACATGCTGGCGGCACTCGGCTTCTCGAAGTCGGAAGTCGAAGCCGCCAACACATGGTGCACGGGTTCGATGACTCTGGAGGGCGCGCCGCACCTCAAGGACGAGCACCTGCCGGTGTTCGACTGCGCCAATCCGTGCGGGCGCAACGGCAAGCGCTATCTGTCGGTCGACAGCCATATCCGCATGATGGCGGCCTCGCAGCCCTTCATCTCGGGGGCGATCTCCAAGACCATCAACATGCCCAACCAGGCGACGGTCGAGGATTGCAAGGACGCGTATCTGCTGTCGTGGCGCCTGTGCCTCAAGGCCAACGCGCTCTATCGCGACGGCTCCAAGCTGTCGCAGCCGCTCGCCTCGATCGTGGGCGAGGACATCGACCTGCACGAGGAAGTCGAGACGATCACCGCCGCCCCGCAGGTGGTGAAGGTCGAGAAGATCGTCGAGCGCATCGTGGAGCGCGTGGCGGCCACCGCCCGCGCCCGCCTGCCCAACCGCCGCAAGGGCTACACCCAGAAAGCGACGGTCGGCGGCCACAAGGTCTATCTGCGCACCGGCGAATACGAGGACGGCAAGGTCGGCGAGCTGTTCATCGACATGCACAAGGAAGGTGCCGCCTTCCGCAGCCTGATGAACAATTTCGCCATCGCCGTATCGATCGGCCTGCAATACGGCGTGCCGCTCGAGGAATACGTCGAAGCGTTCACCTTCACGCGTTTCGAGCCCAACGGCATCGTCCAGGGCAACGACGCGATCAAGAACGCGACGTCGATCCTCGACTACATCTTCCGCGAACTCGCCGTGTCGTATCTCGGCCGCGACGACCTCGCCCATGTGGTGCAGGACGATCTCGAGCCGGATTCGATGGGCAAGGGCGAGAAGGACTCGACCCTGCCGGGTGCGGGTTCGGCCGCCGCGGCCGCGGCACTCGACGCGGTCAAGAAGGTCGCGTCGACCGGCTTCGTGCGCTCGCGCTTCAAGGTGCTGCCGGGTGGTGCGCCCGCCTCGGCTTCGGCCGTGGCGCTGGCAGGCGATATCGATCTGCTCGAGCCGGAAGTCGAGGACGACGTCGAAGTCGGCCTCGCCGAACCGGCGGAAGCCCCGGCCCAGGCCGAAGGCGACAAGCAGCCGATCGGCTTCGCGATCGAAGCGGTCGCCGCGGCGATCGGCACGGCGATGGAAGCCGCACCGGCCCAGGGCGCTTCGAAGATGGACAAGATCCGCGAAGCGCGCATGAAGGGCTACACGGGCGATCCGTGCGAGACCTGCGGCTCGATGGCGATGGTGCGCAACGGCACTTGCACCAAATGCATCGATTGCGGATCGACCAGCGGCTGCTCGTAAGCCGTACGAAGTCGCGAAATGCGAAAAGGGCCGGGAGAAATCTCGGCCCTTTTTCGTTGCGCGGATGTGAAAAATAGGCCTCGTCAAAATTTTAACGGCGCGGGCGCGGGATTGGCTTGCTTGGGTGGAACACAGCTTGCTACCTAACCCCCCATGAGCATCCAAGCGAACGATCCGCGCCGGCCGGGCGAGGACATCGACAAGTACGACGATCGCGGTTTGCGCGAAATGCTGCGCTTGGCCGCCGAGGGCGTCGAAGGCCTGTTGATGCGCCATGTGCCCGGCAAGGAAAGCGAGATCGACCGCGAGATTTTCGAGGATATCGGGCGCAGCAGCTGCTTCCGCTTCAAGGAATCGACCGGCGCCTTCGCCGACGCGCCGATCCGCTTCGATGCCGAGCGCGGCCGTCTGGACGTGGTGATGAATCTCAACCAGACCGGCCAGGAGACGGGCATCCAATTCGTGCGCTCGGGCTCCGACGCGACGCTGATGCGCGACTACGATCCGGGGTCCGAGTATAACCGCCGCTTGGTGGAGCTCGTCTCGCAGGTGCTGGGCCTGGGCATCGTCGACGAAGTCGTGTTCGGCCAGCCTTTGCCCGAAGCCTCGCTCCTCTATCTGCGCCCGCTGCCCCAGCCCGAGGACAGCTGCGAGCGCTTCATCAACGACATCGTCAGCGCGATCGGCAACTACAAGCCCCAGCCGATACGCAACAAGCAGGCCTTCAACGAGGCCTATGCGCGGCTGGTGCAGCGCCTGGCGAAATCGGGCGTGCCGCCGTCGCGCCTCAACCCCATCGACATGCAGCACACGCTGCAGCAGGAAATGTTGCGCGGCATGGTGAAGGTCGAGATATGGCGCAAGCTATGGCGCTGGGTGATCGATTGCGCGGTGAAGGTGCAGGATCTGCGGCCCATTCCGGCGATCCTGTCGGACAAGCCCCTCTCCGCCCAGGTGCGCGACCTGGAGGAGGCGTTGAAGCGTGCGGGCAAAATCATCGGCACGCATGTCTACAACGCCAGCATGCTCTACGACCGCGCGGTGAAGGGCGCCAATTTCTACGTCGAGGCAATGCCCGCGATCCTGACACCGCCCATCATCACACCCCTCTCCTCGACAAGGCATCAATGCTTGGACGGAACCCGGCGCGGACGCCATCCCCATTTGTGGGCCCCTACCCCCTGGCCGGATTGATCAGGTACTTCTCTCCCGTCGCCTTGCGCACAAAGCCGGCGATGGCCTCCGGCGTCACCATCTCGCTCAGCGACAGCTCGGCCGTGTAGTGGCTGGCGAAGGTGGTCTTCAGCTCGTCCATCACGCGCTGGCGAAGGCGCTGGGCCGTCTGCGCGCCGGCCTTCTGCATGAACCAGGTCAGCAGCCAGCCGCCGACGCCCCACGACATGCCGAAGGTGCGGTCGATCACCGTCGGCCGGGTGTCGAGCCCGCCATAGAGATAGACCTGCTTGTGCACCGGCGAGCCGTAGCGGGCGNTNATTCGCCGGCGCCCCGCATCAGCGCTGCCNCCATCGCCTTNCAGGATCGCGCTCGCCGTCTCGCCGCCGCCGATGGCGTCAAAGGCGATGGTCGCGCCGGCCTCGGCGATGGCGTCGGTCAGCGCCGCCTGGAAGTCCGGCGCGCTGCTGTCGACGACCCANGGCGGG
>PVXE01000080.1 GCA_014444615.1 Tagaea sp. CACIAM 22H2 | reverse complement strand
TGGACGGCGGATTTGACGCCGCCGCCCATTTGCGGACCGCCGCCGGCCATATGGATCGCATCGCCCAGCACCGCCGTGCCCACGCCGTGGCGCGGCGTCAGCATCGGCGCGTATTGTTCCCATTTGTCGGCTTGGAAATCATAGGCCTCGTTCTGGCCGAATACCTTGTTCGTGCCTTCACCGCCCATGCAGAACATCTTGCCGCGATAGATGACCGTGCCGTGACCCGACCGCGCGGTCGGGATCGGGTTGCGGAAGCGCCAGCGATCCTCCTTCGGGTCCCAGGTGTGATGCAGATTGGAATTGGTGTGGAACGTGTCCACGCGCCCGGCGACCAGATGGATGACGCCGTTATGCGCGACGATGCCGACATGGTCGCGCGCGGTGGGGAAGCGCGCCGCCTCGCGGTAGCGATCCTCCTTGATGTCGTAGACCAGATGCCAGTCGATCGATTTGCGCGTTTCTTGGGTGTTCCCGACGGCCCCGCCGACCAGATGGATATTGTCGCCCAGCGTCACGGCGCCGATGGCGCCGCTCGCGGTGGGCAGCGGGCGCAGCTTCACCCAGCGATCGTCGCCCGGCGTCCACACGAACACGTCTTCGTGCGGAAAGCGGTTCTGCTCGATGAAGCCGCCGAACGCGTAAAGCTTGCCGCCATGCGTGGTGATGCCCACGTGATTGGCGCCGCGCGGCAGCTTGGCCGCCTCGCTCCACGCGTTCTTCGCGGGATCGAACACGTGGTGATAGGGCATGTCGAAACGCTGTTCGGCATAGCCGCCGACCAGATGCAGCTTGCCGTCCAGTGCCGCCGCCCAAGCCATTTCGGTGCGCGGCAGCGGCAGCGGCGGCTTGGCTTCCCATCGGCCTTGCTGCGCCGCTTTCGGCGCCGGGCTGTCATAGACCGCGTGTTCGAGCGCCAAAGGCGGCAGGTCGATGCGGCCCGGCTGGTTCATCCGCTCGAACATCTGCCCATGATGGGGGTGTTGGGCGAGTGCAGGTGCAGCCAGTGCGGCACCGGCCACGGAAAGCGCCGTGCGGCGGGACATCGTCTTCATCGAAG
This sequence comes from Tagaea sp. CACIAM 22H2, assembly GCA_014444615.1. Lineage (GTDB taxonomy): Bacteria > Pseudomonadota > Alphaproteobacteria > CACIAM-22H2 > CACIAM-22H2 > Tagaea. Next base: position 11,445 of record PVXE01000080.1, on the reverse strand, counting down.
GAATTCCTCTCGTTCTCGGCTCAGGCCGTTTCGCGGCTCAATTTGTTGACCATCGCGAATCCGAAGGTTTCGAATCCTTGGACCGCCATCAGAAAGGCGCCTTGGCCGCCGATCACATTGGCGCGGAAATACTCGTCCAGCCCGCCCGGCGGATGCGTGTGATAGGGGTTCCACGGCATCGGGTCGGCCGAGAGGATGACCAGCGCGTTGATCGTGACACCGGCCGCCAGCACCTGATCGCGCGCGATATCGGGCATCATGCCCGAGGTATTGGTGCCGTCGCCCGACACATCCAGCGTGCGCCGCTCGGCGGGGAAAGGGCAGCGCCGAAATTCACCCAGCGAAAAGGCGATCGCTTCGCCCAAAGCCGTCTGCGCGCCGAAGGGGCGTGGAACCGCCAGCAGCTTGGCGCCGAAATCCTCGGCGGCCGCGGCGGAATCGATGCGCGTCCAATCGACGATCGTCTGCTGCGAGCGTATGCCCGACCATTCGTAATAGGTGGCGGCGACGGCGCGGAAGCGCCCGCCGGTCATCACCTTTACGACGCGCGGATCGGCGATCGCCGTGGCATAGCCTTGCCGCTGAAGGGCAAACTCCTCCGGATCGATCGAGCGGGAAATATCGGCGGCGAGGACCAGTTGCAGATCGACGGGGCCGGACGCGGCGGCGCGATGCGACGGCCAGATCGTCGCGGCGGCGAGACCGGCGGCGCCGGCGATGGCATGACGGCGGGTGAGACGCTTCGACGACATCGGCGCAACTCCGGCAGGGGAACGGACGCGGCGGCAACGTAACCACGCAAAGCCTTGCACGGTCCGGGCCGATTTGTCGCGCTGTTTTCGGTTTCCCGGCGGTGGGGCCTAGAAAATCATCGGGGACGGAGACTTAAAATAACGCTATTTACTTATAGTTCTTCTTATGGGGGCGGTGATGGAGCAAAGTCTTACCCTTCACTATCTTGGAAAGAAGCTACGCACAGGAATCGAAGCCGAGGATTTAGCTGATGCAATCGTCGGATTTGCATACATATCACGCGTTGCTGGGATGGCGGTATATGGCGAGGAACAAAAATTCGATTTGACCGTCCGCGCGGTCAAGCCGGGATCAATCACCATAAACTTCTTGCTTGAGGCGGCTGCTTTTTCTCAGACAGTAGCTTCGCTCTCATTATCCAGCGGATTAAGTGCGACGGATTATTTTGGCCTGCTGAAATCTTGGTTTGACCTATTGCGACACTTGGGCGGCAAGCCACCAACCCAAGTTCAAAAAATTACGAATAGCCCAAATGCAATTCAGATACAGAATTCAGATGGGGCTACAATAATTACATCTCCGATCATCTATAATATTTTTAACAACTTCGATATCGGGAAGCATGCGGGACTTGTCGCGAAGCCGTTGCGCGGGCGTGCGGACGGCTTCGAGATCAGTGTCGGAAAAAAGAAGGCGGCCAACTTTAACAAACGCGAAGCGACCGCGCTGAAGTCCGTTCAACGAACAGAGAATCAATTGGAACAGGAGAGTATTGTCCTCTTAAAGGTAGTTGCTCCTGTATTTGAAGGTGGTGGGATGTGGCGATTTAGCCGCGGTAAAAATGTGATCACTGCATCAATCCAAGATCCAAAGTTTCTTGCCGAGGTGCAAAGCGGGCGCGAGAGTTTTAGCGCTGGAGATGTCCTGCAAGTCCGCTTGGTTTCACTTCAGCAACGAGTGGGCAAGACGATAAAAGAGACGCATGCGATTGCGGAGGTAATTGAGCATGAGAGAACAACATAAAATTTATTTCGTCTATAATATTATTCGCATGGGTGTTTGATCATGACTTTGTCAACCACAAGCGATTGGGCCCCGAAAATCACCGCCGGGTATGTCGACCGTCCCGGCGCCCGCGTTTACTACGAAGTGGCGGGCGACGGTCCGCCGATTTTGTTCCTGCACGGGCTGGGCGGCAATCATCTGTCGTGGTGGCAGCAGGTTCCCGAATTCGCCCGGCGGCATAAGGTCGTGACCTTGGCCGCGCGCGGCTTCGCGCCCGCCACCGCCGCGACGCTGCTGCCCGATCCCGCCGAATTCGCGGGCGATGTGGAAGCGCTGCTCGACCGTTTGGGCATCGCGAAAACGGCGCTGGTCGCCCAATCGATGGGCGGTTGGGCCGCCGTCGAAATGGCGTTGACGCGGCCCACCCGCATCGCCGCCTTGGTGCTGGCCGCGACGTCGGGCACGCTGGATGTGCGCCGCCTCGATCCGTCCGCGTTCGCCGCGTGGTCGGCGAAAGTCACGCAAGCGCGCGACGAACTGCGCCGTGCGGCGATCCACCCCGCCGCCGGGCGGCGCTTCGCCGAATCCGAACCCGCCTTGCATCATCTCTACAAATCGATCGACACGCTGGCGGGCACCGGCGGGCTCGACAAGGAAGCGTTGCGCGCGAAGCTCAAGCGCTGGCGCGATCCGGCCGACGCCGCCGGGATCGCGTGCCCCGTGCTGCTTGCGATGGGCGAGGAAGACGTGGTGTTCCCGTCGTTCCTGGCCCCCGCTTTGGCGCGCAACATCCCGAACGCGCGCGAAATGCTGTTCGCCAAGGCCGGGCATTCGGCCTATTTCGAAATCGCGGACGCGTTCAACGCGGCGGTCGCCGCCTTCCTGCACGAAAACGGCTGGCGCTGAAACGAAAAACGCCGGGGCTTGCGCCCCGGCGTTTCCGTTCCGGATTGTTTTGACGGATCAGTTGGCGAGCCAAACGCCCGCCAGATCCTGCCCCAACAGATGCGACGGCGTGATGTCCCAGCCGCGCACGTTCGAGGCCAAAGGCACAATGCGCGTGAACCAGAACAGCGGCACCGTATAGCCCATATCGAACAGATGGATTTCGAAATCGCGGACCAGCGCCTTGCGCTTGGCGACGTCGGTTTCGCGTTCCTGCCGGTCGAAGATTTCGTCCAAGCGCCGGTCGAGATGGCGCGAGACGTTGAATCCAGGGACACGATCGAACGAGATGAACCGGCGCAGCTGGAAGTTCGGCTCGTCGGCGAACTCGGTCGTGAAGTCGAGCATCACCTGGAACGCGCCCGACGTGCGCGCGCCGAAATAGGTCGCGCGCTCGGCTTGGCGCTGTTCGGCCGTAACGCCGATTTGGCGCCATTGGTCGATCAGCCACACCGCCACCGTCGGGAAGGGCGGCAGCGACATCGACATGATCTCGAGCTTCAGGTTGGGCACGCCGGCTTCCTGCAGCAGGCGCTTGGCTTCCGCGCGCGCTTTGGCGAGATCGGCGGTCGGCGTCATGCCCGGATACTTCGTCAGGTCGCCGCGCGGCGGCGCGTACTCGTAGCCGGGGCGCAACAGCGTGCCGGTCGCCTTCACCTGGCTGACGCGCGACAAGGCCGCTTCCGCGCCGAAGCGGTCCAGCGCCATCGACAACGCGCGGCGCACGCGCACGTCGTCGAACGGCTTCTGTTCGACGTTGAACGACAAGATCAGGCCCGACAGCCAATTCGCTTCCTGGAAGGTGACTTTCGGGCCCGCGACGCGCGCCTTTTCGGCCGGGCTGATGCCGCGGAATTCCGCCATCACCTGACCGCCTTGGATGGCGTTGAGCATCGACGCGCCCGACATCACGACGGCGCGGAAACCGTCGAGATAAGGCTGGCCTTGGCGGAAGTAGTCATCGAAGCGCGTGCCTGCCCAATGCGAGCCGGGCACGCGCTCGCCGAATCGGAACGCGCCCGAGCCCATCACTTCCTTCTCGGGATAGCGCGGATCTTGCGCGAGCTTGGCGGCCGAGTAGATGCAGTTAAACGGTGCCGCCAGATACGTCATGAAGGCCGGGTTGGGATTGTTCAGCTTGAACACGACCGTGTCGGGCGTGGGCGCTTCGACCGACGCGACGTCCTGGAAATGGTCGCGGCGCGCGGAGCGCGCGCCCTGCGGCGGCGTCTTGATGCGATCGAAGCTCGCCTTCACGTCGGCCGAGGTGAGCGCCGAACCGTCGTGGAACTTGATCGGCTGGACCAGGCGGAACGTGTAGGTCTTGCCGTCGGGCGAGATCGTCCATTCGCGCGCCGTATCGCCGACGATCTTGGGATAGTTCTTCGGATCGAACTTCACCAAGGTCGAATAATGCGGCGCCAAGTGATGGATTACCGCGAAATTCGTCGCCGCGTGGCAATCGGTCGTGTCGGGCTCGCCGCCGACCGCAAAAATGAAATTGCCGCCGCGCTTGGGTTGCTCCTGCGCGCCCGCCGGCAGAATCGCCAGGGCGGCCATGGCCGCACCGGCCAGAATTCTCTTCAACATGTTTCTCTCCCCCGAACGTCTTGTTCGTTGAGGGGAGAGATTAACGAAGCTGGCCTAGCTGTTCCAGCCCGGATGCGGGCGCCAAATATACGGCGTTTCGATACGCGAAACCTCGTCCGCCGTCAGCGGCGGCATATCGGCCGCCGCCGCCGCGTCGTCGAGCTGCTCGAGCTTCGTCGATCCGATGATCGGGGCCGCCATATAGGGCTTCGACCACAGCCACAGCAGCGCCACCTGCGTGGGCTTGGCGCCGCGCGCTTTGGCGATGTCCTTGATCGCCTCGACGATCGCCCAATCGCAATCGCGATAGGTTTCGGGCTTGGCGTTCGCGTCGTTATTCGCGCGTTCGGTTTCGCCGCCCCCGCCTTTGACCCGGTTGCCCGCCAGGAAGCCGCGCGCCAGCGGCGAATAGGGGATCAAGCCCACGCCTTGCTCCAGGCAGAGCGCGTTCATTTCGCGCTCTTCCTCGCGCTGGATCGCGTTGTGCAAATTCTGCATCGCGATCGGCCGGGCAAGCCCGCGCGCGTCGGCGATGGCGATCATTTGCGCGAATTTATAGGCGGGCATCGTCGAGCCGCCGATATAGCGAACCTTGCCCGCGCGCACGAAACCGTCGAGCGTCGCCATCACTTCTTCAAGCGGCGTCACGCCGTCCAGGCGATGCACCTGGTAGACGTCGATATGGTCGGTCTTCAGGCGCTTCAACTGCGCGTCGAGCGACGCGACGAGGTGTTTGCGCCCCAGGCCCACGGCGTTGGGGGCGAGCCCCATCTTCAAGCCGACTTTGGTCGAGATCACGATCTCGTCGCGGGGCACGAGGCCGATCAGCTTCTCGCCCATGATCGTTTCCGACACGCCGAGGTTATAGGCGTCGGCCGTGTCGAAGAAATTGATCCCGCGATCGAGCGCGCGTTTGAAGAAGGGCGCCGATTCTTCCGGCCCGAACGCCGCCCAGGCGCGCCGTCCGGCGGCCCCCCAGGAATTGCCGCCAAGGCAGACGCGGCTGACCATCAGGCCGGAACGGCCGAGCGGGACGTATTTCATGGGACAAGCTCCGGGGAACGAAGGATTACGCGAGTCGTGCCCGAAAACCGCAAATTTCACAAGGGCTTCGGCGATGATGTGGGGCCTTGCGCGCTGTGGTATTCGGCGCCATATAACCGTCATCAGCAAAGGAATCGGTCATGGCGGGTTGGACTCTCGACGATATCGATTGGGCCGCTTTCCGCGCGGATCGGGTCGATCCCGATCTGCTGGCGGTCGCCAAGGCCGCGGCACTGGTCGAGCATAACGGGGCCGACTACGCCGTCTATCTCAACAACGTGTTCGCCGGCGACGAGACGATCCGCCCGGCGGTCGACGCCTGGGCGGTCGAGGAGATCCAGCACGGCAAGGCGCTCGCCAAATGGGCGATGCTGGCCGACCCGAATTGGGATTTCGACGCGTCGTTCAAGCGTTTCACCGACGGCTACAAATTGCCGCTGGACGCCACGGCGTCCGTGCGCGGCAGCCGGGCGGGCGAATTGATCGCGCGTTGCATCGTCGAAACGGGCACCAGCTCCTATTACACCGCACTGGCCGAAGCCTCGGACGAACCGGTCTTCGCGCAAATCTGCCGCAAGATCGCGGCCGACGAGTTCCGCCACTACAAACTATTCTACGACCACATGCAGCGTTATTTGGAACGCGACAAGATCGGCCGCATGAAGCGCGTGTGGACCGGTCTCGGACGGATCGCCGAGTCCGAAGACGACGAATTGTCCTACGCCTACTACGCCGCGAATATGTGGCCCGCCCCCTATGACCGCGCGGTCGCCGCGCGCGCCTATGCGCGCCGGGCCTATTCGGTCTATCGCCGCAAGCATATCGATCGCGGCATCGCGATGGTGCTGAAGGCGGTGGGGCTGCCGGCGGCCGGTACCTTGCAGCGCCCGATTGCGGCGCTGGCCACGGCCTTTATGACCCGCCGCGCGGCGTCGCTGGCGCGCGCGGGCGCTTGAACGATCTGTCACAAGCGTGTAACCGAAGGCGGGTAATCGGGGCACGTTCCTAACCCCGAAACCGGGAGCCCGCCCCTCATGTTCCGCCGTTCCGTTCTCGTTGCCGCGCTCGCGGCATTCGCCACCCTGCCGGCCGCCGCACAGGCGCCCTCGGGCAAGCTGGTGCTCTACACTTCGCAGCCGCAGGCCGACGCGCAAGCGACGATCGACGCGTTCCGGAAAGTGCATCCGGGCGTCGAGGTGACCTTCACCCGCGACGGCACCACGCAATTGATGAACCGCCTGCAGGCCGAGTTCGTCGCCGGCAATCCGCAGCCCGATGTGCTGCTGATCGCCGATGCGATGACGATGGAATCGCTGAAGGCGGAAAACCGCTTGCTGGCCTATACCCAGGCGAAGACCGACGGGCTTCCGGCCGGCAGCTTCGACGCGGGCAAAACCTATTTCGGCACGAAGCTCATCACCACCGGCATCGTCTACAACAAATCGGCGGCGATGAAGCCGACGAGCTGGGCCGATCTCGCCAAGCCCGAAGCGCGCGGCCAGGTCGTGATGCCCTCGCCGTTGTTCTCGGGCGCCGCCGCGATCCATATGGGTGCGGTCGTGCGCCAGCCCGATCTCGGCTGGAAATGGTACGAAACGCTGAAGGCCAACGGCGCGCAAGCCGCGCGCGGCAATCCCGCCGTGCTCGAAGCCGTCGCCGGCGGGCAGAAGCTCTACGGCGTGATCGTCGATTTCATGGCGATCAACGCGAACAAGAAGGGCTCGCCCGTCGAGTTCGTGTTCCCGCGCGACGGATCGACCTTCGTGACCGAGCCGGTGGCGATCCTGCGCACGGCGAAGAACCAAGCCGCCGCGCGCGCCTTCGTCGATTTCGTGCTGTCGCCCGACGGCCAAGCGCTGGCCGCGAGCCAAGGCATGCTGCCGGTGACGAACGAAGTGAAGGCGCCGGCGGGCTTCCCCGACTTGTCGACCGTCAAGCTGATGCCGATTCCGATCGCGGAAATCCTGCGCAGCGACGAGAAGGACAAGGAACGCTTCGCCGATCTGTTCGGCCGGTGAGTTTTTCCGCGATCCGGACGGGGGCGGACGAGCGCCGCTGGTTGTTCGCCCTGGCCGGGATCGTGGCGCTGGTCTCCCTCTGGCCGCTCGCCAGATTGCTTTATGAAGCCGTCGCCCCAAGGGGCGGCGGCTTCGATCTTTCCATCGCCACGCGCGCGTTGACCGCGACCGCCACATGGCGCGCCGCGTGGAACACGCTCGAAACCTCGATCCTCGGCACCGCCATCTCGCTGTTTCTCGGTGTCGGCTTCGCGCTGGTCGTGGCGTTGACCGATATCCGCGCCAAGGCGGCGCTGATCTTCGTGTTCGTGCTGCCGCTGGTGGTGCCCTCGCAGATCGCGGCGCTGGCCTGGATCAACATGGCGGGCCCGCAAAGCGCGCTGCTCGGCGCGCTGGGTTTGGCGCCGCCGCCGGGCTCGGAGAATCCCTTGTACGGGCGTGGCGGGATTTCCTGGCTGCTCGGCCTCGAACACGCACCCTTGGTGTTCTTGGCCGTGCGCGCGGGGCTTCGCGCCTTGCCGCGCGAAGCGATCGAAGCCGCGCGTGGTTGCGGCGCCACGCGGCTGGTTGTCGCGCGCACGATCGTGCTGCCGCTGATGTTCCCGGCGATCCTGGCGGGCGGACTGCTCGCCTTCGTATCGAGCATCGGCAATTTCGGCACGCCCGCGTTGCTCGGCATTCCGGTGTCGTACACGACGCTCGTGACGCTCATCTATCAGCGCCTCGCCGGGTTCGGTCCGTCGGTGCTGGCGCAAGCCGCCACGCTCTCCGCGCTGATCGGCGTCTTCGCGCTCGCCATGCTGTGGCTGCACGCCCATGCGCGCCGCGCCCTCGACGCGCGCGTGTCGGGCGCTTCGATGCCGCTGGAGCCGTGGCATCTGGGCAAGGCGCGCTTGGCCGTGGAGATCTTCCTGTGGTCGGCCCTTGTCCTCGCCGCGATCGTGCCGTTCGTCGCGTTGATCGCGCAATCGCTCGTGCCCGCGATCGGCGTGACGCTGGACGCGACGACGATGACTTTGCGCGCCTATGTCGAAGCCTTCCGCCAAAGCGCCGTATCGCGCGCTTTCGCCAATTCGTTCCTGCTGGCCGGGATCGCGGCGTTGCTGTGCGTGATGCTGGCGATGCCCATCGCCTATTTCGCCGCGTGGCGGCGCACAAGGCTGGTCAAGATTCTCGATACGCTGATCGAGCTGCCATATGCGCTGCCCGGCATCGTGCTGGCGATCGCGACGATCCTGACTTTCATCCGCCCGCTGCCGGTTCTGGGCGTGTCGATCTACGGCACGCTGTGGATCATCGGCTTGGCTTACGTCGCGCGTTTCATGGTGCTGGCGTTGCGCCCCGTGGGGGCGGCGTTCGCGCAGCTCGATCCGGCGTTGGACGAAGCCGCCGCCGCCGCCGGGGCGGGTTTCGGGCGTCGTTTGCGCGACGTCGCTTTGCCGATGGTTGCCCCGGCCGCCGGGGCGGGTGCGATCCTCGTGTTCCTCACCGCCCTCAACGAGCTCACCGTCTCGGCGCTGCTTTGGTCGTCGGGCTCGGAGACGCTGGGCGTGATGGTGTTCTCGTTGCAGGAGGGCGGCGATTCGCCGCTGGCCGCCGCCGTATCGACGCTCGCCGTCGCCGCGGTGATCGCGCTGATGCTGATCCTCGGCCTTATCGCGCATCGCTTGCCCAAGGGCACGCTACCCTGGGCGAATTGAGCTATTCCGTCACCCAGCCGTCGACGAGGCCGAGCGCGATTTTGTCGCCCGCATGCGGGTGGCGATCGTCGGGCAGCGACAGGCGCAACAACGCGGTTGGATCGGCGTTGGGCACGGCGTCGATTTCCCACGATCCGCCGACATAGGCCGCCCGCTTGATCGTCGCGGGGAAACCGTCGGCGGCGAGGGCAATATCCTCGGGGCGCAGCACCAGCGAAGCGGGGCCGGGGATACGGTCGCCCGCACAACGCACGCGGAAACGCCGCCCGTAAAGTTCGATCCCCGCCTTGCCGCCTTGCGCGGCGAGAACATCGGTCTTCACGATCGCGCCGCGCCCGACGAAGGCGCCGATCGCGGCGGTCGCGGGCTCGCGATAGAGAGTCCGCGGGTCGGCAAATTGAACGATGCGCCCCGCCTCCATCACGGCGATGCGGTCGGCCAGCGCCATCGCCTCGGCCTGATCGTGGGTGACGTAGAGCATCGTCGCTTTGGTTTTGGCGTGGAACGCCGCGAAGGTTTCCAGCATCGAGGCGCGCAAATGGACGTCGAGATTGGCGAGCGGCTCGTCGAGCAGCACGATCGCCGGGTCCATCGCCAAGCAGCGCGCCAACGCCACGCGCTGACGCTGCCCGCCGGAAAGCTCGGCGGGTTTTCTGTCCTCGTACCCGGCGAGGTCGACGCTGGCGAGCGCTTCGGCCACGCGCGCGCGGCGCTTGTCGCCGGGCACGCGTGCGACTTCCAGTGCGTAGCCGACGTTGCGGCCCACGCTCATATGCGGCCACAGCGCGTAGGATTGGAACACGATGCCCACGCGGCGTTCCTCGGGCGGCACATGCGAAGCGCCGCCCGACACGATGCGCGACCCCAGCGCGATCGTGCCGCTGTCCGGCGTTTCGAATCCGGCGACGAGGCGCAGTAGCGTGGATTTGCCGCAACCCGACGCGCCCAGCAACGCGACGAACTCGCCGTTCGCGACGTTGAGGTCGGTCGGCTCCAGCGCACGCACGCGCCCGCCTTGGGCGGTGGCGAAGCTTTTCGCCACGCCGGACAGAACCAGTTCGCTCATGTCGCGACGGCTTTACGCACGATAGGGCCGAGTTCGGCGACAACGCGGCGATAGAGTTCGCGCTTAAACGGCACGATCAATGTTTCGAGCGCGTCGAGCTCGACCCAGCGCCACGCGTCGAACTCGGCTTCGTGCGCGTTCAGATCGATATCCTTGTCGGTGCCAAGGTGGCGCAGCGCGTACCATTTCTGGCGCTGGCCGCGATAACGGCCTTTCCAGACTTTTTTGCGCAAATCTTCGGGCAGGTCGTAGGCGATCCAATCTTCGCTCTCGCCGACGATCTCGGCGTTGGTGACGCCGGTTTCCTCGGCGAGTTCGCGCAAAGCGGCCGCGCGCGGATCCTCGCCTTCGTCGATGCCGCCTTGCGGCATCTGCCAGGCGTCCGGCGTGTCGTTGCGGCGCGCGACGAAAACGCGGCCTTCGCGGTCGAACAGCATCAGTCCCACGCCGGGACGGTAATCGGCCAATGTGACGGTTTTCATCGTTGCTGGGCGGCGGGCGCGGTCGCGGGCGCCGGGGCGGCGCCAGGCGCCGGCTGGCGATTGACGACCGCCGAGACGGGCGCGATCACGAAGCCGCGATTTTCAACCAGCGCCAGCCAATTGATCAGGCGCTCGAACGTCACGGGGAAGGGCTGGCCGATACCCACGGCGACACCGTTCTGGCGCGCGATGCGTTCCAGATCGGCGAGCGCGCGGTCGATCGCGGGGCGCGAGGCTTCGGTATCGATGATGCGGTCGGCATAGACGCGCGGCACGCCCACATCGTCGGCGACGCGCGCGGCCAGCGAATTCTGCGCCGTGCGCGAATCGAGCAGCAACAGCCCGCGCTGGAACATCCGGTCGACCACGGGGCGCATCGCGTCGGCCGACGTGGTGAAGCGCGAACCTGCCGCGGTCGCGATGCCGACATAGCCTTGCGCGCGGCCGAGCAACCCGTCGAGCCGCTCGAGATTCTGGCGCGCCGACAACGTGGTCAGCAGCGTTTGCGGGCCGGGATCGGTCGCGGGGAAATCGGCGGGCTCCATCGGCACGTTCAACAGCACTTCATGGCCGGCCGCGCGCGCCAGTGCCACCCATTGCGTCAGATTGTCGGCGTAAGGGCTGAAGGCCAGCGTGATGGCGCCGCCGAGATTCTGGATCGCGGCGTTGCTCGCAGCTTGGCTTTTGCCCAGATCGGTCAGCACGATCGCGATGCGCGGGCGTTTCTCCTCGGGATCGAAGGGTCGCGCGAAACGCACCCAGGTCGGCGCTTCCACGTCGCGCGGCGGCAGCGGCGCCAATGACGGCGGGGCGGCCGGGCGCGCGGCTTGCTGCTGCGGCGC
>PVXE01000079.1 GCA_014444615.1 Tagaea sp. CACIAM 22H2 | reverse complement strand
TGCGCCCAGAAGGCGCCGAGACCGACGATGGCGCCCAGCGCGACGAAGCGGATGGTCTTGAGGATGTTCATGGGGCGCGAAGCTAATCGGACGCGATGAAGATGCCCAGCGTCACTTCGTCGCGGCTGCTTTGACCAGCCCGCGCACCGCTGACGACGCCGCGATCGCGCCGTCGGTCGCGTAGGCCTCGTGGTTCGCCTCGATTTCCGCGAGGCTGTAGAGGTAATTGACCATCAACCCCGCGGATTGGCGCAAACCCTTGGGCGACAGGTCGGCGCGCCAATTGACGCGCTCCAGCCGCGCGCCGTTCGACAGATGGAAATGCGCGACGGGATCGAGGGCGCGGCCGTCGTTGCGCTTGGCCTTGGTGAGATAAACGGCGCATGCGCGCGACAGCGGGGATTCCATCGCTTTGGCCAGGGTCTTGTTCGCCGCCCAGGCGTCGTCGGCCAGCACGCGCTTGAGATCGCCTTTCGCGACGGGGCTGTCGACGTCGCCCTTCAAAGCTTCGGCCAAAGCCGCGCGCTCGTCGCGCGTCATCAGTCCCTTGGCGCCTTCCGCGAATTGCCGGTCGAGCCATTTGCGGAAACCGGGCACGGGCGACAGCGTCGCGAAGGTTTTGAGATTGGGAAACTCACCCTGCAATTCGCCGACGACGCGCTTGATGAGGAAGCCGCCGAAAGAAATCCCGGCGAGTCCCCGTTGGGCGTTCGTGATCGAATAGAAGATCGCCGTATCGGCCGCGCGCGGATCGCCCAACGGCGCGTTCTCGTCAAGCAGCGCCTGCACGTCGCCGGCAAGACCTTTGACCAGCGCCACTTCAACGAAGATCAGCGGCTCCAGCTTCATGCGCGGATGGAAGAAGGCGAAATAACGCCGATCGCCGTCGAGCCGGTTCTTGATGTCGTTCCAATCGCGCACCGCGTGGACGGCTTCGTATTCGGCGAGTTTTTCGAGCAGTGCCGCCGGGCTTTCCCAGGTGATACGGCGCAGTTCGAGGAATCCCAGATCGAACCACGCGACCAGCAGGGCCTTGAGATCGGCTTCGAGCCCGGCGAGTTCGGGCATCGCCCGCGACCATTCGAGCAATTCGGCGCGGCGATCGACCAGGAATTTGACGCCTTCGGGCAAGGCCGAGAATTGTTGCAACAGCGTCGCGCGCGGCGCCTCCAGCGCGCGCTTCAGGGCGATCTCGGCCTTCGTGCGCGATGCGGGCGTGCCGTTCTTCCACGCCGCGAGGGCGGCGTTCGCCGCTTTCTCCGCCGCCGCGCGGTCGAAATCGAATTCCGTCGCGATCAGCGACATGAAGCGTTTGCGCCCGGTTTCGGACAGACCCAGATAAAGCCGCCCGAGTTCGACCGCGCGCTGGCGGGCACTCGCCTCGCCGCCCTTGCCCTCCAGGCAATCGCGCATGCGCGCGCGCAAAGGCTCCAAATCATCGTCGGTTAGATCGGGATGCGGGGCGCGCGCGCCGCCGACCGCCGCGCGGGCGGACGTGGACAGATCGCGCCACGCCTCTTTCAGGCGGGCGACGAAGGAATTCGGGACGCGCGTTTCGCTCATCGCCCGAAAGTGTCGCGCGGGCCACGGAGCCAGGCAAGCGGCGAAATTATGGCGAAATTAATGGGCTAAGGCGCCGTCGTCGGGCATCAAGCCTTGCAGGCGGAACTTGATCGCCGCCCATTGCGCATCGGGCAGCGACGACAGCAATTCCTTGGCGAGCAGCCAATCGTCGGAATCGTCGGATTGCACCGCGCGCGCCAAGGCGCGGGCGGCCGCATGCTCGGCGCCGAGCACGGAACACGTCGCCATGAACAGAGGATGGTCCATGCGGTTTAAATGAGCCGCGCCCATGACAAGCACAAGAGCGCGATTGTCGCGGATCGGACGAAACGTTGCGGTTTGCGGCGTTTAGCTACCGTCTCGCGGTAATTTCATCGAAGAATTTTTTAACACGTTCGCCGCGCGGAGAAACGGCGCCAGCGATTGCGAAATGCGAAGCGGAAGATCGTCGGCGATCAAGCCCGGCCCGTGAATGGACGCGGCGTCACCGTGAAACCACACGCCCGCACAGGCCGCAAAGAATGCGTCCATTCCTTGTGCAATCAGCCCCGAAATTGTGCCCGCGAGCACATCACCCGATCCCGCCGTCGCCAGCCATGGCGGCGCGTTGGCCGCGATCACCGCGCGGCCATCGGGATGCGCCACGACCGTATCGGCGCCCTTCAACACGACGACAGCACCCGACCGTGCGGCGCCGATCCGCGCACGCGAAAGGCGGTCGCCTTGCGCGAGATCGGGGAACATCCGCACGAACTCGCCATCATGCGGCGTGACGACGAAATCGCGCGTGAGGCGGATATCGAGCGGCGACAAGACGCGCAGCGCATCGGCATCGAGCACGCATGCGCGCCCGGCTTTGCGCACCGCTTCGATCCTTGCGCGGCACGCCGCGTCGGCGCCGTTGCCCGGCCCGAGCAGCACGACGTTGCGGCGTTTGTCGGCGAGGAGTTCGTCGAACGAGCGAAGATCGCGCACCATCACGGCGGCGGGCGACGCGACGCGCAGCATATCGGTGACAGGGTCGGGTGCCGCGAGCGTGACGAGGCCCGAGCCGGCGCGCAGGCACGCTTCGCTGGCGAGGCGTGCGGCCCCGGTCAATTCGCCGCCGCCGACGATCAACGCATGACCGCGCTCGTATTTATGGGTTTGCGCACCGGGGATCGGCAGCGCGGCGCGCCACAGCTCGGGCGTATTGGCGAAGGTTTCGACCTTCACGAAATCATGCGCGGAATCGGGAATACCGATATCGGCGACGACCAGCTCGCCGCAGAGTTCGCGCCCCGGCAGCAGCAAATGGCCGGGCTTCGGGCGATGGAAGGTAACGGTCAGATCGGCCTTCGCCGCCCCGCCCTTCACTTCGCCCGTATCGCCCGAGACACCGCTGGGCACGTCGATCGCGACGATCGGCGTGGCGCGATGATCGAGCACGCGCACGAGGGTCAGCGCCGCGCCGTCCAAATCCCGCGACAAGCCCGCGCCGAACAGCGCATCGACGATCAACGATGCATGCTCGATCAGATCGGGGGCGATGGTTTCGATCTCCACCGGGCAAAGCGCCGCCATGGCCGCAGCGTCGCCGCGTAAAGCCGCCCGCTCGCCCAGCAGGCCGACACGGACGGGCCAGCCCGCGTCGAACAAATGCCGCGCGACGACGAACCCGTCGCCGCCATTATTGCCCGGCCCGCACAGCACCGCGACCGGGCCGCGCCTGAACCGCGCGCCCAAATGGCGGGCGACCGCCGCCCCGGCGTTTTCCATCAAGCGCAGGCTGGGCACGCCCGCCTCGACCGATGCGCGGTCGATCGCCGCCATTTCGCCGCAACTGGGTAAAATCGTTGTCATTGCCCCGATCATGCCATATTAGGCGCGTAATTCTCCCGCCCCATGAAGCGCCGCAACTTCCTCGCCGCCGGCTTGGCCGCCGCCGCATTGCCGGCACGGGCCGCGTCCCATCCCGTGGACGTGGCGCTGGTGCTGGCCATCGACTCCTCGAGCTCGGTCTCGATGGACGAGTTCTATCTTCAGATGGAAGGCTACGCCGCCGCATTCCGCCACCCGTCGGTCGCGGACGCGATCGGGTCGGGCCGCATCGGCGCCATCGCCGTGGCGATGTTCGAATTCGCCAACGCCAAGACGCATACGATCAACATGGATTGGTGCCGGATTTCGGCGCCCGAGGCGCTGGAAGCCTACGCCAAGGAATGCGAGACGGCGCCGCGTTTGGTGATCGGCGGCGCCACCGCGATCGGCGACGCGCTCGACTTCGCCTACGACACGCTGACCGCCTGCCCCTACCAGGCCGCGCGCCAGGTGATCGACGTGTCGGGCGATGGCGCTTCCAACCAAGGGCGCAACGTGCTGGCCGCGCGCGAGGATGCGCTGGCCGCCGGCATCGCCATCAACGGCTTGCCGATCCTGAACGAGGAACCCGATCTCGAAGCCTATTATCGGCTTTACGTCGTCGGCGGGCCCGGCGCCTTCGTGGTGCCCGCGCGCGACTACACCGATTTCCGCGACGCGATCCGCGACAAATTGGTCCGCGAGATCAAGTTCATCGCCTAACGCTTCAGACGCTCGATCCAGGCGGCGAAGGCTTTGAGCTGATTGGCGAGGGTCGACTTCGCGCGCTCGTCGGTCAGATTGCCCTCGGCGTCGAACACCGCGCCGGCGTTCGGCACGGCCGTATTGGCGCCGACCAGCGGCAACATGCCCATGCCGGTCAGCACCGGCAGGATCGAGGTCTGCGCGCGCAACGTGCCCGACATTCCGGGCCCCGTGCCCATCACCGCGACCGGCTTGCCCGCACAAGTCGACTTGCCCGGCGGGCGAGACATCCAATCGAGCGCGTTCTTCAACACGCCGGGAATGCCGGAGTTATATTCGGGCGTGGCGATCAGCACGCCGTCGGCCGCCCCGACGGCCGCCTGCAGCTTGGCGACCGCGTCGGGATAGCCTTGCGCTTCGACGTCCTGATCGAAGAACGGAATCGGCTTCAGGTCGAATATCTCGATCGCCGTCCCTTCCGGCGCGGTCTTGGCCGCATAAGCCAGAAGCATGCGGTTGAAGGATTTGGCGCGCAGCGAGCCAGCGATACCGAGCAGCTTGGGCATTTGGATCTACTCTCCTAGATGCGGCCGATGGCGCCGCGGAAATCCGCACCGTCGATCTTGGCCTCGCGGAAATCCGCGCCGGTCACATCGCAATCGGTGAATTTGCAGTCGGTCAGGTCGGCGCCGCGGAAATCCGCCTGGCGCATGATCGATTCCGAAAAGTCGCACACCGCAAGCTTTGCGCCGCGCAAATTCGCGCGATGGAGCTGGGCGCCGCGCATACGCGTGGGCCAGCTTCCCGTCGCGGTCGTGGGCAGCGGCATCGACGTCAAATCCGCGTTCGACAAATCGGCGCCGTTCAGGATGCATTTGTCGAGCGTGGCGCCGCGCAAATCCGCCGATTCCAGCTGCGCCCCGGCGAGATTGGAGCCCGTCATATCGGTCATCTGGAATTTGGCGCTGTCGAGCTTGGCGTCGATCAGCGTCGTGCGTTTCATGCGCGCGGCCGAGAAATTGACGCCGTTGGCGTCAATGCCGGTCAGATCGACCGAATCGAGCACGGCTTGCGCGCCCTTGGCGCCCGCCGTCTGAAGCCAGTCGAAATGGTTCAGCACGATCTCGCCCAGCTTCATCCCGATATCGTCGAGCGTTTTCGGCAGGATCGCCTTGCTGGTATCTGACTTCTCGAAATCCTTCTTGCTGAACTGCGCGGCAGTAAGGTCCGCGCCGTCGAGATTGGTCTTGTTGAGGAAGGCGCCGGCGAGCACGGCGCCCTGCAAAATGCAGTTCGAAAGATTGGTCTCGGTAAGGTCCGCGCCGGTCAACACCACGCCGGTCAGATCCGAATTCGAGAAATCGGCGCCCGCGAGATTGGCGTTGCGCATGATCGCGTTGGAAAGATCGGTACGCCGGCCGAAGGCGCGCGCGACTTTGGCTTCGGTCAGGTTCGCGCGGCTGAACGAGGCGTCGTCGATTTCGGCCGAGCGGCGCTGCGCGCTGGCGAAATCGAAATTGCCGTTGTCGTCGGGCACGATGATGAAGCCGTCGCGGATATCGGCTTGGCGCAGATTGGCGTTTTCCAGATTGGCGCCTTTCAGGCTCGCCCCGCGCAGATCGGCGCGTTGCAAATCGGCCCCGCGGAAATTCGCGCGCGTCAGATTGGCGCCGAAGAAATTGGCGCGTTCGAGCCTGGCGCCCTGGAAATCGGCCTCCTCCATCCGGCTGCCGACGAATTCGGCCTCGGCGAGATTTTTGTTCGCGAAGATCAAACGCTCGAGCGTGTGGAACGGATAGGCCAAACGCCGCCCGCCGGTCTGCTTGGCCACGAGCCGCTCGTGCAGCTTAATCGCCGCCTCGAGATCGGCTTGGCTGACTTTCGCGTATTTTGGCGGACGGGGCGGCATGATCGCGGCGGAGTGTAAGGCCCCGGTGCGAAATCGGGCAACTGCATGCCCCGCCGCAATAATTCCTCCCGCCCGGCGGAACACCGGTGGGAAGGCTGGGGCGAGCGACGGGGCTCGAACCCGCGACAACTCGGACCACAACCGAGTGCTCTACCAGCTGAGCTACGCCCGCCACAGCAGGGCGGTTTTTAGCCCCCCCGCCCCCGCAACGCAAGGCTTACCGGCGGATGGGCGGACATGCTACCCAAGGCGCCAGAAAGTTCGAGGGGGGACCCCATGTCCATGCAATTGGCCGAGCGCATGTCGCGCCTTGGCACCGAAACCGCGTTCGAAGTGCTGGCCCGCGCCAAGGCGCTGGAAGCCAAGGGCAAGTCGATCGTCAATCTGGGCATCGGGCAGCCGGATTTCCTGACGCCGGAGCATATCGTCGAAGCGGCCGTGAAGGCCCTGCGCGACGGCCATCACGGCTATACGCCGGCCAACGGCATTCTGCCGCTGCGCGAGGCGGTCGCGCGCGACATCCATAAGCGCCTGAAGGTCGAGATCGACCCCGGCAACGTCCTGATCGTGCCCGGCGGCAAGGTCACGATGTTCTTCGCAATCATGATGTTCGGCGAGCCGGGGGCGGAGATCGTCTATCCCAATCCCGGCTTCCCGATCTACGAAAGCGTCATCAAGTTTTCGGGCGCCACGCCCGTGCCGCTGCCGCTGCTCGAAAAGAACGGTTTCGCCTTCACCGCCGACGACGTGCTGTCGCGCATCACGCCGCGCACGCGCTTGCTGATCGTCAACTCGCCCGCCAACCCGACGGGCGGCGTGTCGCCGAAAGCCGAGATCGACAAGCTGGTCGCCGGCCTCGCCAAGCACCCGCATGTCGCGATCATGTCGGACGAGATCTACGGCCAAATGACCTATGACGGCCGCGAACATGTGTCGCTGCTGTCCTATCCGGAGATCCGCGACCGCCTGATCCTGCTCGACGGCTGGTCGAAAACCTACGCGATGACCGGCTGGCGCATGGGCTATTCGGTATGGCCCAAATCGATCGTCGCGCAGGCCGAGCGTCTGGCGATCAACTGCCATTCCTGCGTCAACGCGTCGGCGCAATTCGCGGGCATCGCCGCCCTCGACGGGCCGCAGGATGCCGTGCGCAAGATGGTCGCCGCCTTCGCCGAGCGACGGCGCGTGATCGTCGACGAGCTCAACGCCGTGCCCGGCATTTCCTGCGTCGAGCCGGGCGGCGCCTTCTACGCCTTCCCCAATATCAAGGGGACCGGCATGTCGAGCCGCGAAGCCGAAACCCTGTTCTTGGAACAAGCGGGCGTGGCCGTGCTGTCGGGCACGGCGTTCGGCGCGCATGGCGACGGCTATCTGCGTTTCTCCTACGCAAATTCGGTGGAAAATATCCGCGAGGCGATGCGCCGAATTCGGGAAACTTTGGCGCGCGCCGGCAGCAAGGCCGCCCAGTGAATAGGCGAAATGCCTATTTTTTATACGAAAATCGGCTGCTTTTCTGGGCGGCCGCTCGCGAATCCGTGAGTCCGGGCCGCCGATTTTCCGCCGCTCCTGGCACGGCCCGTGCTTTGTAAGGTGCCGAAGCCGGGCTTGTTCCGGGGTCTCGTCGCACTCGCGTACCTTCTCTCCAACATCGCAGCGTCCTGAAACGTCATGAAAAAGATCGAAGCGATCATCAAGCCCTTCAAGCTCGACGAGGTGAAGGACGCGCTCAACGAGATCGGCCTGAAAGGCATTACGGTCGTCGAAGCCAAGGGCTTCGGCCGCCAGAAGGGCCATACCGAGCTTTATCGGGGGGCGGAGTACGTCGTCGACTTCCTGCCCAAAGTGAAGCTGGAAGTCGTGCTCGAGGACAATTTGGTCGAGCGCGCGATCGAAGCGATCCAGCGCGCCGCCCATACGGGCCGCATCGGCGACGGCAAGATTTTCGTCTCTACCATCGAAGAGGTCGTCCGCATCCGCACCGGCGAGCGCGGGGCGGACGCCGTTTAATCGACCGTTTCAACCCGCCCGGCGGAGGGACCGCCGGGCAAACCACAGGAAGAAGACTATGTCGGATCCCAAGACAGTCCTGAAAAAGATCAAGGACAACGGCTGCAAATACGTCGATCTGCGCTTCACCGACCCGCGCGGCAAGCTGCAGCACCTCGCCCATGCGGTCGAGACGATCACCGAAGAGACCTTCGAAGAAGGCCTGATGTTCGACGGCTCGTCGATCGCCGGCTGGAAGGCGATCAACGAATCCGACATGACGTTGATCCCCGACCCGACGACGGCCGTGATGGACCCGTTCGCCGCGCAGCCGTCGATGACGATCATGTGCGACATCTACGAACCCGGCACGGGCCAGCCCTATAACCGCGATCCGCGCGGCATCGCCAAGAAGGCCGAAGCCTACGTCAAGGAAACGGGCATCGGCGACACGGCCTATTTCGGCCCGGAAATCGAATTCTTCGTGTTCGACGACGTCCGCTTCAAGGTGTCGATGAACAAGACCTCGGTCGAAATCGATTCGATCGAAGGCCCGTACGTGACCGACAAGGTCTATCCGGACGGCAACCTCGGCCATCGCCCGAAGATCAAGGGCGGCTACTTCCCGGTTCCGCCGGTCGATCAGGAATCGGACCTGCGCGCCGAGATGCTGACGATCATGAAGGACATGGGCCTCGACATCGAGAAGCACCACCACGAAGTGGCGCCCTCGCAGCACGAGCTCGGCGCGAAGTTCACCACGATGGTGAAGGCCGCCGACCAGTGCCAGATCTACAAGTACGTCGTCCATAACGTCGCCGCCCAGTACGGCAAGACGGCGACCTTCATGCCGAAGCCCATCAAGGGCGACAACGGTTCGGGCATGCACGTCCACCAGTCGATCTGGAAGAAGGGCAAGCCGCTCTTCGCCGGCAACGGCTACGCGGACCTGTCGGAAACGGCGCTGTTCTACATCGGCGGCATCATCAAGCACGCCAAGGCGATCAACGCGTTCACCAACGCGTCGACGAACTCGTACAAGCGTCTGATCCCCGGCTTCGAAGCGCCGGTGCTGCTCGCCTACTCGGCGCGCAACCGTTCGGCGTCGTGCCGCATCCCGTTCGGCGCCGGCCCCAAGGCCAAGCGCGTCGAAGTGCGCTTCCCCGATCCGTCGGCCAACCCGTATCTCGGCTTCTCCGCGATGCTGATGGCCGGCCTCGATGGCATCAAGAACAAGATCCATCCGGGCGACGCCATGGACAAGAACCTCTATGACCTGCCCCCGGCGGAACTGAAGAAGGTCCCGACGGTGTGCGGCAGCTTGCGCGAAGCGATGATGGCGCTTCAGAAGGACCACGCCTTCCTCACGGCCGGCGGCGTCTTCTCGGAAGACTTCATCGAATCGTATATCGACCTGAAGTTCGAAGAAATCTACGCCTTCGAACACACGCCGCACCCGATCGAGTTCGAGATGTACTACTCGGTCTAAGCGACGCGCCCGAAAGGGTTCGAAACGAAGACGGCCCCGGAGCGATCCGGGGCCGTTTTTCGTTGGGGGATGTCTTCGTTCAATCCCTTCCGGGCTGGCCGCCGCGCGGGTCGAGCGGATCGATCGGTGCCGCCGGCGGCGTGTTCTCCGTGGCACCCGTCGCGGGTGCGGGCGCGTTGGCGCCGCCGAACACGCCGAACAAGCGGCGCAGGAAGCCGGGGGCAAGCGTGGAGAGCGGATTGATCCGCACATCGGCATCGGATGCCGGGCCCTTGGCCGTGTAGTTCGCCGCGAAGATGCCCCCGCCGCGCTGGCCCGCGAGCAGATCGCCGAGCAGCGGGATATTGCCGAGGATCGAATTGACCGCATAGGCGGGCACGATCGTGCCCGCGACGTCGATCTGATCGCCCTCGATATCGACGACGCCGTTGGCCGTGAAGCCGATCGACGCGCCGTACATGCGCAAATCCTTGATCTCGATCTTGGGATCGGCCCAAGCGAAATCGGTGTCGAGACGGCTGAAGCCGATCCCCTCGCCGCGCAAGGAATCGAGCACGCCGGTCAGCAGCGCCACCGACAGCAGCTTCGCCATCACCGGCGCGTTGACGATGCGGAAATTCTCGATCGCCAGCGTGCCCGCGATCGCCTGATCCGGGCGCGCGGGATTGGTCTTGCCGCGCGCGCTCAACCGGCCGCCGACCATGTTGGGCGTGATGTCGAGCGCCTTCAGCACCGCGCCCGCATCGGGTGAATTCGCGGTCAGGCGCTGCATGCCGTCGGCTTCGGGATCGAGGTCGAAGTGGAACGGCACGGCCGCCGCTTGCGCCCCGGCCGGCGGCGGCATGCTGGGATCGAGCTGGGCCGATAGGCGCAAGCGCTCCCACAGGCGCTGTCCGCGCTGGCCGTCGATCGATGCCGCGCGCAATTCGCGCCCCGGCCCCAGCTTCAAACGCTCGAACTCGCCGCGCAGCCCGAAATCGGCACGGTTGGGATCCGGCGGCGATTTGTCCTTGAGGAACGGTTCGACGTCGAGGAACTTGCCCTTCGCCTCGTAACGGTCGCTGCCGCGCCCGTCCGCCGCTTTGGGATCGCGGCGCACGCGCAATGAATCGAGATCCATGCGCCCGTCGAGCAAAGCGCGCGAAAAATCGACCTCGCGGATCGTGCGGCCGTCGGCGTCGAAACCCACGCGCCCGCGCAATGCGATGCCCTCGCCCGCCGCATCGATACCCTGCAACTCGACCAGCGTGTCGCGGCGCAGCAGCAGCCGCATCTTCGCGTCCAATTTTTTGCCGGGCGGCCGCACCCAATCGAGCTCGGGCGCTTTGACGGTCGTGCGCGCGAGATCGAGGCCAAGATCGATCAAGCGCCGCCCGTCGCGATAGGCGACCATCGCCACATCCACATCGATCGGTCCGTCGAGATAGGCGGGAAAATCGAGATTGAAGCGCGCCTGGGTCTCGGGCGACGCGGTGCCTTTGGCCGTCGCGCGTTCGACCGGGTCGGCCGTATCGGAGAATTCGCGCCGATACGCGATTTCGGCGGGCGAGCCGCCGGCGAGCCCCAGCCCCTTCAGATCCAATCCCTTCTCGTCCACGACGATGTTGAAATCGCCGTGCTCGATCGGCTGGTCCTTGACCGCGTTGCGCGCGAAAAACTCGGTCGCGCGCGCTTCGGCGCGCACTTTGACCTGATCGAGCTTCAGATTGGATTCGAGCGGAAAGGCGATCGCGAGCTTCACCGTGCCGTTGCCGTCGTAACTTTCCGGATCCTCGCCGATGCGCTTGAGAAAGCCGAGCGGTGGCATGTCGATCAGCCGCATCGCCGCGCGCACGGGCGTCGTCATATCGAGGTTGATTTGCGCGTCCTGATCCCTCTTGTCGAGGCCGGTGAGCGACACGGTTCCGCCCTGGACCTTGATCTCGCCGACCTCGCCCGACGCGATTTTGAAGTCGAGCCGGCGCGTATCCATCACGGCGCTGGCCGAAGCGTTGCGCACGGGCGGCAAACCTTTGAGATATTCGACCGTGGCGCCGCGCACGTCGAAGGTCAGGCGGAATTTGTCGAGTGCGAACCCGGCGAACGACGCGTCCTTCGCCGACATCTCCAATTCCGCCACGCCCGCGGGCACCTGCGCCTGCGGAATGCTGGCGGCGATCCAAACCTTCGGATTGGGCGGCGCCGCGTTCGGCCACAACTCGACCAAGCGTTTGGCGTCCAGGCCGGCGATATCCGCGCGCAGCTTGATCGCGGGCTTGCCCAGCATATCGGCGGCGGTGCCGCTCACGCGGATCACCGGCGCGCCCATATCGATTTCGAATTTCTCGATCTCGACCCTGGCAAAGTCGGCGGAAACCTTGGCTTCGAAATCGACCGCGCGCACCGCCACTTCGCGCGCGAACCAGGCCGGATCGGCCAGCACCGCGTCGCGCGCGCGCAAGCTCAAGCGCCCTTGTTCGACGCGACCGCCGCTGACGACGGCGTCGAGCCCGATATCGGGGCGCATGCGCAACCCCGCGAGCACGGCCAAACGTGGATCGATATCGGCGAGCCCCGGCAGCCACACGCCGGGAATATCGGCGGCCAGGCGAATCTCCTCGTTCTGGACAACATAGCGCGCGCGGACCGTCACCGGAATGCGCTGCGCGCCGAACTGCACGGGCAACGATGCCGACAGCGCAATGCCGCGGTCGTCGCGCGTGGCCTCGGCCTGCGCGCCGACCAGCGACGCCGACAAGCCGGTCAACGCATCGTCGACGTCGATCCGCGTGCCCGTCAGCGTGAGGCGCGACAGCAGCCCCAGCATCTTGTCGGGGTCCGGCGGGCCGGACAATTCGCCCAGCAGGAAGCCGAGCACACCGCCCTCGGCCACCGGCGCGTCGTTTGCGTCGCTTTCCAACAAGCGGATATCGCCGGCGGCGTCGCGCGCCAGGCGCAGATGCAAACCTTCGATGCGCACCGCTTCGGGCTGCACCTCGCCCGCCAGCAGCCGGCGCGCGGAGAGGCGCAGCCACGCGAGCGGGATCGAGACGAGTTCCTTGCCCTGACGGTCGCGCACCACCGTATCGACGATGCGCAACTCCATCGACTGGTTCAGCCCCGACCAGTCGAGCCAGGTTTCCCCCACGTCGATATCGTAGGCGCTTTCGTCGGCCGCCAGAGCGGCCTCCAGGCATCGGCGTGACGAAGGGCACGGCGATCGGCCCCACC
>PVXE01000078.1 GCA_014444615.1 Tagaea sp. CACIAM 22H2 | reverse complement strand
TGCAACGACATCCTCGCCTACGACCTCGCCATCTGCCTCAATTGCTGGTGCTTCGAGGCGGACGGTTCGTTCAACGCCACCAAGGCGCGCCGCCTGGTCGCGGGCTATACGGGCACGCGCGCCTTGTCGGCGGCCGAAACCGCCGCCTTGCCGGTGATGGCGCGCGGCTCGGCGCTGCGCTTCCTGCTGACCCGGCTTTACGACTGGCTCAACCATCCGCCGGGCGCCTTCGTGCGGCCCAAAAATCCCCTCGAATACGCCAAGAAGCTGCGCTTCCATCGCGCCGTTCCCTCGCCCTCCGCCTACGGACTTTGAAGGAGACGAAGATGCGCGCCGCTTTGATCGCCCTGTTGTTGATCGCCATGCCCGCTTTGGCGGCCGAGCCCACCGTGCTGACGCTGGGCGAAAGTGCGGAACGCGCCGTGCCGCAGGACAAGCTGTTGGTGTCCTTGCGCGCCGAGGCGACGGCGCCGAATGCCGCCGCTGTGCAAGCCGAGATCAACAAGCGCATGGACGCCGCGATCGCGCGCGCCAAAGCGGTGCAAGGCGTGGAGGTCGAAACCGGCGGCTATTGGACCAGCGAGGAACGCCCGCAAGGCCAGCCGCGCCGCTGGCGCGGTGCGGCGACGCTGGAAATCTCGGGCACCGATTTCGCGTCGGTCACCGCACTCGCCGGCGGCTTGCAGGAAGCGGGGTTGGCCATGTCGGGCATGCGCTTCGATCTGCGCCGCGAGACGGCGCGCGCAGCGGAAGACGTACTGACGCGCGAAGCGCTCGCCCGCGTGCAGGCCCGTGCCGCCAGTGCCGCCGATGCGCTGAATATGAAGATCGCGGGCTATCGCGCGATCCGCGTGGGTGCGGTCAACGAACAGCCGCCGATGCGCCCCGTGATGATGCGCGCCGCGCCGGCGATGGCGATGGCCGATGCGGCCCCCGCCCCGAGTGCGGAACCCGGCCGCGCCACGGTGCGCGTCTCGGTCGAAGCCGACGTTTTGCTGGAAGCGAAGTGAGCGAAGCGGAAGAAAACCGCGTCGAGATTTTCACCGACGGCGCTTGCTCGGGCAATCCCGGCCCCGGCGGCTGGGGTGCCATCTTGCGCTTTCGTGGCGTGGAGAAGGAACTTTCCGGCGGCGAAACGCCGACGACCAATAACCGCATGGAATTGATGGCGGCGATCGAGGGCCTAAAGGCGCTCAAACGCCCCGCGCAAGTACGCGTGTGGACCGACAGCGTCTATGTGCGCGACGGCATCACCAAATGGGTCCATGGCTGGAAACGGTCGGGCTGGAAAACCGCCGACAAGAAGCCGGTGAAGAACGTCGATCTGTGGCAGGCGCTGCTGGAGGCGGCCAAGCCGCACGACGTGGAATGGCGCTGGATCAAGGGCCATGCCGGCCATCCGGAGAACGAGCGCGCCGATGCGCTGGCGCGCGGCGGCATCGCGACGATCAAAGCAAACAAAAACCCCGACGCCTGAGGCGCCGGGGTTTCGGTAGCGAAGCGAATTTCGCTTAGTTGACTTGCGTCAGCATCGTCTCGGCGTTCGAGACTTCGAAAGCGCCCGGCTTTTCCAGGTTGAACGCCTTCACGTCGCCGTCGACGACATAGGCCGAGAAGCGCTTCATGCGCAGGCCCATGCCGTAGCCCGTGCCGTCCATCTCGATGCCCAGGGCCTTGGCGAATTCCGCGTTGCCGTCGGCGACCATCAGAACCTTGTCGCCCACGTTCTGGCTCTTGCCCCAGGCGTCCATGACGAACGAGTCGTTCACGGAGATGCAGACGATCGTGTCCACACCCTTCGCCTTGAACTTATCGAAATTGGCGAGATAGCCGGGCAGATGCTTGGCCGAGCAGGTCGGCGTGAACGCGCCGGGCAGGCCGAAGATCGCGACCTTCTTGCCCTTGAAGATCTCGTCGGTCGTGATTTCCTTCACGCCGTCCTTCGTCATATGACGCAGTTTCACGGACGGGATCTTGTCGCCTGCCTTGATGGTCATCGAGCCGTCTCCGGTCGTTTTGGGTTGGGTGCGAAGGATGTAAATCCAAGCCGGGCGGAAAGCAACCCGGCCGCGCGTGGGGGATTATTTCGCTTTGGCGAAGGCCGCCAAAACCGCGTCTTCGCTCAACAATTCGGGCAAAGGCGCGCCGCCGGGGGCCGCGGGCCCATAAACCGCGTTGAAGGGGATACCGTAGCGCCCGAATTCCGCGAGATACGCGGCGATGCGCGGATCGGGGCGCGTCCAATCGGCGCGCATGGGAACCGCCGTGCCGTCGGACAGCGCCTTGGCGACCGCCCCGCGATCGACCACCAAGCGCTTGTTGACCTGGCAGGTCACGCACCAATCGGCGGTCACATCGACGAACACGATCTTGCCCTCGCGCACCGCCGCGTCGATCGCCGCGCGATCGAATTCGCGCCAGGGGATCGTCTCGTCGACTGCGATCGCGGCGGGTGTTTCGGCGAAACGCAACGGCAAGGCGATGGCGAAGACGGCACCCGCCGCCAACAGCAAAGGCCGCGCCTGGCTGCGCTCGAGCCCGCGCACCAGCCACAAGCCCAAGACGACGGCGCCGAGCACGAAACCCAACGCGGCGGCGGCCGTCTCGCCCGCCTGGCCTGCCAAAACCCAAACGAGCCACAACGCCGTCCCTGCGAGCGCCACGCCCAGCACGGCGCGCAGCTTGACGATCCACGCGCCCGGCCGCGGCAACACGCGCGCGGCGGCCGGGAACGCGGCGACGGCGAGATATGGCAGCGCCAAACCGATGCCCAACGCCAGGAAGATCGACACGATCTCGACCGGCCCGCGTGCCAGCGCGAAACCCACGGCGGTGCCCACAAAGGGTGCCGAACACGGCGTGGCCAGCAATGTCGCGAAAATGCCGGTCGCGAAGGATCCGGCGGCCGAGCCCGCATCGGCACGATCGGCCAAGGCGCGCGGCAACGGGATTTCGAACAAGCCCCACAGATTCACCGCGAACAGCGTGACGATCAACGCCATGCCCGACAGGAACCACGGCATCTGGAACTGCAAACCCCAGCCGATCGTCTCGCCGCCCAGCTTCAACGCGATCAACGCGCCCGCCAGAATCAGGAACGACACGACGATACCGGCCGATGTGGACAGGAACGCCACGCGCAATTGGCGCGACGATGCGCCGCCCAACGCCGCCACGCCTGCGAGCTTCATCGCGAGAACCGGCAGCACGCAGGGCATCAGGTTCAAGATCAGCCCGCCGAGCACCGCGATCGCCAGGATCGCGGCGAAAGAGCCGGTGAAGACCGGAGCGGGCGGTGCTGTGCCCAGCGTCAGCGTGCGTTCGATCGCGCGCGGCCCATCGACCAGCGTCAGCGTCGCGGCCGTACCGTCGAGCTTCGCCGCCGATTTGTCGCCCGTCGCGGCGAAGGTCAACGTGGCGTAGCGCCCGCCATCGACGAAAGCGATTTCCGGTTTCGCGAAGCGCCAGCCTTCCTGCGCTTCGACGAACAAATCGGGCGCGTCGAAACGCGGATTGGCGCTGGCGCGCACCACCAATGCGGCTTGCGGCCCGGCGCGGAACGCCGCACTTTCGATGGCGATGCCGTTGACGCCGCGCCCGTCCTTGTCGATCTGCGGGATCGCGGATTCGTAGCGCGCGATTTCGTGCGTATGCGCTGTCGGCGCCTGTACGCCCGCGGGCAGGTCCAGCGCCAGATCGGCGCGATAGGGAATGCAGATGTTTTCGCAGACCAGCACGTCCACCGCGGCGCGCACGCGCGTTTCGCCCGGCCCTTCGCTGCGCGCGGCGATGGGCAGGATCACCGTGCCGCCATAGCCGAACGTCTCCAGATCGAACAAGGTGAAGCGATGCGGGGCGGGAAAGCGCAATTCCGCGCCGGTGAAATTCGCCGATCCCGTCCAGTCAATCGCCGGCGGCAGGCCCGCATCGCCCGGCGAGCGCCAATAGGTTTTCCAGCCCGGCGCCATGCGCATTTCGAGACCGAGGCGCAAGCTGCCCCCCTCGCCCGAGGCCGAACTGCCCGAGACGAGGCGCAGCGAAATTTCCTTGTGCCGTACCCAGTCGCTTTCCTGCGCCGACACGCCGCCCGCATTTCCCACAATCAGTGCGGCAAAACCAAGCGCCACGGCGAAACGTCGCGCGCAACGGAATGCCGAGCCGACCTGTGAAAGCGCCGTTTTCATGCTATTCTAATATGGTCATGGGAAAGAGCCGCGTCGAGATCCCCACGTTTTTCGCCGGGCATTTGCTTGTCGCCATGCCGGGCATGCCCGATCCGCGTTTCGCGCGGACGGTCATCTATATGTGTGCCCACACGAAGGACGGGGCGATGGGCTTGGTCATCAACAAGCCGTTCACGCAGCTGACCTTCCCCGATTTGCTCGAGCAGCTCGACATCAAGGCCGCGACCGGCGCCAAGGCGATCCGCATGCGCACCGGCGGCCCGGTCGAATCCGGGCGCGGCTTCGTGCTGCATTCCGACGACTACATGCAGGACGGCACGATGCGCGTGCAGGACGGCATCGCGCTGACCGCGACGGTCGATATTTTGAAAGCGATGGCGCAAGGCGAAGGCCCGCGCCGCTCGCTGCTCGCCTTGGGTTACGCCAATTGGGGCCCGGGCCAGTTGGAAGGCGAATTGACCGGCAACGGTTGGCTGACCGTGCCGGTCGACGACGACATCGTGTTCGACGCCGATCTCGACACGAAATGGCATCGCGCCCTGATGAAGGCCGGTGCCCATCCCAGTTTCCTGTCGGGCGAAGCGGGCCACGCTTAGGCGGCCAATCGTTCCGCGATTTTCGCGAGCGATTCGAGCTTGCCGAGGGGCCCCATCGCGGCGAGTGTGGGCTTGCCGGTCAGGATGCGCCGCGCGACGCGCACCAGATCGTCGGCCGTCACGGCCTCGACCTTGCGCGATACTTCCTCCGGCGTCACATCGCGGCCATAGACCAGCAGATTCGAGCCCAGCGCATCCATGCGCGCATTGGTGCTTTCCAGCGACATCAACAGCCCAGCTTTCATCTGCGCCTTGGCGCGGCGGATTTCGGCGTCGCCGGGCACGGCGAACGCGCCGCGCAATTCCGACACCAGCGCGGGGATGAGCTCCGCCATCTCCGTCTCGCCCGTGCCCGTATAGATATCGAACACGCCGCCATCCATATAGGACGCGGCATGCGCCGACACCGAATAGGCGAGGCCGCGCCGCTCGCGGATTTCCTGGAACAGGCGCGACGACATGCCTCCGCCCAGAATCGTCGCCAGCACCTGCACGGACCAGTAATCGGGATCGGCGAGGCCGACACCGGGGAAGCCGAGTACCAGATGCGCCTGTTCGAGATCGCCGTCGTCGCGGAACTCGCCGCCCGCGTAGCGCGCGGGCTCCTCGACCAGCTTCGCGTCGCCCGTCCACGCACCGAACAGCTTGGCGACTTCCGCGTCGAATGCTTCGGCATCGAGATTGCCCGCCGCGACCACGATGGTGTTGCTGGGTGCATAAGCCGATTTGCGCCACGCGATCGCCGCGTCGCGCGCCATGGTGCGGATAGTGTTGGCATCGCCCAGCACCGGGCGGCCCAAAGCCTGGCCCGGATAGGCCGTCTCGTGGAAGCGATCGAAGATCACGTCGTCGGGCGTGTCTTCGACCTGCCCCAATTCCTGCAGGATCACGCCGCGTTCGCGCTCGAACTCGGCGGGATCGTAGACCGAGCGCAGATAGACGTCCGACAGAATGTCGAGCGCAAGGCCCGTGTCTTCCTTCAGGCACTTGACGTAATAGGCGGTCTGCTCGCGCCCCGTATGCGCGTTCATGAAGGCGCCGACGGCCTCGATTTCTTCGGCGATCGCTTTCGCATCGCGCGTCGCCGTACCCTTGAACGCCATATGCTCCAGCATATGCGCGGCCCCGTTCAGCGCCGGGCTTTCGTGGCGCGTGCCGGCGCCCACATAAACGCCGACGGACGCGGTTTCGACTTGCGACATCGTATCGGTCGCGATGCGCAAGCCCGAGGGCAGCGTGGTGATGCGGATGGTCATTGGGCCTTTGCGTGGCTGGCGACGTATTTTTTCAACGTCGCGGCGTCGTTGGGGAGGATATCGACGCGTTCCTTGCGTTCGAACAAATCGGCGAGGAAATCGGGCAAGGCGGGACGAATGCCCGTCGCCTTTTCGACCGCGTCGGGGAATTTCGCCGGATGCGCGGTCGAGGCGACGACGATCGGCGCATCCGATTTGGCGCGTTGCGCCACATGGATGGCGACGGCGGTGTGCGGATCGACGATCTCGCCCGTCGTCAAACGCATCTTGGCGATGGTATTGAGCGTTTCGGCTTCGGACGCCGCGCCCGCGTCGAACCCATCGGCGAGCGCGCCTTTCATCCCTTGCGGGAAGGCGAGTTTCCCCGATTGGCGGAACTCGGTCATCATCGCGGCCGTGGCGCGGCCGTCGCGGCCGGCGAGTTCGAACATCAAGCGTTCGAAATTCGACGAAACCTGAATATCCATCGACGGCGTGATCGTGGGCGCGACGCTTTCCAGCGCCATCGTGCCGGTCAGGATGGTGCGCGCGACGATGTCGTTGCGATTGGTCGCGACGATCAGGCGTTCGATCGGCAAGCCCATGCGGCGCGCGGCGTCGGCCGCCAGCACATTTCCGAAATTGCCGGTCGGCACGCAGAACGATACGGCACGATCGGGCGCACCCAGCGCCAAGGCGGCATGGACGTAATAAACGATCTGACCCGCGATGCGCGCCCAGTTGATCGAGTTGATCGCGGACAAGTTATAGCGATCGCGGAATTCGAGATCGCCGAACAGCGCCTTCACCAGATCCTGGCAATCGTCGAAATTGCCCTCGATCGCCACGTTATGGACATTCGGGTCCAGCACCGTCGTCATCTGGCGGCGCTGGACGGGCGAGGTGCGCCCGTTCGGGTGCAGCACGACGATGTCGATATGCTGCGAGCCCGCGACCGCCGCGATACCTGCGGGCCCCGTATCGCCCGACGTGGCGCCGACGATGGTGATGCGCTGGCCCTTCTTCGCCAGCACATAGTCGAACAGCTTGCCGACGAGCTGCAGCGCGTAATCCTTGAAGGCGAGCGTGGGGCCGTGGAACAGCTCCAGCGTCCACAGATTGGCGTCGAGCTGCTTCAACGGCGCGACGGCCTGATGGGTGAAGTTCGCGTAGGCCTCGCGCGTCAGCCGCGCCAAGTCGGCATCGGGGATCGCCCCGCCGACATAAGGCTTCAGCACCGCGAAAGCGATCTCGTGATAGCGCTTGCCGCGCAAGGCGCGCCATTCGGCGGCCGAGAATTGCGGCCAAGTCTCAGGCACGTACAAACCGCCGTCGCGCGCCAACCCTGCGAGCAACACGTCGTCGAAGGCGAGAGCGGCCGGTTCGCCGCGGGTCGAGAGATAACGCAAAGTCGAAATCCGCCGGACTTGGAAAGGAGCGCGACGTTAGCCCCGCAGACACCCGCGCGCAAGGAAGCCTAACGCCTTGGTACGGAACGCCGAATCAGCCGTCCAAATAGCGCATTTTGAGATGCGCCTTGAACACGGCGGCATCGAGTTTCTTGCCCGTGGCGCGGGTCAGCAATTCGCTGGCCGACAGCGACGAGCCGAGCGAATGGACATTCGCGCGCAGCCACGCCATCAGCGGCTTGAAATCGCCCTTGGTGATCGACGGCTCGATCGACGGATCGGCTTGCTTCGCGGCGGCGTAAAGCTGTGCGGCGGTCATGGCGCCCAGCGTATAGGTCGGGAAATAGCCCCACGAGCCGCCCGGCCAGTGGATGTCCTGCAAGCAGCCGTCGCGATCGTCCGGCGGCACGATGCCGACGAGCTCGCGCATCTGCTCGTTCCATGCCCCCGGCAGATCGGCCAGATCCATGCGGCCTTCGATCAGCGCGCGTTCCAGGCGATAGCGCAGGATGACGTGGGCGGGATACGTCACCTCGTCGGCGTCTACACGGATCAGCCCACGCGACACGCGGCGATAGACGCGTGCGAAATTCTCGGGCGTCCAGGCCGGGCCGGATTTGCCGAACGCCGCCGCCGCTTTGGGGGCGAGATAGCGCAAGAACGCGTC
The DNA here is from genome assembly GCA_014444615.1 of Tagaea sp. CACIAM 22H2. GTDB lineage: Bacteria > Pseudomonadota > Alphaproteobacteria > CACIAM-22H2 > CACIAM-22H2 > Tagaea. The sequence goes on along the minus strand of PVXE01000078.1, from coordinate 5,428 downwards.
GGAGCGGCTCGCCTGCATTTCCACCAGCAGCGACTGGCTTTCATGCACGCTCATCCCGCGCGCGAAGCCGACGGGCTGGTTGCGCCAGGCTTGCGGCAAACCCAGCTCGTACATCGCGTGCCCGGTTTCGTGCAGCACGCCCATCAAGCCCTTGGCGAAATCCTTCTCGTCCCAGCGCGTGGTGAGGCGCACGTCGTCCGGCACGCCGCCGCAAAACGGGTGATGGGAGGTGTCGAGACGCCCGTGCTCGAAATCGAAACCCACGCTCGCCATCAAATCATGGGCGAGCTGCTTTTGCGTCGCGGCCGGGAACGGGCCTTCGAGCGGCAAAGCCTTGGGCTGCTTCGCCTGACGGTCGAGCACGGCTTGGGTGAAATCGGGCAGGAACTTCGCAAGATCGTCGAAGATCGCATCGATCTCGGCCGACGAGCCGCCGGGCTCGTATTCGTCGAGCAGCGCATCGTATTTCGTGCGGCCGAGCTTCTCGGCCTTGATCGTCGCGACTTCCTTGGTCAGGTCCAGCACGCGGCGCAGATAGGGCAGCAATCCCTTGAAGTCGTTTTCCTTGCGCGCGGTGCGCCAGCGCATCTCGCATTCGGAAACGGCTTTGGATTTGGCTTCGACCAATTCGCCGGGCACGGCGGTCGCGTGCAGCCAGCCGCGGCGCATTTCGCGCAAATTCGCTTGCGCCCAAGGATCGGCGGGCTTGGCGCGATCGAACAATTCCGCCATCGCGGGATCGGTCGCCTGTTCATGCGCGATGACTTTGAGCGTCGCGACCTGATCGGCGCGGGCATTCGCCCCGCCATCGGGCATCATCGCAGCCGCGTCCCAGTCCAGCATCGCGATCGCGTCGTAGACCAGATTCATGCGCTTGAAACGGGTTTCGAGCGCTTTATACGCGGCGTCCGGGGTCATGCTTTGCGCCTTTGCGAAATCACATAGACCGCCGCCAGCGCGATCGCCAGCGCGAACCAGGTGAAGGCGTATTGCAGATGCGGGCGCGGCAATTGCGCGATCGTCTGCCCGCCCAGCGGCCAGCCGCCGGGATTGCGCGGCTCCAATTCCTGCTCGACATAGACCGGCAGCGCGGACGATAGGCCCGCCGCTTTGGTCATCGCCGGCAGATCGAACCAGAACCATTGGTTCCTTTCGGGCACGTTATCGGGCATCAGCGGGCCGCGGCGCGGCTCGTCGCGCAACACGCCTTCGACCGTCACCGGGCCGGCGACTTGGCCCTGGGGCCGCGTCGACGCGTTTTGATGCTGCTTGTCGACCCAGCCGCGATTGACGATCACGGCGGGTTTGCCGTCGCGCAGCAGCGGCGTGAGGATGTAGAAGCCTTCATTGCCGCGCTGCGAGCGGCCATAGACGTGGATTTCGTGCGCGTGCGACCACACGCCCGTCGCCTTCACGCGACGGAACCGGTCTTGCGCGGGATCGGCCAGCACGGCGTCGATATCCGCGGGCGGCAACGCCATGCGTTCGGCGCGCAATTCGTTTTCCGCCGTGCGCTCGACATGGCGCGACAACTGCCAGCCCGAGAGGCCGAGCAGGAATATCACGCCCGGCACCGAGATCAGCGTGGGGATCAGCTTGGGCGCGAAGCCGGGAATCAGGCGATCAAGCATCGAAATCGTCGCGGCGATGGCGGTATTGCATGGCGATCAATATGGCCTTCATGACCCGCAGCATCCAGATGCCAAGGCCGAAAATCGGCACCGGCCACAACAAAGCATGGACCCAGAACGGCGGCTCGTAGCGCGCCTCGACGATCAGGGCGGGAATCACCACGATCGCGCCGAGGAGCAGCATGACCAGCACGGCCGGCCCGTCGCCCTCCTCGTGCGACTTCATGTCGAAGCCGCAGGATTGGCAGACGGGGCGCACGGAAAGCGACAGGGCGCCCTCGAAGAGGGCGCCCTGACCGCAACGCGGACAACGTTGGAGAAGTCCGGTCGTAATCGGCGAGGCGGGCAACTCAACCCGCCCGCGCGATCAAGACGACCAGGGGCCGTGGCCCGGCAGGCTGACCGGACCTTCGCCCGCCACGTAGATGACGGCGAACAGGAACAGCCACACCACGTCGACGAAGTGCCAGTACCAAGCCGCGGCTTCGAAGCCGAAATGGCGCTGCGGCGTGAACTGGCCCTTGATCGCGCGCACCAGGCACACGAGCAGGAAGATCGTGCCGACCAGCACGTGGAAGCCGTGGAAGCCGGTCGCCATGTAGAAGACCGACGAGTACACGTTGTCCTTGAAGCCGAAAGCCGCGTGGCCGTATTCGTAGGCTTGGCAGGCGGTGAAGGCGGCCCCCAGCAGCACCGTCAGCACCAGGCCCCAGATCAGACCCTTGCGGTTGCCTTCGATCAGCGAGTGATGGGCCCAGGTCACCGTGGCGCCCGACGTCAGCAGGATCAGCGTGTTGAGGAACGGCAGATCCCAAGGATCGAACGTGACGATATCGGCGGGCGGCCATACGCCGCCGGCGGTATGCGCGGGGTAGAACGAGAAGTGGAAATAGGCCCAGAAGAACGCGACGAAGAACATCACTTCCGAGGCGATGAACAGCACCATCGCGTAGCGCAAGCCCAAGCGCACGACCGGCGTGTGCAGGCCCGCCGTCATGCTCTCCTTGATGACCTGGCGCCACCAGCCGAACATCGTGAACAGCACGAGGCCGACGCCGATCAGCACCTTCCAGGGGCCGAGTGCCTTGAAGAACGGTTCGGCACCCTTCCCGAACAAGTCGGGATGCAGCATCGCCACGAAGCCATACGCCAGCACGAAGGCCGAGATCGCGCCGATGATTGGCCACGGGCTCGGGTCCGCCAGATGGTAGGGGGCTTTCGCGCCGGTGGAATGCGATTGGGCCATGGTCCGGATCCTCAGTTGCGCGCGTTGGTCGCGTCGGCGGTTTTGGCCGCCCGGTGGAAGGTATAGGAGAGCGTGATCGTCGTCACGTCGCGAAGATTGGGGTCCTTCTCGATCGCGGGATCGACATAGAAGGAAACCGGCATGTCCATGCTTTCGCCCGGCGCCAGCGCCTGGTCGGTGAAGCAGAAACACGCGATTTTGTGGAAATAGGGTGCGGCCTTCAGCGGCGTCACGTTGAACGAGGCGGTGCCCGTCGTTTCGGCGTCGCCGCGATTGACCGCGCGATAGAAGATCAGCTTGTCCTCGCCGGTCACGACCTTCACGGGCTGCGGTCCGGAGAAGCGCCAATCGAGCGGATAAGGGCCGCCCGCGACGTTGGCGTCGAAACGCACGGTCACGATTCGCGAGCCATGCTCGGCGGGCGCTTCGCCGCCGGCCATCGGCGTGCCGCCGAAGCCGGTGACTTGGCAGAACAGGCGATAGAGCGGCACCGACGCGAAGGACAACGCCGCCATGCCCACGACGATCCCCACGGCCATCAAAGCCGTGCGCGCGTTGGACGGGCGTTGCGGGGCGGGCGTTTCGCTCATCACTTCACCATCTTCACGATGGTGATGGCGTAGAACAGCGCGCAGAAACCGGCGACCGCGAGCGCGATCGCGATGTTCTTGCCGCGCCGCGCCTTCCACATTTCGGGCGTCACTTTGCGCGGATCGATTTCGGGCTGTACGGCCATGATCTCACGCCGCTCCCAGCGCCACGCGGTCGAGCAGCATCAGCCCGAACAGCAGGAAGAGATAGACGATCGAATAGCCGAACAGCCGCTTGGCGGCGGGTTCGGCGAAATCGGGCTTGTCGGCGTCTTCGTGCGCGCCGTCGCGCCACACGGCCCAAGCGCCCGCGACGAACACGAAGCCGAGAACGGCGGCCGTCGCGGCATAGACCGGCCCGACGACGCCCAGGAAATAAGGGGTCACGCCCAGCACCGACATCGCGACCGAATAGATCAGGATCTGGCGGCGCGTCTCGCGCTTGCCCGCGGTCACCGGCAGCATCGGCACGCCGGCCTTGGCGTAATCGCCCGCCCGGAACAGTGCCAGCGCCCAGAAATGCGGCGGCGTCCACATGAACACGATCAAGAACAGCACGATCGCGGCGAGGCCCACTTCGCCCGTCGCCGCCGCCCAGCCGATCGCCGGCGGAAACGCGCCGGCCGCACCGCCGATGACGATGTTCTGCGCCGTGCTGCGCTTCAGCCACATCGTGTAGATCAGAACGTAGAACAGGATCGAGAAAGCGAGCAGCGCGCCGGCGGCGAGATTGGCGACCAGCGCCATCGTCACGACCGAAGCGATCGACAACACGATGCCGAAGGCGAGCGCTTCGTCGGCATTCACGGCACCCGAGGGAATCGGGCGATCCTTGGTGCGCGACATCAACGCGTCGATGTCGCGGTCGTACCACATGTTGATCGCACCGGCCGCACCCGCGCCGACCGCGATGCACAGAACCGCGACGGCCGCTTCGAACGGGTGCAAGGCCGAATTGGGCGCGAGCATCAGCCCGACGAGCCCGGTGAACACGACCAAGCTCATCACACGCGGCTTCAGCAGGGCGACGAAATCCGCCGCCCCGCCGAGTTGCGCGCCCGCGACGCCGTTGTCCAGCGCCTGGGCGGTCGTGCCGTCGCCCGCCACGTTCGTCGAGCCCCCGCCGCCTTAGTGGCCCTTGGCCGCGGCGAGCTTCGGCAGCTCCTCGAACGTGTGGTGCGGCGCCGGCGAAGGCACCGTCCACTCGAGCGTGTCGGCCGGCAGACCCCACGGGTTCGCCGCGGTCACGCGTTTGCCGCGATAGAGCACGTAGATCATCATGCACACGAACATCACCGACGACGCGAAGGCGATATAGGCGCCGATCGACGAGACCAGGTTCCAGCCCGTGAACGCGTCCGGATAATCGGGGATGCGGCGCGGCATGCCGGCGAGACCCAGGAAGTGCTGCGGGAAGAACGTCAGGTTCACGCCGATGAACGTCGTCCAGAAATGCAGCTTGCCCCAGGATTCCGGGAATTCCGTGCCCGTCATCTTCGGCCACCAGTAGTAGATGCCGCAGAAGATGCCGAACAGCGCGCCCAGCGACAGCACGTAGTGGAAATGCGCCACCACGTAATAGGTGTTGTGGAGGGCGATATCCGCACCCGCGTTGGCGAGCACCACGCCCGTCACGCCGCCGACGGTGAACAGGAAGATGAAGCCCACGGCCCAGATCATCGGCACGCGGAACTCGATCGACCCGCCCCACATCGTGGCGATCCACGAGAAGATCTTCACGCCCGTCGGCACGGCAATGACCATCGTGGCCGCCGTGAAATAGGCGCGCGTGTCGACGTCGAGACCGACCGTGTACATGTGGTGCGCCCACACGACGAAGCCGACCACGCCGATCGCGGTCATGGCGTAGGCCATGCCGAGATAGCCGAAGATCGGCTTCTTCGAGAAGGTCGACACGACGTGGCTGATGATCCCGAAGGCGGGCAGGATCATGATGTACA
>PVXE01000077.1 GCA_014444615.1 Tagaea sp. CACIAM 22H2 | reverse complement strand
CCCGTCCATCACGCGCATCAGCACGGCATCGACCCAACGGTTGAAGCCGGCGATCAGGCCGAAAAACAAGCCGGCTGCCACAGCCAAAACGGCGACGGCGATGCCGACGAGCAGCGACGCGCGCGCGCCATAGACGACGCGGCTATAGACGTCGCGGCCCAAATGGTCGGTGCCGAACCAGTAGGTTTCCGACGGCGGGCGGAAACGGCGGATCGGCGACAGCGTCGTCGGGTCGATCGTGCCGAGATAGGGGGCGAACAGCGCCATGGTCAGCGCTGCGAACAGCAAGCCGCCGCCCAGAACGATCGAAAGATTGCGCCGCCACCACGGCCGGCGTTTGCCGGCAAGGGCGGAAGCGGGGGCGGGGCCGACGGCGGTCAGGGCCATCGGATCAATACCGGATACGCGGATCGAACAGCGTATAGCTGAGATCGACCAGCAGGTTGATGAGCACGTAGACGAAGGCGAACATCAGGATGACGCCTTGGATGATCGGATAGTCGCGCCGCAGGATCGCATCGACCGTCATGCGGCCGAGGCCGGGAATCGCGAATACGCTTTCCGTCACCACCACGCCGCCGATGAGCAGCGCCACGCCGATGCCGATGACGGTCACGATGGGCACGGCGGCGTTCTTCAGCGCGTGGCCGAGCAGCACCTTGTCGGTGCGCAGGCCTTTGGCGTTCGCCGTGCGGATGTAATCCTGCGCCAGCACGTCGAGCATCGCGGCGCGCGTCATGCGCGCGATCAGCGCGATATAGATCGTGCCCAGCGCCAAGGCCGGCAGGATCAACTGGCGCAGGAAGGGCCAGAAACCTTCGCGGATCGAGGTGAAGCCCTGCACCGGCAGCCAGTCGAGTTCCAGCGCGAACAGGAAGATCAGCAGATAGCCGAGCACGAAGACCGGCACGGAAAAGCCGAACACGGCGAAGCCCATCACGAGGCGGTCGATCCAGCCGCCCGCGCGCCACGCCGAGACGACGCCCAGCGGAATGGCGACGGCGACCGCGAAGATCAGCGTGACGATGGAGAGCGAAATCGTCGCTTCCAAACGCTGGCCGATCAGCGTCGATACGGGAATGCCGGAGAAGATCGACGTGCCCAGATCGCCGTTCAGGATCGCCCAAAGCCACGTGCCGAAGCGCACATGGAAGGGCTGGTCGAGCCCCAGCGCGATACGCACGCGCTGGATGTCGTCGACCGTGGCGAGATCGCCCGCGATGATCGCGGCCGGATCGCCGGGCGAGAAATAGAGCAGCGAAAAAACGAAAAGGGCCACCACCCCCATGACGGGGATGGTGGCCAGAAGACGGCGGACGACGAATGCGAACACGTACCGACCCTGTCGTCCGCTTTTTTCTTCAGCGCTTGTCGACGTTCCAGAAGAACGGCACGGGCGAGATCAGCACGCCCGAGATGTTCTTACGATAGGCCGTCGGCTGCTGGAACATGCCCGTGGTGACATAGGGCACCTGCTCATAGGCGCGCGCTTGGATCTGCTTGGCGACCTCGGCTTGCGCCGCCGCCGTCGGGGCGGCGAGCCACGCGTTGCGCAGTTCCTCGATACGCGTATCCGTCGGCCAGCCCGGCCAGGCGCTGGCGCCGTTGCCGCGCAAGGGCGCGTGCAGCGCCGGGTTCACCAGATCGGGCCCGACCCACCAGGTGTGGAACATCGACCAGCCGCCTTGTTCGGGCGCGTTGCGATTGGCGCGGCGCGCGAGCACCGAGCCCCAATCGGTCGCCACGAGTTCGACGTTCATGCCCAGCCGCTTCAGCAAATCCTCGGTCACGAGGCTTTGCGTGTGGTTGGTCGGAATGTCGGTCGGCGAGATGATGACGACTTTCTCGCCCTTGTAGCCGGACGCGGCGAGCATCGCCTTGGCGCGATCGAGATTGCCCGCGGCCGCCTCGATGCCGACATCCGACGCCAGCGGCGTGCCGCAGGAGAAGAAGGATTTGCAGGCCTTGTAGTATTCCTTGTTGCCGACGACGGCCTGGAGATATTCCTCCTGGTTCACGGCCATCATCACCGCGCGGCGCACGGCCGGGTTGTCGAAGGGCGGATGCAGATGGTTGAAGCGCGCCATCATGATCGACCCGACCGGGTCGATATTCTTGATCTCGATATCGCGATTGCGCGCGAGCTGGGGCAGCAGATCGAAGATCGGCTGTTCCCACCAATCGACTTCGCCTTGGCTGAGCGCCGCCGAAGCGACCGCCGCGTCGGGGATGATGCGCCATTCGACGCGATCGACCTTCACGACCTTGCCGCCGGCGGCCCAGGACGGGGCTTCGCTGCGCGGCTTGTAATCGGCGAAACGCTCGTAGACCGCGCGCTGGCCGGGCACCCACTGGTCGCGCACGAAACGGAACGGGCCCGAGCCGGTCGCGTCGGTGATCGGCGTCGCGGGATCGGTGTTGGCGATGCGCTCTGGCATGATGAACGGCACCTGGCTCGACAATTTGCCGAGCGCGTCGATCATCAGCGGGAAGGGCGTCTTCAACTTGATCGCGAAGGTCAGGTCGTTGACCGTCTCGTAGGAATCAACCGAGGCGGCGAGCGTCTGGCCGAAGGAATCGCGCGCGGTCCAGCGGCGGATCGACGCCGCGGCGTCCGCACCCTTCACCGGCGTACCGTCATGGAACTTCATGCCGTCGCGCAGCGTGAATTCCCAGCGCAGGCCGTCGGCGCTCGTGGTCCATTTGTCGACCATCTGCGGCTGGATCTTGAAGTTTTCGTCGGTCGCGAACAGCGTGTCGTAGACGAGATAGCCGTGGTTGCGCACCACGTAGCCGGTCGTCGCGACGGGATCGATCGCGGGCAGATTCGAGTGCGGAATGAAGCGCAGCACCTTCTGCTGCGCGTCAGCCGTGCCGACACCGCCGGTCAAGCCGGCGATCAATGCGATCGCGCTGGCGGCGGCGAGCCGCTTCAAAGTGGTTTTCATGGAAGCCTCCTGAAAAGCCGGTCCTGTTCGTAGCCGTGCCGGTTTATCCGGCGCGTCGTCGTTGCGTGCCGCGGCTGATTCTTGCCGCAGCGCACCCAAAGCATGCCAAGGCGTTGGGGGCGGATCAAGCGTCTCGCGCGCGCGGCGGCGTGAACGGACCGGGATCGAGCGGATAAATCGGGCGGCTCAAATTCCGATAGTCGAGTTTTGCGTTATCCGACGTGGTGACGCCTTCGCCGTCCAGCGTGAAGGTCGCGCGCGCCAGCGGCGCGAAGCCGGCGCGGTAGTGAATGCGCGACTTGAGCAACAGGTAGCGTCTTTGCGCCGGATCGATACCGTTGGCGGTAAAGATGCCGGTATCCCAAGGCTCATGATGGCGCGAGCAGACGACGATTTCCATTCCGGCCGTCCGGAATACCGCCGTCGGCCCCGTATCCACCATCACACCGGTGTACATCGGCCCTTCGACGCGCCAGCGCCCGTCGGCGAGGTTCTGCACCGTGCCGGTCAGCCGAAGCGGTTTCGGCGCCAGCTTCAGCGCCGGCATCGGCGACTTGCCGCCGAGGTCGAGGGTGAGCGTCGCTCCCTTGCCGGCGGCGAACATCTTCCGCACGGCATCTTCGTCCCACACCGTGGCGACGGCGACCCCGTCGAGGCCGGCCTCGAGAACGGCGGCGATAACTTTCATCACGTCCGACGTGCCGCCCGAGCCGACATTGTCCGCGTGGTCGAGCAGCACGATCGGGGCGGCGTTCAATTCGCGCGCTTGGGCGATCGCGCCGGAAAGCGGACGATGGACATAGATGAATTCCTTGCGCTGGTCCCACACGCGATCGGCGAGGTCCTGCGCGGCTTCGCGTGCGGCGGCGCTGTCGCCGTCCGCGACCACGATGGTGGCGCTGCCGGCGATGGGAATATCCGACAGCGCGAAGCCGCCGAACACGGTCGCGCAGAGAATACCGGGTCGCGCTTCCAGCTCGGCCGCGCGTTCGACCATCGCTTTCATCGGCTGATCGGCAGTGCCCTGCCGCAAGGTTTGCGACAGCAGCGGCGTCGGCGCCCAAGCCTGGACCGGCTTGCATTTGCCTTTCATCGCATCAAGCACCACGCGGCCTACGCGTTCCGCCACCTCGTACATGTCCACGTGGGGATAGGTCTTGTAGCCGATCAGCGCGGTGCAATTCTCGACCATCGCTTGGGAAAGGTTGCAGTGCAGATCGCAGGTCACCGCGATGGGCAGGCCCGGCCGCTTCGCGCGCATGCGGCGCAACAATTCGCCTTCGCCGTCGTCGCTATGCTCGGGCACCATCGCGCCGTGAAGATCGAGCAACGCGCCGTCGATCGTGTCGTCGAGCGCGTCCAAAATCGCGGCCACGACCTTCTCGTAGGCGTCGCGCGTGACCTTGCCGCCGGGCATCGCCTCGCCCGCCACGGGGGTAACGATTTCTGCGCCGCGCTCGCGGGCGAGTTTCATATAGGCGGCGAGGGGCATGCGCGTATCCGCGTAAGCCTTCACGACGTCGTCGCCCCATTGCAGCCCCCACGCCTCGAACCGCGCCAGATCGGTCACGATCGGCGAGAACGTGTTGGTCTCGTGTTTGAACATCGCGAGCAGTAGACGCATGGGCGCTATGACCGTGGTTGGAATCTATTCATTTGTCGCAAGCCGCGTGCCAGCATAGCCGAAGCCTGGGAGGCGACGTAATGTCCGATTTGGCGTTCCTGTCCGTCCGCGAACTTCTCGCGGGCTATGCGCGCAAAGCGTTTTCGCCGGTGGAGGCGACGCGCGCATGTCTGGACCGGATCGCGGCGCGGAACGGCGATCTTGCCGCATTTTGTTTGGTCGACGCGGATGCCGCGTTGGCCGCGGCGCGCGCGTCGGAAGCGCGTTGGCATAAGGGCGAACCGCAAGGCACGTTCGACGGCGTGCCCGCGACGATCAAGGATTTGCTGATCACGGCGGGTTGGCCGACGTTGCGCGGGTCGAAGCATGTCGATCCCAAAGGTCCGTGGACCGAGGATGCGCCCGCCGTCGCGCGGCTCAAAGCCGCCAACGCGGTGCCGCTCGGCAAGACGACGACGCCGGAATTCGGCTGGAAGGGCATCGGCGATTCGCCGCTGACCGGCATCACCCGCAACCCTTGGAACAAGGGCCGCACGGCGGGCGGGTCGTCGGCCGGCGCCGCCGTCGCGGCGGCGTGCGGCATGGGCGCGTTGCATGTCGGCACCGACGGCGGCGGTTCGATCCGCATGCCCGCCGGGTTTTGCGGCATTTTCGGTTTGAAGCCGAGCTTCGGGCGCGTCGCTGCCTATCCGGCCAGCCCCGCCGGGCTGCTCGCGCATATCGGGCCGATGACGCGGAGTGTGGAGGATGCCGCGCGGATGATGGAGATCATCGCGCGGCCCGACGACCGCGATCCGTTTTCGCTGCCGCCCGATCCGGGCTCGTGGCTGCTCGATCTCGAAAAAGGCATCAAGGGTCTGAAGATCGGCTATTCGCCGCGATTCAAAACCGTCGCGGTCGATCCGCAGATCGCGCGGGCGGTGGACGACGCGGCGAAGATTCTGGCCGAACTGGGCGCCATCGTCGAACCGGCGGAGCCGGAACTCGATGTCGGCGCCGCGCGCAATGCCTTTCACACGCTTTGGACCGCATCGCTCGCCAAGCCGTTGCGGGGCATTCCGCGCGACAAATGGCATCTCTCCGATCCCGGCTTGGTCGCATCGACCGAGCACGGTCTGTCGCTCTCGGCCCAGGATTATCTCGACGCCGACGCCTATCGCACCGCGCTGACCCAAGCGATGCTACGTTTCCATCGCAAATACGATTTGTTGCTGACGCCACAATTGCCGATCACGGCGGTGAAAGCGGGGCAAGACGTCGCCGATCCCGCGACGCAAAGCTATTGGATCGATTGGTCGCCCTTCACCTATCCGTTCAACATGACGCGCCAGCCGGCGGCCAGCGTGCCCATCGGCCTGCACGACGACGGTTTGCCGATGGCGCTGCAATTCGTCGGCCGGCCCTACGACGACCGTTTGGTATTGCGCGCCGCGCGCGCTTACGAAAACGCGCGGCCTTGGGCGTTGCCGCCGGGATGAGCGGCTGGTCGCTGCCAGGGCGGCGCGGCGTCGTCGCGATTTCGATGACCCAGATCGCGGCGTGGGGCTCGTCCTATTTCGTGCCGGCCGTGTATAGCGTGCCGATGGCGGCCGATCTGGGCCTGCCGGTCGCGATGATCTTCGGCGGCATCACGATCATGCTGCTGGTCGGTTCGCTGCTCGGCCCCGCGATCGGCCGGCGCACGGACCGGATCGGGCCGCGCGAAATTTTGATCGCGGGCTCGGTGTTTTTGGGGGCCGGCATGGCGGTCCTGGCCTTCGCGCAAGGTTTGATCGGCTTCATCATCGCGTGGGTGCTGATCGGCTTCTCGATGCCGATGACGCTAACCCAGACGCCTTTTGCGGCCGTCGCGCAACTTATGCCGCACGCTTCGCGCAAGGCGCTGGGCTTGATGACGCTGCTGGGCAGTCTGTGCCCGCCGATCGCCTTGCCGCTGCTGGCGGCGATGGAACCGATCATCGGCTGGCGCGGATCGTGTCTGGCGCTGGCGGCCTTGCAATTCGTTTTTTGCGTTCCCGTCCATTGGGCGATCCGCGTCAAGCCGCAACCCGCCATCGGCGGTCCGGCGGGCGAGGGGGCAAAGCCGATGGTCGCCCCCGATCGGCGCCGGAAAGCGTTCTGGCTGATGTTCGCGGCCTTCGCCGGGGCGGGCTTCGTTTCCTGGGGATTCCCCGTTCAGATCGTGGCGGTCGGCCAAGGCTACGGGTTGGAGCTTGCGCTCGCCGTCATCGTCGGCTCGCTGTTCGGGCCGGCACAGATGGTCGCGCGCATGGCGGAAACGACCTTCGGGGATCGCCTGCCGATCCTGCTGTTGGGCCTGGCCAGCGCGACGATCATGGCGATCGGCTGTGCGCTGCCGGTGATTTTCGGCGGCGGCGTGATGGCTTTCGCCGCGGGCGTGATCGGCTTCGGCTTGGGCTCCGGCACGATGACCATTGTGCGCGTCGTCGGCCCGCTGGTCGTGTTCGGCCGCGACGGCTACGCCGAGATCATGGGCAAGCTGAACCTGCCGTTGAACTACGTCTTCTCGACGGCGCCGTTCGTGATGGCGTGGGCGAGCAGTCTCGGCGGCTCCCACGCCGTCATGGGGCTTTGCGTCGTTCTGATGCTGATCTCGATGGCGGTGTTCGTCCAGCTGATCCGGATGACGCGGGACTAGATTCCCGCGATCACGCGGCGATCCTCGGCGTCGAGTTCCACGCGTTGACCGTTGCGGATCAGTTCGGCGAATTCCTGGTTCGGCACCATCACCGTCAACGTGTAGAGCTTGCCCGTGCCGGTGTTGTGCACTTCGTGGTTCGAGCCGGGGCGCAGCATCATCGCGTCGCCCTTCTTCAAATCTAACGACGCGCCGTCGCAGAACGCCTTGCCTTCGCCTTCCAGCACGAAGAACATCTCGTGCGCGCGCGAATGCGAATTGGGTGGCGTTTTGCCGCCGGGCGTGAAAATCTCGACGACCGCGACCAGATCGACGTTATCGCCCGCCGGATCGAAGACCAGCGCGAAGTAATTCGTGTCGTTCGGCGAAATCCGATACACCGGGCAATCGGTCATGCGCTTGAAGGCGACGGGCATCATTTTTTGAGCCCCTTCAAAATCGCTTCGGAATCGGTCGTGAAGCCGAAGCATTGACGCACGTTATAGATCGTCGCGTCCCAGCAGAATTGCGGCGAGGTGGTGGCCGAGCAATCCTCCACCATCACGCAGTCGTAGCCGAGGAAATTCGCGTCCTGCAGCGTGCACAACACGCATTGATCGGCGTTCACGCCGCCGAAGAACAGCGTGTCGACGCGCAAGTTTCGCAGAATTGAGTCGAGCGGCGTGTCCCAGAAGCCGCTCATGCGGAACTTGTCGATCTTGATGTCGCTCGATTTGATCGGCAGCTCGTCGACCACGGCGGCGGCCCAGGAATCCTTGACCAGCACCTTGCCCTTTTTCTTGGGCAATTCGTCGGCGAGACCGATGCCTTTTCCCGTCGGCTTGTAGACATGCAGCAGCGACGGGCTGAGATTGAGCAGATCCGGCCGGTTGCCCCAGTTGACCCAGATCACCGGCATCCCGGCCTTGCGCAAGGCCGGCAGCAGCTTGGCGAGCGGCTTGATCGGCTTGCGCGCCGGCGTCACGTCGACGCCGATATGCGCCAGCCAGCCGTCGGGATGGCAGAAATCGTTCTGCATATCGATCACGATCATCGCGCTGCGCGTCGCGTCGACCGTCAGATTTTGGGGCTTCGCCGCGAAGGACAGGGGCTTCGCCTTGGGCGCGTCGCGCAAGGTCGAAACCGCTTTGGCGTCGACCCGCCAGCGATTATTCGGGGCGGAGCCCAGGGGATTCTTCATGCCGGCCACTCCAGAAGGGCACGCGCGGCGATCGCCGCATGCGCCAAAACATGGAAACCGTCGCCCATAAGCAAATCCCGGACCTTTTCCCGGTCGAGCAGCAGGATTTCCGTTTCCTCCAAATCGCCCGAATTCGCTTCGGTCGTTTTGCGGCAGCCCGTGGCGAGGAAAAGATGCGACTTGGCGCCGCGCACATTGGCGCCGGTCACATAACCGCCCAACGGCTTGAGCGATGCGGCTTCGTAGCCGGTCTCCTCGCGCAGCTCGCGCGCGGCGGCCTGTTCGGGCGTTTCGCCCGCGTCGATTCCGCCGCCGGGAAATCCCCATATGACCGCGCCCACGCCATGGCGGTACGACCGTGTGGCGATCACCCGCCCGTCCTCGGTGATTGGGAACAGGATCGAATGATCGGGCAGGTAGACCTTGTGGAAGCTCGGCACCACGCGGCCATTGGGCAGTTCGATGCGCTCGTCGACGACGCGCACCCACGGCGCATGCACATAGACCTCGCGCGCGGCGAGGACCTTCCAAGGTTTGTCGATCATGATTCTCTTCGTCAGGTGGAAATCGCGGCCGACCACGGGCTCATGATATCGGCAAGGCCCGTGCGTCCGCCCGTTTGCGGATCGATCATGACCGCGGACGGGCAGGCATAGTTCGACGGAAACACGGACGATTCCAGTGCATTGGCCTGGAAGCGTTGCGTCAGCGCCGCACGTACATCGACGGGCAATGTGGGGTCGTAATCGATCTCCGGCCCGCCGGAGACGTCGATGCGCGGATGATGGAAGGCGCGGTCGAGATCCATATTGTGATCGACCAGGAAGCTCAGCACCTGTGCGACCGACGGCAGAATACGCCGCCCACCCGAGGCGCCGAGCGCGAACCAGCCTTTGCCGTCGCGCGACACGATGGTGGGGCACATATTGGTGAGCGGCCGCTTGCCGGGCGCGATCGAATTCGCGCGGCCGGGGCGCGGGTCGAACCACATCACGCCGTTATTCATCAGAATGCCGGTCGCCGGCAGGACCAAGCGGCTGCCATAGGTCGACAACAGCGTCTGCGTCAGCGCCACCATATTGCCATGGCGATCGACGACGTTGAGATGCGTGGTGCTGGTCGGCGCTGCGGGCTCGGCGAGCCGCTCGGCATAGGCCGTGCGCAGCGCCTCGGCATAGGCGACGAAGCTGGCGGCATCGGGCCCGTAATGGCGGAAGACATGGGGCCCGAGCAGTTCCAGCACGCGGGCCAGCGTGGGCCCCGCCGTGCCGACGGGCGCCGTCTCGACCAAAGCGCCGCGATAGGACACGCGCGTCGGCTCGACGATCTTGGCGCGATAGCCGGCAAGATCGTCGCGCGTCATCACGCCGCCGACTTCCTGCACGTCGTAGGCGATATCCGTCGCCAGCGCGCCGTCGTAGAAATCGCGGGCGCCCTTCAATTGCAGGCGGCGGATCGTCAGCGCCAAGCGTTCGTTGGGCAGGAATTTCGTGATCTTGCCGTAATCGGGCACCGGCGGCAGGCCGCTCGGCATATAGGTCGCGCGCGACGACGGGTAGAGTGCGAGTTCGTTCGCGGCCGACGCGATTTTCAACGTCGTCCAATAGTCGATCGGCAAGCCGCGATCGGCCAAGCGTGCCGCGCGCTCCAGCAGCATCGCCCAATCCATCGTGCCGAACGTCGCGTGGGCGAGGCCCAGCCCGTCGACTTGGCCCGGTATGGCGAAAGACAACGGCCCGTGGACATTGCGATTGCCCACGACCTCCGGCCAGCCGAACAAATCGCCGCCGGTCTTGCCGGTCAGCGGGAAATGCGACGGGTCGAGCCTAGCGGGCGCTTGCGGCCCGAAATCGATGGCGATCGTTTTGCCCGTGTCCGCGGGCCGGTAGAGCAAAAAGCCGATCCCGCCGAGACCGGAATTCCATGGCTCGACGGCGGCAAGCGCGAAACCGGCGGCGACGGCCGCGTCGATGGCGTTGCCGCCCTCTTCGAGGATCGCCGCGCCGGCTTCCATCGCGGCTCTGGCTTGGCCGGATACGATGCCGCCGACGGCGGTTCCGATCATCGGCTTGCGGACGGCGAAATTCTGGGTCGCGTAGGGCGGAAGGCGGATCATAATGCCGAGCCTAACCTAGCCTGCGAGAGCTGGGAACAGGCCGAGCAGCCCGGCCGTCACGATCTGCACGGCGATGGCCGCCAGCAGCAGCCCGAAAATGCGGTTAAGGATGTTGAGGCCGATGCGCCCGAGCCGCGCGCCGATGGGTTCGGCCAAGCGCAAGGCGACCCAGACCGCCACGCAAACGACGGCGATACAGGCGACGATGGCGAAGGCGTGCGCCCATTCGGGGCTGCGTTTCATTTCGATGATGGTGGAGGAGATCGCGCCGGGCCCGACCAGCAGCGGCATGCCGATGGGCACGACGCCCAGCGCCGATTTCTGCCCGGCCTCGTCCGCTTCCTCGCGCGAATGCTGCACGGGCGACAATTGCGCGTTCAGCATCGACAGGCTCATCAGGAACAGCACGATACCGCCGCCCACGCGGAACGCGTCGAGGCTGGTGCCCAGCACACGCAAGATCAAATCGCCGGTCAAGGCCGATACGATCAGCACCGTGAATACGGTCATCGCCGCCATGTCGGCGGTGCGCGCGCGAAAGCCCCGTCGCTGGCCCTCGGTCAGCGCAAGGAACACAGGGATCGCCGCGAAGGGCGTCAAAATCGCCAGCAGCGTGACGACGAAACGCGAATAATCGGCGAAATTCCCCACGCGTCCTCCCCGGTCGCAACGCTACCCCTTATAGGGATGCGTCTTGATCCAGTGATGCGCGATATCCTTGCGGCGCGCAACCCAAACCCGATCGTGCTTCTCGATATGGTCCATGAAGCGCTGAAGGGCGTGGAAGCGGCCCGGCCGGCCTATCAGGCGCAGGTGCAGGCCGATCGACATCATCTTCGGCGCTTCGTCGCCCTCCGCGTAAAGCGTGTCAAACGCGTCGCGCGCATAGGCGAACCAATCGTCGCCGGTGTTGAAGCCCTGCGGCGTGCCGAACTTCATGTCGTTGACGTCCAGCGTGTAGGGGACCATCAGCAGCGGCTTCTTGTCCGGCACGGTCCAATAGGGCAGGTCGTCGTTATAGGCGTCGCCCGCATGCAGCATGCCGAATTCGGCGGCGAGCTTCAGCGTGTTGGGCGAGAAGCGGCCGGTGTACCAGCCGACGGGCTTGCTGCCGGTCGTCTTCTCGATCGCGTCGATGGCGAGCTTGAAATGTTTGCGCTCCTCGGCGATCGGCATGTTCTGGTAATCAAACCAGCGCCAGCCATGGCTCGCCACTTCGTGGCCGCCTTCGGCCATCGCGCGGCCCGCATCGGGGTGGCGCAACAGCGCCATGCCGACCGCCCAAGACGTGAACGGCATTTTGCGCTTTTCGAATTCGCGCAGGATGCGCCAGAACCCGGCGCGGCTGCCGTATTCGTAGACGCTCTCCGTGCTCTCGTCGCGCTTCTTCTGGCGCGGGACGAGGCCGACGACCTCCTGAAGATAGGTCTCGCTTTCCTTGTCGCCGTGCAGGACCGAACGTTCGCCGCCTTCCTCGTAGTTCACGACGAACGACACCGCGATTTTCGCGCGGTTGGGCCATTGGGCGTGCGGCGGATTGCGGCCGTAGCCGACGAGGTCGCGGGGATAGGCGGGCGCTTTCTTCGGCTTGACCTTAGCCATTGCTTTGTTCCTCGGCGGGAGACGTCAGAATACGGACGAAGTTGAGCAGCATCGCGTCGGAGCCGCGCGCCCCGATGAACGAAATGCCCACCGGCGCATCGCCCGCGAATCCGGCGGGCACGTTGATTTGCGGCAGGCCGCAAAGCCCGGCGATGCAGGTGAACTGGAAGGTGCGCATGCGCACGCGCTCCAGCGTGGCGTCGTCGGCGTCGCGCAACGGCGGCGGGACCGGGGCGGTCGGCAGGCATAGGATCGTGCCGGGCAGCAGCAATTCGTCGAGCCGCTTGATCGCGGCCTCGCGCATCGGCAACGCCTTGGCGAAATCCGCTTCCGTCACCGTCTTGGCGTAGGCGAAGCGCGCGGCGACGTCGGCGCCGAATTTGGGTTTGACGCTTTCGATCCATTCGCCGTGTGCGGCCCAAGCTTCGCGGCCCGATAGCACGCGATAGCAAGCGCTCCAATCGGCGAGCGCGGGACCGCCCACATCGACGTCGTAGACGTATTCGAAGAACGAGCGGGCGCGGCCGATCCACGGCAACACGGCTTGCGTGACGTCGGGATCGCACAAACGCTGCGCGTCGGAAGCGATCAGCAAACGGTTGGGCTCGGGTGCGGGGGCCGTCTCGTCGAGCAGGACGCGGCCGACGCGTTCGAGCAATTCCGCCTCGCGCGCGAACCAGCCGACCGTGTCGTAGGACGGGGCGAGCGGCACGACGCCTTCGGTCGAAATCCGCCCGTGCGTCGGGCGCATGCCGAAAATCCCGCAATAGCTGGCGGGCACGCGCACCGAGCCGCCGGTGTCGGTGCCGAGCGCGAAATCGCAGGCGCGGCCCGCGACCGCCGAAGCCGAACCCGACGACGAGCCGCCGGGCACGCGGTCCGGGGCGGCGGGGTTTAGCGGCATGCCGTAATGCACGTTGTGACCGGAGATGCCGAAGGCGAGCTCGATCGTCTGCGTTTTGCCGCTGAGCGTCGCGCCCGCATGGAGCAGTTTTTCGATCGCGGGCGCCGTCGCCGTCGCCAGATTATGGGTTTGCAGCCAGGTGGGATTGCCCGCGCCCGTCCGCTTGCCGGCGACGTCGAACAGATCCTTCGCCGCGAAGACGAGACCGCGCAACGGTCCGCCTTCCGGATTGCCGGGGATATAGACGCGTTCGTAACGTGTGTAAGCGTTGAGATTCATGCCTTCATTCCGCGCGCGATGTAATTGCGCCAGCCGCCCAGATGCGTGATGTCGGTTGCCCCGTCGAACCCGGCGGGCTCGCAGACGAAGCCCTTCACCCAGCTTCCGTCGTCGAGTTCGATCGTGCCGATCGCCATCGGCGGCGGGACGAGGGCGACGAAACTGCCGAACGCGTCGGGGGCGAGCGACCAGACCTCGATCTCGATCGAAGCGCCGTTTTCGCCGCGTTTCAAGCCCGGCTTGGGCGGGGTTTGGCCCGCCAGCGCGAACAGCCGATATTTCGCCGATGTTTTTCCGGTTCTCACCAGCTTGGCGTTCCGCTCCGTCAATTGCCCGTGCAAAGACATGCCGGAGAGATGCGCGCCCACGACGGCGATTTCAATCCGTTCGGAAATGACGGGCGCGGGCGTGGCGGCGGGCTGCGGCTGCTTCGTGGCGCCCAGCGGAAGCCCCGTGTCA
>PVXE01000076.1 GCA_014444615.1 Tagaea sp. CACIAM 22H2 | reverse complement strand
GAAGCCTATCTCGCGCAGAACGGCAAGAACGTCGCCGGACATACGATCGAGATCGTCTATCGCGATCTGCCCGGCGCCAATCCGCAGCAGGCCCGGGCGCTCGCCCAGGAACTGATCGTGCGCGAGAAGGTGCAGTATCTGGGCGGCGTTTATTTCACGCCCGATGCGCTGGCGATCACGCCGCTGCTCGAACAGGCCAACGTGCCGCTCGTGATCTTCAACGCCGCGACCTCGGCGATCATGAATTCGTCGCCGCTGGTCGTGCGCACTTCCTTCACCACCGCGCAGACGACCACGCCGCTCGGCAAGGCGGCGATCGAGCGCGGCACGAAGAAATTCATCACCGCGGTCAGCGACTACGGCCCCGGCATAGACGCCGAGAACGCCTTCAAGAAGGCGATCGAGGCGGCGGGCGGGCAGGTCGCGGAATCGATCCGCATGCCGATGAATACGAACGAGTTCAGCCCGATCATGCAGCGCGTGCGCAACGCGGGTGCCGATGGCCTGTTCGCCTTCCTGCCGTCCGGCCCGCCGACCTTGGGCTTCGTGAAGGCGTTTAACGACGCGGGGCTCCGTCAAGCCGGTATCCGCTTCTTCTCGACCGGGGACCTCACGCAGGAATCCGATCTGCCGGCATTGGGCGAAGCGGCTGCCGGCATGCTGACCGGCTTTCACTACGCCGTGTCGCATGACTCGGCCGTGAACCGCGCCTTCGTCGAGGCGGCGGCCAAGGCGCTGGGCGACATCAATCAATTGTCGTTCCCGGCCGTCGGCGCCTATGACGGCATGCGCGTCATCGCCAAAATGATCGAGGCGACCGCGGGCAAGCAGGATGCGGCCAAGGCCGTCGCGGCGGTGAAAGGCATGGCGTGGGAAAGCCCGCGCGGACCCGTGAAGATCGATCCGGAAACCCGCCATATCACGCAGACGATCTATCTGCGCGAGGTCGCAAGGGACGCTTCGGGCAAGTGGATCAACAAGGAGATCCAGAGCTTTCCTGAGCAGGGCGATCCGGGTTTGGCGAAGTAAGCGCGGCGCGCGGAACCGGGGCGGCATGCGCCGTCCCGGTCTTGCCGCGAGGAACACCACGACGAAATGATCACGTTCTTCAGCATCGCGGTCGACGCCGTCGCCTACGGGATGGCGCTGTTCATCATCTGCATCGGTTTGTCGCTGATGATGGGGCTGATGCGCGTGGTCAATCTCGCCCACGGCGCTTTCGCGATGATCGGCGGCTATCTCGCTTCCTACGCGACGATGCAGTTGGGCTTCGGCTATTTTGCCGGGATCGCGCTGGCGGTTCTCGGCACGGTGCTGATCGCCTTGCCGCTAGAGCCGCTGCTTTACCGGCGCATCTACGGCAAGCCCGAATTGATGCAGGTGTTGATGACGGTCGGCATCGCCTTCGCGGCGATCGGCATCGTCAATTACTTGATGGGCCCGACGCTGAAGACGATCCCGCTGCCGCCGATCCTGGCGACACCGGTCGATATCGGGTTCCGCAACATCGCGGGACATCGCCTGTTCGTCATCGCCAGCGGCATCGTCGTGGTCGCCGCCTTGTGGATCGCGATTGAATACACGGTGCTTGGCGTCAAGCTGCGCGCGGCGATCGAGAAGCCGGATATGGCGCGGGCACTGGGCGTGCGTACCAGCGCCTATTTTCTCGGTTGCTACGTCGTCGCGACGGCGCTGGCGGCCTTCGGCGGCGCGGTGGGGGCGGAGTTCCTGCCGATCGAGCCCTTCTACGCGCTGCGCTATATCGTGACGTTCTTGGTCGTCGTTTCCGTCGGCGGGGCGGGTTCGATCCTCGGTTCGCTGTTCGCGTGCCTGCTGCTCGGCGCCATCGACGTGACGGGCCGCTATCTCGTGCCCGATTTCGGCAATTTCTTCTTCTATCTCTCCGTCATTCTCGTGATTTTCGCTTATCCGAACGGTTTGATGGGGCGGGCACGATGACGATGCGCCATCCGCCCTTGTCCGACGCGGCGCTCGGGATTTGGCCCGCCTATCGGCGCGACGTTTACGGCATTCTTGTCGTGTTCGCGGCGAGCATCGCCGGATACTTCATGTTTCCCGACAGCCTCGCGCTGCTGACGCGGATCGTATCGATCGCGCTGCTGGTGCTGTCGCTCGATCTCGTCGTCGGCTTCTGCGGCGTCGCGACGCTGGGCCACGCGGCGCTGTACGGGATCGGCGCCTACGCCGCCGGGATCGTCTGCTTGCGCGCCGGGATTACCGATCCGTTTCTGTTGGTGACGATCGGTGCGGGAGCGGGCGCCGGCGCGGGGCTGGTAATGGGGGCGGTTTTGCTGCGTACGCACGGATTGCCGCAGCTTGTGCTGTCGATCGCTTTCGTCCAGCTCGTGCAGGAAGGGGCGAACAAGGCATCGGCCTACACGGGCGGCAGCGACGGTTTGGCGGGAATGATGCCCGCCCCGATCTTCGGCATGTTCGCCTTCGATCTGTGGGGGCGCAGCGCGTATCTGTTCGCGATCTTCCTGCTCGTCGTCGTTCTGGCGATTCTCGCTGTCGTCGCGCGTTCGCCCTTCGCCATGCTTTGCCGGGGGGCGAAGGAAGATCCGGTGCGCGTCGAAGCGCTGGGTGTATCGATCCGCCCCGTGCTGCTGCGCATGTACGCGATTTCCGGCGCCATCGCGGGCGTGGGCGGCGCGCTTGGCATGCTGGCGACGCAAGTCGTCGGGCTCGACGGCGTATCGTTCGAATTGTCGGCCAATTCGCTGGTGATGCTGGCGTTGGGCGGTGTGGGTTCGCTCTACGGCGCGCTCGGCGGCACGGTCGCGTTCATGATGGTCGAGCATATGGTCGCCGCGATCAATCCGTTCCATTGGATGACCGTAATCGGCGGCTTGATGATCGGCGTCGTGCTCGTCGCCCCGCGCGGCCTGGCGGGCGGCTTGGACGATCTCCAGCGCCGGATGTTCGGCCGCAACAGCGAGACGCGGCGATGAGCGCCATATTCGACGTCGCGGGTGTCACCAAAAGCTTCGGCGGTTTGACCGTCAATCGCGACGTGTCGATGCGCTTCGCCGCAGGCGATCGCGTCGCGCTGATCGGCCCCAACGGTGCCGGCAAGACGACGTTCGTCAATCTCGTCACCGGGCAGCTTGTCCCCGATGCGGGTCGCATCGTGCTGGCGGGCGACGACATCACGCGCCTCGACACCGTCGCCCGCGTCACGCGCGGCTTGGTGCGCACGTTCCAAGTCACGCGGTTGTTCGCCGACATGACGCCGGCCGATCACGTCGTGATGACGATCTTGCGCCGCATGGGCAATGCGACGCGCATCCTTGCGCGGTTCGGCGGCGATTCCGCCGCCAACGACGAAGCCTACGAAATCCTCGATGCGTTGGGCCTGGGCGACGCGATGCGCCGCAAAGTGGGCGAGATCGCCTATGGCCAGCAGCGTTTGGTCGAACTCGCCATCGCGCTGGCGCATCGGCCAAAAGTGTTGCTGCTCGACGAACCCGCGGCGGGTGTGGCGTCGTCGGACGTGCCGCGCATCGAACGAGCGCTCGAGCGCTTGCCGCCCACGCTTGCCGTGCTGATGATCGATCACGATATGGATCTGGTGATGCGTTTCGCCAAGCGCGTCGCGGTGCTGGTGGCGGGCGAGCTGGTGTTCGACGGCGCGCCCGCCGACGTGGCGCGCGACGCGAAAGTGCGCGAGGCCTATCTGGGGAGCTACGGCCATGCCAGCCGCGACGCTTGAGATCGCCGGCCTCGGAGCGGGCTACGCGCGCTCGCAAGTGCTCGAGGACGTGTCCTTCACCGTGCCGGCGGGCGGGCGGCTGTGCGTGTTCGGGCGCAATGGCGTGGGCAAGTCGACGCTGATGGCCGCGATCATGGGTTTGTGCCGGCGTTTCGCGGGCGATATTCGGGTCGACGGGCAAAGCGTTTCGGCGCAAGGCCCGTCGTCGCGCGCATTGGGCGGTATCGGCCTCGTGCCGCAGACCCGCGAGATTTTCCGCACGCTGACGGTCGAGGAAAATCTGATCGCCGGCCTTAAAAGCCGCCCGCGCGCGGCGATCGGCGAGGCGTACGACTTGTTTCCGCGTCTGGCCCAGCGCCGGCACAATCTCGGCGGTCAATTGTCCGGCGGCGAGCAGCAGATGCTGTCGATGGCGCGCACGATTTTGGGCAAGCCCCGTGTGCTGCTTCTCGACGAGCCGCTCGAAGGCTTGGCGCCGGTGATTTGCGACGCGGTGATGGCGGCGATCGGCCGCTTGGCCAAGTCCGGCGAGATGACGATTTTACTGGTCGAACAGCGTCTTGAACTCGCCTTCGAGTTCGGCGAAATGGCGCTGGTATTGGAACGCGGCCGGATCGTATGGTCCGGCCGATGCGACGATCTGCGCCGCGACACCGACGCCGTCGAACGGCATATCGGTGTCGGCGGTTTGGGCGGGCATTGACCCGTCCACGCGACGGGGAGGGGAGTAAGGGAACGATGGCGAATACCGAATTTTACCGGCGCGATCGGCGCTGGCACCCGGCACCGAACGTGCCGAACTACAAATCGACGGTGCTGCGCAGCCCGCAGCGGCCGCTGTTGTCGCTGCCGCAGTCGCCGGTCGATCTGTCGAGCCCGGTTTTCGGACATGCCAAGCTCGACCCGCTCGATCACGACTTGATCTTGAATTACGGCACGGGTGCCGAAGCGGTCGGTGAGCGTATCGTCGTCCACGGCCGCGTGCTCGACCAGAACGGCGCGCCCGTCTCCGGCGCGCTGATCGAGATTTGGCAGGCCAATGCGGGCGGGCGCTATCGCCATGTGCGCGACGGCTATCTCGCCGCGATCGATCCCAATTTCGGCGGTTGCGGCCGCGTGCTGACCGGCGCCGACGGCAAATATGCCTTCCGCACGATCAAGCCCGGCCCGTACCCGTTCCGCAACAACGGCTCCGACTGGCGCCCGGCGCATATCCACATCTCGATCTTCGGCGCGGCCTTCACGCAGCGCTTGATCACGCAGTTCTATTTCGAGGGTGACCCCTTGATCGCCAAATGTCCGATCGTCAATACGATCGCGGATCCGGCGGCGATCGACATGCTGGTCGCGAAGCTCGACCTCGAAAACCAGGGTCCGTATGACCATCTGACCTATCGTTTCGATATCGTGCTGCGCGGCCGCCGCTCGACTTTCTTCGAAAACCGGCCGGAGGGGAACTGACATGCCCGTGGAACCGCTGAACGAAACCCCGTCGCAGACCGCCGGCCCCTATGTGCATATCGGCACGCTGCCGTCGGTCGCGGGGCTGAACGTCCGCACGCAGGAAAAGCTCGATGTCGCGGCCCCGGCCAACGCGGCGGGCGAACGCATCTTCATCGAAGGCACGGTGCGCGACGGTGCGGGCACGCTGGTGACCGACGCGATTCTGGAGCTGTGGCAGGCCGACAGCAAAGGCAAGCTGCCCGGCTTTTGGGGCCGTGCTGCGACCGATTTCAAAACCGGTCTCTACCGGTTCGAGACGGTCAAGCCCGGCAAGGTCGCGGGCACGCCGGACGCGCCGTTCGTCACGTTGTTGATCTTCGCGCGCGGCCTCAATATCCATCTCCACACGCGGATGTATTTCGCCGACGAGAAGGACGCCAACGCCGCCGATCCGACGCTGAAGGCCGTGGGCGATCCCGCTTTGGCGGCGACGCTGATCGGCGCGCGATCGACGGAAAGCGGCAAGACGGTCTATCGCTTCGATATCCGTCTGCAAGGCGACGGCGAGACCGTCTTTTTCGACATCTGACCGGCAAGGAGCCCCCCGGCCTTGAACAAGACAATCGCAAGCCTTGCCGAAGCCGTCTCGGTTATCGGCGATGGCGCTTCGGTGATGATCGGCGGGTTCGGCGGGTCCGGCTCGCCGATCGAGCTGATCCATGCGCTGATCGACAAGGGGCCGAAGGGCCTCACCGTCGTCAACAACAACGCCGGGAACGGGCATGTCGGCCTTGCCGCGCTGATCGAAGCGGGCTGCGTGGCGAAGCTGATCTGCTCCTTCCCGCGTTCGGCCGATCCGGTCGTGTTCACCGAGCGCTACCTTGCCGGCAAGATCGAGCTGGAACTCGTGCCGCAAGGCACGCTCGCCGAGCGTATCCGCGCGGGCGGGGCGGGCATCCCGGCGTTCTACACGCCGACCAGCTACGGCACCGATCTCGCAAAGGGCAAGCCGGTCGCCGAGTTCGACGGCCGGCCTTACGTGCAGGAACGCTGGCTGAAAGCGGATTTCGCGCTGGTGAAGGCCGAGATCGGTGACACGCACGGCAATCTTACCTACCGTGCGGCCGCAAGAAACTTCGGCCCGCTGATGTGCATGGCGTCGGCTACCGCCATCGTCCAGGTCTCAAAACTGGTCGAGCCCGGCGGAATTGCGCCCGAAAGCGTCGTCACACCCGGCATCTTCGTCCAGAAGATCGTCGAAGTGCCGAACCCGGCACAGGAAGAAGATTTGAACCGCGCGGGGGCGCGCTACCCATGACCTCCGAAAAGCTTTCCAACGCCCAGATCGCCTGGCGCGCGGCGCAGGACATCGCCGACGGCGCTTATGTCAATCTCGGTATCGGCTTCCCGGAAATGGTGGCGCAGTATCAGCCGCCGGGCCGCCAAGCGATCTTCCATACCGAGAACGGCATTCTGGATTTCGGGCCTGCGCCCAAAGCGGGCGAGGAAGATTGGGACCTGATCAACGCCGGCAAGAAGGCTGTGACGTTGAAGCCGGGCTCGGCTTTCTTCGATCACGCGACCAGTTTCGCCATGGTGCGCGGCGGGCATTTGGACGTCGCGATCCTGGGTGCCTATCAGGTCGCGCAAAGCGGCGATCTCGCGAATTGGAGCACGGGGCCCAAGGGCGTGCCCGCCGTCGGCGGGGCGATGGACCTCGTTCACGGCGCCAAGCGAGTCGCGGTGATCACCGAGCATGTGACCAAGGACGGCAAGCCCAAACTGGTCGAACGCTGCACGCTTCCGCTGACGGGCGTGGGTTGCGTCACGCGCGTCTATACCAGCCTCGCGGTCATCGACATCGACGGCGGCAAGTTCATGCTGCGCGAGAAGCTCGGCAGCATGACGCTCGACGCGCTGCAAGCGCTCACCGACGCCAAGTTGCATACCGATGGCACGGTGGGCGAATTGAAGGTGCCGGCCCTCGGCGGCTGAGCGTCAGCGCCAGAGTTCGTCGGTCGCTTCCAGCCGCTCGCGCCACACATCGTAGCCGGTGGCGTTGAGATGGATTTGGTCGTCGGCGTAGTAGCGCCCGATCGGTCGCCCGTTGGGGCCGATCAGGCACGACGTCAGATCGATGAAATGCCGGTTATTCGTCGTGCCGGCGTCGGCCCGCATTGCGTCGTTCAAGCGGTCGAATTCCTCGCCGTAAAGCCAGCGCTTGGGGCTGTGTTTGATCGAGACGTAATAAAGCGGGACGGCGCCGTAGCGTTCCTCGATCCGTTTCACGAGCTGCGCCATGCCGGTCATGATCTGCGCGGCCGTCAATCCGTCGTTCGCCACGTCGTTCTCGCCGAAATACAGCACGATCTTGGCGGGATCGATGCCGTCGAACAGGCGATCGAAGTAGCGCAACGCGCTTTCGACCGTGCCGCCGCCGAAGCCGAGATTGAGCACGTCGAGCCGGCCGAGATCCTCCGTCATCCGCATCCAATAGCGGAAGGACGACGAGCCGAAGAACACGATCGGACGGCCCTGGAAGCGGCGCCGGCGCGCCTGCTTGATGACCGCGAGGACATCGTCTTCCCAATGCTGGGTAGTCCAATCCGAGCGTTCGACGTCGAGCGGATACTGGACGATCTTGTCATAGTTCATCGGTCGAGATCTCTTCGCTGCGGATACAGGCGACGGACCGCGCCGGCGATACGGCGCGAAGTTCGGGGACCGACGCTCGGCAGGCGTCGATGGCGTGCGGACAGCGCGCAACGAAGGCGCAACCCGCGGGCAGGTCGATGGGGCTGGGTGGATCGCCGGTCAGCGGCGTGCGCGTGCGGCGCTGTTCGGGATCGGGCACCGGCACCGCGTCGAGAAGCCCCCGCGTGTAGGGATGGCGAGGCGCATGCAGCACGTCGGCCGTCGGCCCGATCTCGACAATGCGGCCCAAATACATGACCGCGATGCGCGTGCTGATATGCGCGACGACGCCGATATCGTGCGAGATGAAGACGAGCGCCAGATCGCCCGACGCGATCAGGTCGGACAGAAGATTGATGACCTGCGCGCGGACCGAAACGTCGAGTGCGGAAACGGGTTCGTCCGCCACCAGCAAGCGCGGACTGCCCGCAAGGGCGCGGGCGATGGCCACGCGCTGCTTCTGCCCGCCGGAAAGCTCGTGCGGATAGCGCTCGGCGAATTCGGGCCGCAAACCGACCCGCTTCAGCAGATCGCGGACCCGTTCCGCGCGATCCCTTCGCGTACCGATGGTGAAATTCTCCAGCGGTTCGCGCAACGACTGGCCGACGGTCCAGCGCGGATTGAGCGACGTGCCGGGATCCTGGAAGATCATCTGGAAGCCCGCGCGGCTTTTGCGCAAGGCCGCACCGGTCAACGCCGAAAGATCGGCGCCGTTCATCCGCACGGCACCCTTCGTCGGGCGATCCAACGCCACCAGAATTCGGCCGAGCGTCGACTTTCCGCAGCCGCTTTCACCGACGACGGCGAGGACTTCGCCGGCCTTGAGCGACAGCGACACGCCATTGACCGCGTGGACGGTCGATGCCCCCGCCGGGAAATGGCGGACGATATTGTCGGCTTCGAGGATGGGCGCGGTCATCGCGCGATCCCCTCCGCCATTTGCTGCGCCCGGAAATGGGGGCAGGCCGCGCCATGTGCGCGGGTCAGACTGCGCCATTCGGGCGGCGTGGTCGCGCAAGCCGCGACCGCATAGGCGCAGCGCGGGGCGAAAGCGCAGCCCGGTATCGCTTCGCCCGCGACCGGGACCGTGCCGGGCAGTTCGACAAGGCGCTCGCCCCGCGCATCATTCGCCGTGCGATGGTCGAGCGTGGCGGCCATCAAACCCGCCGTATAAGGGTGGGCGGGATCGCGGAAGATTTCGCCGACGGGCCCGCGTTCGACGATGCGCCCCGCGTACATCACCGCCACGTCGTGCGCGATCTCCGCCACCACGCCCAGATCGTGGGTGATGAACAGGATCGCCGTGCCCGTCTCGCGCTGCAATTCCTGCAACAGCCACAGGATCTGCGCCTGCACGGTCACGTCCAGTGCGGTCGTCGGCTCATCGGCGATCAGCAAGCGCGGGCGGCGGATCAGCGCCATCGCGATCATCACGCGCTGGCGCATGCCGCCGGAAAGTTGATGCGGATAGGCGGCGAGGCGCGTGGCCGGATCGGGAATGCGGACTTGGCGCATCACATCCAGAACGCGCGCATGCGCGACATCGTTCGAGACCCTTTCTTTGAGCTGCAACGCTTCGCGTAATTGATAGCCGATCGTCAGGACCGGATTGAGCGAGGTCATCGGGTCCTGAAAGATCATCGCCATGTCGCGTGCGGCGCGGCGCATCCCGGCAAGCGGGCGGCCGCCCAAAGTCATTGTTGCGGCGTCGATGCGCGCATGCGGCGGCAGCAGATCCATCAGCGCCGCCGCCGTCACGCTTTTGCCCGAGCCGGACTCGCCGACCAGGCATAGCGTGCGGCCTTCCGCCAAATCGAAATCGACGCCCCGCAACACTTGCGTGCGGCCGCTATTCATCGCGACGCGCAGGTCGCGCACCTCCAAAAGCGGGTCGGTCATGCGCGCCGTCCCGACAGCATCGGGTCGCCGCGTTCGCGCAGCGCGTCGCCGAACAGATTGATCGCCAGCACGAAGATCGACAGGAAAATGCCGGGGAATAGGATCACCCACGGCGCCACGCGGAAGAATTGCCGCCCGCCCGCCATGACATTGCCCCAGCTGGGAATATCGGGTGAGGTGCCGACACCCAGGAAGCTCAGCACCGCCTCGGTCAGGATGGCGGAGGCGCAGACGAATGTCGCCTGGACCATCAAGGCCGGCATCGCGTTGGGCAGGATATGGCGCAGCAGGATTTTGGGCGTACTGGAGCCAACCGAGATCGCGGCGGCGACGAAAGGCATTTCGCGGATTGTCAGCACGACCGAGCGTACCAGCCGCGCGGTGCGCGGGATTTCCGGAGCGGCGATCGCGATGACGACGGTGTAAAGCCCGCTGCCCAGGATCGCGGCCAGGGCGATCGCCAGCAACACGCCGGGGATCGCCATCAGCCCGTCCATCATGCGCATGATCGCGCCGTCGAGCCGGTTGAAATAGCCTGCGAGCAGACCGAACGCGGTGCCGATCAGCAGCGTCAAGCCGGCGACGCCGATCCCGACAATGACCGAATTGCGAGCGCCCGACAGCGTGCGCACGAAGATGTCGCGGCCGAGATTATCGGTGCCGAACCAGTATTCCGCGCCGGGCGCGCGCATGCTCCGCGTCATCACGATATCGTCGCTGTAGCCCAGGATCATAGGCGCGAGCAGGGCGCAGAGCAGGGTGGCGGCGATCACCGTGCCGCCGAACACCATCGGGAAGGAATAGCCACGCTTCATCGCGCGCCGCCGTGGCGGATACGCGGGTCGAACAGCGTGTAGCTCAAATCGACCAGCAGATTGACGCCGACCAGGATGACGGCAAAGACGAGCATCACGCCCTGCACGACTGGGTAATCGCGCGTCAGGATCGCTTCGACCGTCAGGCGGCCGGCACCCGGAATGTTGAACACGCTTTCGGTGACGACCACGCCGCCGAGCAACGCGGCGAAGGACGTGCCGACGACCGTGACGACGGGCACGCCGATATTCTTGAGCGCATGGACGATCAGAATCCGGAAGCGGCCGGCCCCTTTGGCGCGCGCCGTGCGGATGTAGTCCTGCGCCAGAACGTCGAGCATCGTGGCGCGGGTGATGCGCGCGACCAAGGCGGCGAACAGGCAGGTCAGCGCCAGCGTGGGCAAGGTGAGGCTGGTGAGGCACGCCATTAAGCCGGCGGAAAGCGGGCGATAGCCTTGCACCGGCAGCCAGCGCAGCGAAATCGCGAAACTTTGCATCAACAGATAGCCGAGCACGAAGACGGGCACCGAGAAAGCGATGGCGGACAGGCCCATCACCACATAATCGCCGAACCGGCCCACGCGCTTGGCGGCGTAGATGCCCGCCGGGACGGCGACGATCACCGACAGAAGCGTCGTGGTCGTCGCCAGCATCAAGGTCGGTTCCGCGCGTTGCAGGATCAGCGTCGTGACCGGCCGGTTGGAGAAGACGGAAACGCCGAGATCGAACGAAAGCACTTGGCGCAGATAGATCGCGAACTGGACGATCAGCGGCTGATCGAGATGGAGCCGGGCGCGGATAGACGCGATCTGCTCCGGCGTCGCGTTGTCGCCCGCCAAGGTGGCGGCGGGATCTCCCGGCCCGAGATGCAGCAGCAGGAAGATCACCACCAGCACGGTCAACATGACCGGCACCGTCGACAACAAACGCCAGAGCAGAAAACGCGCCACTCGTTAGTCCCCGTGTTGGGAAAGTCCCGCCGAACTTAGCGAGTCTTCTGCACGTTCCACAGCGTCAGGATCGGGCCCGGCACCATGCCCGACACGTTCTTACGCCAGGCGGAGATGTCGTTGTACTGGCCGATCGGGATGTAGGTGACGATCTCGTTCGCTTTGGCTTGCAGTTTGATCGCGATTTCGCGGCGCTGGGCGTCGTTGCCCGCCAGCAGGAAGTCCTGCCACAGCTTCTGCATTTCCGTGTCGCAGGGCCAGCCGATCCAGGCTTTTTCGCAAGCGCCGGTCATGAACGGATTGGTCAGCGGGTCCATCAAAGCGTCGCCCGCGAAGCCGGTCATGAACACGTTCCAGCCGCCTTCCTTGGGCGAGCCTTTGTTGGTGCGGCGCGTGAACATCGTCGCCGTATCCATCTGCACGTCTTCGACGACGATGCCCGCCTTGCGCATCGCGGCGACCAGGATCGTGCCCGCGTCGCGCTGGATCTTGCCGTCCATCGGATGCAAATAGACGATCGGCGTTCCGTCGTAGCCGGCGGCTTTGATCAGTTCCTTTGCCTTGTCGACGGAGGGGTTGAGGAAACGCTCGCTGCCGATGTCGGTGGCGTAGGGGCCGCCGCACATGAACAAGGCGCCGCAGATTTCGTACAGGTCCTTCCTGTTGCCGAAGATCGCGGTCATCATGTCCTGCTGATTGACCAGATATTGCAGCGCCTGGCGCATCCGCACGTCGTTGAAGGGCGGCTGGGTGTGGTTGATGATGACCTGGAAGTTCTTGCCCAGGATCGGCGCCTTCGCCCATTGGATGTCCGGATCGGCCTGCAGCACGGGCAGCAATTCGGGCGGCACGGAGCTGACATAGTCGATCTCGCCCGCCAGAAGCGCGTTCACGGCGCTCATGTCGTCGCGGAAGGTGATGCGCTCGATGCGGTCCACCTTGGCGATCTTGCCGCCGGCCAGCGCCGAGGGCGGCTCGCTGCGCGGCACGTAATCCGCGTTCTTGGTCAGTACGAGTTGCACGCCCGGAATCCATTCCGACGCCGCCAGCTTGAACGGGCCGGAGCCGACGAATTCGCGGATCTCCTCGGTCGGGGGCGTTTTGGCAAGGCGTGCTGGCATGACGAACAGCGGATAAGCGGTCATGCGCCCGAAGCCTTCGATCACGCGATCGAACGGTTCCTTGAGGACGAGGCGGAACGTCGAAGCGTCGACGGCGGTGAGGGAGTCGCGGCGCTTGGCGATCTCCATCCCCATGCTGTCGCGTTGCAGCCAGCGATCGATCGAGGCGACGACATCCGCCGACGTGACCGGCGCGCCGTCGTGGAATTTGAGACCCGGCCGCAGCGTGAACGTATAGGTCTTGCGGTCGTCGGAGACCGACCACTTGTCGACCATCTGCGGCTGCGGCTTGTAGTTGGCGTCGACCGAGAACAGCGTGTCGAAAATCAGATACGCCATGTCGCGCGTCGGGTACGACGTCGTGAACAGCGCATCGAGCTGCTTGATGTCGCCGTCGCCTTTGACGCGCAGCACGCTTTGCGCCTGGGCGGGCAGGGCGAAGGCCAAACCGAGCAGCAGCGCCGAGGCGATCGCTTTTTTGCGAAACATTCGTCTGGTTCCTCCCGAGACATCGGCCGCGCTTGGACTCGCGCGCGCCGTTTTCGATTTCGCGACAATATGGACCGGCCGGGGCCCCAACTAGACGCGGAAGGCGAATTCAGATATATAAAAATTATATATCCGGCGACGCGGAACATCGCGATGAACCTGCGGCAACTCAAGCATTTTTTGGCGATCGCCGAGGCGGGCAGCATCCTGGGTGCCGCCAATCGCTTGGGCGTGGCGCAGCCCTCGCTCAGCCGCGACGTAAAGCTCTTGGAAACCGAATTGTCGGCGCGGTTGTTCCGCCGCGACGGGCGTGGCGTGTCGCTCACGCGCGACGGCCAGATATTCCATGACGCGATCGAGCCGCATGTCGCCGGTCTCGACCGCGCGAAGGAAAAATTTCTCGCCAAGCGCGCCGGCAAGGATGGGGCGATCCGGCTCGGCTGGACCGGTACGGTCTCCATTCCCTATGGCCCGAAGATCATTGCGGCCTTCACGCGCGCCTATCCGAAGGTCGAGATGCATGCGCGCGGTGGATCGAGTTCGCAGATCATCGACTGGGTCGCGAACGAGGCGATCGATATCGGCGTGATGAATTCGGAGCGCCCGGCTTCGGGCAGCTTCGCCGAGAATTTGGGGCGCGCACCGCTTTATCTCGTGACCGCCCCCGATCCGAGCGAGAAGGGGGAGACCATCGCTTTCGCGCGCGCCGCCGAATATCCGATGTTCGTGCACAGCCCGCAGAACGCGCTGGGCCGCATCGTACGCGCGGCGGCGCGCGAACGCGGTATCGGTCTCGATATCTATGCCGAGATCGACGATTTC
>PVXE01000075.1 GCA_014444615.1 Tagaea sp. CACIAM 22H2 | reverse complement strand
CCGAAGGCACCGCTATAGTCCTTGCTTGGCGCCACAGGGTGTTGGGCATGGTCCGGAATTTGCTGCCCTGGGGGGCCGACCTCTCCGCCCCCTACTCCGGAGCAACCCCATGACCCAAAGAACGATTTCTCGCCGTACGACGCTTGGTCTTCTCGGTGCGGGTGCCGCCGCCGCGACGCTGCCCGCCCCCGCCTTGCGCGCCCAAACGCTCGACAAATTCGTCTATCAGACCAATTGGCGCGCCCAAGCCGAACATGGCGGCTTCTATCACGCGCTCGCCACCGGCATTTATCGCAAATACGGAATCGACGCCGAGATTCGCATGGGCGGGCCGCAGCAGGACCCGAACGCGCTGCTGGTCGCCGGCCGTGTCGATGCGATCATGTCCAATTCGTTCTCCGGTTTCCGCTATGTCGAGGAGAACGTGCCGTTCATCGTCGTCGGCTCGGTGATGCAGAAGGACCCGCAGGTCCTGATCTCGCATCCGGGTGTGGGCAACGACACGCTGCCCGCGTTGAAGGGCAAGCCGATCCTGATCGGCGCGGGCGGCCGTTCGTCCTACTGGCCGTGGCTGCGCGCCAAGTTCGGCTTCAGCGACGATCAGGTCCGCCCCTATACCTTCAACATGGCGCCGTTCCTGGCCGACAAGAACTTGTCGCAGCAGGGCTTCCTGACGTCAGAGCCGAACGAGATCCGCAAGGCGGGCGTCGAGCCGGTGATCCACCTGCTCGCCGAATACGGCTTCGAGAACTACCAGACGACCATCAACACCTCGGTCAAGCTGGTCAACGAGAAGCCCGACCTGATGCAGCGCTTCATCAACGCGTCGATCGAAGGCTGGTACGGCTATCTCAACGGCGATCCGAAAGCCGCGAACGCCCTGATCCAGCGCGACAACCCGGATATGGCGGAAGACAAGATCCTGATGTCGATCGCCCAGATGAAGCAGTACGGCATCGTCGACTCGGGCGATTCCAAGCAACTCGGCATCATGTGCATGACCGACGCGCGCTGGAAATCGTTCTACGACGCGATGGCCGCGGCCGGTGCGGTGCGCCCCGGCCTCGACATCTCGCGCGCCTATACGCTGAAGTTCATCAACAAGCGCGTGGGTATGGGTTGAGCATGACGGCTTTCGCGAACGCCGCGAAGCTCCAGGAACGACCGGCCACGCGGCCGGTCGTTTCCTGCCGGGGTGTCGCGAAAGTGTTTTCCAACGGCACGCTGGCGCTGCAAAACGTCGATCTCGACATCAAGCATCACCAATTCGTGTCGCTGCTGGGCCCGTCGGGTTGCGGCAAATCCACGCTGCTGCGTTTGATCGCAGGCCTGGGCGAGCCGTCGGCCGGCGAGATCGATTGGCCCGCCGACCGCGAGGGCGACGCGCACGCGCTGTCCTTCGTGTTTCAGGAGCCGACGCTGATGCCCTGGGCGACGGCGATCAAGAACGTGATGCTGCCGTTGAAGATCGCGCGCATGTCCGCCGACGAAGCGCGCGGGCGCGCCGCCGACGCGCTGCGCCTGGTCGGCCTGTCGGCATTCGAGAATTCCTACCCGCGCGAGCTTTCGGGCGGCATGAAGATGCGCGTGTCGATCGCGCGCGCGCTGGTCACGCGTCCGCAAGTGCTGCTGATGGACGAACCCTTCGCCGCACTCGACGAGATCACGCGCTTCAAGCTCAACAACGATCTGCTGCGGCTGTGGCAGGATTCGAACTTCACCGTCGTGTTCGTCACCCATTCGGTGTTCGAAAGCGTGTTCCTGTCGGAACGCATCGTGGTGATGGCCGCGCGCCCCGGACGCATCATCGAGGATATCGAGGTCGCCGCCCCCTATCCGCGCGACAACGACTATCGCACTAGCCCGCTCTATAACGAGCATTGCCGCAGCGCTTCCGCCGCCTTGGAAAGCGCCATGGCCCATCACGCGCATCACGGCTGACCGGCATGACGACACCTCTCGCACAAGTCGCCGAACAGGACGGCACGGCGCCGGTCTTCCTGCGGGAAAAGACGATCCTGGGCTTGCCCGCCTCGGCTTGGCCCAAAATCCTGATGCCGCTCGCCGTCGGCCTGTTGTCGTTGGGCGCTTGGGAAATGGTCGTGCGGATCAACCAGATCCCGCCCTATATCCTGCCCGGCCCGATCCTGATCGCCACGACGATGTGGCTGGATTGGGGCACGCTGTCGGGCTCGCTGTGGATCACGCTTTCGATTTCGCTCGCGGCCCTTGCCGTCGCGGTCGTCGCGGGTGTGGCGCTGGCCATCCTGTTCGCGCAGTCGAAATGGGTCGAACTCTCGTTCTTCCCCTACGCCGTCATTTTGCAGGTGACGCCGGTCGTCGCGATTGCGCCCCTCATCATCATCTGGGTCGACAACGTCCAGCTCTCGTTGCTTATCTGCGCCTGGATCGTCGCCTTCTTCCCGATCCTGTCGAACACGACGCTCGGCCTCAACTCGGCCGATCACAATCTGCTGAACCTGTTCCAGCTCTACCGCGCTTCGCGCTTCCAGACGCTGCTTTACCTGCGTCTGCCCGCGGCCACGCCCTATTTCCTCGCGGGCCTTAAAATCTCGGGCGGCCTCAGCCTGATCGGCGCGGTGGTCGCGGAGTTCGTCGCGGGAACCGGCGGCTCCGCTTCGGGACTCGCCTATCGGATTCTGGAATCGGGTTATCAGCTGCGCATTCCGCGCATGTTCGCCGCGCTGTTCATGATCTCGATCTCCGGGATCGTGATTTTCCTGTGCCTGTCGTTCTTGTCGCATCTCGTGCTGCGCCGCTGGCACGAAAGCGCTCTCAAGCGGGAGAATTGAGTTGCCGTCCTTTTTCGAGCCGCCGAAGACCGATCGCTACGCGTTGCGCAACGTCAACGCTTTGCTCGAAGACGGCAATCTCGCCAAGCGCGACATCGTGGTCGAAAAGGGCAAGATCGCCGATATCCTGACGGCGGGTGCCGCCCCCATCGATATCGGCCCCGATTTGAAGGGCGCGATGGTTTGGCCCTGCCCGGTCGATATCCACACCCATCTCGACAAGGGCCATATCTGGCCGCGCAACCCGAATGTCGACGGCACGTTCTTCGGCGCGCTGACCGCGACCATGGAAGACCGCAAGGCGAATTGGAATGCGGCCGATGTCGAGGCGCGTTTCGATTTCGGCGTGGCGACCGCCTATGCGCGTGGCGTATCGGCGATCCGCACCCATCTCGACAGTTTCCCGCCGCAGGCCGAGATTTCCTGGCCCGTCTTCGCGAAACTGCGCGACAAATGGGCCGGTAAGGTCACGCTGCAAGCCTCGTCCATCGTGTCGATGGATCTGTTCGCGACCGATGGCGGCAAACAGCTCGCCGATCTCGTCGCCAAGCATAACGGCCTGCTCGGCTGCGTCACGCGCATGGCCGGCGAAGACCATGCCGGCGTGCCCGCCGGTTTCGACGAGTTGATGGAGAAGGTCTTCATCCTGGCCGAAGAACGCGGCCTCGATCTCGACCTGCATGTCGACGAAACCGACGACACCACGGCGCGCACGCTGATCCGCATCGCCAAGATCGCGCTCAAGCGCAAATTCAAGGGCAAGATCCAATGCGGGCATTGCTGCTCGCTGTCCTTGCAGGAGGAGGACGCGATCGCCGAAACGGTGAAGCTGTGCGCCGATGCGGGTATCGCGGTCGTCTCGCTGCCGATGTGCAACATGTATCTGCAAGGCCGCAAAGCGGGGCGCACGCCGCGCTGGCGCGGCGTGACCGTGCTGCACGAAATGCGCGCGGCGGGCATGAACGTCGCCGTCGGCGGCGACAACGTGCGCGACCCGTTCTACGCCTATGGCGATCACGACATGGCCGAGACCTTCGTCCAGGCCGTGCGGATTTTGCAGCTCGACCATCCGCTGGATGGCTGGGCGCTGGCCGCGACCAAGAACCCCGCCGAGACGATGCGCCTGCCGCAAGCCGGGCGTTTGGCCAAGGGCGTGCCCGCCGATCTGATCGTGTTCAAGGCGCGAAGCTGGTCGGAATTCCTGTCGCGCGCGCAAGGCGACCGCACCGTGATCCGCAACGGCAAGGCGATCGACACAACGCCGCCCGATTTCGCCGAGCTCGACGGAATCGTCGGGGCGCCGTGATGGACGGCGGCCACGGCTACGATCTGGCGGGTTTCCGCAAGGCGCTGGGCGGCGTCGAGGTGATCGACGATCCGCAGGTCGTGCGCCTCAAAAGCCGCGACTTTTTTTGGTACTCGCCGATCCTGAAGGCGGAGCTCAATCGCAAATCGGCCGATCTGGTCGCCGTACCCAAGGATCAAGACGAAGCGTTGCGGGTGCTGGGGGCGGCCGCGCAATTCCGCATTCCCGTCATTCCGCGCGGCGGCGCGACCGGCAATTACGGCCAGTTGGTGCCGCTCAATGGCGGCGTGATGCTGGCGACCGACAAGCTCGACCGCACGATTTCGATCAAGCCGGGTGTGGGCCGTTTCGAAGCGGGCACGCTGTTGATCGAGATCGACCGCCGCACACGGCCCATGGGCTGGGAATTGCGCATGCATCCGTCGACCAAGCGCCAGTCGGCGCTGGGCGGCTATCTCGCCGGTGGCGCTGCGGGCGTGGGCAGTGTGATGCACGGGCAGTTGCGCGATTGGGGCTGCATCCCCGGCTTGAAGGTCGCGACCTGCGAACCGGTTCCACGCACGCTGGAACTGCGCGGGCGCGACGTCGCCAAGGCGACGCATGCCTACGGCACGACGGGCGTGATCCTCGAGGCCGAGATCGGCCTGGTGCCCGTGTGGGAATGGTGCGACGCGGTCGTGGCGTTCGACGATTTCATGGATAGCGCGCGATTCGGCCAGGCCTTGGCCGAGGCCGACGGCATCGTGAAGAAGGAAGCCGCCGCGATCGCGTGGCCGATTCCGTCGCTGTTCAAGGGCCTGAAAGACGAATGCCCCGAGGGCAAGCATGTGTTCTTCGCGATGATCGCCGCCGGCGACCGCGAACCGTTCGAGGCGCTGATCAAAGATCATAACGGCACGCTGACCGCGTGGCGCGACACGCCCGACGAAGACGGCCACGACGCGCCGATCTACGAGTATTGCTGGAACCATACGACCTTGCAGGTGTTGAAGACCGACAAGACGGTCACCTATCTGCAAACCGTATTTCCCATCGGCCGCAATCTCGAAGTCGTTCAGGCGATGTACGAGAAATACGGCGACGAGGTGATGATGCATCTCGAGTTCCAGCGCCGCTTCGGCCGGGTGAATTGCTCGGCCTTGCAAGTCGTGCGCTGGAAATCCGAGGCGCGGCTTTACGAGATTATCCGCGATCACGAAGCGGCGGGCTGCATCATCCCCAACCCGCACACCTACGTGCTCGAGGACAAGGGCCCGAAGGTGATCGCGCAGGACCATCATCTCGATTTCAAACGCGGGACCGATCCCTACGGCCTGCTCAACCCCGGCAAGATGCGCCGCTGGAAATCCGCATGAGCGAGAATCTTTGGGCCGATCCGCCCGCCCCGCCCGCCCCCGTCACCGACTGGACGGCATTCAAGGCGGCGATCGGCAATATCGAAACCATCGAAGAGCCCGCACTCGTCAAACAGAAGAGCCGCGATTTCTATTGGTATTCGCCGGTGCTGAAAAAGCAGCTGGGTAAGCATTTCGGCGACATCGTCGTGCTGCCGAAAACCGAAGCCGAGGTGATCGCCGTCGCCGCCGCTTGCGCGAAGGGTCGCATCCCGCTGACCGTGCGCGGGGCCGGGACCGGCAATTACGGTCAAGCGATGCCGCTGGCGGGCGGCGTGATCCTGGATATGTCGGGCCTCGACAAGATCGTGCGCCTCGACAAGGGCGTTTTGACCGTCCAGCCCGGCATGAAGCTGATCGATCTCGAAAACGAGACGCTGAAGCAAGGCTGGGAATTGCGCTTCCATCCGTCGACGCGCCGCACGGCGACGATCGGCGGCTTTATTTCCGGCGGCTCGTCGGGTATCGGCTCGATCAATTACGGCATTCTGCGCGATCGCGGCAATGTGCGCCGCCTGCGCGTCGTGACGGTCGAGGAAACGCCCCGCATCGTCGAACTCACCGGCGACGACGTGCAGAAAGTCGTCCACGCCTACGGCACCAACGGCATCATCACCGAGCTCGACGTCGCGATGGCGCGCGCTTGGCCCTGGGCCGAGCAAGTCGCGTGTTTCCCCGACATCATGGCCGCGACGCGCTTTGCGCAGGCGCTGTGCGAGGCCGACGGTGTCGTGAAGAAACTCGTCTCGCCCATCGATTGGGGTGCCGCCCAGCATTTCAAGCCGCTGCGGCCGATGCTGAAGGACGGCCAGGCGATCGTCATTCTGATGGTGGCGCAGACTAGCCGCGAAGCGACCGCCGATTTGGTGAAGGATTTCGCCGGCGAAATCGTATTCGACCGTGACTACACGGACCAAGCCGATATTCCGCCGCTTTACGAATTCACCTGGAACCACACCACGCTGCAGGTGCTGAAGGTCGACAAGTCGATCACCTATATGCAGACGCTGTTCCCGCCGCCCGACCATGTCGCCCTGGTCGAGAAGATGTGGAAGATCTTCGGCGACGAAGTGCCGCTGCATCTGGAATTCGTGCGCTTGGGCGGCAAGGTCGCGTGTTTCGGCCTTCAGGTCGTGCGCTACACGACCGATGCGCGTCTGCGCGAAATCATCGAGATCCACGAGAAGAACGGCTGCCCGATCTTCGATCCGCACACCTTCCTTCTGGAAGACGGCGGCATGAAGGTCGTCGACGAGGCGCAGTACGAATTCAAGAAAATGGCCGATCCCTACGGCCTGTTGAATGTCGGCAAGATGCGCGCTTGGGAGGAACGCACGCCCACGCGTTCCAAATGGGCCGAGGCAAAGCTGTGAACCTTTCCCGCTTCCGGGAATTGCTCGGCGACATTCCCGTGGTCGACGACCCGGTCGCGCTGAAGATCAAAAGCCGCGATTTCTATTGGTTCTCGCCGATCCTGCGCGAGGAACTCGGCGCCTTGGAAGCCGATCTGATCGTTGTCCCCCGCGACGAAGCCGACGTGCTGGCCATCGCGCGCGCCGCCGTCGCGACCAAAACGCCGGTCACGCCGCGCGGCGGCGGCACGGGGAATTACGGCCAAGCGATTCCGCTGGCGGGCGGCGCCCTCGTCGATTTCAGCCGCGTCGAAGGTTTGAAATTCGTCGCGCCTGGTCGCGTGCGCGCCTTGGCGGGCACGCGCATCGCGTCGCTCGACCGGCAACTGCGCGACGCGCATGGCGTCGAGCTGCGCCTGCATCCGTCCACCGCGCGCACGGCGACGTTGGGCGGGTATGTCGCCGGCGGATCGGGCGGCATCGGCTCGATCCAATTCGGCATGTTGCGCGATCGCGGCAATGTCGCGGGCTTGCGCGTCGTCACGCTGTCGGACGAACCGACCATCGTCGATCTGGAAGGCGACGAGGTGCAGCAGGCGATGCACGCCTACGGCACCAACGGTTTGATCCTGTCGGTCGATATGGCGACGACCCAAGCCGTGCCGTGGCGCGAAATGATCTTCGCTTTCCCCGATACGATCGCGGCGACGCGCTTCGGCTTGGCGTTGGCGGCGTCGGACGGGCTGGTCAAGAAGCTTGCGACGATCGTGCATCCCGATCTCGCCAAGAACTTCAAACCGATCCGCGAATTCTGCCCGGCCGGCAAATGGCTCGTCCTGGCGATCGTCGCCGAATACTCGCATTTGGGCGTGCAGGCTTTGGCGGCCGAACATGGCGCCACGATCACGCTGGATCGCCAGGCCGATGAGGCTCCGGGAGAACCTCCGCTTTACGAATATTCCTGGGGCCATACGACGCTGCATGCGTTGCGCGCCGATAAGTCGGTCACCTATCTGCAATCGATGCTGCCGGCGAACGGCACACTCGATATCGTCGCGAAGCTCGAAGAAGCGACCGGCGGTGAGATGATGCATCACTATGAATGCGTGCGCTTCGACGGGCGCGTCACCGTGCAGGGCATTCCGGTATTCCGCTATACCGGACGCGACCAGCTCGACCGCTTGGTGAAGGCGCACGAAGCCTTGGGTATTCGCATCGCCAACGCGCATACATGGCTGTTGCAGAACGGCGGCATGAAGAGGATCGACGACGCGCAGTTCGAATTCCGCAAGCGTCACGATCCTTACGGGCTTTGCAATCCCGGGAAGATGGCGGGCTGGCAGGGCGGCCCGGCGCTGAAGCCGTTGGGGGCGGGCGCGGCCGCCGATCTCGAGACCACCGGCTGGGTCTAAACGCGCGCAAAGGTCTTTTCGACTTCCGCCAGAAACGCCGCCCGGCTTTCCGGCGTCGACGAATCCATGCGGTCATGCGCGCGCCACACGAAGCGGCAGCCGCGCCCGCACATGCTTTTGACGCCCAGACGCAGGAACATGCGGCCCGGATGGCCCATGAGCCAGGCGAACCACCAGGGGGCGCCCATCGTCGTCACGACATGGATGGATTTGACGCGGCGAAGCAGCGGCTTGATGACGCCGCCATTGATCTCGAACGCCACGCCCGGCGCCCAGACGCGGTCGAACCAGCCCTTCAGCATCGCGGGCAGGCCGTACCACCAGGTCGGATAGACGAAGACGAGCCCGTCGGCCGCAGTGAGGCGCGCGACATAGGCCTCGATCCCCGCCAGATTGACCGTCTCGTCGTTGTAGCGTCCGCGTTCTTCGGCGGACATGTCGGGCCGGAAGCCCTCGGCGTAGAGGTCGAGCACGTCCACGTCGTGTCCGCTTTTTGCGAGCGTCGCGGTGACTTTTTCCTTCAGCGCGTGGCAGAAGGAATCGTCGCGCGGATGGGCGTAGACGAGCAGGTATTTCATCGCACACCGCCCAGCGTACGGTCGATCTTCGCCAGAAAATCGCTCCGCGTTTTATCCGTCGCGCGGTTCATGTCGTAATGCGCCAGCCAGTTCATTTTCGCGCGCCCCGCCGTCAGCAGGCGGAAATAGCGCATGATCTGCTTCTTGGGCGGATTGCCGACCAGGAACGTCGCGACCCACCACGGCCTTCCGTAAGTCGAAATGCCGATCACGCGCTTGATATGCGTCAGCGCCGGGCGCGCGATGCCGTCCGCGCCCAGATTGAACGACACGCCCGGCAGCAACACGCGATCGAACCAGCCCTTCAAAATCGCGGGCAAGCCGTAGCACCAGGTCGGGAAGACGAACACGATGCCCTCGGCCGCCATCAACCGGTCGACATATGGCTGCACGGGCCCGCGATTGGCCGGGATTTCGTGATAGCCCAGGCGTTCCTCGCGGCTCAGCACCGGGTTGAAATTTTCGGCATACAGATCGAGATGGTCGACCTCGTGCCCCGCCCGGCGCAGCGCCGCGAGGGCCGTTTTCTGGATCGCGGCATTGAACGAGGTTTCGACCGGGTGTGCCGAAATCAGCAGAATTTTCATGGTTTCCCTGCGCCTTTCGCCTTTCCCCTTGCCCGACCGGCAAGCGGTTTGCAAGCATCGGACCGAGCCCGGGAGAGCGAACCATGCTGGTGACCCAACAGAAGATTCTGCGCCGTTTCTGGTACCCCGTCCTGCCGATGGACCGGCTGGCCGACAAGCCCGTGCCCTTCACGCTGCTGGGCCAGGCGATCGTGCTGTGGAAGGACGCGGACGGCAATCCGGCGGCGGCGATCGACCGCTGCTGCCACCGCACGGCCAAGCTGTCGAAAGGGTTCTGCACGCCGGAGGGCCGGATCGCTTGCGGCTATCACGGCTGGGAGTTCGACGCGTCCGGCCAATGCACGCGCATTCCGCAATGGAAGGATGCGAGCCGCACGCCCAAGTTCAAGATCGACGCCTATCGCGCCAAGGAACGCTACGGCTTCGTCTGGGTGGCGCTGGACGAGCCGATGTTCGACATCCCCGAAATCCCCGAAGCGTCGGACCCGAGCTTCCGCCGCATTCCGGAATTCTACGAGCCGTGGAACGTGAACGCGCTGCGCGTGCTGGAGAACGCGTTCGACAACGCGCATTTCACCTATGTGCATAAATCGAGCTTCGGCGATCCCGATCCCACGCCGTCGGAGATGACCTACGAGGAATTTCCTTGGGGCTTCCGCACGCATTCCATCGTGCGCGTGCAGAACCCCGATCTGCAGAAGAAGAATCTCGGCATCGAAGAAGGCATGACCACGCGCGACAATACGCGCACCTGGTTCATGCCGTTCTTCCGCCAATTGCGCATCCGCTATCCCAACGGCCTCGTGCATTGCATCCAGACCGGGGCGACGCCGATCGACGACACGCGCAGCCAGCTCGTCCAATTCGTCTATCGCAACGACACGGAGGCCGAGACGCCGGCCGCCAGCGTCGTCGCCTTCGACCGGCAGGTCACCGGCGAGGATCGCGAAATTCTGGAAGCGACGGAGTTCGACGTGCCGCTGGAAGCGACCTCGGGCGAGGAATTCCACATGCCGTCCGATAAGCCCGGCATGCTGATGCGCCGGCGCTTCATTTCGCTGCTGGCGGAAGCGGGCGAGAAGGAAATCCGCGTCGCGACCAAGCCCGAAACGCCGCGTCAGGCCGCCGAATAAAGCGCCTCGCGCGCGAAACGCAATCGCGCCGCCGTGCCTTCACCCGGCGCGCTGTCGAGCGTGAAATTCGCGCCGTTGAGCTCGGCCAGCGCCTTGACGATCGGCAAGCCCAGCCCCGTGCCGTTGCGCTCGCGTGTCAGCGCGCTCGCGACCTGACCGAAGGGCCGCAAAGCGATCTCGCGTTCGGCGTCGCTCATCCCGATGCCGGTATCGCGCACCTCCACGACCAAGCCGCCTAGCGCATCGCGCGTCGCCGTCAGCGTCACGCGCCCGCCGCGCGGCGTGAACTTGATCGCATTGGACAGAAGATTCAGCACGATCTGGCGGAAATGCCGCGGATCGGCACGCAACGGATTGAGGTCCGGATCGATCGCGACGGTCAGCGCCACGCCGTGGCGCGCGGCTTGTTCGCGCACCAGACGCACCGCCGTGCCGATGGCGAGTTCGACATGGAACTCCTCGGCGCTCGCGCGCATCTCGCCCGCTTCGATCTTCGCCATGTCGAGCAGATCACCGATCAGGTCCAGCAAATGCCGACCGCTCGCGTGGATATCGGCGGCGTATTCGCGGTAGCGCGCCGGCAGCGCGCCCATCGTTTCGCCGACCATGATCTCCGAAAAGCCGATGATGGCGTTAAGCGGCGTGCGCAATTCGTGGCTGACATTGGCGAGGAAGCGCGACTTGAGCGCGGCCGCCAGCCGCGCATTTGTCGCGGCACTTTCCGCGAGGCTCGCGCGCAACAAGGCCAAAGCGTCGCCATAGCCCGCGTAGATGCCGTCGGCCGTGATCGCGAAGCCCCGGATCAACGCCGAGC
Organism: Tagaea sp. CACIAM 22H2; assembly: GCA_014444615.1. GTDB lineage: Bacteria > Pseudomonadota > Alphaproteobacteria > CACIAM-22H2 > CACIAM-22H2 > Tagaea. Next base: position 3,622 of record PVXE01000075.1, on the reverse strand, counting down.
GATGCTCGCGCTCGACCTTGCGCTGAAGCGTGAGGATGTCGATTTCCCGGTCGACGACCAGCGGGGCGCGGTCCATCAGCACGGCGACCGGCTTGCGGTCGAACAAAGCGCGGCCGTAGGAATGCGCCAATTGCCGCAGGAAATCATAGCGGTCGACCAGACCGACGACGCGGCCGTGTTTGCACACCGGCACCGCCATCAGATCGCGGTCCTCGACGAAGCGCGCATAGACCGAATCGCACGGATCGCCCGGCATGACCGGCACCACGTCGCGCACGAAGGCGTCGATTTTAACCGTCATGGGTCCGACAATAACGACGCGATATTGCAGACCGGTTGCGAAATACGGCTAACGGACGGTTAACCCGTAACCTTCTCGGCGTCCGACCCGAACTTTGCCACGAGACCAACAGCGGAGAATCCGCCATGCAAATCGTGAATGGAATACCGTGTCAGAATTGTACGGATGTCGAGCGCGCCAAAAAGGCCGCCCCGGGCGATTCGGGCGCGCTGGACCGCAACCCGGCGTTCGACGTGACGCGACTGCTGGCGGATTTCGCGTCCGGCAACGCACCTTTGAGCTTCGGCGACCGGGGCCGGACGATCAATCTGGGGGCGTAAGCGCCGCGATCAGTGGCGCGGCACCCCAATGCCGTGCCATCGTCGGGCCCATGCGCGACGACGACTGGCCCGATTTGCTTGCCCGCGCCCAACAGGGCGACGAAGCGGCGTATCGCCGTTTTCTGGGCGAGAGCGCGGGATTTTTGCGCGCCATCGTCGCGCGCACCGGCATTCCCGCCGACGCGATCGAGGACGTGGTGCAGGAAGCGCTGATCACGATCCACGCCATCCGCCACACCTACGACCCCGCCCGCCCCGTGCGGCCCTGGCTGACCGCGATCGCGCGACGGCGCGCGGTCGATTGGCGCCGCCGACGGACCGGAATTTCGCGCAACGAAGTCGCGATGCCCGACCATGCGGCCGAAACCTTCGCCGATCCCGAATCGAACCGGGAACTGGATCGCGGCGATTCGGGCGAAACGGTGCGGCGCTGGGTCGCCAAATTGCCGCCCGGTCAGCGCCAGGCGGTGGAGATGTTGAAGCTGAAGGAAATGTCGCTGGCCGAGGCCGCCGCCCAATCGGGCCAGTCGATCACCGCGCTGAAGGTCGCCACGCATCGCGCCTTGGCGAATCTGCGCAAGATGTGGAAGAAGGAAACCACATGACGACGCGCGACACCGAAAATCTGATCGGCGCTTTGAGCGCGGATGTCCGGCCCGTGAAGCCGCTCGCCAGCCCCGTCAGCCGCGCGATGCGCTATCTCGCCTTCGCCGCACCGTGCCTGCTGGCGATCGCGCTGTTCTACGGGCCCAGCGAGATGTTCCTCGCGCGCCTCGACCAGCCCGTTTTCATGGTGCCGTGGCTCGCCTCGGTGCTGACCGGCATTCTCGCGACCTTCGCGGTGTTCCATTTGTCCGTGCCCGGCGCGCCGCGCTGGCTTTTCCTGCTGCCGATCCCGCCGCTCGCCGTGTGGCTGGGCACGCTGGGCGCCGGATGCTTGGGCGAACTCGTCACGCACGGGTTTTCGCATGTCGGCACGAGCTGGCATTGCGTGCAGGTGATCCTGCAAACCAGCATTCCGCTGGGCCTGGCCCTTGGCTGGATGCTGCGCAAGGCCGCCCCGCTCGCCCCCGTCGCGACGGGCGCTTGGGCCGCCCTGGCCGTCGCCGCTTTCGCGTCGGCGACGCTGGAGACGTTCCACAGCCTCGACACCGCGACGATGATCCTGCTGTGGCACGGCACGGCCGTCGCCGCGGTCGCCGCGATCGGCGCCGTCACCGGCAAAAGCGCGCTGCGCTTGCCGGTCTGACTAAACCGAAAACGCGCGCGCCAAATGGGCTGACATCTGCGCAACCGTTTCGCGCGAGACGGCGGCGAACGCCCCCAAATGCACGAAAGCGTGATTGGCGCGCGGGAATTCGACATAGACCGTGTCGACGCCCGAAGCGACCAGCTTGTCGCGCATCTTGCGGCTGTCGTCGCGCAGCGGATCGAGGCCCGCGGCCATAATGTAAGGCCGCTTGAAGATCGTCATGTCGGGCGCGCGCAGTGGCGAGGCTTCCGGATGTTCGCGGCGCTGGACGTCCGGGCAATAGAGATCCCAATACATCGCCATCGCGGCGCGGCTGAGGCCATAGCGCCCGTCGCCGAAGAGGGCGAGATAGGATTGCGTATCGAGATCGCAATCATAGACGCCATAGACGCCAATATGCGCGATGGGCGCGGGCATGCCTTGCGCGGCGAGCCTGACCGATACGCCGAAAGCGAGATTGCCGCCGGCGGAATCGCCGCCGACCGCCAGCTTGTCGGGCGTGGCACCCAGCGTTTCGGCGTTCTTGCGCGCCCAGACGAAGGCGTCGAAGCAATCGTCGAGCGGCACCGGGAACGGAAATTCCGGCGCTTTGCGATAGCCGATCGACAAGACGCGGGTCCCCGCGCCCGACGCCAGCGCGCGGCACAAACGGTCATGCGTGTCGATCGAGCCTTGCACCCAGCCGCCGCCGTGGAACCACACGAGCAAGCCGCGCGTCTCGCCTTCCGGCACGAAGAAGCGCGCCGGAATCGAACGGCCGGCAAGATCGATCGTCAGATCGCGCTTTTCGCGCATCTGCGGCCCGCCGAGATTGACGAAAGCGCGGCGCAGTTCGACATCCTTGCGCGCCGCCTCGGGATTACCGGGCAGATGATTGGGGGCCGGGCCGAAACGCTGAACGGTTTCGGCAAGGACGGCGGCGATTTCTGGGTCGAGATCGTGTGACATGGGGCGGAACCATGCCCCGGGGCGCGGCGCCCCGCAAGCGCCTCAGCGTTTCGGCTTCTCGTCGTCGAACAAGATGCGCGACGCGGCCCCGTCGAGATCCTCGTACTGGCCCGAGCGCAACGACCACAAGAACGCGGCCAGCGCCAGCAGCGACGCGACAAGTGCCACGGGGATGAGGATCAGGAGCGTGTCCATCGCGTTCTTCCCAGGCGCAAAGCGTTGACGACGACGTAGATCGACGACGACGACATCAGGAACGCCGCCAATGGCGGCGTGACGTATCCCAGCACGGCGGCGGGAACGGCCAGCGCATTATAGACGATCGACGCGGCGATGTTGTGGCGCACGAGGCCGCGCGCCCGGCGCGCGACGTCGAGCAATTCGCCCACCGCCGACAACCCGGCCCCCTGGAACACCGCATCCGCCGCGACCTGCGCGACGTCGGCGCCCGTCGCGGGCGACAAGGACGCGTGTGCTGCGGCCAAGGCCGGGGCGTCGTTGAGACCGTCGCCGACCATCAGCACCTTGCGGCCGGCCGCTGCGAGTTCGGCGAGCCGTGCGGCTTTCGCTGCCGGATTGGCTTCCGCCCGCCATTCGGCGATGCCCAGCGTGGCGGCGACATCGCGCACGGTCTCGCGCCGGTCGCCCGACAGCAGCTCGATCGCATAGCCTTCGAGCATCAAATGCTCGATCGTCTCGGCCGCGTCGTCGCGCACCGCGTCTTGAAAGGCGAAGCGCACTTTGCGCCCGTCGCCGCGATCGAGCCACAGCTCCGGGCCCGTCGCTTGCCCCGCCAGGATG
>PVXE01000074.1 GCA_014444615.1 Tagaea sp. CACIAM 22H2 | reverse complement strand
ACTCCTTCAGTTCTTGGTTCTAATCAATGTGTTGTGTCGCAACAATAATCACCTCAGGCTCATAATCTGAAAGTCATGGGTTCAAATCCTATCCCGGCATCCAAATTAAGCCGGCTATGCCAAAAGCTTAGCGGGCGTTTTCGGATCTAGAGATTTTTCATGGACGAACTCTGGAAGCAAAAAATCTTCGGCAATATGCAATCACAAAACAATCAAAGCTCCTTTTTGACTTACCGGTTAAATCCTCTCTATCTCCGCTTCCGAAAACCAACCTTCCTGTCGAACCTGCGATGCAACAGCATCTGGGTTCTCAGAGTATGCAACTATCGCCAAGCTTTCTTGCGCTCTGCTGCAGGTCACATAAAAAAGGCGTCGAGTTCGACCGATACTTGTGTCGCTACCATCCCGCTCGTTCTTGATGTCGGCCGCAGTTTTGGGCTTTGCTCCAAATAGCTTGTCATAGCTAAACATGAAGCCCTTTGCCTCCTCGTCATCAATTATGACCATGACCCGCGGGAACTCGAGGCCCTTTACGCCTTGATGGGTCCCAAATGGCGACGTCCCAGACACATACTGATCGTAAACTTCGATCTGAGAAAACGGAGTTGAAAGCATCTCGTGCAAGGCGGATTCCTCTGCAGATATATCTGCGTCATCCGAAATCTCATTTGCGTTGAGCTGAGCTCTAGCGCTCCGATCAACAATATAATTCAGTGAATCGGGAATCACGAAGAGTTCCGACTGCTGGACCGCGTGCAAGACGTCGGCAAACGTCGGATCGCCGTCGTTCGCCCACAAGTTCATCAACGATCCGACGGCAAGATTTGCTGACTTCAACAACTCAATTTGATCTTGAGACTTAGCCAAGAGGCGGCGCCGATCGAGCAACGGCGAGCGGCTCCGAACAATCGCAGCGACGGAGAATTCATCGCCACGTCGCTTCGCATTCACAAGGGGGAGTACGTCCTTTGAGAAAAATCGTAGTGTCGGCAACGTGCCGTCCAGCAATCCAGTTTGAAATCGTCTTTGGCTGTAGAGGGCCTCAAACATCTTTTCGAAGCCCAAGCGGCGAGCGGCCATATGATGCTCAAGAATTAGGGCTTTAAAATTTCGCGTACGAGCTAACCAGCCAGCATCCCCGGTAATTTCGGCCATTCGGTCGGCAACAGCATCCTCAATAGCTTGTTTTCCCTGGGCCTTGCTAGAAACCACAAAAATCCGCGCCAGTCCCTCAACAGACCTAGCACCAGTCTGCACAAGATGATCGGTCGACGACCGAATTTTATTGATCAGAGAAATAATTCGACCTGGAGATCTATAATTCATGGACTTCTTGAGTCTGACCCAATCGCCCGGGATAGATCTTTCAAGGTCAGCTTTTCCATCAGAGTAGATTCTCTGCATTCCGTCGCCAATTAGGCCAAGGGAAAATGATTTTGGGTTTTGACTTTGGACGCAGAGAAACGCATCCATCAAATTCCTATTGGTATCCTGACTTTCATCAATCAGGAGGATCGGGAATTTACCAATCAAAATTTTCTGCAGTGCAGTCTTGCTTGTCAGAAAACTCGACGTAATTGAGATGACCTCGCTGTGATTGAGCGAGTCGCGGGCCGTATTGTTTGAGTTTGGACTGTAAGTAAACGTCTTGACGCTCTTTATGTTCTCAATTCTTTTAGTTTTTGATTGGATCGAGCGCGCTCGTTCTTCGGAGGCTTTCCCCGCGCGACCCTTTTCTTGCTTTTGAAGTAAGTCAGAGATCTCTTCCTTTAGATTTAAATCTAGCCATTTACGAATATCTGAATTGAATCCTGCAATTAACGACCAAGCAAACGAATGGATCGTTGAAACTTCAACGATCGGATCAAACTGAAGGCGATGCTTAATCTCATCACAGGCAGCGTTTGTATAAGTGATAATGCCAATGCGACGGCCAGAAAATTTAAAGCTACTCGAGTTCAACTTACGCAGAGAATTTACTACGTTGACCAATGACCGTGTCTTTCCAGAGCCGGCTCCAGCATACAGAATGAAACTCTTCGAGTCTGGACCGCTTAAAAAGTCAATAATTTGACGGTCAATTTGTGAGTCCAAATTCGGGGCTTCCGAAGTTTGCAAGGGAGCCACGACTAAGCTCCGACGCTAGCGGCTGGAGACACCAAAGCGGTGGCCGTATCTGCATGGCCAGCAGCTTCTGCGACCGTGCTAACAGGTGGAAGAATAGATGATCCATTATTTGGTGATACTAAAGTCTGCTTTTTGTTGAGGCGCTTTTCAAGCCAAGTCAGCCCCTCTGCAATGTACCTAGGTGTGCGTAAACTTTCGAAATCTTTGCCATACAAAACATCAAGCGCGAACGCAGCCTTTCCGCCACTCTTCAAGTTTTCTGAGAAGCCTTTAGCTACCTCCGCGATGGTGCTGCTTCCCTCAATGATTTTCTTAAATTTCTTTACAAGGCCTGTGCCGTTCAGAGTCTTAAAATACTCTAGGTTTTCGAACGCCAGCGCATCTTCAAATGTGTTGGATAGTGCTTCCTGCGCAGCTGAGTTGGTTCCAAGTGTTGCTTGAATTGGAGTCTGGTAGGCAACACGAACAGCGTAAAGATCATCTACGTCTAGAATCTTTTCGGCGTCATTTGCATTCAGAAGGTCATCGATGCTTTCCTTTTTAGGGAGCCAATCTCTTAGTGTTGGATTGTTTGTTTTCTGTAAAGCTCCACGAGAAACTGGCTTCGACTTTCTAGTCGATCCGTCTCCTGCATCCAAGTCTGTAATTATTAAAGTTATTAAACCAAGATGATTAATAAGTGGGCGGAGCAAGTGGGCATGACTCCCGCCGATTTCTAAAATCGATATATAGCATTGATTAAGAAACTTGAATTGAGTGCGTATAAAAGCCGGAACCAGCATCCTTTCGGCAGATCCTTCAACAAGAATAGCCGCGTCGGCAAAAAAAAGATCGGCGTGCTGAGATCTCAAATAACGAGAAACAAACCTCTCTGTATCCCCATCTCCGAACGCAGAAGTTAAATTTATAACTGTTGAAACTGGAACAGATGCCGCCATGCCGGCAGGTAATCTTCTGAAATACCGAAGTTGCGAAAATGATGTCTCGTGGGCGACGTGGCTTGAGTGGGTGCTTACGATAAGCTGAGTGTGATGCTCTTTGCTCGCCCCTAGATTCTTATGTTTGCGCAAGACATCATACGCTTTGCGAATGAATACCTGCTGGACCTGGGCATGAAGGTGAGCTTCTGGCTCCTCTACGAGAACCAAATGGAGGGGCTCGATAAACTCAATGTCCGATTTTAGTGACGCCTTTCCGACACGCATCCAGGCGTCACGAAAACTCATTAATCTAAATATCATCGAAATAAGATTCTGATATCCGAGCCCATTATAGCCTTCTGGAAGACGAAGCTCGGTCGAAGCGCTGCCGACCCCTTTGTGGTCGATAACAAAAGAAACCGCAGCTTCATGGTCCAGCGATTCGATCGTCTTGATCTGAGAAGCGACCTTTAGTTTGGGATCCGAGACACCCGGATATCCAAGATCCTGGACCTCATCTATCGCCGGAGCGAAGCTCTCATTCAGTCGGCCGTCGTATATGGATTGTGCTGACTGGAGAACTTGCAGCGCTTCTATATCTTTAATATCTGGTGACTCAGTCGGATCAAGGTGCTTTGCATAGTACGATCGCAATTGATTTGACAGCTTGTGAAGATCGGAATTCGAAGTCGAGCTGCTATCGCCTTGATCAGCCTCACCCAAGCCACGCTGTGCATTTATTTCATTAATTCGGATTAGCGAACTTAAAGCGGTTCCCTCGATTGCCACAGCATCAACGGGCAGCTCCTGTAAAAGTGCTTGGCCGTTCTTGGGTGCGGAAAGTTTCGTTGGGTCAAGTGCGTAGAGCTTTATCGTGAAGTGCTCGCCCAGCTTCTTGTCTAGAAAGTCGATTAAGCAGTTAGGCCACAGAACCAGATCAGTCCCGGCAGAGACGCTTTGCGCACTGGCGGCGTTCCCTCCCTTACTGAGTTGTGCCTGAGCGGGCTGCTCGCCTTCGAGTTCAGCTGGAGCCTCTTCTGCGGTCGATTGCTTTCCTTCTTGCGCAATAGTCTCGAGCGAAGTTTGTGATGTAACTAGAGATTTTAGCAAATTTGCTTCAGTTATCGTGGCTAGGAATTCATTTGCTAATTTCTCGATATCAGCAGGTTCAAAACGGACACGGACACCTAGGAGTCCGCCGGTCCATGAAAGGTCCGGAATTAATGAGCTTACATAGTGAATTTCATTGGCGTTGATTTCAAACCAGATATCCAATGTTGGGACGAGGGCAAGCCACCGCTCAATGCCGGTCTCAAGCTTTTCGTTTAATTGGCTTGCTGCGTACCATTCTTCGCCAATTTTATCGATTTCTCTCCACCAAGATAATGTAAAATCCTGAATTCGGAACCGCCGTCCATTTTCAATTAAGAACCGGCGTAGCGCGAGAATAGCTGAAGTCTTGCCGCTATTATTTGCGCCAACAAAAACCGTTACGTCATTCGCGATATCTATTCGAACGGCCTTTAATTTTCGAAAATTGGCAATTTCTAAGTGATTCAAATGCATTGCTGCCTCCGGACGCGCTAATCGGAAAACGCTATCAAGCGAACGTAGTGATTGCAACAATCTGCACGACTAGTGAATTATAGGATCTAAACAGCGACGCTAGATCTCCTGGAACTTGTTTTGCAGCAACTTGCCTGAGCCCGTTAACTCACCCGTTTTGAACTAGAGTCCATTCGTCATTTTGCTTGGAGAGACCGCACAGCTTTTGTCCGATCTGTATCGTGAAATTACTTAACTCGCCGCCCTATGTTTGGGGTGCGCAGTTAAGCTAGTCGCATCTTCGCCTCGAACGCCTCCACCTCTTGCTGTTCGCGTTCGGCGTCGCGCCAGAGATGGCCGTAGACGTCGAGCGTCATGGTCACCGAGCCATGGCCGAGGCGCATTTGAACCTGCTTGGGGTTGAGGCCCAGTTCGATCAGCTGGCTCGCGTAGATGTGGCGTAGCAGATGGAACGTCCATTTGCGGCAGCCGGGATCGGCTTTCGGACCAGCGAGGCCGAGGCGCTTGAGTGTCGGCCGCCAGTTGCGATGCTCGAAGTTGCTCAGGTCCATCACGGCGCCCGTCTCGGTCGGGAAGACGAGAGGGCTGTCGAGGTTCGGGCGTAACGGCAGCCAGCTTCGGAGCAGGGCGGCGAGCTCCGGCCCAATCGGGATCGTCCGCCGCCCGTTGCGCGACTTCGGCGGCCCGATCCGCTTCCATTGATCGGCGCGCTGCGTCACCTCGACCTGTGCGGGTGTGCGATCGAGCTTCAGGTCGGCGACGCGCAAGCCCCGTATCTCCGATGCGCGCATGCCGGTGCCGATCGCGATACGCACGAGCATGAAGGCGCGCGACGGCGCCGCGCCTGCCGCGACCTCGGCCGCACCAAACGCGTCGAGCAGCCGGCGGATATCGGCCTTCGGTGGAATGTCGATCCGCGCTTGGTCGCGACCGGCGCGTTTGAAGCGAACGGTCTTCGCGGGATCGTCCAGCCGCCATTCGCGTTCGACCGCATAAGCCATCACGGCGCGCGCCGTGACGAACACCGCCTTGGCGAGGGCGGGGCTCAACTTGGCCAGCAGCCGCTCCTGCAATTCGTGGAAATGGACGCGGCGCAGCGCGCGGACATCTTCCTCGCCGATCAACGGTTCGAGATGCAGGCGTAAATGCCGGTCGTAGGCGCGCCAGGTGCTCGGCTCGCGACCGAGCTTGATCCGGCTCTGGATGAACTCGAGGGCGGCATCCGTAAACCGGATGATTTCGCCGCCGGAACCGGTCGGGGCAGGGGCGACGCCCAACTCGACCGTCGCGTGGAACCTCTTGGCTTCGGGTTGGGTTTTGAACTGGCGGCGCGACCGCTTTCCGGCCTTGTCCCGCCACTCGACGAGCCAACGTTCGCTCGTCGATCCGTCGATGTTTTGCCAACGGATCTTGCAGATGGTCGCCATGGTTTGGAGCCCTCGATTTGAGTGGAGACGAGGGCGCTGACCGAGGAATCGCGATGACCGTTTTGGGGGTATTTTGGGGGTAGCTTTGGGGGTAAGTGTTCCCAAAATGGTCCAAATTTACCGCGCGACCGTTCCATCCGACAAAACACGACGAACCGGCATTCGCGCACGGCATTCGCCGTGCACGTTCCGGATCATTCATGTTTTTCAGATGGTTATTCGGGTATCCGGAATGCTCGTGGGGAGCCGGTCCGGACGACCGGGTTGGTAGCGGCGGAGGGATTTGAACCCCCGACCAAGGGATTATGATTCCCCTGCTCTACCACTGAGCTACGCCGCCCCAAGAAGGGTCCCAGCGGGTCGTGGCGCCCGCGAGGCCGGGTCATGTAGCCCACCCGGGGACGGAAGGCAAGCTTGCGGGAAGGGGGCGGTCTTGCCAGGGTGCCGGGGCATGAACATCCTGTTCGTCCACCAGAATTTCCCCGGCCAATATCTGCATCTGGCCCCCGAATTGGCGCGGCGCGGGCATCGCACGATGGCGCTGGCGATCGAGCGGGGCGGGCAGGCGGGCGACACGATGGTTCGTCGCTATGCGCCCAAACGCGGCACGACGCTGGCGGCCCATCCTTGGAGCCAGGATTTTGAGACCAAAATCCTGCGCGGCGAGGCCTGCGCGCGCGCCGCGATCGATCTCGCGCGCGAAGGCTTCGTGCCCGACGTGATCTGCGCCAATCCCGGCTGGGGCGAATCGCTGTTCCTGAAAGACGCGCTGCCGGCTGCGAAGCTGCATCTCTATCTCGAGTTCTTCTATCGCGCCGAAGGCGGCGATTTCGGCTTCGATCCCGAATTCCCGCATCCGGCGTTCGACGGACCCGCGCGTTTGCGTGCGCGCTCGGCCGCGCAGCTGCTCGCCCTCGACGCGATGGACGGGGCCGTGGCGCCCACCGCCTGGCAGCGCGATCGCTTTCCGGACGTCTATCGGCCGCGCATCGAAACCTGCTTCGACGGGATCGACGTCGATCGCGTCGTCGCCGATCCGGGCGCCGTGCTGGAGATTGCGGGGCGCCGCTTCGCCGCCGGGCAAAAGATCGTCACTTTCGTGAACCGCAATCTCGAACCCTATCGCGGCTATCACGTCTTCATGCGCGCCCTGCCGCGCCTGCTGGCGAAAGTGCCGGACGCGCAGGTGCTGATCGTCGGCGGCGATGGCGTCAGCTACGGCATCAAGCCGCCGGACGGCATCAGCTACAAGGAACGCTATCTGGCCGAGATGCGCGATCAACTCGACCTCAGTCGCGTGCATTTCCTCGGCCGCGTGCCCTACGAGACCTATTTGAAGGTGCTGCAAGTCTCGGCGGCGCATGTGTATCTGACCTATCCTTTCGCGCTGTCCTGGTCGCTGCTGGAGGCGATGGCCGCGGAATGCGCGATCGTCGCCTCGCGTACCGGCCCCGTGCCCGAGGCGATCGAGGACGGCAAGTCGGGCGTGCTGGTCGATTTTTTCGATCGCGACGGCTTGGCCGATGCGGTGGCGGCGGTGTTGGAGAAGCCCGCCGCCTATCGGGCGATGCGCACGCGCGCGCGCGCCAAGGTGCTGCGTGATTTCGCGCTGGCCGCGTGCGTCGCGCGCCACGCCGAATTGGTCGAGCGTTATTGAGCGGGTTTCGGCGCGTCTTTGCAGATCAGCGCATGCGCGATGCGCCCGACAGAGCCGTCGGGCTCGGTTCCGAAGCGCATTTCGCGTTCCTCGCGCGAAATGGCGAGATTTTCGCCCGCCTCGTCCTCGTACATCAACACGCGGATGCCCGCGTTCTCGCCCGACGCGCAGTCGAAATGCGCGAGCGCCTGCATCGACGCGACGCGCGAATTGCCGGCTTGGATCGGCGCCTTGTAGACGACGCGAATCCACGCTGTGTGCATCTGCCCGGCCGAGCGCATGCCCGCGATATCGACGAACACGGGATTGCCGCTCGCGGTTTCGCCCGCACTCGTCCACTCGGCCGCGCGCGCCGGCGCGGCCGCGGCGATCGTCGCGGCGAACAACATCGATAGGGCGGCGGCAAAACGCATGCGAACTCCCCCAGGGCCAAACGGCATAGCATAGGCGGGCCGGATTTGGCACGTGCAGGCTTGCGCGCGAAAATGGCGAAAACACGGCACGGTCATGGTACTTTGCCGCGTCCCGATTCAGCCGCGTGAGAAAAATATGACCGACGCCGCCAATGCCCAACTGCCGGTGCTTTATTCGAAGCCGATCCCGGTGGATCGCGTCGCTCATGCGGGCAAATTCTATGCTGCCCCGACGAATTTGCGTTTCGCGCGCGCCGCTTCTTTCGTGCCGCTGGGCATGGCGGAGATGGCCTTCGCCGCGCGGCATTATCCGATCGTGTTCCCGGCCAACGCGCAAGGCGGCCCGCTCGCGGTGCTGGGGCTGGAGAACGCGCATAATTTGTTCGTCACGGCCGAGGGCTTCTGGGCCGACGACCATTACATCCCGGCCTATGTCCGCCGTTACCCCTTCATCTTCACCCAGGCGCCGGACGGGCAGTTCGTGCTGTGCCTGGAAGCGGGTGCGAACGCCATCGCCGACGCGGGCGACAAGCCGTTCTTCGAAGCCGATGGCAAGCCCGGCAAGGTGGTCGACGACGCGTTGCGTTTCTCGGGCGATTTCCATGCGCAGCATGATTTCGCCGTCAGCTTCGTGAAGGCGCTGGCCGAACAGAACCTGCTGATGGACAACAACGCCAAGGCGCAGTTGCCCGGCGGCAAGGATTTGACGCTGCAAGGTTTCCGCACCGTCGATCCCGCGAAGTTCGACGCGCTGCCCGACGATATCTATCTCGACTGGCGCAAGAAGGGCTGGATCGCGGCGGTCCATTGCCATCTGATTTCGCTCGGCCATTGGCAAACGCTCGCCAATCGCGCCGCGCGCGAAATCGCCGCAAAGAAATCCGCCTAGGCCAGCGCGCGTTCCAAGACCCGCGCGACGTGAACGGCCGCGCGCCCGCCCAGATCGGCGATCTGGTGGCGGCACGAGGTGCCGTCGGCGACGATCAACGTATCGTCGCCCGCCTTGCGGATCGCCGGCAGCAGCGACGCTTCCGCCATCGCCTTCGACGTTTCGATATTTGCGGGCTCGTAGCCGAACGCACCGGCCATGCCGCAGCACGAGGATTCGATCAGGCTGGGCGTCAGGCCCGGGATCAGTCTGAGCGCATCGAGCGTGGCGTTCGCCGCGCCGAAGGCCTTCTGATGGCAATGACCGTGGACCAGCGCCTTGGCCTCCGGCAGCGCCTTGAAGATCGGCTTCAAGCGGCCGGCCTTGGCTTCGCGGGCGAGGAATTCCTCGAACAGCATCGCCGCCGCGCCAATCTTGGCAGCATCCGCACCTGATAGCAGCGACGACAACTCGTCCTTCAGTGCGAACAGGCAGGAAGGCTCCAGGCCGACGATGGGAATGCCCTTCTCGGCAAATGGCAACATCGCGTCGATCAGGCGCTGCGCTTCGCGCTTGCCTTCATCGACCAAGCCCGCCGACAGGAAGGTGCGACCGCAGCACAAGGGCCGCCCGCCGTCCTTGGCGGTGGGCACATGCACCTTGTAGCCGGCCGATTGCAGCACGCGGATCGCGGCGCGCGCATTCTCCGGCTCGAACCACGTGTTGAACGTGTCGGCGAAGAACGCGACTTCGGCGTTCTGGGATTGCGCCTCGCGCGCGCGGAACGGCTTCGCGGCCCAGCTTGGCAGGCTGCGCGATGCGGCGAAGCCGGTCAGGCTTTCGGAAAATCGCGCGAGGGCCGGGATCTTGTCGCGCAGTGCAAGCAGAGGCCCCAATTTCGAGGCGATCGACGCATAGCGCGGCAGATAGCCGACGAGCTTGTCGAAGATTGTGTGGCCATGGCGCGTTTTGTAGTGATGAAGGAACTCGACCTTCATCTTCGCCATGTCCACGCCGGTCGGGCATTCGCGCTTGCAGCCCTTGCAGCCGACGCACAGGCGCATCGTTTCGTACATCGCGTCCGAAGTCAGCGCATCCGCGCCCAACTGCCCGGAGATGGCCAGGCGCAGCGTATTCGCGCGCCCGCGCGTCAGATCCTTCTCTTGCCGCGTGACGCGATAGCTGGGGCACATCGTGCCGGCGTCGAATTTCCGGCAATGGCCGTTGTTGTTGCACATCTCGACCGCACCGGCGAAACCGCCCCACTCGGACCAGTCGAGCACGGTCGGAATCGCGTCGGTCTTGTAGCCGGGCTTGAAGCGGAACAGCGTGCGGTCGTCTTGGCGCGGCGGTTCGACGATCTTGCCGGGGTTCATCACGCCCTTGGGATCGAACAGCTTCTTGATCTCGCCGAAGGCACCCGTCAGGCGCGGCCCGAAGAAAGGCGCGATCCATTGCGAACGTACCAAGCCATCGCCGTGCTCGCCGGAATACGCACCCTTGTATTCGCGCACCAAGGCGGCGGCCTCCTCGGCGATCGCGGCCATCTTCGCCGCCCCGTCCTGCTTCATGTTCAGGATCGGGCGGACATGCAGGCAGCCGACCGACGCGTGGGCGTACCACGTGCCCTTGGTGCCGTGCTTGTGGAACACCTCGGTCAGGCGCGACGTGTAGTCGGCGAGGTGTTCGAGCGGCACCGCGCAATCCTCGATGAACGAGACGGGTTTGCCGTCGCCCTTCATCGACATCATGATGTTGAGGCCCGCTTTGCGGACCTCCCAAACGTCCTTCTGAAGGGCTGCGTCGGGAATCTCGACGACCGAGCCGGGCAAGCCCAGATCGGCCATCAGCGTAACGAGGTCTTTGAGTTTGCGGACCTGCGTGTCCTTGTCCTCGCCGGCGAACTCGACCAGCAGGATCGCGTCGGGCTCGCCCTTCAGGAATTTCGCGACGATGCCGGCATAAGCGGGGATCGAGCGCGACAGATCGATCATCGTGCGATCGACCAACTCGACCGCGACGGGGCCGAGCTTGACGATATGCTGCGTCGTTTCCATCGCCTGACGGAAATTCGGGTAGTGCACGACGCCGAGCGTCTTGTGTCTGGGCAGCGGCGAGAGTTTGAGTTTGAGCGCGCGCGAATAGGCGAGCGTGCCTTCCGAGCCGACCAGCAAATGGGCGAGGTTGTGGCCCGTCGGTTTGACGGTTTCGAGATTGTAGCCGCCCACGCGGCGCAGCAGCTTGGGGTAACGCGCTTCGATTTCGTCGGCTTCGCGTTCGGCGATGGCGCGGATCGCGCGCACGATATCGACGAAGCGCGACGGGCCGCTAAGCCCTTCGAGATTGCCGCCGACCGGCCCGAAATGCGCTTGCGTGCCGTCGGCGAGCAACGCGTCGATGCCCAGCACGTTATGCACCATGTTGCCATAGGCGATGGAGCGCGAGCCGCAGGAATTGTTCCCCGCCATGCCGCCGATCGTCGCCTGCGCCGAGGTCGAAACGTCGACCGGGAACCATTGGCCGGTCGATTTGAGTTGGGCGTTCAAATGATCGAGCACGATGCCGGGCTCGACGGTCGCGACGTCGCCCTCGACCGACAGAAGCTTATTGAGATGCTTCGAATTGTCGATGACCAGCGCCGCGCCGACCGTTTGGCCGCATTGCGACGTGCCGCCGCCGCGCGGCAACACCGGCACGCCCATTTCCGACGCGATCTGGATCGCGATGCGCGCGGCTTCGGCGTTGCGCGGGATCACCACACCGACCGGGTCGATCTGATAGATCGACGCGTCGGTCGCGTAGCGGCCGCGATCGAACGCGCCGAACAACACGTCGCCTTCGACTTCGCGCTTTAGGCGCGCTTCGAGATCGGAAGCAAGCGGGGCGTCGAGCGGCATGTTTCTTCCCTCGGCTTTATTTTCTTAGTCGTAGGCTTCGGCTGTACCCGCGAAAGCGGCAAGGACCGATTGGCGCTTACCGGCGAGATGCGCTTCCAAAATCGCACGCAAAGCTGCGCCATCGCGCGCATCCAACGCGGCGATCATGCGCTCGTGCTCCTCGACCGCCTTGGCCCAGCGTTCGGGCGTAAGGTTCGCGGCGTAGCGCACGCGTTTGACGCGCGCGTTCAAACGCTCGAACGTCTCGACCAGCACGGGGTTGTTCGCGGCGGCGGCGATATGGCGATGGATATCCTGGTTGGCACGGAAATAGGCGGCGCGGTCGCCGCGCGCGTGATGGGCGCGCATTTCGAAATGCAGCGCCTTGATCTCGGCGAGTTGTGCCGCGTCGATACGCTGGGCGGCGAGTTCGCCCGCGAGACCTTCAAGGGCCGCGAGCAACTCGAACGTCGCTTCGATATCCGCACGGTCGAGCGGCGCGACGACGGCGCCGCGATTGGGCTCGTGCCGCACCAAGCCTTCGCTCGCCAGCATGCGCAAGGCTTCGCGCAACGGCGTGCGCGACACGCCCAAGCGCTCGCCCAAAGCGCGCTCGCTGAGCCGTGCGCCCGGCGCCAATTCGCCGTCCAGTATCATCTGGCGCAGCGCATCCACCGCCTTGGCGGGCAGAGTGACGGGAAGGGAGGAATCATCCGGCATTCCTTATTGGTATACCAAAAAATCGCGCATGAAAAGCCAGATTGACGGATTTTGAGTCATTTGGTATACCACATCAACCAAGCCCCGAGGGAGCGCCCCCATGATCAAGCTGAGCAACGCCGCATCCGGCCGCCATTTCCTGCAGATCCCGGGGCCCACCAACGTGCCCGAGCGGGTGTTGCGCGCGATCGACAATCCGACGATCGACCATCGCGGGCCGGAATTCGGCGCGATCGGGCGCAAGGCGCTCGCGGGCATGAAGACGATCTTTAAGGCGACCGAAGGCCACGCGATCATCTTCCCGGCCTCGGGCACGGGGGCGTGGGAAGCGGCCCTCGTCAACACGCTGTCGCCCGGCGACAAGGTGCTGATGTTCGAGACCGGCCATTTCGCCACGCTGTGGCGCAAGATGGCGGGCAAGCTGGGGCTGGAAGTCGAGTTCGTCGAAGGCGATTGGCGCCATGGCGTGGACCCCGCCGCGGTCGAAGCGAAACTCACCGCCGACAAGGGCCACGCCTATAAGGCGGTGATGGTCGTCCATAACGAAACCTCGACCGGCTGCACGACGCGCGTGGGCGAAGTGCGCAAGGCGATGGATCGCGCCAAGCATCCCGCCTTGCTGATGGTCGATACGATTTCGTCGCTGGGCTCGATCGATTATCGCCACGACGAATGGGGCGTGGACGTTTGCGTCGCGGGCTCGCAGAAGGGTTTGATGCTGCCGCCGGGTCTGTCGTTCAACGCGGTTTCCAAGAAGGCGTTGGAAGCTTCCAAGACCGCGAAGCTGACCAAATCCTTCTGGGCGTGGGACGAGATGATCGCCGCCAACGCCAACGGCTATTTCCCTTACACGCCCGCGACGAACCTGCTCTACGGGCTGTGCGAAGCGATCGACATGCTGCACGAGGAAGGTCTCGACAATGTCTTCGCGCGCCACGACCGCCATGCGGAGGCGACGCGCCGCGCGGCCCGCGCCTGGGGCCTCGAAATTCTGTGCTTGGAGCCCAAGGAGTATTCGTCGGCGCTGACCGCACTGCTGATGCCGGCGGGCCACGACGCGGACAAATTCCGCAAAGCCGTACTCGACGCCTTCGACATGTCGCTGGGCCAGGGCCTGTCGAAGGTCGCGGGCAAGGTGTTCCGCATCGGGCATCTGGGATCGTTCAACGATCTGATGCTGATGGGCACGCTGGCGGGCGTGGAAATGGGCCTGACGCTGGCGAACGTTCCGCACAAGAAGGGCGGCGTGGATGCGGCGATGGCGTATCTCGCCGAAACGGCGGGCAAGAAGCCGGTCGCGGCCGCGGCGCAATAATTTCGGCGGTAAGTCTGGTCAGCCGGGCGCGACCCGGGTAATTTTCGTCCATGACCGAGTTCGATTGGGCGACGCTCGACCAACTGACCGAGGAAGTGGGGGCGGAGATTCTGCCGCGCCTGCTGCGCACCTTCTATGGCGAGGCGGTCGCCAAGATCGCCGAGTTCGAGGCGCTGTCGGAAGCGAAGGGCGAGACCGCGGCGATGCATCGCGCGGTGCATTCGCTGAAAAGTGCCGCCGGCAGTTTCGGCGCCACGTCGCTCGCGGCGCTGGCCGCCGATATCGAACAGCGCATCGAAGACGGCGCCTACGCGCATGATGTGCCTGCGATCGCCGATCTGCGCGCGCGTTTCGCCGCGTTCAAATCGGCCGTCGCCGCGCGCGGCATTTCGGTCGCTTGAGGCGTCGCGCAAGAAGCGGGTGGCGGACCGCCTGGCTTCGCCGCAAAACCCGCCCATGAAATTGGATGGCAAAGCCTGGGCGATGCTGATCGTCCTATCCTGCCTATGGGGCGGGTCGTTTCTGTTCGCCAAGATCGCGGTCGATACGATCCCGACCTTCACGCTGGTAGCGTTGCGTGTCGGCCTCGCGGCGGCGGCGTTGCTCGTCTGGCTGCGCGTTCAAGGCCTCGCGATCCCGAAGCGCATCTGGTTCGCCTGTCTGGTGATGGGCTTCCTCAACAACATCATTCCCTTCGGTCTCAATTTTTGGGGCCAGAAGGAGCTGGGCGTTGGCGCCGCCGCTATCGTCAATTCGACCACGCCGCTATGGACGATCCTGCTCGCGCATTTCATGACCGACGACGAAAAACTGACCGGCCTGCGCTTGGCGGGCGTGCTGGTCGGGATCGCGGGTGTCGCGTTGCTGATCGGGCCCGAAGCGCTCGGCGGGCTAGGGACGGCGGGGTTGTCGCAACTCGCCTTCCTTGTCGCGACATTCAGCTACGCGATCGCGCTGATGTGGGCGCGGCGTTTTCGCGGGCTTCCGCCGGTGGTGCCGGCGGCGGGGCAGTTGATCGGCTCGAGCCTGCTCGCAATTCCGATGGCACTCGTCATCGATACGCCGTGGACGCTGCCGATACCGTCCTTCGAGGTGATCGCGTCGGTGCTCGCGTTGGCGCTGGCGTCGACGGCACTCGCCTATCGCATCTATTTCGCGCTGATGGTGCGCAACGGC
>PVXE01000073.1 GCA_014444615.1 Tagaea sp. CACIAM 22H2 | reverse complement strand
TCGGCACAATCCCGGGGGCGGGCGGCACGCAGCGCCTGACGCGTTTCGTGGGCAAATCCAAGGCGATGGAAATGTGCCTGACCGGCCGCATGATGGATGCGGCCGAAGCCGAGCGCGCCGGCTTGGTCAGCCGCGTCGTACCGGCTGCCGAATTGGTCGACGAAGCGATCAAGGTCGCGGCGAAGATCGCAGGACTGTCGCGGCCGATCGTGATGATGGCCAAGGAAGCGGTCAATCGCGCGTACGAAACGACGCTTTCCGAAGGGATCCGCTTCGAACGCCGCACCTTCCACGCCACCTTCGCGACCGAAGATCAGAAGGAAGGGATGGCCGCGTTCGCCGAGAAGCGTCCGCCGCAGTGGAAAAACCGTTGATTCCCCGCCACTTTCCGGCCGGTTGACGGGGTGCGCGAACGGGGGCTATAACCCGCGACCTTCGCGAAGGGGCCGTCCGGCTTCGACGCGATCCGGAATCCCATATCGAGAGATAAAATGGCGAACACCTCCTCCGCGAAAAAGGCCGCGCGTCAGACGCTGCGCCGCACCGAAGTCAACCGCACGCGCGTGAGCCGTATCCGCTCCGCGATCAAGAAGGTCGAAGACGCGATCGAGACCGGCGACAAGAAAGTCGCGGCCGAAGCGTTGCGCGCCGCGCAGCCGATCATCGCGCGTGGTGCGAAGACGGGCACGCTGCACAAGAACACGGCGTCGCGCAAAGTGTCGCGCCTCGCCCAGCGCATCAAAAAAATCGGCGCTTAATTTTAAGCGCACGCGGTATCGCGCAGGCGATTCCGCGCTTGATTTTTACGCCGCCCGCGTTCCTGCGCGGGCGGCGTTTCTTTTGCGCGCGAAGGAACGCCGCGCAAGTCGTTGAATCGGAAGTGGTGCGCATGCGCGCACAGTTTTTTTTTCGCGAGGCATTGAATGTTTCGCGATGCATTCGCGCAACGCCGCGCGCGATTCAAAAATCGGACTCGTATTCCGCATGACTCCAGTTGCGAGTCTCGCGCGAGCATGATTAAGTCGGATCGTCGTCGGAACGATGACGCCGGATGAAACCGGCGACGCGTGACGAAGACAAGGGGCGGCCCACCGATTTGGCTAGCGTCGACCCGGCTCGATATACGGACCTTCCGGTCCGCCTATCACTTGGGTTCGATCGAACGTGGAGACGAGAATGTGGCGCCGTCCTTCGGACTGGATAGTAATCGCGACGGCGCAAGACAAGTTGGCGCAAGACAAGTCCGAACAGGACGCCGCGCCGAACACCCGCAACCGATCGGCCGCCGATGCGTCGAGCGACGCGAAGGCGATCAACGAAGGGGCGGGCGATCGGAAGTCTGGAGCAACACAGACTCTATCGCAGGGGACGGCTATTGTGAGTTTGATTTCCTCCCGGATGATTTCTTCGCGCGACCCTGCGGCGCCGTGCTTCGGCCGCCGCGTTTCCTACGGCGACAACCCCCGATTGGCATTGTTCGCGCCGCCCCGATGGCCGGGCGGCGGCGGACGTTCCGCGCGCCGATCGGCCAAGAGCTGATCGAACGCAAGCGCGCGGAACGGAAGTTCCCACGGCTGCGCCGGGCGCCGAAGTCGCGCGACCGGTCCGACCGGCGGGGGTCATTTGTCGGCAGTAAAGAAGCGAGTGGTTGAACGGTGATGGGCGAAGCGGCGCAAGACGGTCGGGCGAACAACAATCTCGGCTACGCGGGCGATCTCACGCCGCGCGATGCGTGGGCTCTTTTGGAATCCGAAAAAGACGCGGTGTTGGTCGATGTGCGCAGCCGCGCCGAATGGACCTTCGTGGGCGTGCCCGCGCTCGCCAAGCTCGGCAAGGCCCCGTTATTCGTGGCGTGGCAGAATTACGCGACCGCGGCGGACGGCCGCGCGCAGATGATTCCCAACGGCGAATTCGGCCCCGCGGTCGTGGCGGCCGTGCCCAAGGCCTCGCCGGTGATCTTCCTGTGCCGTTCGGGCGGCCGCAGCCGGGCCGCCGCCATCGCGGCGACGGGCCTTGGCTATGCGCGCGCCTATAATCTCGCCGGCGGTTTCGAAGGCGACAAAGATCCGGACGGCCATCGCGGCCGCCTCGGCGGCTGGAAAGTCGCCGGTCTCCCTTGGACGCAGGAGTAACGACGATGCGTCCGACCGATCTCGGCCCCAGCCTGGAAGCCCAATGGGTGCGCGTGCGCGCCCGTCTGAAGGTGGAATTCGGCGAAGCGGCCTATCGCTCTTGGCTGAAGCCTTTGACCCTTGTGGGCCAGGATGACGGCGTTGTACGTATCGCCGTACCCACGCGCTTCATGCAGGACTGGGTGCGCCAGCATTACGCCGACCGCATCAAGTCGCTGTGGCGGGCGGAGAACAAGGCGATCCGTCTGATCGAAGTCGTCGTCCAGATGGCCGCCCCGCCGATGCAATCCTCGTCGACCGCGCAGCCGGGTCCCGGCTCGTCGCTGTTCGTGACGACCCAGGGTGCGCGCACCCAGGCGTCGTCGCCGACCGCGCGGATCGGCATGGCGCCGCCCGCCCCGGCGGTCGCGCGCGCCGGTCAGGACGAGGTCGAGGATTTCGGGGCACCCCTGGATCCGCGCTTCACCTTCCAAAGCTTCGTCACCGGCAAGTCGAACGAATTCGCCGCCGCCGCCGCCAAACGCGTGGCGGAAGAAGCCAAGGTGCCGTTCAATCCGCTGTTCCTGTATGGCGGCGTGGGTCTGGGCAAGACCCATCTGATGCACGCGATCGCGTGGCATATCCGTAAAAAGCATCCCTCGCGCCGGGTCGTCTATCTCTCGGCCGAGAAGTTCATGTACCAGTTCATCCGCGCGATGCGCTTCAAGGACACGATGTCCTTCAAGGAGCAGTTCCGCTCGGTCGACGTGCTGCTGGTCGACGACGTCCAGTTCATCTCGGGCAAAGACGCGACGCAGGAAGAGTTCTTCCACACGTTCAACGCGCTCGTGGATCAGAACAAGCAGATCGTGCTGTCGGCGGATAAATCGCCGGCCGATCTGGAAGGCCTCGAAGACCGCGTGCGCTCGCGCCTGGGCTGGGGCCTCGTCGCCGACATCCACCCGACGACCTACGAATTGCGCCTCGGCATTCTGGAAACGAAGGCCGAGAAGCTGGGCACGATCGTGCCGCCGAAGGTTCTCGAATTCCTCGCCCACAAGATCGTGGCGAATGTCCGCGAACTCGAAGGCTCGCTGAACCGCATCGTGGCGCATGCAACGCTGATCGGCCGACCGATCAGCCTCGAAGGCGCGCAGGAAGTGCTGCACGACATTCTGCGCGCTTCCGATCGCCGCGTGACGATCGAGGAGATCCAGAAGAAGGTCGCCGAGCATTTCGCGATCCGCCTCGCCGACATGCATTCGCCCCGGCGCGCGCGCGCGGTGGCGCGGCCCCGCCAGGTGGCGATGTATCTCGCCAAGCAGCTCACCAGCCGTTCGCTGCCGGAAATCGGCCGCAAATTCGGCGGGCGCGACCACACCACGGTCATGCACGCGGTGCGCAAGATCGAGGAATTGCGTGGCTCCGATATCGCGTTCAGCGAGGATATCGAGCTCTTGCGCCGGATGCTCGAGGCGTAATCCCGCATGGCGCGTCACCCGCGCATTCTGCTGACGGGGTTCGAGGTCTTCGGCGGCCATCGCTTCAACCCGTCGCAAGCCATCGCCACGCGATTGGACGGCGAATGGGCGGGCGATGCGCGGATCGAAGCGCGCATCCTGCCGGTGTCGCTCGCCAAGCTCGACGAAGCGCTCGACACGGCCTTGGCCGAGGTGAAGCCGATCGCCGTGGTGGCGCTGGGCCTGGCCGAGCGCGAGACGGTGATCCGGCTCGAGAGCGTTTCCTATAACGAGCTCGATTTCCGTATCCCCGACAACGACGGCAAGAAGCGCAAAGGCAAGATCGACAAGGCGGGTCCGGCGACGCGCGCCTCGACCTTCCCGATCCCGGCGATCCGCAAGGCCTTGCTGGCCGCCGGAATTCCCGCGCGCGTGTCGGACGACCCCGGCCGTTTCCTGTGCAACGCCGCCCTTTACGGGCTGCTCGCGCGCGTGGGCCGCGGTGTGCCCTGCGGCTTCGTTCACTTGCCGCGCACACCCGAAATGGTTGCAGGATTGCTGAAAAAAGACCCGGAATCCGACCCCGCCGCGCTCGCGTCGATGGGCTTGCGCGTACAATTGGCCGCGATCCGCCTCGCGGTCGCGGAGACGGCGCGTAAAGCGCTGAAATAACGCGGTTTTCCAAGGTTTTTTCGGCGCTCGCGAAGCTTTTGCTTCACGCCCCGTTTGGTATACTCGAAACCCGAAATTTCGATTCGCCAAACCCCATATCGCAAAGCCCACGCCCCTATGAAAATCACGATCGAGCGCGCGGCCCTGCTCAAGGCCCTTGGCCATATCCAAAGCGTCGTCGAACGGCGCAACACGATCCCCATTCTGTCGAACGTGCTGCTCGACGCGTCGGCCAAAGGCGGCCTCGCGCTGACCGCGACCGACATGGACGTCGCCTTCGTCGAAACCGTGGCGGCGGAAGTCGCCAAGCCGGGCACCACGACCGTCCAGGCGCATACGTTCTACGAAATCGTGCGCAAACTGCCCGAAGGCAGCCAGGTCGGCCTCGAATGGGATTCGGGCAAGGGCCAGGTCTCGTTGCGCGCGGGCCGTTCGGCCTTCGCGCTGGCCGCATTGCCGGCCGACGATTTCCCGAAAATGGCGTCGGGCGATTTGCCGCATAAATTCGAGCTTGGCGCGCCCGAGCTCAAGCAGCTCATCGACAAGACGCGCTTCGCGATCTCGACCGAGGAAACGCGCTACTACCTCAACGGCATTTTCCTGCACTCGACCGCCGCCGACGGCGTGAAGGTGCTGCGCGCCGTCGCGACCGACGGGCATCGCTTGGCGCGCATTCAAATGCCGCTGCCGACGGGGGCCGAGAACATTCCCGGCGTCATCCTGCCGCGCAAGACGGTGATGGAAGTGCGCAAGCTGATCGACGAGGTCGACGGTGCCGTCGAGGTGTCGCTGTCCGACACGCGCGTGCGCTTCGCCTTCGGCGACGCGGTGCTGACGTCGAAGCTGATCGACGGCGCCTTCCCGGATTACGAGCGCGTCATTCCGTCGGGCAACGACAAGACGATGGAAGTGAACTGCAACGAGTTTGCCGCCGCCGTCGACCGCGTCGCGACGATTTCGACCGAAAAGTCGCGCGCCGTGAAAATGGCCCTGACCAAGGGCACGCTGGCGCTGTCGGCCAATTCGGCCGAAGCGGGTTCGGCGAACGAGGAGATCGAGGTCGCCTATCAAGGCTCCGCGATCGAAATCGGCTTCAACGCGCGCTATCTGCTCGACATCGCCGAGCAGATCGAAGGCGAGAACGCGACGTTCAAAATGGCCGACGCCGCCTCGCCGACCGTGGTGACCGATTCCGCCGACCAAAGCGCGCTCTACGTCCTCATGCCGATGCGCGTGTGAGGGGATTGAGCGTCCGTCTCGCCCACGCCAACCCGTCGCCCGGCCCCGCAAAGGCGGCCGCGGCGGTCGCGCGTCTCGATCTCGCGCAATTCCGTTCCTACGCCGAATTGCGCATCGAGCCCGGCGCGCATCCGGTGGCGCTGGTTGGCCCCAACGGGGCGGGCAAGACGAATATCCTGGAAGCGATCTCGTTCCTCGCCCCCGGCAAGGGCTTGCGCCGCGCGCGCGTGACCGAGCCCGAGCGCCGGGGTGCCGCCGCCGCCTGGGCGGTCGCCGCGCAAGTGTTCAAGGGCGAAGATGAAATCCGCCTCGGGACCGGGCGCGGCGAGGGCGACAAACGCATTCTGCGCATCGACGGCCGGCCCGTGCGCGGCCAGCAGGAATTCGCCGAACATCTTTCCGTGATCTGGCTGCTGCCGGAAATGGATCGCTTGTTCGCGGAAGGGCCGGGTGCACGCCGCCGCTTCCTCGACCGGCTCGCCTACGGTTTCGATCCTGAACATGCGGGCCGCGTTTCGGCCTACGAGCATTCGATGCGCGAACGCGCGCGCCTGCTCGCCGACGGCAATCGCGACGACGCGTGGCTCGCGGCGCTGGAGGATTCGCTGGCCCGCCATGGCATCGCCATCGCCATCGCGCGCGGCCAAACGGTCGCGCGATTGGCGCGCGCGGTGAAGGCGAATATCGGCGCGTTCCCGGCCCCGGATCTGACATTGACCGGCGCCATCGAAACGCTGGTCGCGGAAATGCCGGCACTCGCCGCCGAAGATCGCGCGCGCGAAATCCTGGCCGCCAATCGCCAGTCGGACGCCGAAAGCGGCTCGACCGCGTTCGGGCCCCATCGCGGCGATCTGCGCGCGCATTGGGCGGCGAAGGACACGGCCGCCGAATTCCTTTCGACGGGCGAGCAGAAAGCGCTGCTGATCTCGCTCGTGCTCGCCTATGCGCGCGAACTCGCGGCCGAGCGCGGCCATCCGCCGATCCTGCTGCTCGACGAAATCTGCGCGCATCTCGACCCCGTCCGACGGGCGGCGTTGTTCGACGAACTTGACGCCTTGGGCGCCCAATATTGGGCGACCGGGGCCGACCCCGACGCCTTCGCGCTGCTGCGCGAACGCGCCGTTTTTTTCGCCGTCCATGACGGCGTTTGCGATCCGCATCGAGGCTGAATATGACCGCCGTTCCCAAGAATATCGACGACGCCTCGGCCGCCTATGGCGCCGATTCCATCAAGGTGCTGCGCGGGCTCGACGCCGTGCGCAAGCGCCCGGGCATGTATATCGGCGACACCGACGACGGCTCGGGCCTGCACCACATGGTCTACGAAGTCGTCGACAACGCGATCGACGAAGCGCTGGCGGGCTGGTGCGACGCGGTCGAGGTGACGCTCAACGCCGACGGCTCGGTCACGGTGCGCGACAACGGGCGCGGCATCCCGACCGACATCCATCCCGAGGAAGGCGTGTCGGCGGCCGAAGTCATCATGACGCAGCTCCATGCCGGCGGGAAATTCGACCAGAATTCCTACAAGGTCTCCGGCGGTCTGCACGGCGTGGGCGTCTCGGTCGTCAACGCGCTGTCGGAAAAGCTCGTGCTGAAAATCTGGCGCGGCGGCAAGGCGCATCAGATGGAATTCCGCCACGGCGAAGCGGTGGCCCCGCTCGTCGAGATCGGCCCCGCCGGCGACAAGCGCGGCACGGAAGTGACCTTCCTGCCGTCGAAGGAAACCTTCACGCAAACCGTGTTCGACTACGAAACGCTCGAACATCGTTTGCGCGAACTCGCCTTCCTCAACTCGGGCGTGAAGCTGATCCTGTCGGATGAGCGGCATGTGGAGCCCAAGCGCGTCGAGCTGTTCTACGAAGGCGGCATCGAAGCCTTCGTGAAGTATCTCGACCGCTCCAAACAGCCGCTACACGCGCCGATTTCGGTGAAGGGCGAAAAGGACGGGATCACCGTCGAAGTCTCGATGGAATGGACCGACGCCTATCACGAGACGGTGCTGTGCTTCACGAACAACATCCCGCAGAAGGACGGCGGCACGCACTTGGCCGGCTTCCGCGCGGCGCTGACGCGGACGATCGTGAAAATGGCCGCCGACATGGCGGGCAAGAAGGATAAGGTCGCACTGACCGGCGACGACGCGCGCGAGGGCTTGACCTGCGTGCTGTCGGTCAAAGTGCCCGATCCCAAATTCTCGTCGCAGACCAAGGACAAGCTGGTCTCGTCGGAAGTGCGCCCGGTCGTCGAAACCGTGTGCACCGACAAGTTCCAGCAATGGTTCGAGGAGCATCCCGCCGACGCCAAGCGCATCGTGCAGAAAATCGTCGAGGCCGCGACCGCGCGCGAAGCGGCGCGCCGGGCGCGCGAGCTGACGCGCCGTAAGGGTGCGCTCGACATGGCCTCGCTGCCCGGCAAGCTCGCCGATTGCCAGGAACGCGATCCGGCCAAGTCGGAACTCTTCATCGTCGAGGGTGACTCGGCCGGCGGTTCTGCGAAGCAAGGCCGCAATCGCGTCAATCAGGCGATCCTGCCGATCAAGGGCAAGATCCTGAATGTGGAGCGCGCGCGCCTCGACAAGATGCTGTCTTCGGCCGAAATCGGCACGCTGGTGACGGCGATCGGCACGGGCATCGGCAGCGAGGAATTCGACGTCGCCAAATGCCGCTACCACAAGATCGTCATCATGACCGACGCCGACGTGGACGGCAGTCATATCCGCACGCTGCTGCTGACGTTCTTCTATCGCCAAATGCGCGCGTTGCTGGAGGCGGGCTATATCTATATCGCCCAGCCGCCGCTCTATAAGGTCAAGAAGAATTCGTCCGAGGTCTATCTGAAGGACGAGCGCGCGATGGAGGATTACCTCATCGCCGGCGGCATCGACGGGGCCGTGCTGACCGCGGGCACCGACGGCAGCCAGCGCGCGGGCGAGGATCTGCGCGCGGCGGTCGAACGCGCGCGCGCCGCCAAGGCGATGATCCAGGCGCTGGTGCGCCGCGTGGGCAATCGCGACGTCGTCGAACAGGCGGCGATCGCCGGCGCGCTCGACCCCAATTTGCTGGCCGACCGCGCGACCGCCGATCAGATCGCCAAATTCATCGCCACGCGCCTCAACGTGCTCTCCCCCGAAACCGATCGCGGCTGGACCGGGGCCGTCACCGATCAGGGCCTGTATTTCGAGCGCAAGCTGCGCGGCGAGACCGATCGCGCGACGATCGATCAGGTGACGATCAACTCGGCCGAAGCGCGCCGCCTGGTCGAAATGGCCGGCGATCTGCAAGCGCTCTATGCCAAGCGCGCCAGGCTTTCGACCAAGGACAAGGGCGTCGTCGAAGTCGCCGGGCCGATCAAGCTGATCGATACGGTGCTGGAAGCGGGCAAGAAGGGCCTGTCGTTCCAGCGCTACAAGGGCCTGGGCGAGATGAACCCCGAACAGCTGTGGCAGACGACGCTCGATCCGTCGGCGCGCCACCTGCTGCAGGTGAAGGTCCAGGATTCCGCCGACGCCGACGGCGTGTTCGCCACGCTGATGGGCGACGTGGTGGAACCCCGCCGCGACTTCATCGTCGAAAACGCCCTCAAAGTCGCGAATCTGGACGTTTAATCGCGAACGTGATTTAAGCGCGGCCTCGACGCGCCGGGCGCCCCGCCCGGCGTTTCTTTTGGACCGCCTCCGCGACACATGATCCGTCTCGACAACATCTCCAAGCGCAACGGCGCGCAAATCCTGTTCATCGAGGCGTCGGCCGTCCTCAATCGCGGCGAGAAGATCGGTCTCGTCGGTCCCAACGGGGCCGGCAAGACCACGATCTTCCGCCTGATCGCGGGCCAGGAGCCGCCCGACGAAGGCCAGGTGATGGTCGAGCGCGGCACCACGATCGGCTATTTCAGCCAGGACGTGGGCGAAATGTCCGGGCGCAGCGCCGTCGCCGAAACGATGGACGGGGCGGGGCCCGTCTCGGAAGTCGCGGCGGAGCTGCGCAGCCTCGAAGCCAAGATGGGCGATCCCGAGCATGCCGACGAACTCGACACGCTGGTCGAACGTTTCGGCGAGGTCCAGGCGCGGTTCGAGGAATTGGGCGGCTACGAGCTCGACGCGCGCGCGCGCGAAACGCTCGCGGGCCTCGGCTTCAGCCAGGAGATGATGGACGGCGACGTCGGCATGCTGTCGGGCGGCTGGAAAATGCGCGTCGCACTCGCGCGTATTCTGCTGATGCGCCCCGACGTGATGCTGCTCGACGAGCCCAGCAACCATCTCGACATCGAAAGCATCATCTGGCTGGAAGCGTTCCTGAAGAATTACGACGGCGCGCTGATGATGACCGCGCATGACCGCGCCTTCATGAACCGCGTCGTCGGCAAAATCGTCGAGATCGACGGCGGCAATCTCAATACCTATTCCGGCGACTACGAATTCTACGAAGCCCAGCGCGCGCAGAACGAGAAGCAGCAGCAGGCGCAGTTCGAGCGCCAGCAGGCGATGCTGGCCAAGGAAATCAAATTCATCGAGCGCTTCAAGGCGCGCGCGAGCCACGCCGCCCAAGTGCAAAGCCGGGTGAAGAAGCTCGACAAGATCGAGAAGATCGAGCCGCCGCGCCGCCGCCAAACCGTGGCGTTCGATTTTCCGAACCCGCCGCGCTCGGGCGACGACGTCGCCACGCTGAAGGGCGTGGCCAAGGCCTATGGCTCGAAGAAGATCTACGAAGGTTTCGACCTGATGATCCGGCGCAAGGAGCGCTGGTGCGTCATGGGCGTCAACGGGGCGGGCAAGTCGACATTGCTGAAGCTCGTCACCGGCTCGACCGAGCCCGATGCCGGCACCGTCACGCTCGGCGGCTCGGTCAAGCTCGGCTATTTCGCCCAGCACGCGATGGAATTGCTTGACGGCGAAAACACCGTTTTCGAACAGCTCTCGAACGCGTTTCCGCGCGCGGGCCAGGGCAGCTTGCGCACGCTCGCGGGCTGTTTCGGCTTCTCGGGCGACGACGTGGAAAAGAAATGCCGCGTGTTGTCGGGCGGCGAGAAAGCGCGCCTGGTGATGGCGCTGATGCTCTACGACCCGCCGAATTTCCTGGTGCTCGACGAGCCGACGAACCATCTCGATATCGCGACCAAGGAAATGCTGATCGGCGCGCTGGCCGATTACGAAGGGACGATGCTGTTCGTCTCCCACGACCGGCATTTCCTGGCGGCGCTGTCCAATCGCGTTCTCGAAATCACGCCCGACGGCGTGCATCGCTACGACGGCGGTTACGTCGAATACGTCGCGCGCACGGGCCAGGAAGCGCCGGGCCTGCGCGGCTAGCTATCGCGCGGCTTTGCGCGCGTTCTTCCGCCGGTACATCTCGGAATCGGCTTGGGCCATCGCCGCGTCGAAATCCGCGGTGGCGGTCGCGTCGATCGCGGCGAAGCCCGCGCTGAACTCGATCGCCGTGGGGAAGCCCGTCTCGGCGATGCGCTTGGCGACATGCGCCCGGATGCGCGCGATAACCGGTTCGACCTCGTCGGCCGGGCAATTGACCAACAAGGCCGCGAACTCGTCGCCGCCCAGCCGCGCCGCGACGTCGGCGTCGCGCACCGCTTGGCGCTGCGCGTCGGCGAACAAGCGCAAAGCCGCGTCGCCCGTCGCGTGGCCGTAGGTGTCGTTGATCGCCTTGAATCTGTCGAGATCGGCGGCGATGGCTGCCATCGGCAGATTCATGCGCCGCGCCAAGCTGAATGCTTTGCGGCCCAGCACCGTGAAGCCGCGCCGGTTGGACAGGCCCGTCAGCGGATCGACGGTCGCCAGATGCAGGGCCGCGAGTTCGCGCTCGAGAACGCCGGCCAGATCGCGCAACGTCGCGCGATCCTCGGCGGCGAAGTGATGCGGCTTGGTGTCGATGATGCACAACGTGCCGATCTTGAATCCGCCCGCGATGCGCAGCGGCTGGCCCGCGTAGAAGCGGATGAACGGCGCGCCGGTCACCAGCGGGTTATCGGCGAAACGCGGATCGACACGCGTATCCTCGATGACGAAAGTATCCTCGCCCAGAATCGCGTGGCCGCAGAACGAAACGTCGCGTCCGGTTTCGCGCGCCGGCAGGCCGATGCAGGCTTTGAACCATTGCCGGTTGGCGTCGACCAGGCTCACCAGCGCGATCGGCACGTCGAACATCTTCTTGGCGAGGCGGACCACCCGATCGAAAGGTTCTTCGGGCGGCGTGTCGAGGATCGCCAGCTCCGTCAGATGGCGCAGGCGCTCGTCTTCGTCGGGGGGAAGGGCGGGTGCGAGCAATTACGCCTCCATCCGTCTGCGGTTCGATGGCCGGCCCAGTATGGCATACATTTATAACGGGTAAATCGCGCGCCACAGATTTGCCGAATTCGCGGTGTAAATTCGCACCGAATGATTTCCGCTTTCGGCCATGTTTTGCGGCGCTTGGCGCGCGCATTGCTCGCGATCCCGGCCGTATTCTATTTCCTGCTGGCCGATCTGGTCATGTGGGCGATCGCGCCCGCCCTGGACCTGCTGGCGAGGCTTGCCTTCTGGCATCGCGTGGAACTGGCGATCGCGGCGTTACCTGCCTATGGCGCCTTGATTGTGCTCGCCGTGCCCGTGGTGCTGCTGGAACCGCCCAAGGCGCTGGCGTTGTGGTGGATGGCGACCGGCAAATTCTGGCCGGGCCTTGTCGTGCTGTTGGCCGCCAAAGCGTTCGAGTTCGCGGTCATTCTGCGCCTTCACGCGATCGCCACGCCCAAATTGCTGTCGATCCCTTGGTATGCGTGGCTGCATCACGCCGTGCTGGCGCTGCGCGAAAAGCTCTATGCCGCGTTGATGACTTTGCCCGGTGCGTTGGCGGCGCTGCGCTTCGCCCGCGTCCTCGCCCGTGCGGTACGCGATACCGCATGGCGATTTTTTGCCCCTTGGCGACGCCGATAATCGGCCGCCGTCCGCGCGACACTGCGACATAAAGTCACGAGCTTGCGTGTAAATCCCGTGCGATTTACCCCGCGATTTCAGTTTCGCCTCATATAACACGCACAAGTTCGCCGCGTCCTAAAATACAACCGGAGTTCTTTGCGAATGCGCATCTCAACCAAACTCGCCGTCATCCCGGCGCTCGCCCTGATCGGCATGGCGATCGTTGCGGGCACGGCGCTGACCTTATTCAACAACCAGATGCGCGCAGATGCGGGTCGTCGCAGCCAGGCGATCGTCGACGCGGCGGTATCGATCGTCGCGAAGTTCGAGACCGACGCCAAGGAAGGCCGCTTGACCGTCGACGCCGCGAAGACCGGCGCGCTGTCGGCGCTGAAGGCGCTGCGCTACGGCGATAACGACTATGTCTGGGTACAAGACGCGGCCCCGAACGTCATCATGCATCCGTTCCGTCCCGATCTCGACGGCAAGAGCGTCGCCGAGGTGAAAGACCCGACGGGTAAATTCTTGTTCCGCGACTTCGCGACCAAGGTGCGCGAGGCGGGAGCGGGCTTCGTGCCATATCTGTGGCCCAAGCCCGGCTTCGAGAAGCCCGTCGAGAAAATCTCGTATGTGCGCGGCTTTCAGCCTTGGGGCTGGATCGTCGGCTCCGGAGTCTATGTCGACGACATCCAGGCCGAGCTGATCCGCAACGCGACGATTCTGGGCGCCATCCTGATCGTCGCGGGCGGCGGCATTTTCGCGATTGGCTTCGTGCTGTCGCGCTCGATCGCGCGCCCGTTGAACGCGAAGGTCGCGCTGATCGGCGACGTGGCCGACGGCCAGCTCGACGTGACCGTGCCCGACACCGAACGGCCCGACGAAATCGGCGAACTGGCGCGCGCTTTGTCGGTGTTCGTCGACAAAGGCCGCGCGCAGCGCAAGCTTGAGCTGGCTGCGGAAGCCGAACGCGACGCCAAAGCGCGCCGCCAAGCCGCCGTCGAGCAACTGACCGCGGATTTCAACACCGCCGTATCGAGCGTGCTGCAAACGCTGTCGGCCGCGGCCGACGAAATGCAGGCGACGTCCAAGACGATGACCGACACTGCCGACATGACGCGCAACCAGGCCGAAACCGTGTCGCGCGCGGCGACCGCATCGTCGGAGAATCTTTCGACCGTCGCCGGAGCGACCGAGGAAATGCTGGCGACGGTTCGCGAAATCGGCCGCCAAGTCGAAGATGCCACCAAGATCGCGGCCGATGCGGTGGGCGAAACCGAGAAGACCGACCGTATCGTCGCCGGGCTTGTCGAAGCCGCCGCGCAGATCGGTGACGTGGTGAAGCTGATCAACGACATCGCAGGGCAGACGAATCTTCTGGCGCTCAACGCCACGATCGAAGCCGCCCGCGCGGGCGAAGCGGGCAAGGGCTTCGCCGTCGTCGCGTCGGAGGTCAAGAATCTCGCCAGCCAGACCGCCAAAGCGACCGAGGAGATCGCCTCGAAGATCAAGGCGGTGCAAAGCGCCACGGGCGAGGCGAGCTCGTCGCTCGGCAACGTCTCCAAGATCATCGGCCGCGTCAGCCAGATCTCGTCGGCCATCGCTGCCGCCGTCGAGGAGCAGGGCGCGACGACCCAGGACATCGTGCGCAATGTCCAGCACGCCAGCGATTCGACTCGCTCGGTCACCGCGTCGATCGATCGCGTCTCGCAAGCAGCCGCCGAAACCGGCTCGGCCGCCGGCGAAGTATTGACAGCGGCGAGCGATTTGTCGAAACAGGCAAGCGAGCTGCGCGGTGAGGTCGAGGAGTTCCTCGATTCGATGCGCAATGCGGGTGAGCGGCGTATGTTCGAGCGTCACGATTGCAACGTTCCGTGCCGCGTCGAGTATGCGGGGCGCACGCATGATGCGAAGCTGCTCAATGTCTCCAGTGCCGGTGCGTTGGTCGACGGGGCTCCCGATGCGCCGATCGGCACGCAACTGCGCGTGATCCCGACGGGCTTCGCCGAAACGCTGATCGGGCGTGTTGTGCGCCGCGGCACCGACGGAATCGGCATCAGCCTCAACCAGAACGACGCGGTCCGGCGCGCGGTCGCCGCGTTGATCGCCAAGTCGGCGGCGTGACGCGCAATGTCGCCATCGTCGGGGCGGGCCCCGCCGGACTGTTCGCCGCGCAGATCTTAGCGCAAGCGGGGTTGGCCCCGGTCGTGTTCGACCGGATGGCCGCCCCGTTGCGCAAATTTCTGCTCGCCGGGCGCGGCGGCCTGAACCTGACGCATGGCGAAGCGCTCGATTCGTTCCTCGCGCGCTATGCGCAAGCGGCGCCGCATTTGGAAGCGGCGATCCGCGACTTTCCGCCCGCGAAACTGCGCGAATGGGCCGACGGCTTGGGCGCCGAAACTTTCGTCGGTTCGTCGAACCGCGTCTTCCCCAAGGCGATGAAAGCGTCGCCCTTGGCGCGCGCGTGGCTGCGCGAACTCGACCGGCTGGGCGTTGAGCTGCGCGCCCGGCATCGCTGGATCGGCTGGACCGATGACGGCGCTTTGCGCTTCGAAACACCGGATGGCGAGGTCGCGTTCAAGGCCGATGCGACGATCCTGGCGCTGGGCGGGGCGAGCTGGCCCAAGCTTGGTGCCGACGGCGCTTGGACCGAAACGCTCGCGTCGCGCGGCGTGGATATCGCGAAATTGCTGCCGTCAAATTGCGGTTTCGTCGCGACATGGTCGGCGCATTTGTCGGCGAACCATGCCGGCGTGCCGCTGAAGCGCATCGCGATCGAATTCGCGGGCAAGCGCGTGCGCGGCGAAGCGATGCTCACGCGCGAGGGCATCGAAGGCGGGGCGATCTACGCGCTGTCGGGCCCGTTGCGCGATGCGATTTTGCGCGACGGCTACGCGACCGCGCATATCGATCTCTTCCCCGATATGAATCTTGCCGAACTGCGCGCCAAGCTCGATCGCCCACGCGGCGCCAAATCTTTCGCGACCTGGGTGCGCCGCGCCGTGGCGCTGCCGCCCGCCGCCCTGGCGCTGCTGCAGGAAGATCGCAACGTCGCCAAGCTCGATGCGGCGGGCGTGGCGGCGGCGATCAAAGCGGTGCCGGTCACGCTGGTCGCGATGGCGCCGATCGACCGCGCGATTTCGACCGCCGGCGGCGTGGCCTTCGGCGGCATGGACGCGCATTACATGCTGCGCGATCTGCCCGGCGTGTTCGTCGCGGGCGAAATGCTCGATTGGGAAGCGCCGACCGGCGGCTATCTGCTGCAAGCCTGTTTCGCGACGGCCCACGCGGCGGCCAAGGGCGTTCTCGCGTTTCTGGCAACAGGGCGATAGTCTGCCGGTCGGCATGACCGACCTGCAAAACATCGTCGACGAAATCCACGCCGAATTGTCGCCCCGGCGCGGCGAAGGCAAGGTCGCGGACTACATCCCGGCCTTGGCGCGGGTCGACGCCAAGCAATTCGGAATTGCGGTCGTCGATCTCGATGGAAACGCGGCGATCGCGGGCGACGCGAAGACGCCGTTCTCGATCCAGAGTATTTCGAAGGTCTTCACGCTGACGCTGGCGCTGTGCCGGTCGGGCGCGGCGTTGTGGACGCGGGTGGGGCGCGAGCCGTCGGGCTCGCCGTTCAATTCGATCGTGCAGCTGGAGGCCGAGCGCGGCATCCCGCGCAATCCGTTGATCAATGCGGGCGCCTTGGTCGTGACAGACACGCTGCTCGACGGCCGCGGGGCGGAAGGGGCGGCGGCCGATATCCTCGCCTTTATGCGCGAACGCGCGGGCGGGGAGCCGGTCACGCGCGACGCGGAAGTCGCGGCGTCGGAAGCGGCGACAGGGTTCCGCAACGCCAGCCTCGCCAATTTTATCCGCGCCTTCGGCAACATCCACAACCCGATCGACGACGTGTTGGGCGTTTATTTCGGCCAATGCGCGATCGCGGCAAGCTGCCTGGCCTTGGCGCGCGCGGGGCTTTACCTCGCCAACGAAGGTGTGGACCCGCTCGCCAAACGCCGGGTGATCGATGCGGCCGGGGCGCGGCGCATTTGCGCGGTCATGATGACTTGCGGCCATTACGACGCGTCGGGCGATTTCGCCTTCCGCGTCGGCCTGCCGGGCAAAAGCGGCGTGGGCGGCGGCATTCTGGCCGTGGCGCCCAAACGGGCGGCGATCGCTGTCTGGTCGCCGGGGCTGGGGGCGGCGGGCACCTCGCTGCTGGGCGGGCTGGCGCTCGAAAAACTCGCCGCGCGGACCGGCTGGTCGGTGTTCTGACGCGTGCCGTTTCGCGGGCGTCCTGCTAGGGTGCGCCCGTTCACCCCGGGGCGCCCCCATGCTCGTCAATTGCGTCGCCTATCAGGAGGGCAAGAAGCTCTCCGACATTCCCGTCGAGCGGATCGGCGAGGTCCTGAAAACGCCCGCGACCTTCGTGTGGGTCGCGATGCGCGATCCCGACCATGCGGAGCTGGAGGCGATGCGCCTGCAATTCGGCCTGCACGAATTGGCGGTCGAAGACGCATTGCGCGGCCATCAACGCCCGAAGATCGAGGAATACGGCGATTCGCTGTTCGCGATCATCCAGCTCGTGGATATCGACGGCGGGGAATTGTCGGTCGGCGAAGTCGCGGTGTTCGTCGGTCCCAACTACGTGTTGTCGGTGCGCAGCCGGTCGAAGCAAACCTTCCTGGGCGTGCGCGACCGTTGCGAGCGCGAGCCGCATCTGCTGAAGCAAGGCGCTTCCTTCGTGCTTTACGCGCTGATGGACGCCGCCGTCGACCGCTACTTCCCCGTGGTCGACGCGCTGGAAAGCGAGCTTGAAGCCATCGAAGACGGGATCTTCGAAAAGGGCGGCCAGCGCGCGAATATCGAACGGCTCTACGCCCTCAAGCGCAAGGTCATGTGCCTGCGCCATGCGGTGGTGCCGTTGATCGAAGGGGTCAGCAAGCTCTATGGCGGGCGCGTGCCGGCGGTGTGCACGCACAGCCAGGAATATTTCCGCGACGTCTACGACCATCTGCTGCGCATCAACGCCTCGATCGACGATCTGCGCGACACCGCGACGACCGCGATGCAGGTCAACCTGTCGATGGTCACGATCGAGGAAAGCGAGGTCAATAAGCGCCTCGCCGCGTGGGCCGGTATCTTCGCCGTCGCCACCGCTTTCGCCGGCATCTGGGGCATGAACTTCAAAAACATGCCGGAGCTCGATTGGGATTACGGCTATCCCGCCGCCCTCGTCACCATCGCGGTGGCGTGCGGGCTGCTCTACCGGCGCTTCAAGAAGACGGGCTGGTTGTAAGGCTCGGCCATGACCGCCGCCGTCATCGATGCCGATTCAAGGCTTTCGACCGCGCCGTTGCCCGGCGGCGGCAAGCCGTTGGCGTGGGCGCTGATCGCGTCGATCCTGCTGCATTTGCTGCTGCTGTT
>PVXE01000072.1 GCA_014444615.1 Tagaea sp. CACIAM 22H2 | reverse complement strand
GACCAGATCGGCTTGTCGCCGAGATGCGTCGCGATGCCGATGGCGGGGTTGAAGCCGCCCGAGACGGCGATCAGATCGGCTGGAAGAGTTTCGCGACCTTCCGCCGTTTCGACGAACGCCGCCCACACCCCGTGCCGCCCGCCGCCGCTGCCGACGACACGGCCTTCGATCGTGCGAATGCCGAGTTTGCCAGCCTTCGTCATTAATTCGGGGGCCACAGCGTCGCGCGGATCGACGATCGTGGGCACGGCACCGCTCGCCGCCAGATCGAAAGCCGACGCCCAGCCATCGTCGCTGCTCGCGAACACGACAACCTTATCGGCGAGGCGTACGGCGAAGCGGTTGACGTAGCTGCGCGCAGCGGAGGCCAGCATGATCCCCGGCCGGTCGTTGTCGGCGAAGGCGATGGGCCGTTCGATGGCGCCGGTCGCGATAACCGCCCGTTTCACGATGAATCGCCAATAGCGCTGCCGCGGCGTGAGTGCGGGCGGAACCGGCAGATGATCGGCGACGCGCTCCAGCGCGCCGAATTCGCCGCCGTCATAGGCGCCGAACACTTGCGTACGCCGGAACAGTCGCACATCCGGCATCGCTTGGAGCTCAAGAACCGCGCGCTTCGCCCAGTCGAGCCCGTCGCTTCCGTCGATAACGTGCTTCTCCGACAGCAAGCGCCCGCCCAAACGGAAATCATCGTCGCAGACGATGACCCGCGCCCCGCTGCGCGCGGCGGCCAATGCGGCGGAAATCCCAGCGGGACCCGCGCCGATCACCAGCACATCGGCGAAGGCGATCGCGGCTTCGTAGCTGTCGGGATCGGGCGCGCCGCTGGCGCGGCCCAAACCGGCGGCGCGACGGATCAGCGGCTCGTAGAGCTTTTCCCAGAACGAAGCCGGCCACATGAAGGTCTTGTAGTAGAACCCGGCCGACAGCAGCGGCGCCACGAAGCGATGCGCCGCGCGTATGTCCCAGTCGAGGCTCGGCCAGCGATTCTGGCTTTCCGCTTCCAAGCCGTCGTAGAGCTCGATCGTCGTCGCTTTGGTGTTGGGCTCGCGGCGCGCGCCGGTGCGCAATTCGACCAGCGCGTTGGATTCCTCCGGCCCCGCGGTGAACACGCCGCGCGGCCGATGATACTTGAACGACCGCCCGACCAACTTGACGCCGTTGGCGAGCAGAGCCGAGGCGAGCGTATCGCCCGCCACGCCTTCATAGCCGCGCCCGTCGAACGTGAAGCGCCGCGCATCGGCGCGGTCGATCACGCCGCCTTGGTCGAGCCTTCGCATCATCGCGCCAGTTCCGCGCTATCGATGCGATGCGTGCGCGTATCGCGCGTCACGACCAGCCAGGACCGGCAGCCCGACGCGTGATACCAAAACTCGCGATGCGGGCCCGCCGGATTGGCGCGCAGATTGACGTATTCGTGGTACGCGGCCGCGTCATCCGTCGCCGGGCGCGCAACACTCGCATCGCCGAGATAGGAGAACTCCCGCGCGTCGCGTTCGCCGCAGTAGGGGCAAGGAATACGCATATCGCCTCAATGAAGATTGGGCTGGGCGCCTTGGCCCTTTTCGTCGATTATGGCGCCGGTCGCGAAACGATCGAGGCAATAGGCGCTTGCGGCCGGATGGGGCACCCCGCGCGCGATCAGATGCGCAAAGCACAAGCCGGAGGCCGGCGTCGCCTTGAACCCGCCATAGCACCAGCCCGCATTCAAATAGAGCCCGTCGACCGGCGTACGATCGATGATCGGCGAACCGTCCATCGACATATCCATGATTCCGCCCCAGCTGCGCAGCAGTCGCAGGCGGCCGATCATCGGCAAAATCGCCATGCCGCCTTCGCACACATCCTCGACCACCGGCAGATTGCCGCGCTGGGCGTAGGAGTTATAGCCGTCGATATCGCCGCCAAAGACCAGCCCGCCCTTGTCGGATTGGCTGACATAGAAATGCCCGGCGCCGAAAGTGATGACACCGTCGATCAACGGTTTTACGCCTTCCGAGACGAAAGCCTGCAACACATGGCTTTCGATCGGCAGGCGCAAACCCGCCAGCGCCGCGACGCGCGAGGAATTGCCCGCGACAGCGAGGCCGATTTTGGCCGCACCGATGCGCCCGCGCGAGGTCTCCACGGCAACAGCGCGGCCGGCAGGGTCGCGTTCGATTCCGGTCACTTCGCAATTCTGGATAATGTCGACGCCCAGATCGCTGGCCGCGCG
Source organism: Tagaea sp. CACIAM 22H2 (assembly GCA_014444615.1). Taxonomy (GTDB): domain Bacteria; phylum Pseudomonadota; class Alphaproteobacteria; order CACIAM-22H2; family CACIAM-22H2; genus Tagaea. Next base: position 15,596 of record PVXE01000072.1, on the reverse strand, counting down.
CGCGAAACCCCAGGCGACCGCGTCGTGGCGCACCGTGCCGCCGCGCCGTTGCAGCAAGCCGCCCTTGATCGGAAACCGCGCATTGTCGAAATCCAGTTGCGGCACGAGCTTTGCGACGCCATCGGCGTCGAGCAAATCGGCATCGACGCCTTCAAGCCGCATCGCGTTGCCACGCCGCGCATAGGCGTCGCGCTGCGCGTCGGAATGATAAAGATTCAGCACGCCGCGCTGACTGACCATCGCGTTGAAGTTCAACGCTTGCTCCAAGCCTTCCCAAAGCTTCAGCGATGTTTCGTAGAACGGGATATTGCCGGGCAGCAGATAGTTGGAGCGCACGATCGTGGTATTGCGCCCGACATTGCCGCCGCCGATCCAGCCCTTTTCCAGGAGCGCCACGTTGCGAATACCGAATTCGCGCGCCAGGTAATAAGCCGTCGCCAAGCCATGCCCGCCGCCGCCCACGATCACGACGTCGTATGTGGGCTTCGGGCTTGCGTCGCGCCAATGCGGCGTCCATTCGCGGTTGCCGGTCAACGCATGGCGCAGCAGGGAAAGGGCCGAGAATTTCATCGCCGCCATCAAAGCACGGTTTTTGGCTTTTGCTTTCCTAAAAACGACGGTTTATTGTCGAATAACGACATGACAGCCCAATCCCGCCCGCAAACCGCCGGCCTCCTGCTGTTGCCCGGCTTCTCGCTAATGTCCTATGCGGCGGCGGTCGAACCGCTGCGCGCGGCGAATCTTCTGGCGGGCAAGACGCTCTATCGCTGGCTCAACGTGGGGCTCGACGAGCCTGACGCCACCGCGTCAAACGGCGTCGCCTTCCGGGCGGATGCCAAAGCGGGCGAGAAGCTCGATCTCGATTGGCTGCTCGTCTGTGCGGGCGGCAATCCCGCCGCTTTCGTTCACGCGAAAACATTCGCATGGCTGCGCGGCCTCGCCCGACGCGGTGCGATGCTCGGCGGTATCTCGGGCGGCGCCTATGCACTGGCACGCGCGGGCTTGCTCGACGGCTTCCGCGCGACGATCCATTGGGACCACCTGCCCGCCTTCACCGAGGAGTTCCCGCGCGTCGCGGTCGAGCGCGGGCTTTATGTGATCGACGGCAAGCGCGTGACATGTGCTGGCGGCGTGGCGGCATTCGATTTGATGCACGCGCTGATCGAACAAGCACACGGCCCAGCCTTGGCCGCCGCGATCGATGATTGGTATCTGCATGGCCGCGCGCGCCTCGGCAGCCGGCCGCAACGCCTGAGTGCCGGCGAGCGCTATGGCGTCGGCAATCCCAAGCTCGCCGAAATCCTCGCGCGGATCGAAAAGCGCATCGACGATCCGCCATCGCGCGCCGAAATCGCGCGCGCCGCAGGAATCTCGGTGCGGCAGCTCGAACGGCTGTTCGCGGCGCATCTGCGCACGACCGCCGCGAAGCACATTCTCAAACTGCGTTTGGAACGCGCGCGGCGACTGCTGCGTCAATCGCCGCGCCCCGTGGTCGAGATCGCGACGATCTGCGGCTTCGCCAGCGCGGCGCATTTCACGACCGTCTATCGGCGGCAATTCGGCTTGCCGCCGCGCGCGGATCGCAAAGCGGCTCAGGCTTTGTAGATATCCTTATAGGTTTCGCGCAGGACGTTCTTCTGCACCTTGCCCATGGCGTTGCGCGGCAGATCGTCGACGAAGATCACGCGCTTGGGCTGCTTGAACTTCGCCAAGCGATCGGCGAGTGCCGCGACGATCTGCGCTTCCGTCACCGTGGCGCCGGGATTGCGCACGACCACGGCGGTCACGCCTTCGCCGAAATCCGCATGCGCAATGCCGATCACAGCGCTTTCGAATACGCCGGGAATCGCGTCGATTTCCGCCTCGATCTCCTTCGGGTAGACGTTGAACCCGCCGGTGATGATGAGGTCCTTGCCGCGCCCGACGATATGCACATAACCCTTGGCGTCGATCTTGCCGAGATCGCCGGTGATGAAGAACCCGTCGGGCCTGAACTCCGACGCCGTCTTCTCCGGCATGTTCCAATAGCCCTTGAACACGTTCGGGCCCTTCACCTCGATCATGCCGATTTCGTCGGGGCCGAGGATTTTGCCCGTTTCCGGGTCGGCGACGCGCACCGACACGCCCGGCAGCGGGAAACCGACGGCGCCGGGGACGCGATCCCCGTCATAGGGGTTCGAGGTATTCATATTGGTCTCGGTCATGCCGTAGCGCTCGAGGATCGCGTGACCGGTGCGCGCACTCCATTCGCGATGCGTGTCGGCGAGCAGCGGCGCCGAACCCGACACGAACAGCCGCATGCCGGCGGTCGCTTCCTTGGTAAGGCCCGGCGCCTGCAGCAAACGCACATAGAAGGTCGGCACGCCCATCAGCGTGGTGGCCTTCGACATACGCTTCAGCACGTCGTTGGCGTCGAACTTGGGCAGGAAGATCATCTTGGCGCCGGAGAACAGCACCACGTTCGACGCCACGAACAGCCCATGCGTGTGATAGATCGGCAGCGCGTGGATCAGCGTGTCCTTGTCTGTGAAGCGCCAATAGCCGATCAGCGTCTCGGCGTTCGAGACCAGATTGTCATGGGTCAGCATGGCGCCTTTGGAGCGTCCGGTGGTGCCCGAGGTGTAGAGGATCGCGGCGAGATCGTCGCCTTGGCGGGGCTCGGTCGCAAAATCGCCCGGCAAGGCATCGATCCCGGCGAGCAGCGAGCCCGATCCGTCGGCGCCCAGCGTCGCGACCGTGCCGCCCGGCTTCGCCGCGATGGGCTTCAGCCCCGCCTCGCGCGACGGATCGCAGACGACGATTCGCGGGCCCGCATCGCCGATGAAGTACTCGAGCTCGGCCAGCGTATAGGCGGTGTTCAGCGGCAGGAACACGCCGCCCGCGCGCACCGTCGCAAAATACAGCGCCAGCGCGTCGACCGATTTCTCCACCTGCACCGCCACGCGGTCGCCGGTTTGCAGACCGAGCGCTTTCAGGCGATTGGCGATACGCGCCGTCCGCGTGCGCAACGCGCCATACGAAATCGGCGTGCCATCGGGCAGTTCGATCGCGATGCGATTCGGGTCGGCAATGCGGGCTTCAAGGCGAGCGAAAAGATTGGCGTTCATGGTTCTACCTTAAACTGCGAACGGCTTTCAGCCGAACGGATCGGCGATCGTCACGGACTGGCCGGTGCGTGCCGATTCCTGTGCGGCCATGCCCATCGCCGCGGCCCACCAGCCATCGGCGAGGCTGACCTCCACCTTGCCCTTGCCGCGCACCACGTCGGCGAAGCGCTGATGCTGATAGAAGGTCGAGCCGTTATGGTCGCCCGCCGCGAGCAATTCGGGATCGACCGGCACTTCCAGCGTACGCGGCCCCGCCGGATCGCGCGGACTGACGACGACCTGCGCCACGGGCGCCGGGCCCAAATGTGCGGGCCAGAATCGCCCCGGCCCCGGCACGTGGCACTCGATTTTGCCGATGGGCCCCACGGCCGAAATCTCTTCCTGGTATTTCGAGCCTTCGGCGAACATGCACAGTTCCAGCATCGCCCGCAGGCCGGATTTGAAATCGACGATCGCGTAGGCGTGATCCCAGATATCGGGCGTGCGATTGCCGATACGCTCGTCGAGATGATTCACGGCCTGCCCGCCCGACGCCATGACGCGCACGGGGTCCGACTGCGCGATATGGCGCATCAGATCGAAGAAATGGCAGCATTTCTCGACCAGCGTGCCGCCGGTGCGCTCGTTGAAGCGGTTCCAGTCGCCGATTTTTTCGAGGAACGGGTAGCGATGCTCGCGGATCGTCAGCATCTTCACGCCGCCGGTCGCGTCGCCGACGCTTTCGATCAGCCGCGTCACGGGCGGCATATAGCGATATTCCATCGCGACCCAGATCGGCGCCGTGTAGCGCTTACGCAAAGCCGCGACGCGTGCGGTGTCGGCCGCGTTGGTGAAAAGCGGTTTTTCGACAAGCACGGGCAGCGGGCGAATCGCCGCGATCTCCTCCAACTGGTCGAGATGCTTGTCGTTGGGACTGGCGATCAGAAGGCAATTGACGTCCTGGCGCTTCACCAACTCGGCGATCGATCCGACGAAATCGGCCTTCGGCGCCAACGCCTTCGACCGCGCGCGCATACCCTCGTCCGGCTCGAAAATCGCCGCGATTTCCGCGTCTTTCAGCAGGGCAATGTTGCGCAAATGCTCCTGCCCCATCATCCCGCAGCCGATGACCCCATAGCGCAGCGTAACCATGCCTCTCCCCGATTGCGTCGAACTGACCGTTGACGGAACATGCGCCGTCGGCGCAAAGAATGCGACAGCGAGAATAAAACTTCCATCAGGGAAACGCGTATGACGATCGTTCCGATCACTTCGCCCGACCTCGACGCCGCCGAGGTCAGCTGGTTCGCCGCCCTTTGCTCCGATGATTACGCCCAGCTTGGCGTGCCCGACGGGAGCTTGCGCTCGTCCTGGGAGCATTGCTCGTCGATCGTGAAGGCCGCCGAAGGCTACGGCTTCCGCAATATTTTGTGTCCATCGTCCTATCAGGTCGGCCAGGACACGCTGAGCTTCGTGGCCGCCTGCGCGCCCATCACCAGCAAGATCAACCTGCTTGCCGCCATACGCTGCGGCGAAATGCAGCCGATCATGCTGGCCCGCACGGTCGCTACGCTCGACCACATGCTGAAAGGCCGGCTGACGCTGAACGTCATCTCGTCCGACTTTCCGGGCGAGGTCGCCGACAGCGCTTTGCGCTATCGCCGCAGCCACGAAGTCGTCCAGATCCTGCGCCAGGCCTGGACGCGCGATACCATCGATCACGACGGCGAGACCTATAAATTCAAGGGCGTCACGACCGTTCCGGCCAAGCCCTATCAGCAGAATGGCGGGCCGCTGCTCTATTTCGGCGGTTACTCGCCCGACGCGCTGGAGCTGTGCGGCGCGCAATGCGACGTGTATCTCATGTGGCCGGAGACCAAGGATCTGCTCGCCAAGCGCATGAAGGACGTGCACGAGCGCGCGGCGGCGCATGGCCGCACGCTCGATTACGGCCTGCGCGTTCATATGATCGTGCGCGATACAGAAAAAGAGGCGCGCGAATACGCCGAATACCTCGTCGCCAAGCTCGACGACGAATACGGCAAGCTGATCCGCGAACGCGCGCATGACAGCATCAGCCTGGGTGTGGCCCATCAGGCTAAGATCCGCGAACTCGCCGACAAATTCGGATATGTCGAGCCGCATTTGTGGACCGGGATCGGCCGCGCGCGATCGGGCTGCGGCGCCGCCCTCGTCGGCTCCACCGATCAGGTCATGACCCAGCTCGAGGAATACCGGAAAATGGGTATCCGGGCCTTCATCTTCTCGGGCTATCCGCATCTCGACGAGGCGCGGCATTTCGGCACGAAAGTGCTGCCCAATCTCAAAACCTGCTCGCTGCCGCAAGAATACGGCCGCGTGCCCGCGTCCACGCCCGCCACACCGCTCGGCAACGGAGTCCGCCGCTAATGCAACGCATCGATCTAACGCCCGGCCTGCAACTCAGCCGCCTCGTCTACGGCATGTGGCGTCTGGGCGACGACGCGGACAAATCGCCCAAACACGTTCAGGCGAAGATCGAAGCCTGCCTGGCGCAAGGCATCACGACGCTCGACCAAGCCGATATCTATGGCGGCTACACGGCCGAAGCGATTTTGGGTGGCGCGTTCAAGGCAGCGCCGCATCTGCGGGCGAAAGTCGAAATCGTCACCAAATGCGACATCATCGCGCCCGCCGGGCGGCATGCGCATCGCCGAGTGAAGCATTACGACACCAGCGAAGCGCATATCCGCGCCTCGGTCGAAGCCTCCTTGCGCGAGATGGCGATCGAGCGGATCGATCTGCTGTTGATCCATCGTCCCGACCCGCTGATGGACCATGTCGAGACCGGCCGCGCGCTGGACGCGCTGATTGCCGAGGGCAAGATCCGCGCGGCGGGCGTTTCCAATTTCCGTCCCTGGGATTTGAGCCTGCTGCAATCGGCGATGAAGAACCGCCTGGCGACGAACCAGATCGAAGTGAGTCTGCTGGAAACATCGCCTTTCACCAACGGCGATATCGCCTCGATGCAGGAGCGTTGCATGGCACCGATGGCGTGGTCGCCCTTGGGCGGCGGGCGGATTTACGCGCCCGAACACGCCAAGCTTCGCGAAGCTTTGGCGAAGATCGGCGCCAAAACCGGCATCGACGAGGCAGCCGTCGCCGTCGCGTGGCTGCTGCGCCACCCGTCGCGATTGGTCCCGGTGCTCGGCACCAACAATCTCGCGCGCATCGCCAAGATCGGCGACGCGATGAAGCTCGATATGGATCGCGAGACGTGGTTCGAGCTTTACTCGCTCGCCAACGGCAAGCCGGTTCCCTAAAGAATTTCGGCGAAGAAGCGCAAAACGTCGTCGCGCATGCGCGGCGTTTCGACATGGCCCGTGTCGGATTCGACACGGACTCGCAGCGCCTTCGAATCGCCGTAGGCGAGTTTGAGATCGGCGAGCGCAATATCGATCGCCTCGGGCGGTGTGAGCGGATCCTTGGCGCCCATCGCCGCGTATTGCGGGCGTGGTGCCGCCAGTCCCGCGATTTGCCCCGTGCGCAGCTTCGGCAAGAGGCCGGGCACGGTCATATAGATGCCATGCAGATCGTGACCGTTCTGCCGGACGAGTTCGCCCAAATCGGCGAAGCAGCACAGATGCGCGACCGCGGCGATGCGCATATCAAGGGCGCCAAGCCAAAACGCGAGCGTGGCCCCCATCGACAACCCGAAGGCACCGATACGTTTCGGATCGACGCCGTCTTGCTCCGCCAATAGTTCGACGGCCCCGCCCAGATCGTTCAGCATTTCGCCGAACAACGTCGTGCCGTTCCACAGATGGCGCTTGGCGACGGCGGATTCCGGTTCGATCGCGCGATCGCCGAAACACGGCATGTCGAGCGCCAACGCGACGATGCCCCGACGCGCGAAATCGGCGGCGTAAGGCCCCCGTAATGCGGGCCGCCCGTCCAGCAATTCGCGCGCGCCGATATCGTATTTGGCGCCATGCGCGTGGGCGTAGACGATCGCCGGCAAGCTGCGCCATTCGCCGGCGGGCCCGGACAGAAAGGCGCGCACCCGCACACCGTCGATACGTTCGAGGATGAGTTTCTCCGCGCGGAAACCGTCGGCCGGTTCGGGCGTGCGCGACATCGTTTTGAACCGCGACGGCACGAAGCCGCCGAGCAAACCCGCCAGTAACGCGCGTTGGTCGGTCACGCCGCCCCAGCCTTTGCGCGACGCGATGCAAGCCGGTCGATCAAACGATGCCGCAGCAATTTGTCGCCCGCTGGCGCGCCGGACCAGACATTCTTCAACTGCTCGAAAATCGCGGCGCCATATTCCGCATAAGGGATATGGACCGACGGCAGCCAAGACGCGATCCAATCGTTGAGTTTGCTGTCGTCCACGCCCGCGATCACGCAATTGCCCGGCACGGCGACGCCGTGTTCGTTCGCCAAGCGATAGACGCCGTAGGCCATCAGATCCGAAACGCAGAACACGGCTTTGGGCCAGCCGCCTTTGGCGACCAGCGCTTGGGCGGCGAGATATCCCGCTTCCAAATGCTGAAGATGCGTCGAGCCCACGATGCGGACCGCGACGCCCTTGTGACCGGCTGCCGCCATCGCGGCCTGATAACCTTTCACGCGATCGGCGATGGCCGACGACGCCAGCGACGTATGCACGGCCGCCGGAACGGCGCCATGGCCGAGCAGATACTCCGTCGCGAGCTTGCCGGCCGCGAAATTGTCGATGCCGACGAATGCCGTGCGTCGCATGCCGGCGGGCGCGCGCCGCCCCACAAGCACGACCGGCTCGCCGCGCTCGAGAAACGCCGCCAGCATCGGGCTCGCCACCGCCGACACGATGATATAGCCCTCGACCGATTGCTCGCGCATGGCGGCAAGGTAGTAGTCCTGCAATTCGGGCTCGTCATGCGTGTCGCACATCAGCATGACGTAGCCCGCCGCACGCAAGGCCGCTTCGGTCGACGAGGCGATGGCGCCCATCGCCGGGTTGTCGAGATTGGGGACGAGCATCGCGATGACGCGGCTTTCGCCCCGGCGCAAGGCGCGCGCGATCTTGTCGGGCCGGTAGTCGAATTCGTCGAGCAGCGCGCGCACCCGTTCGACGGTACGCGGATTGGCCCGGTTCAAATGGCCGTTGACGATGCGCGAGACGGTCGAGACCGAAACGCCCGCCTTTTCGGCGATTGTATTCAGGGAAACGCGGGCGGAATCCGGCTTGCGCGCTCGCTTTTCCATGCCCTCCCCCTTCTTTTTCGGCGTCAGTGCCGGTTTGTCATCGAAGGCAGCTTGACTCCTTTGGCAAACGTTTGCCAATCTATTTTCCAAGGCGACTCAACTCGCCGCAAATTCGCCGGCCGGTATCCCCCGGCGGCTGGGAGGACAACGATGAAGATCCAGAAATCCACGTTGGCTTTGTTCGCGACCGCGTCGCTGTTCGCGATGGCGACGGCCGCTTCGGCGCAAACCGTCAATCTGCGCTATCTGTGCTACGCCGACGCGAACGAATGCGACGTCGCGCGCGACCTGCTCGACCGCTTCGAGAAGGCGAACCCGACGATCAAGGTGACGGTCGACAAGGTCGGCTTCGCGGTGATCCGCGAACAGCTCGAGACGCGCCTGCAGGGCGGCGAAGCGCCGGATATGGCGCGCGTCACCAATCTCGGCGGCCTCAACAAGTACTATCTCGATCTGCGCCCGCACGTGAACGCGTCCTATTGGGAAAACAACTTCGCCACCACTTTGCCGTGGATGCGCGTGGGCGAGAACGACAAGGGCATCTACGGCTTCCTGACCCAGATCACGGTCACCGGCCCGTTCGTCAACAAAACGATGTTCGACCAAGCCGGCGTGAAGATGCCGGGTGCGGGTGCCACCTGGGATGATTGGGCCAAAGCGACGGCCGAAGTTCAGAAGAAGGGCAAAGTCTATGCGGGCATGGTGATGGACCGTACGGGCCATCGCTTCGCCGGCGTGTCGATCAGCTACGGCGCCAAGTATTTCGACGCGAAGGGCAATCCGTCCAACGTCGTCGACGACGGCTTCAAGGCGGTCGCGGAGCGTATGGTGCAGTGGCACAAGGACGGCTTGATGCCGCAGGATCTGTGGCCGGGCGCTTCGGGTGCGAAGTGGAAGAACGCCGGCGACATGTTCATCAACAACGACGTCGCGATGGTCATCTCGGGCTCCTGGATGATCCAGCGCTTCCAGACCGATGTCGGCGACAAGTTCGAGTGGGTCGTGCCGCCGCAGCCTTGCGGCCCGGCCGGCTGCTCGGCGATGCCCGGCGGCGCTGCGATGGTCGCATTCAAGGCGACCAAGCATCCGGCCGAAGTCGCGAAGGTCATGGAGTTCATGGCCTCCGAGGCGATCCTGAAGGAGTATTACGAGCGCACCGTGCAGATCCCCGCGCATAAGGGGATCGCGGAAAAGGGCCTGAACTACGGCAAGGAAGTCGGCCCCGAAACGCAAGCCGCGCTGAAGCAGTTCACCGCGGACTTCCAGAAGATCTCGCCGGTCGCGCACCAGCTGCAAAGCTATCAGCGCAACGTCGCGATCTTCAACGCGACCGTGAACTACGTGGCGCAAGCCATCACCGGCACGCTCACCCTGCCCCAGGCCTACGCCAAAGTGCAGGAGGAGATCGACAACGCCGTGAGCAAGTAAGGCTCCGGCGTCCACGAAGGCCGGCGGCGTTCCTCCCGCCGCCGGCCTTTTTCTTTACCCGCGCGAAGAAGGAAAACGATGCAGGTCCGGCCGCAAGCCGCGTTCGAATGGCTCTGGAAAACCGCCGGCGACGTGCTGGACGGGCCGATGCGGGCATTGCAGCGCCATATCGGCGCGCATCGTATGGCCTATGTTTTCCTGCTGCCCAACCTGCTCGTCTTCGGCCTGTTTTCCTTCTGGCCGATGATCCTAAACTTCTACATCGCCTTCACCGGCGGCCAATCGGTCATCCTCGCCGACCGTCCGCTGGTCGGGCTCGACAATTTCCGCGAATTGCTCGCCTGCCCCTCCTATCTCGATCCTCGAACCTGCGGCGTGGCGGGCTATTCCTTCTGGACGGGCTTGTGGAACACGCTGTTCTTCGCGCTGGTCCAGGTGCCGCTGATGATCGTCGTGGCGCTGGCGACCGCGCTGATCCTGAACCGCGACATCCGCGCGCGCGGCTTCTGGCGCGCCGTCTATTTCTATCCGGTGATGCTGTCGCCGGTCGTCGTCGCTGTGATCTGGGATTGGATCTTGAAGCGGCGCGGCATTTTGAACGCGGCGCTCGAAAAAGCCGTCGAGACGTGGAACGCGATCGCGCCGACATTCCTGATGATGGCCGATTATCGCGCGATCAACTGGCTGATCGACGCGCGTTCGGGCTGGCCGATGTTCTGGGTGATCTTCGTCTATACCTGGGCGCATCTGGGCTTCTACATGCTTATCCTGCTCGCCGGCCTTCAGGCGATCCCGCGCGATCTCTATGAAGCCGCCCAGATGGACGGCACGTCGAAATCGCGCCAATTCTGGCGCATCACCCTGCCGCTGCTGATGCCCACGATGATCGTGGTGCTGGTGCTGTCGCTGATCCGCGCCTTCCAGGTCTTCGACGAAGTCTACGTCCTGACCGGCGGCGGGCCGGGCCAAGCGACGAAGATGATGATCCAGCACATCTACGAAAGCGCCTTCATCGGCGACGCCAAGCGCTACGGCATTGCCGCCGCGTCGTCGGTGCTGGTCGCGTTGTTGCTGATGGTGCTGACCTTCCTGCAGCTCGCCGTCACGCGCAAGAAAGCGGGCAATTGATGGGTACCGGCGACGTCATCCGTTTTCTGACCCGCACGCGCGGCCGTGGGCGGCTGCATTGGTCCGATTGGCTGACCTATGCCTATCTGATTCTCAGCCTGCTCGTCGTCGTGCTGCCGATCATGTGGATGTTCCTGTCCTCGGTGAAGTCGCCGGCGGCTTTGGTCGAGAACGATCCGCGCATTCTGCCTTACACGCAATTGACCGTGCCCTCGCCGACCGGCGGGCGCGATCAGAACGTCTTCGTCCATACGCGCACCGACGGCAGCACGGTTGACGTCGCCTTCGTCGGCCCGCGCGGCGTCAATGCGCGCGTCTACGAACTCGGCAAACCCGACACGGTGTTCGAGGTGCCGCGCACCAGCCTCGCGCGCAAAGAAGTGGTCGATCCACGCTGGGAGAACTACACCGAGCCGACACTCGGCTCGACCCAATCGCGCACGTTCAACTTCCTGCGCTATTTCTGGAACTCGACCTTCGTCACCGTCATGGCGACGCTGCTGACGTTGATCGTCAACGCGATGGCCGGCTTCGCGTTGTCGAAATACAAGTTCCGCGGCCGCGATGCGATGGCGCTGACCATCGTGGCGACGCTGTTGATCCCGCCGACGGTCATTCTGGTGCCACTGTTCATGACCGTGTCGTCGCTCGGCATGTTGAACTCGCTGTGGGGCGTCATCATCCCGACCATCGCCACGCCGACCGGCGTGTTCCTGCTGCGCCAATACATGCTGACCATCCCCGACGAGTTGCTCGAAGCCGCACGCATGGATGCGGCCTCGGAATGGAAGATTTTCTGGCGCATCATTCTGCCGCTCGCCCTTCCCGCCTTGTCGGTGCTGGCGATCCTTTCGGTCATGTGGCGCTGGAACGATTTCATGTGGCCGTTGATCGTGCTGACGCAGTCGGAGGTCTTCACCCTCCAGCTCGGGCTTTCGACCTTCAAGGGCGAGCTCAACGACAACATGCATTATCTGCTTGCGATGACGGTGCTGACGCTTTTGCCGGTGACGCTCGTGTTCGTCTTCCTGCAAAAGCACATCACCTCGGGCATCGCCAATACGGGGTTGAAGTGATGGCGCGGCTGGAACTCAAACAGGTCAAGAAAGCCTTCGGCCCGGTCGAGGTCATCCACGGCATCGATCTCGCCATCGATCACGGCGAATTCGTCGTGTTCGTCGGCCCGTCGGGCTGCGGCAAATCCACGCTGCTGCGGATGATCGCGGGCCTGGAGGACGTGACGGCCGGCGAGATCGCGATCGACGGGCAAGGCGTCAACAACGTGCCGGCGGCCGAGCGCGGCCTCGCCATGGTGTTCCAAAGCTACGCGCTCTATCCGCATATGAGCGTGCGCCAGAACTTGTCCTTCGGCCTCGAGAACCTCAAAATGCCGAAGGCCGAGATCAAGCACCGCGTGGACGAAGCCGCGCGCATGCTGCGCCTCGACAAGCTGCTCGACCGGCGGCCGGGTCAATTGTCCGGCGGCCAGCGCCAGCGCGTGGCGATCGGCCGCGCGGTGGTGCGCGAGCCGCGCATCTTCCTGTTCGACGAACCGCTCTCGAATCTCGACGCCGAACTGCGCGTCCAGATGCGCGTGGAGATCGGCAATCTGCATCAGCGTCTGGGCAACACGATGATCTACGTGACGCACGATCAGGTCGAAGCCATGACCATGGCCGACCGGATCGCCGTGTTGCGCGACGGCCGCCTCGAACAATTCGGCAAGCCGCTCGATCTCTATAACCGCCCGGCCAATCTGTTCGTCGCCGGGTTCATCGGCTCGCCGCGCATGAACTTCCTCGACGGCACGTTCGAAGATGGCGCCGTGCGGCTCAAAAGCGGCGAGCGTGTCGCCGCCGCATGCCAGGGCGGCAAGCCGGGCCAGGCGGTCAAGCTCGGCGTTCGGCCGGAGCATATCTCGCTGAGCGAAAGCGGCACGCCTGACGCCACGCTTTCGGTCTCCCTGATCGAGCAGTTGGGCGGCGAATCCTATCTGCACGGCACGCTCGCCTCGGGCGAGGAATTGTCCGTGCGCCTCGCCGGCCAAACTCAAGTCTCGCGCGGCGATAAAGTTGGCCTTTCCTTGGGCACGCCGGCCGCGCGCCATGTTTTCGACGCCGCCAGCGGCCTCGTCCTCGCCCCTCTCTGATCCAGGACTGCGATGCGTATTTTCCAGAACGTCACGGCGATCGCGCCGCATGCGCACGGTTTCGACGCTTCCCTCGACGACGGCTGGCGCCTGCGCGTGCGCGCGATGGACGATGGTTTACTGCGCGTCGTGGTCGAGCCCGCGACGGGGTTGCCGGTCGATCGCACCTGGATGGTGGCGCCCGAGGGCGATGTGCCGTGGGAGGGCCGCTCGCGCGAAGCGACGACCGGCTTCGCCCCGCCGAAGGTCGAGTTCGTGCGGAAGGACGGCGAAGCCGTGCTCACCGCCGGTCTATTCCGTTTGACGCTGACCTGGGCGCCGTTGCGCCTGGCCGTCGCGCAGTGGAAGGACGGTGCCTGGCGCGAATGGTTCGCCGATCGCGCGACCGGCGGTTTCGTGCGCGAGGATCACGGGCGCAAGCTGCGGCATTTTCAGATCCGCAACGCAGGCGACCGGCATTACGGATTGGGCGACAAATCGGGCCCGGTCGATCGCACCGGACGGCGCTACCGCGTGTTGCAGCTCGATGCGTTGGGCTACGACGCCGAGATCGGCGATCCGCTCTACAAGCACATCCCCTATATGGCGGTGCAATCGAACGGCATCGTGGGCGGCATGTTCTACGACAGTCTCGCGCCGTCGGTCTTCGACATCGGCGCCGAACGCTCGAACTACCACGGCATCTATCGATACGTCGAAGTCGAAGAGCCTGGCCTCGATCTGTGGCTGATCGCGGGGCCCGATATAGGCGCCGTCACGCGGCGTTTCACGATACTTACGGGCCGTCCCGCTTTGCCGCCGCGCTGGAGCTTCGGTTTCGCGTTCACGACGATGCATCATGCCGACGACGCGAACGGCCAGAAGATCATCGCCGATTTCGCCGAACGCTGCCGGAAGGAGAAGATCGCGATCAGCGCGATCCATTTCGGTTCCGGCTATTCCAGCCGCGGTAAGCGGCGTTACGTGTTCACCTGGAACAAAGACAAGTTCCCCGATCCGAAAGCTCTGCTCGCCAAATTGCGCGAGATGGGTTTGCCCACCGTCGCCAATTTGAAACCCGTTTTGATCGACGATCATCCGGATTACGCCGAAGTCGCCAAGGCGGGCGGCTTCATCAAGGCGAGCGACGGCAAACCGGTCGTCGAGCAATTCTGGGATGGGATGGGTTCCTATCTTGACTTCACCAATGCCGAGACGGTCGGCTGGTGGCAGCGCCGTTTCGAAAAACAGGTTCTCGATTACGGCTTCGTGTCGGGCTGGAACGACAACAACGAGTACGAGGTCGGCCGCGAGGATTCGATCGCGACCGGATTCGGAAAGCCGCTGGACGCGACGTCGATCCGGCCGCTGCACGCGCTGCTGATGACGCGCGCGACCTTCGATGCGACGCAAAGCCGCGATCCCGATCTGCGCCCGTTCACCATCACGCGCGCCGGCCCGGCGGGCATCCAGCGCTACGGCGAGACCTGGACCGGCGATAATTCGACGTCGTGGCATACGCTCAAATGGAATCTGCGCAACGCGTTGTCGTTGGCGCTGAGCGGACAGTCGAATGTCGGCCACGATATCGGCGGCTTTACCGGCCCCCGCCCCAATCCCGAATTGCTGTGCCGCTTCGTCGAGATGATGGCCCTGCATCCGCGCGCGGTGATGAATTCCTGGAAGCCGGACGTGGCGCCCGATTGGACGGCCGCGACGGTGCCGTGGCTCTACCCGGAAATCCTGCCGCAGATCCGCGCGGCGTTGGATCTGCGCACGACGTTCCTACCGGTGATCTACACGCTGGCGCACGAATATCACGCGACCGGCGAGGCGATGATCCGGCCGTTGTTCCAGGAATTCCCGGACGACGACGCGGCCTATGCCGACCAAGACGCGATGATGCTGGGCTCGGATATTCTGTTCTCGCCCGTCGTGACGGAAGGTGCGACGACCAAGACGCAGTATCTGCCGAAAGGTCCGGCGGGCTGGATCGAGTATCGCACCGGCAAGTTCCACGCGAGCGGCACACACGCAACGGTCGAAGCGCCGTGGGGCCATCCGCCGATCTTCATCCGCGTAGGCGCCGCTTTGGTGCTCGCGGCGTCCACGCCCGACATGAAACCGCATGACGCGCCCGCGCGTCGCCTCTATCTCGCTTTGCCGCCCGGTTCGGGCAAATCGACCGGCCGTCATTTCGAAGACGACGGCATCACCTGGGGTTTACGGCGCGGTGCTGCGATGGATCTGACCATTGCCATCGAATGGACCGCGACGGCCGTCGCTGTCCGCCTGACCGCTAAAGGCTGGACCGCCGGGCAAGCGAGCGATTGGCGTGTCGACGGCGCCGGCGATCGCAAGGTGACGCTGACGATCGGCGGTTAACGCTGCGGATATTCGCGCCGGATCGCGTCGGCGAGAAGCTGCACCGCCGGCTTACGCCGTCCGGATTTCGATATCGCGAGATGGAAATAGATCCACAGTTCCGGATCGACGATGCGGCGCACGGCGAGATCGAGCCCGTCGGCGCCGATCAGTAGCCCCATCGGCACGACAGCCGCCCCAACGCCTTGCGCGATGATCGGGCGCACAGCGAC
>PVXE01000071.1 GCA_014444615.1 Tagaea sp. CACIAM 22H2 | reverse complement strand
TTCACCCAGATTTCCCGATATTTGGCCTCGACCGCGCGGGCGTAGGTAGGGGCGTCGCCGACCGCCGACCGGCGCACATCGGCACGTAAATTTTCCCGTGCGGACCGTCGCGCAGGTCGGTCGGCGAGCAAGGCTTCGGCGATTCGTACGTAATCGTCGGGGGTTTCGGCGATCCATTCGGGACGGCCGATCGCGGCGAGGATCGACGCCGATAAGCGGCCTTGGATCGTTCGTCCGCGCAATGTGACCAGCGGCACGCCCATCCATAAGGCGTCGAGCGTCGTCAGCCCGCCGCCATAGGGGAAGGGGTCGAGCGCCACGTCGAGCCGCGAATAGTCCGCGTAGTTGGCGGCGCGGTCCGTCGGCCCGACGAGATCGGCCTTGGCCGGATCGATCCCGGCGGCGGCGAGCCGCGCCTCGATGCGCGCGCGCGCGGCGGCTTCGACGATGGTTCGATCCTTCAGCACCAGACGCCGCCCCGGCTTGGCAAGCAGCCGCGCCCAAAGCTTCAGCACCGCGTCGTCGAGCTTGGCGATCCGGTTGAACGTGCCGACATACAGCGTGGCGTCGTCGCGCGCGGGCCAAACCGGCTCCGGCGCATCCGTCGGGGACGCGAAGAACTGCGCGTTGGGCACATCCATCGCCGTCTCGGCGAACGCGCCGCGCGATGCGGCCGGCAGCGCCACTTTATCGGTGAACAGAAAGTCGATCGCCGAAAGCCCCGTGCCGTTCGCGTCGCCCCAGCCGGTGATTTGGATGGGGGCGGGTTTGCGCGCGAAAACCAGCAGGCGATTTCCGCCGGTATGGCCGGACAGATCGACCAGAATGTCGATGCCGTCCGCGCGCACGCATGCGGCCGCTTCGTCGTCGGAAACCCCGCGCCAATCGCGCCAGCGATCCGCGAGCGCTTTGAACCGCGCGGTGCGCGCATCGTCGGCGGGATTGCAGGAATAGAGCACGATCTCGACGGCGTGCTTGTCGTGCGCCGCCAAGATCGGCTCGATGACGCCCGCCGCCGCATGATCGCGGAAATCGCCGGAGACGTAACCGATCGCAAGGCGCTTCTTCGGATCGCGCGGATTGGCGTGCGGCCGCCACGTCGCGCGCAGCGGCTCGGCATAGCGGCGTGCCCAATCCTTGCGAAGTTTCTGCGTTTGCGCGTCGTCGAGATCTGGATCGAAATTCGCCGCGAAGATGGCGCCCGATCCGCCGGCGGGGTTGGCGGGATCGAGCATCGCGGCGCGTTCGAAGGCCGCGCGCGCGTCGCGATGGCGGCCTTGCGCGATCAACGCGACGCCCAGCGAGATATTGGCCGATGCCGCCAACGGATGCGCGGACGCAGCGAGGGGGGCGAGCAGCGCCGCTGCCTCCTGCGCGCGGCCAAGTTCGGCGAGCAAGCCGCCATAGTTCAAGATCAATGCCGGGTGGTTCGGATCGCGCGCGTGGAGCGCCGCGTAAGCCGCCAGCGCTTCGCCGCCGCGCCCCAACGCCAGCAGCGCTTGCGCGCGATTGCCCTGGGCCGCGAAATCGTCGGGCAACTTGGCCAATGCGGCGTCAAGTTCGGGCAAGGCCTCGGCCGCGCGCGATTGCGCCAGCAGAATTTGACCCAATATCGCGCGCGCCTGGGGCACGTCGTCGCGATGCGCCAGCGCGCCGCGCAGCACCATCTCGGCCTCGCGTATCTCGCCTTTCTGGGCCAGCAGCACCGCGACGTTACACGCCGCTTCGAGGAACGCAGGGATCGCCCCCAACGCCGCGCGATAACGGGCGAGCGCTTCGGCCGCGTCGCCGTTGTTTTGCGCGTCCAGCCCGGCCTGGAAATCGGCGAGCGCTTGGCGGTTTCGGGCTTCGTTCGTGTCGGACATCCGAATTCAGACTGGCGCGGGGGACGGGCGGGATCAAGCGGCTTGCGGCGGGTCGACGCAGCCTTCATGCTGCGGCGCGTGGTTTGCAAGCCTACGGGCGATCCGGGCGGATGGGGGAATTCCCGCAGCCCGTTTGCCGATCAATCGACAAAGGAGTCCAGAATGAAAAAGTTGATCGCTACGCTTGCTCTCTCGGCGGCTTTCGCAGCGCCGGTGCTGGCGCAAGCGCCCGGCGGATTGCGCGGGCCCACGCTCGACACGATAAAGGCGCGCGGTCAGCTGATCTGCGGCGTCAATACGGCTCTGCCCGGCTTCTCGGCGCCCGACGCGCAGGGCGTGTGGCGCGGGCTCGACGTCGATCTGTGCAAGGCGATCGCCGCCGCCGTGTTCGGCGATGCGAACAAGGTGCGCTTCGTGCCCACGACGTCGCAACAGCGTTTCGTCGCCTTGCAATCGGGCGAGATCGACGTGCTGACCCGCAACGCCACGCAAACCTTCGCGCGCGACGTGTCGCTCGGTCTGCACGAGGCGGGCGTCAATTTCTACGACGGCCAGGGCTTCATCGTGCGCAAGGCGTCGAACATCGCCTCGGCCCGCCAGCTCGATGGCGCCACGGTCTGCGTGCAGCCGGGCACGACGACGGAGCTCAACCTCGCCGATTACTTCCGTGCGCAAAAGATGAAGTTCACGCCGGTGGTGATCGAGCGCTTGGAGGAAAACATCGCCGCCTATCAGGCCGGCCGCTGCGACGCCTATACGACCGACGCATCGGGCCTCGCCGCGATCCGCACCAGCCTGGCCGTGCCCGGCGATCACATCATTTTGCCCGAGCGCATTTCGAAGGAACCCTTGGGGCCGATGGTGCGCAAGGGCGACGATCAATGGCTCGCGATCGTCAAATGGACGCTGCGCGCGATGATCGAAGCCGAGGAATACGGCGTCAATCAAGCCAATGTGGACGAGATGCTGAAATCGACCGACCCGGTCGTGCAGCGCGTGCTGGGCGTGCAGGGCGGGTTCGGCGCGATGATGGGGCTCGACAACAAATGGGCCTACAACATCGTCAAGCAGATCGGCAATTACGGCGACAGCTTCGAGCGCAACGTCGGCGTCAAGACGCCGCTCGCGCTGGAACGCGGCATCAACGACCTTTGGACCAAAGGCGGGTTGATGTACGCCATCCCGCTGCGTTGACGATGCGCGGCCTCGACCGCACGCTGAAGCTGCCGGGCGGCGAGGCCGTCGCGCAATTCGGGCTCGGCACGTGGCGCATGGGCGAGAGCAAGGCGCGGGCGGCGGGGGAACTCGCCGCCCTTCGCGCCGGGCTCGATGCCGGCGTCAAGCTGATCGACACCGCCGAGATGTATGGCGAGGGCGTGGCCGAGGAGATCGTCGGCCACGCGATCGCCGGGCGGCGCGACGAAGTCTTCGTCGTTTCCAAAGTCTATCCGCATAACGCGAGCCGTTCGGGTGTCGCGCAAGCTTGCGCGCGCTCGCTCAAGCGGCTCGGCACCGACCGGATCGATCTCTACCTGCTGCATTGGCGCGGCAATCATCCGCTCGCCGAGACCGTCGCCGGTTTCCAGGATTTGAAGAAGGCGGGCAAGATCCGCCATTGGGGCGTGTCAAATTTCGACGTCGCGGATATGGAGGATCTGTTCGAGGCGGGCGGCGATGGCTGTGCGGCCAACCAGATCCTCTACAATCTCGGCCGGCGCGCGGCGGAGACGGGCTTGTTCGCGCTTTGCCGCGAGCATCGCATTCCGTTGATGGCCTATTCGCCGCTCGAACAAGGGCGCATCCCGAAATCGCCCGTGCTGGCGAAGATCGCGGCGGCGCATAAGGCCACGCCGGCGCAGGTGATGCTCGCCTGGGTCGCGCGCCACAAGGACGTGATGGTCATTCCCAAATCGACAAGTACCGCGCATCTGACCGAGAACATCGCGGCGATGGATCTCGTGCTGTCGGTCGACGACCTCGCGCAAATAGAAACGGCGTTCCCCGCGCCGAAGCGGGAAACGCCGTTGGATATGCTCTAACTGCCGGCGGGCTTACGCGTCGGCGAGTTCGGTCTTCTTTTCCTTCGCGAGCGTGCGGGTGCGTTCGCCGAGTTTCGCGAGGGCACGTTCCTCGAGTTGGCGCACGCGCTCGCGGCTCACGCCGAAGCGCTTCGAGAGTTCGTCCAGCGTGGCCGGTTCGGCCGCCAGGTTGCGCGCGCGCACGATTTCGCGCTCGCGCTCGTCCAGCGTGGCCAGCGCCCGTTCGACGAGGCCCAAGCGCCAGCGCTTTTCGTCGTCGGCTTCGATGCGCGAACCGAAATCGGCGGACGGGTCCGCGATCTCGCTCGGCAACACGCTGCCTTTGCCGGTCTCGACGGGCGCGTCGAGCGGCACCACGGCGCCGCGCGTCGCCATTTCGATTTCGGCGACGTCCGTCACACCCAGATTGGTGGCGCTGGCGATCTTGCGCCGATCGCCATCGGTCAGGGTCTTGTCCTGATCGATGCCGAGCTTGCGCTTCACGTTGCCCAGGCCGAACAGCAGCTTCTTGCGCGCGACCGCCGTGCCGATCGTGACCATCGACCACGACGACAGCAGGAATTCCTGGATCGCGGCCTTGATCCACCACATCGCATAGGTGGACAGGCGCACGCCCTTGTCGGGGTCGAAGCGCTTGACCGCATGCATCAGGCCGATATTGCCCTCCGCGATCAGGTCATGCATCGGCAAGCCGTAGCCGCGATATTTCCACGCCATCTTCACCACGAGGCGAAGATGCGAGGTGACGAGCTTGTGCGCGGCCTTGACGTCCTGCGCGTCGCGGAAGGCGCGGGCGAGGGCGCGCTCCTCCTCGACCTCGAGGATCGGGAATTTGCCGATCTCGGCCATATACTGCGCGAGTTCGCCGCGCTGGGATTTCGGAGAATATCCGCTCCGGGGAGCGTAGACGGCCGGCAATCCGACCGAAGGTGCGAATGACATGAAATCACCCTCCTAGGCATGATCTCGTAACGGACCCCATCTGGGCATCCGAGTAAGACGAAAGTAAGGCGTGACCTCCGCTTTTTCAAGGCGCGATTTTAACGAAGGTTAACGGCACTGGCTGCCGCCGGCCGTTAACCTATTGATTTGTATAAAAGGCGGTGACCGTGTTAGACGGCCGTTATGGCCTTGTCGATCCGCCTTTTGGACCCCGCCGCACGCCGTGACGCCGAAGCCGCCTTGGCCGGGCTGACGCTCGAAGCCGGGGCGGAGGGCCTCGCCATCGATTTAACGGCCGAGCCTGGCGTCTTATTCGCCGCCTTCGACGACGGGCGCTTGGTCGGGGCGGCGGTCGTGGAATTCGACCGTCGCGATGGCCGTCGCCACGTCGCCCGGCTGGCAAGCTTGATCGTCGGGCGCGCGGATCGCCGCCAAGGGGCGGGGCGGGCGCTGGCGACCAACGCCATCGCCCATGCCACCGCCAAGGGCCGCAGCGCCATTCTGTTCGAGGCACCGGCGGGCGGCGCGGGTGCGGCCCTTGCGCGCGGCCTGGGTTTCCGCATCGTCGGCATGGTGCCGGATGCTTGGCGCCAGGCTGACGGCGAAAGCGTCGCCGCGGTACTGCTTCACTTGGACCTACGCTCGGACGATCTGCCGGATTTTTCGCCCTTCCGCCTGCGCACGGCGCGCGACGCGGACTCGCCCGCGATCATCAGCCATATCGCCACGATCTGGGCCGAGTATCCGGGTTGCGTGATGGATCTCGACGAGGAAGGTGATCTGAAAGCTGTCGCCTCGAATTACGCGGCCGAGGGCGGGGCGATCTGGGTCGCGGAGGATGCGAGCGGCAAGCTCGCCGCGACCATCGCCATCAGCCCATGCGAAGAAGCGCCCGGCGGCGTCAAGCTCGGACGGCTTTATGTCGCCAAATGGGCGCGCCGCAAGGGCCTCGCGGCGAGGCTGCTCGATTTCGCCGAGCGCGCGGCGCGCGCGCGCGGGGCGACGTTCATGGAACTGTGGAGCGACACGCGCTTCAAAGAGGCGCATGAATTCTACGAAGCCCGCGGCTACACGCGCCTAGCGGGCGAGCGCGCGTTGCGCGACGCTTCCGACAGCTACGAATATCATTATCGCAAGACGCTTTAGGCGCCGCGGTCGATCGCTTCCCAGGCCTGTTTCTTGCGATAGATCGTCGACGGACTGATTTCCAGGAACGCCGCCGCGCGGGGAATATTGCCGTCGCATGCCGCGATCGCGGCTTCGATCGTCTCGCGCTCCGTGATCCACAGCGGGCGGATCGCGGGCTTTGCGCCGGCGGGCAGCGGTGCGGCTTGCGGCGTGTCCGCCGCCTTGGGCGGCTCGCTTTGCAGCGCGCTTTCGGCCAGATGCAGCGGCAGCATGTCCGCGCGCACGATCTCGCCTTCGTGCAGCACGACGACCGAACGCATCACGTTTTCGATCTCGCGCACATTGCCGGGCCAGCTATAGGTGCGCAGCGCGTATTCGGCGGCCGGGTCGATATCGCGGAATTGCTTGCTTTCCTCGGCCGCGAAACGGCGTAGCGCGTGGCGCGCGAGC
This sequence comes from Tagaea sp. CACIAM 22H2, assembly GCA_014444615.1. Taxonomy (GTDB): domain Bacteria; phylum Pseudomonadota; class Alphaproteobacteria; order CACIAM-22H2; family CACIAM-22H2; genus Tagaea. Next base: position 11,780 of record PVXE01000071.1, on the reverse strand, counting down.
AAAACGGCATCGTCCTCGCGTTCGCGCACCGGCGGCAGCGCGATCGAGATGACGTTGAGGCGGAAGAACAGATCCTCGCGCAGGCGGCCGGCCTGGACGTCGGAACGCGGATCGCGTGGGCCGCCGCAAACGATACGCGCGTCGGACGGGACCTGCGCCGCCCCGCCCTCGCTTTCGACCATGCCGGTTTCGAGCCAGCGCAGCAGCTTGGTCTGAAGGCCGATTTCAAGTTCCGCGACGTCTTCGAGATAGAGCGTGCCGCCATGCGCGCGCGCGATGGCACCGGCGCGAGGGTCGCCGTCGCGCCCGAACAGTTCGGCACCTTGCAATGCTTTCGGGATGGTCGCGCAGGATATCGCCACGAACGGCCCGGCGGCGCGTTGCGAGCGGCGATGGATCGCGTCGGCGCAGACTTCCTTGCCCGAACCGCTTTCGCCGACCACGAAGATCGGCGCGGTGCTGGGCGCTGCGCTGTCGACGATGCGATAGACGCGCTGCATGGGCAGGGCGGCGCCCACCAAGCCGAAATAGCGGTTGCGGCCGAATTCGCTTTCGTAGGTCTCGACCGCCGCGCGCAAGCGCCGGCGTTCGAGCGCGTTGCGCATCGTGACGAGCAAGCGGTCGCGCGCGAAGGGCTTCACGACGAAATCGAAGGCGCCTTCGCGCATCGCTTCGACCGCGACGGCCAATGTGCCGGTGGCGGTGACGACGAGCGTTTCGACCGGCAGGTCCTGGCGCTTCACTTCCTTCAGCACCGACAAACCGTTGCCGTCGGGCAGGTTCAAGTCGAGGACGACCGCGTCGAAATGCTCCGATCCCAGCAGCGACAGGGCCGCCGCGACCGTACCGGCGATTTTCACCCGGTAATCGGCGGAACGCAGATACTCCTCGTACAAGGCCGCGGTCGATTCGGAATCTTCGACCACGAGCACGGCGGGAGATGCGCGCATTGCGGCCTTGATGGCCGATGCGGTGGGCAGTTCGTCATCCATACCCGGATATTGTCCGCGATAAGCCCAGGCCGCTTCAAGGGTATTTCGTGCCGGCTCTTCCCTTTGTCGGGAAAGGGCACTAGGTTCCACCCGAGAGCGCACCCGTCAAAAGGCGGGGCGTTGAACAGGGTAGCGGACAGGGTCTGGACGGGTGGAGTATTTCCTCCAGCAATTGATCAACGGGCTGACGCTCGGGGCGATCTATGGCCTCATCGCGATCGGCTACACGATGGTTTACGGCATCGTAGGGATGATCAATTTCGCCCACGGCGAAATCTATATGATCGGCGCCTTCGTCTCGCTGGTCGCCTTCACGATCCTCGGCACGTTCGCCTTCGCCAGTCCGGTGCTGGCGATTTTGATCGTGCTGATCGCAGCCATCATCTTCACGTCGGTCTACGGCTGGACCGTCGAGCGGATCGCCTATCGGCCGTTGCGCGGCTCTTTCCGGCTGGCGCCGCTGATTTCGGCGATCGGCGTTTCGATTTTCCTGCAGAACTATGTGCACCTGCTCCAGGGCGCCAAAATGAAGCCGCTGCAGCCGATCGTTACCGGCGGCTTCGTGATGACGGGCGATGGCAGCTTCCCGGTGCGCATCACCTATCTGCAAATCGGCATCATCGTCGCGACCGTCGTGCTGATGGCCGGTTTCACGCTGCTGATCCACAAGACGAAGCTCGGCCGCGCGCAACGCGCCTGCGAGCAGGATCGCAAGATGGCGGCGTTGCTGGGCGTGAACGTGGATCGGACGATTTCGATCACCTTCGTGATGGGGGCGGCGCTGGCCGCGGTCGCGGGGCTGATCTTCACGCTCTATTACGGCGCGGTCGATTTCTTCATCGGGTTCCTGGCGGGGCTTAAAGCCTTCACCGCCGCCGTGCTGGGCGGCATCGGCTCGCTGCCCGGCGCGATGCTGGGCGGATTGCTGATCGGCCTGATCGAGGCGTTTTGGTCCGCCCATTTCCCGATCGCCTATAAGGACGTCGCGGTGTTCGGCATTTTGGTTGTCGTGCTGATCTTCCGGCCGACCGGGCTGCTCGGCCGGCCGGACGTGGAGAAAGTCTGACCATGCCGTTTCCGCAGGCGCTGCGCGAAGCGTTGATGGCGGCCTTCGTGGCCCTGATGCTGGCGATCCCGCTGATCGGTTTCCGTTTGGCCGACACGATGCAGGGCCTTGCCATCGAAACGCGTTTCGATTGGGTGGCTTGGGGCGTCAGCGCCGTTTTCGTCGGCCGGCTTGTTTTGGGGCTGCTGCGCGGGCGCGGGCGTCCGTTGGGTCTCGCGATCAAGATGCCCGCCTTGCCGCCCAACGCGAGCACGATGTTCGCCCTGGTGCTGGGCGTGTTCGCGCTGGTGCTGCCGTTCACGCCGCTGGGCGATCGCTACACGGTCGAGCTCGCCATCACCGTTTTGATCTACGTGATGCTCGGCTGGGGGCTCAACATCGTCGTCGGGCTCGCGGGCCTTCTCGATCTCGGCTACGTCGCCTTCTACGCGGTGGGCGCTTATTCCTACGCGCTGTTCGCGATCAATTTCGGCTGGTCGTTCTGGCTGTGTCTGCCGATCGCCGGCGTGCTCGCCGCGATGTTCGGCGTGATGCTCGGCTTTCCGGTCTTGCGCCTGCGCGGCGACTATCTTGCCATCGTGACGCTCGGCTTCGGCGAAATGATCCGCGTCATTCTGCTGAACTGGAAGGAATTCTCGGGCGGCTCGGCAGGCCTCACCTCGATTCCGCGCCCCAGCTTCTTCGGCTTTCCCTTCACCGCGAATCCGGAGCCGGGTCAGACCGCCTTCCACGAATTGTTCGGCCTGGAATTCTCGCCGCTTCAGCGCATCATCTTCCTCTACTATCTGATCTTCGCGCTGGCGCTGCTGACCAACTTCTTCACCTTGCGCATGCGCAAGCTGCCGATCGGCCGCGCCTGGGAGGCCTTGCGCGAGGATGAGATCGCCTGTCGGGCGCTGGGCATCAACCCGACCAATGTGAAGCTGTCGGCCTTCGCGCTGGGTGCCATGTTCGGCGGTTTCGCGGGCGCCTTCTTCGCCACGCGCCAGGGCTTCATCAGCCCCGAGAGTTTCAACTTCATCGAAAGCGCCGTCATCCTCGCGATCGTCGTGCTCGGCGGGATGGGCAGCCAATTGGGCGTGGTCATCGCCGCCGCATTCCTGATCCTGATCCCGGAATTGCTGCGCGACTTTTCGCAATACCGCATGATCATGTTCGGCTTCGCCATGGTGCTGATCATGCTGTGGCGCCCGCAAGGCTTGGTCGCGCATCGCGAGCCCTCCATTCGATTGGGGGCGAAGGCATGAGCCTGCTGACGGTCGAACATCTGACGATCCGGTTCGGCGGTCTCGTTGCCGTCGACGATGTAAGCTTTGCGGCCGAGGATGGGCGCATCACCGCGATCATCGGGCCGAACGGGGCGGGGAAGACGACCGTCTTCAACTGCCTGACCGGTTTCTACAAGCCCGATGTCGGGCGTATGTGCCTCAACCGCGACGGCAAGGAATTCTTGCTGGAGCGGATGGACGGGTTCCGCATCGCCGGGCAAGCCGGCGTGGCGCGCACCTTCCAGAATATCCGCCTCTTCCCGCGCATGACCGTGCTGGAAAATCTTCTGGTCGCGCAGCACAACACGCTGCATCGCGCGTCGTTCCACACGCTCGCCGGTTTGCTGGGGCTGTCGCGCTATCGCGACGCGGAGAAAGCCGCCGTCGCGCGCGCGACCGAATGGCTTGAGCGCGTCGGCTTGCGCCGCGCGGCGGACGACGAGGCGGGCAGCTTGCCCTATGGCGATCAGCGCCGCCTGGAAATCGCACGCGCGATGTGCACGAATCCCCGGCTTCTGTGCCTGGACGAGCCCGCCGCCGGCTTGAACCCGAAGGAATCGGCCGATCTTGCGGCGCTGATCCGCGACATCAAAGCGCGCGAGAAGATCGCCGTGCTGCTGATCGAACACGACATGAGCGTCGTGATGGAAATCTCCGATCACATCGTCGTGCTCGATCACGGTGCCAAGATCGCCGAAGGCAATCCGGCGCAAATCCGGGCCAATCCCGCCGTCATCGCCGCCTATCTCGGCACCGACGAGGAGGACGCGGCGTGACGGCGTTGCTGTCGATCGAGCGCGTCAAGGCGCGCTACGGCCCCGTGGAAGCGCTGCGCGGCGTGTCGCTGACCGTCGACGAGGGCGAGATCGTCGCGCTGATCGGCGCCAACGGTGCCGGCAAGTCGACGCTGTTGATGACGATCTGCGGCGCGCCGAAGGCGGCCGAAGGACGCATCGTCTATGCGGGGCAGGACATCACCGGCACCGATCTTCACGACATGGTGAAGCTCGGCATCGCCCAGTCGCCCGAGGGGCGGCGCATTTTCCCGCGCATGACGGTGCTCGAGAATTTGCAGATGGGCGCCTATCTGGGCGACGAGCGCAATCTTTCCGGCGATCTGGAGCGCATGTTCGCGCTGTTCCCGCGTTTGGCCGAACGCAAGTACCAGCGCGCGGGCACGATGTCGGGCGGCGAGCAGCAAATGTTGGCGATCGGCCGCGCGCTGATGTCGCGTCCCCGGCTGCTGTTGCTCGACGAGCCGTCTTTGGGCCTCGCCCCCTTGCTTGTCGCCCAGATTTTCGCGACGATCCGCGAGATCAACCGCGCGCAGGGCGTCACCGTCCTGCTGGTCGAGCAGAATGCGTATCACGCATTGCGCCTCGCCAATCGCGGCTACGTGCTCGTCAACGGCGAGATCCGCATGAGCGGAACCGGTCAATCGCTTCTCGACGATCCCGATATCCGCAAGGCGTATCTCGCCGGCGGGCACGGGTGAAGGGGCAACCGATGGGCGTCTCACTTGGCGAATTTCTGGGCATCACGATCGTCCTGTTCGGGGGCGCTTCGTTCCTGATGGGGCAGGCGATCGCCCAGACATGGCGGCCGTGGTGGCAGATCGTGCCCTATTCGCTGCTGCTCGCCCTGTCGAACCGCTTCCTGTCCTACGCGCTGTTCGAAGGCGAGCTTACGTCGCTATCGCTATTCCTGCTCGACTGGGCCGTGCTGGGGGCGCTGGCCGCGTTCGGCTTCCGCGCGACCCAGGCGCGCCTCATGACCCGCCAATACCCGTGGCTCTACGAGCAAGACGGGCTGTTCGGCTGGCGCGACCGCGCCGGCCAATCCGCTTCCGCGGCCGGATCCCCGGACCGGTCCCGGACCTGACAACCTTCCGAGGGAACTCCAGAGAGGGAGATCGAACCATGACCAGCATGAAGCGCAGAGACCTTCTGAAAGCCGGCGGCGGCTTGGCCGTCGCTTCGCTCGCCGCACCGGGCGTCGCGTTCGGCCAGGGCGGCGCCATGACGATCGGCGTCGCCGGTCCGTTCACCGGCCCCAACGCGGCGTTCGGCGAACAGATGCGCCGCGGCGCGGCGATGGCGATCGCCGACCTCAACGCCGCGGGCGGCGTGCTCGGCCGGCAAGTCACCGCCGTGTTCGAAGACGACGCGTCCGACGCCAACCAGGCGCGCGCGGGCGCAAACCGTCTCGCCCAGCGCCGCGTGCCTTTCGTGCTCGGGCATTTCAACTCGTCCTGCTCGATCCCGGCCTCGGAAGTTTACGCCGAAGAAGGCATCCTGCAGATCACGCCGGCGTCGACCAATCCGCGCTTGACCGACCGCGGCCCGAAATTCGCCAACGTGTTCCGCACCTGCGGGCGCGACGATCAGCAGGGTGCCATCGCGGGCGGCTGGATCGTGCAGCGTTACGCGGGCAAGGCTGTCGCCGTCATTCACGACAAGACGACCTATGGCCAAGGCCTCGCCGACGAAACGAAAAAGGCGATGAACGCCAGGGGGCTGACCGAGCGCCTTTATGACGGCGTGTCGGTTGGCGACAAGGACTTCACCTCGCTGATCACGCGCATGAAGTCGCTGAACATCGAATGCATCTATTTCGGCGGTCTGCACACCGAAGCCGCGTTGCTGGTCCGCCAGGCGCGCGAACAAGGCCTCGCCGCCCAGCTCGTCTCGGGCGACGGCATCGTCTCGGCCGAGTTCGCGACCATCGCGGGCCGCGCGTCGGACGGCGTTGTGATGACCTTCGACAGCGATCCGCGCAAAAGCCCGGGTGCCGCTGGCGTCGTGGCGAAGTTCAAGGCGCAGAACTACGACCCGGAAGGCTACACGCTGTTGTCCTATGCCGGGATCCAGGTCTTCGCCGAAGCCGCCAAGCGCGCCAACGGCACGGCGGTCAAGGACCTGATTGCCAATCTGCACGGCAAGTCGGTCGATACCGTGATCGGCACGCTCAGCTTCGACAACAAGGGCGACCTGACGAAGCCGAATTACGTGTTCTACCAGTGGAAGGACGGCAAATACGCCGAGATGTGATCCTCGCGTATCGCCGCCTTTTCGGGCGAAACGGGAACGGGGCCGGGCGACCGGCCCCGTTTTTCGTTCGGGGGATTACATCCCCAAACCCGACAGGTCGCGCGACAGGTCCGTGTAGCCGGGATCGGTGACGAGGGCGCGGATGCGCGCGCGCCCCGCGATCATCAGCCGGTAGTCGGTCGTCGCCCCCTCCGGGTTCGTGCGTCGCGCCCCGCGCGCGACGACGTCGTAGCCGTGCACGTCGAAGCCGTAGCGATCGGCGATGCGCGGCTGGCCGATCGACACGGTAAAGGACCATGTCCAATGTGCGACCGTCCACAGATGCAGCATGCGCATGATCGCGGGCACCAGCATGCGCGGCGCCTTGTCGTGCGCCCACAGCGACGAGCCCCAGGCCACGGGTACGTCGCGGATGTCGCCCGCCAGCGCGCCGAGCGACGCGAAACGATGGCCCTGCGGCAAGCGATCCGGGCGCTCCGCCAGGATGGTCCGATGCGCCAGATTGTCGGCGAGCGAGCCTTCGAGCCAGCGTAAGCGCGACGCCGCGCAGCCCCAAACCTCGCCCGCCGGGTTCAGCATATAGACGGCGAATGTGTCGTTCTCGGTGGCGCCGGGGTTGAGATGCGGGTCGCAGGGCTCCGCGAGTTTCGCCCAGCGCGGATCGGCTAGATTTTGGTGGAACTCCGCCAGCGTCTCCAGATCGAAGCCGACGCGCGGGGTGAAGCCGGCTTCCGCCAGCGCCGCGCAGAGCGGTGGCGCCGCCTGGGCCGAAAGCAGGCGCCGCGCTTCGGGCGGTAACGCCTTGGGATTCCAGGCATCGAGGTAGTGGGGCAGGACAGTCAAGCCGGTGCGATTTAGGACATCCATGACTCCTTCGTCTTTCTCTCGGGATAAATGCCGCGTCGCCGCAGCGGTCGGCAGCCGAGAGCGCGCGCGCAAGAGAGGCGCCGCGATGGCGGATATCGCCGCCGGCTTAACCGCGCCGTTGCACGCGAGAAATTATTGTCAGTATGAACAATGAAAAACTGTATTCAACGGCGTTCTTTAGAGTGCGTCGCTAGCGGGCGTTTGAGCCCGCCCGGCGCCGCCCCCGAAAGGCGCGATCAATTGTAGGCGGTAAGGCCGACGATTTGGACCAGCGTCACAACCTGGCGCGTGCCGTCGGGGCCGCGCCGTCCGGCGGCGGCCACGCGCCGGTACCGGCCGCGCAAACCGTTCATCGGAATGTCCATCTCGCGATAGACGGTGCCTTCGGCGCAGGCTTCCAGCACATGGGCGCGGACCATCCGCGCATAGGCAAGATCGTCGCGCTCCATCACGTTGCGCCCGATGATCGCGGACCGGTCGACCGCGAGCGAAGCGCCCGCCCACAGCGACATGACGTTCTCGCCGTCGACGTGAAACAGCGCACAACGGTCGGCCATGCCGCCGCGCAGCGCGTAGCTGGCGATGTCGTCGATATTGCCGGCCGCGTCGCGCGCGAAGCGGCCTAGCAGCGGATCCTCGATACTGTCGAGCGACAAACGGTCGATGACCCAGGGATGCGCGCGCGATGCGACTGCGGATGCGGCGTCGGCCGCCGTCTCCTCCAGCAGATTGATCGCGATGCGCACGTTCAACGGCTGGCCGTTGACGAGCACCATCGACTCGGTGCCGAAGCTCTCGCGCAGATGTTTGGCGCAGGCCAGCAGCGCTTTGTGCGACGCGGCCTCGCGCTCGAACGTCACGCGAATGCCCTGGCGCAGTACACCGCCCAGCGAGCGCAGGCCATAGCCGACCGCGTCGATCGTGCCGGGCAGGCGATAGGCCAGACGCAGCGCCGTCGCCGGATCGGGCGATGCGTGGACTTTGTCGCCATAGGGCGGATACCACCAATCGGCATTGGGTTGCGACGGCGACAGGCGCACTGCCGCCTCCTGGATTCGCGCGCGAATGTCGTCGGCGGCTTGGCCGATGCCGGTCACCTCGCCGATGAATGCGTCGCCGTCGGGCAGCGCCTTGGCGATCGCCACGACATAGGCGAGGTCCATTTTCTCCGATTCGCCCCGCCGCAGGCGGCCGAGCACCTTCTCGTGGCAACCGGCGTAACGCGCGGCCTCCTTCAGCTCGATTCGCCGCCGGGCGAGCGCTTCCAAGAATTGCTCGCTCAACGTGGAGCGCAGCTTATCGACGTTGATGGGTTTGTTGACGGCCATCGAATCTGCTTTATCCAGCAAGGGATTGGCGGATTCAGTATGGCAGCGGGCCGCGCCGGAGCAAGGCTTCCAGCGTGCATAAGTATGCCGGCACATCGCCGGGTATGTGCTCCGGCGAAAAATTTTTATGACGGCAGGACTCGAACCCGCAGGCGGCGGTTTCGGGGCACCGGGGCGGCTTTCGTCGACCGGGCGTCGAAGGCGGTCCGGGTAATGGCGCGGGCTGTCACAAAACGGCAATCGAACTTCAATAGTTTCGTCTCGGGCAGGGAATAGGGTCCGACCGGGTTCCCGCCCGGCATTTCCGACGCGGCCGCCCAGACCGAAGCCAAAGGAGGCTCCTTTGAAGTCCGCATCGAACTTCCTCGCCATCGCCGCGACCGCCGCGATTTTCGCCGTCACGGGCGCAGCGAACGCCCAGCAGGCGCGCGACCAAATCCGCGTCGTCGGTTCGTCGACCGTGTTTCCGTTCACCTCCGCCGTCGCCGAGCAGTTCGCGCGGGGCGGCCAGTTCCGCGCTCCGATCGTCGAGTCGATTGGCACGGGTGCGGGCATCCGCGCGTTCTGCCAGGGCGTGGGCGTCACGCAGCCCGATATCGCGAACGCGTCGCGCCGCATGACGGCGTCCGAGTTCGCGACCTGCAAGCAAAACGGCGTCACTGAGATCACCGAGCTGAAGATCGGCTTCGACGGCATCGTGATGGCCGTCCGCCGCGGTTCGCCGGCGATCAATCTGACGCGCGAGCATTTCTGGAAGGGCCTCGCCCGCGAAGTGCCGGTCAACGGCCAGTGGGTGCGCAACCCCTACACGTCGTGGAATCAGGTCGATCCGTCGCTGCCGAATATCGCGATCGAAGCGATGGGGCCGCCCCCGACGTCCGGCACGCGCGACTCGTTCAACGAACTCGTGCTGCTCGAAGGCTGCAAGAACGTGCCGGAGATCAAGGCGATCACCGACGCCGCCGAGCGTAACCGCCGCTGCCAGCAGGTCCGCGAAGACGGCAAGTTCATCGAAGCGGGCGAGAACGACAATCTGATCGTTCAGCGTCTGACGACGGGCACGCCCGGCGCCTTCGGCATCTTCGGCTACTCGTTCCTCGATCAGAACCGCGATCGCATCGAAGGCAAGACCGTCGATGGCGTCGCGCCGACCTTCGAGAACATCGCCGCCGGCAAGTATCCGGTGTCGCGCTCGATGTATATCTACGTCAAGAAGGCGCATGTCGGCGTTATCCCCGGTCTTCGCGAGTTCGTGACCGAATACGCTTCGGAGCGCGCGGTCGGCCAGCGTGGCTACCTCGTGTCGCGCGGTCTGATCACGCTGCCGCCCGCCGATCGCGACACGCAGCGCTCGGCCGTGCAAAGCTTGACCAACCTCAACCTGATGTAAGCCTGCGACGCGGCGGGACGGTTCGCGCCGTCCCGCCGATTTCGTGCCTTCGGGGGAAGTACGACAAATGTCGCTTAGTTTGATTTTCGCGGTTCTGTTGGCCCTGTCGGTGGCGGGGTATTACATGGGGCGCGCGGCGGCCGTGAAGGCGTCGGCGATCAATCACCAGCCGCTTCATTCATTGAGTTCGTTCCATGGCTGGTATGTCGTGCTTTGGTGCGGCGTTCCCAGCCTTTTGATCTTGGTCCTCTGGACCGCGCTGCAAGGGCCGGTCGTCGAAGTTCTGGTCACCCGCAGCCTTCCTCGCGAACTGCTCGCCGGCGATGTCGGTCTGTTGCTCTCGGAGATCCGCAACGCGGCGGCGGGAGTCACGCAAATCGGCGCGGATTCGAAGGATATCGCCAAGGCGGTCGAGCATTATCGCTGGCTCATGCTGATCGCCGGCGCGGCTTTCTGGGTTGTCGTTCTCGTGGTAGCGATGCTGGGCTTGGCCTATGGGCGCTCTCGCATCTCGGCCGAGTTCCGCGCGCGCAACGCGGTCGAGCGGACGATGGAAATTTTCTTCATGATCGCGTCGATCATCGCCGTGATGACGACGATCGGGATCGTGCTTTCGCTGCTTTTCGAGTCAATCGCCTTTTTCCTGAAGGTCTCGCCGGTCGAATTCCTGTTCAGCACGCAATGGTCGCCGATGATGGCGATCCGCCCCGATCAGGTCGGCGCTTCGGGTTCCTTCGGCGCGGTGCCGTTGTTCGTCGGCACGATGTTGATCGCGACGATCGCGATGCTGACCGCGGTGCCGATCGGATTGATGACCGCCGTTTACATGACCGAATACGCGCCCAAGAACGTGCGCGCCTGGGGCAAACCGGCGCTGGAGGTGCTCGCGGGCATTCCGACCGTCGTCTACGGTTTCTTCGCGGCGTTGACGGTGGCGCCGGCGGTCCGCGATGTCGGCCTGTTCTTCGGGCTCGACGTTGCCGCGCAAAGCGCGCTCGCCGCCGGGATCGTCATGGGCGTGATGTTGATCCCCTTCGTTTCGTCGCTGTCGGACGACGTGATCAATGCCGTGCCGCAGACAATGCGCGACGGCTCCTACGCGCTTGGCGCCACAAAATCCGAAACGACGCTGCGCGTGCTGCTGCCGGCGGCGCTGCCGGGCATCATGGCGTCGGTCATTCTCGCCTTCTCGAAAGCGCTGGGCGAAACCATGATCGTCGTGATGGCGGCCGGCCTGGCCGCCAACACCACGCTCAATCCGTTCGAATCCGTCACCACGGTGACGGTTTACATTTCGGCTCTGCTGACCGGCGAAGCGGAATTCGACAGCCCCAAAACCTTGGCGTCGTTCGCGCTCGGCTTCGTGCTGTTCGTCGTGACGCTGTCCCTCAATCTCGTGGCCCTTAAGGTCGTCCAGCGCTACAGGGAACAATATGAGTGACGTGACCGCCAACGATCGCGGAACGCCCGCGACCTTCGCCTCGCCGGCGTACCATTCCAGCGACGAAGCCCGCCGTCACTTGAAGCGGCGCTATGCGGCCGAAGCGCGGTTCCGCGCGTTCGGCGTCGCCGCGATCGTCTTCTCCGGCCTTGCGCTGGTCGTGCTGCTTTGGTCGATCGTCTCGCAGGGCTACACGGCCTTTCAGCAGACCCATATCAAGATCGAGGTCGAGTTCTCGCCCGACAACATCGCGCCCGCCGGAACGGTCCAGCGTCAGCGGTTGATGGCCGGCGACTATCGCGCCGTTCTGTTCGACGCGCTTGACCGGAAGTGGCCTGATGTGACCGACCGCGACGGTCAGCGCTTGCTCGAAGGTTT
>PVXE01000070.1:19029-19814 GCA_014444615.1 Tagaea sp. CACIAM 22H2 | reverse complement strand
ATCGCCCGTGAGGGCGGCATCGGCGTGATCCACCGCAACATGGCCATCGCCGATCAGGCCGCCGAGGTGCAGAAGGTGAAGCGCAGCCAGAGCGGCATGATCACCGATCCGGTCACGCTCCACGCCGACGCCACGCTCCACGACGCCGAGGCGTTGATGCACCGCTTCAAGTTCTCGGGCGTCCCGATCACCGACGACGGCGGGCGGCTCGTCGGCATCCTCACCAACCGCGACATCCGGTTCTGCGAGCCGGCCGACTTCGACCGGCCGGTGTCGGACTTCATGACGTCGGACCGGTTGATCACCGCAGCCGTCGGCACGACGCTCGAACAGGCCAAGGCCGTGCTGCAGAAGCACCGGATCGAGAAGCTGCCGCTCGTCGACGACGACGGACACCTGCGCGGGCTGATCACGGTGAAGGACATCCAGAAGCGCCAGGACTTCCCCAACGCGACGCGTGACGGGTCGGGTCGGCTCCGGTGTGCCGCTGCCGTCGGGGTCGGGGCCGATCTCGAGGAGCGGGTCGACGCGCTCGTGGCGATGGGTGTCGACGCGGTCGCGATCGACACCGCTCACGGCCACTCGGCCGGCGTCATCAAGGCGATCGAGCGGATCGTGTCGAACTGGCCCGACCTCCCCGTGGTCGCCGGCAACGTCGTCACCGAGGAGGGCGTCGACGCGCTGGCCGACGCAGGCGCCGCAGCCGTCAAGGTCGGCGTCGGTGCCGGCTCGATCTGCACCACCCGGGTCGTCAGCGGTGCGGGCATGCCGCAGCTCTCGGCGAT
>PVXE01000070.1:0-18545 GCA_014444615.1 Tagaea sp. CACIAM 22H2 | reverse complement strand
CGGCGGCATGGGTTCGATGGCGGGCGCCTTGGTCGCGGGCATTGTCATCGGCGTGTCGGAGGCGTTCGCGAGCTTCCTGCTCGCACCCTCGATGAAAAGCATGTTCTCGTTCGGGCTGCTGATCGCGGTTCTGCTGTTCCGCCCGCAAGGCCTGCTGGGGAAGCGCAAATGAAAGCGTTGTCCCGCATCTGGAACGCGACGAACCCGCGCGCGCGCGCGGCGCTGGCGCTGTTCTTCGGCGCGCTGTTGATCGCCCCCTTGTTCGCCGACCGCTATTTGCTGTCGGTGCTAATCCTGATCTTCTATTTCGCGTTTGTCGGCCAAGCCTGGAACGTGATGATGGGTTTCGCGGGTCAGCTCTCGCTCGGCCATGCGCTCTATGTCGGCGTCGGCGCCTATGTCTCGGCGGCGCTCTGGGTGAAATTCGGCATCGGCCCTTGGGCGGGCGTGCTCGCCGCCATCGCGGCCTGCGTGGCGCTGGGCCTCGTCATCGGCGCGCTCGGCTTCCGCTTCGGCATCGAAGGCGTCTATTTCGCGATGCTGACCATCGCGATCGCCGAATTCGTGCGCATCGCCTTCGACCATATGGAGTGGACGGGCAAGGCCGGCGGCTTCTTCCTGCCCGTGCAGGCCGACGCGGCGGGCGAATGGTGGAATCTGCGCGGCGGGCCGCTGCTGTTCTATTATCTGGGCCTCGCTTTGATGGTGGGCGCCTTCGTTCTGTGCGCGGCGCTGCGCCGATCGCGCATCGGCCATCAATGGCTGGCGATCCGCGAGGACGAACAGGCCGCGCGGGCGCTGGGCATCGACGTGTTCCGCGCCAAGCTGATCGCGGTCGCGATTTCCTCGGCGATGACCGGCATCGGCGGCGTGTTCTATGCCTTCTATTACAACAATCTGTTCCCGGCGCAGGTCTTTGATATCTCGCGTTCGATCGAATTGATCCTCGGCCCCATCGTCGGCGGGCTCGGCACGCTGTTCGGGCCGATTCTCGGCGCCTTCATCCTGACGCCGCTGGGCGAAGCGTTGATCGGCGCCACCGAACGCCTGGGCGTGAACGTGCCGGGTGCCAAGGCCGTGTTCTACGGCGTGGCGCTGATGGCGATCATCTACGCCGCCCCATCGGGCGTGTGGCCATGGCTTAAGAAAAAGCTGGGGCTCGCATGACCCAGCCGATCCTGAGCGTCAAAGGCGTTACCCAGCGCTTCCGCGGCCTCGTCGCCGTGGACGACGTGTCGTTCGATGTCGCCAAGGGTCAGATCTACGCGGTGATCGGGCCGAACGGGGCGGGCAAGACGACGCTGTTCAATTTGATCGCCGGCGTCTACACGCCCGGTGCGGGCACGATCGCGTTCGAAGGTGCCCGCATCGACGGGCTGAAGCCCGAAAAGATCTGCGCCCGCGGGATTGCGCGGACCTTCCAGATCGTGCGGCCATTCCCCGGTTTGACGACGCTGGAGAATGCGACGATCGGCGCGTTGTTGCGCGATTCCGATCCGGACGCCGCCACCGAACACGCGGGCGAAATCCTGCGGCGCTTAGATCTGTGGGATAAGCGCGACGCGCGCGCGGGCGCCTTGACGCTGCCTGACCGCAAACGTTTGGAAGTCGCGCGTGCACTCGCGACGAAACCCAAATTGCTGCTGCTCGACGAAGTGATGGCCGGTTTGCGCCCGACCGAGACGGACCGCCTGGTTGCGATCTTCCGCGAGCTGGCGCGCGAAACCGGCGTGACGATCCTGCTGATCGAACATGTCATGCGCGCGGTGATGGCGCTCGCCGAACGCATCCTCGTGCTGCATCACGGCGCCAAGCTGGTCGAAGGGGCGCCTGCCGACATCGTGCGCGACCAGCGCGTGCTCGATTCCTATCTGGGCGCGGAGGCGTTGGGCTGATGCTGGCCGTCCGCGACCTCGACGTTTTCCACGGCGATGCGCAAGCGCTCGACGGCGTATCGCTGGACGTGGCGCAGGGCGGCATCGTGGCTATCGTCGGCGCCAACGGGGCGGGCAAGACATCGCTGATCCGCACCATCGCGGGCATGCATCGCCCGCGCAAAGGTTCGATCGAATTCAAAGGCGAGAATATCGCCGGCTGGCCCAGCCACCGCGTCTGCGATCTCGGGATCGGCCAGGTCGCCGAAGGCCGCCAGGTCTTCCCCACGCTTAGCGTGCGCGAGAATCTCGAGATGGGCGCCATGCTGCCGCGCGCCAAGGCGCGGCGCGCGCATAATCTCGAGCGCGGCCTGGCGATGTTCCCGAAGCTCAAGGAGCGCTACGCCCAGGCGGCGGGCACGCTATCGGGCGGCGAACAGCAAATGCTGGCGATTGCGCGCTGCCTGATGGGCCAGCCCGAGCTGGTGATGTTCGACGAGCCGTCGCTGGGCCTGTCGCCGACGGTAACGCAGGACGTGCTGCGCGTGATCCGCGATCTCGCGGCCGATGGCCTCACTTGCGTGCTGGTCGAACAGAACGTCGCGGTGTCGCTGAAACTCGCGCACCACGCCTATGTGCTGGAAAACGGCCGCATCGTGCTGTCGGGCACGGGCCAAGAATTGTTGGCCGACGACCGCGTGCGCAAAGCCTATCTCGGGCTTTAACGCGTCTCCAGTTCCGCCGGCATTGAACGGTCGAGCTTCGACAGAATGTATTGCCGCGCGATCACTGGCCCGTATTTGGCCGGGTTCGCATCCGACTTGCAGGTCGGCAGGCATTCGATCAGCGCGTCGTCATTGGGCCCTGAGAAGAAGACCAGCGACAGACGCCGCGTGGCGATCGCGCCGTCGCGCGGCGGATTGACCACGCGATGCAAGGTCGAGCGCCAGCGATCGTTGGTCCAGCGCGCGATCAAATCGCCGATATTGATCGTGAAGGCGCCCGGATGCGGCAACACGTCGATCCATTCGCCGTCGAGTTCGACCTGCAAGCCGCCGGGGGCGGAATCCTGGCGCAGGATGGTGAACCCGCCATAGTCGGAATGTGCGCCGTAGCGCAACTGGCCGGGTTCAGGCGGATTTTCCTGCTCGGGGTAGTAGGCGAGGCGCAAGACACCTTTGCGCTTGTCGATATAGGGCGCGAAGAAATCTTCGGGCAAATCGAGGGCGAGCGCCGAAAGCCGCATGAGATCGCCCGAGAGGTCGCGCACCGCGACGAAATACTCGCGCAACGCCGCCGCCAGTTCGGGCGGGTTGGCGGGGATCAGATTGCCGGTCGCCGCACTCGTCCCCGGCCGCAAATCCGGCGGTTCCATGTGCATTGCGTAGAAGACCAGCGCTTCGACCAAATCGGGCGGCCGGTCGTCGCCGCGCGTCAGCGCCACGCTTTCCACACCCGCCGGCACATAGCCGCGATTCTTGACCCGATCGGGCAGGGCGCTGCGCATTTTTTCGTCGAGCGTCAGGTCGAAGAAGCGGTTGGCGAGTTCATAGGCGCGCGCGGTGACGCCCGCATCCACACCGTGGCCGACGATGGTGGCGAAGCCAAACCGCTCGAATGTATGCCCGAATTGGCGGGCGAGATCGCGCCGCGACGTGCCGTCGCCGCCGCGTAACGCGCTCATATCGATGACCGGGATCGCTGGCATGGGCGTTGCTGTTCCTCCGGGAAAGGCGAGGAAGGCGGCAGCAAGCCGCGTGCCATCGCCGCACGAAACGAAAGGAACGGGTGCGATGGCGTGGCGTATTTCCCGATTGGTCGGTGGATTGGTTGCGGCTTTTGTCGCGGTGTCGGGCGCGCAGGCGCAAACACGCGATAAGGTCGTATTCGGCCTATCCTGGCTGCCGCAGGCCGAGCATTGCGGCTTCTTCCAGGCCCAGGCGACGGGCATTTACGCCGCCGCCGGGCTCGACGTCGAACTCGTCCAAGGCGGGCCCGGCGTCAATGTCGCGCAGTTGGTTGCGGCGGGCCGTTATCATTACGCGATGGGTTCGGCGCTGACGACGCTCAACATGCGCGCCAATAATGTGCCGGGCGTCACCATCGCGTCGATGTTCCAGAAAAGCCCGCAGACTTTGGTGGCACATCCCGATCAGGGAATCACGAAGCTCGAAGACCTCAAAACCCGGCGCGTCGCCGTCGCCAATTTCTCGCGCACGACGTTCTGGGCATGGCTGAAAGCGGCCTACGGCTTCGACGACACGCAATTGCGCCCGTACGTCTATAACCCCGCGACTTTCGTCGCGGACCCAAGCTCGGTGCAGCAAGGCTTCATCACCGAGGACGCGTTCTTTCTGGGCCAGGCTTTGGGCAAGCCGCCGGTCACGCTGCTGCTCGCCGATTACGGCTACCCCGATTACCAGACGACGATTTTCGGTGTCGAATCGGAAATCGCCGCGCGCCCGCAAGTGGCGCAGCGTTTCGTCGACGCGACGATCAAAGGCTACGCGAGCTGCATGACCGGCGATCCCAAGCCCGCCTTCGAAGCGATCAAGGCCGCGATGGCCGAACAATCGCTGGAGCTGTCCGCGTTCAAAGTCGCGCAGATGAAGAAATACGAACTCGTCACCGGCGGCGATGCGGCGACGCTCGGCATCGGGGCGATGACCGACGAACGCTGGAAGCGCATCTTCGATGTGATGTCCGAGGCGGGCGTCTACGCCAAGGATTTGAATTGGCGCGCGGCGTACCGCCTCGATTTCGTCAACAAGAAGGTCGCGCAGTAACCCTTAGTCCATCGGCCATTACACCATTGGCAGGGCGCCCTCGGGCGAATCCAGCAGGATCTCGGCAAGGGTGGAGAGCGCGCGTTCCAGGTCCGCGTCGTGATCGGGCTGGGTCAGCGCAATGCGCACGGCATGCGGCACGGGCGCGCGGCCCACGGCGAAGGCGTTGGCGGGGGCGACACCCACGCCGCGCCGCCGCGCGGTTTCGGTGAATTCCTCGCGCCGCCATGGCTCGGGCATTTTCAGCCAGATATGGAAGGCGCGCGGATGGCTGCGGAATTCGCAGCCCTTCAATATCTGCGCCGCGAGCTTTTGGCGCCGCTCGGCGAGCTCGGATTGATAGGCGGCCGCTTTGTCGGCATCGCCAGAACGAATCAGGCGCGTGGCGATTTCCGCAATCATCGGCGTGGTCATGAACGTGGCCGCGCGGATCGCCGCCGTCGCGCGCTGGATGATCGCGTCGGAGCCGTGGAGATAGCCCAAGCGCAAACCCGGTGCGACCGTCTTCGACAGGCTGGTCAGGAACACCGTGATGTCGGGCGCCAATACGGCCAGCGGCGTCGACGCGGGATCGAAGCTGCCATAGATGTCGTCTTCGATGATCGTCACGCCATGGCGGCGGCAGATCTCGATGATCGCTTTGCGCCGCTCCAGCGGCATGATCGTCGTGGTCGGGTTCTGGAAGGTCGGCAGCGCATAAAGCGCTTTGGGCGCGTGCTGGCGGCACGCGGCTTCCAGCGCGTCGGGCAATAGCCCGTCATCGTCCATCTCGATGCCGATGGGGCGCACGCCCAAAAGATTCGCGATCGATTTGATGCCGTAGAAGGTCAACGCCTCGACCAGCACCACGTCGCCGGGGCGGCACAAGGCGGCGATCGCCAGCATCATCGCGTTTTGGGCGCCCGAGGTGACGGCGACGCGGGCGGGATCGGCATTCACCCCGCGCCGGCGCAGCCATTCGGCCCCGGCTTCGCGATGCGCCGGCAGGCCCTGATTGGAGGTGTAGCCGAGCAGCGGTTGGATATCGCTTTGCGCGATGTCGGCCAAATGCTTTGCCACCATCGCGGCGGCGGGGCCCGAAGCACTGGGCAGGTTGCGCGACAGATCGACGTAATCGTCCGTCGTCGGCGGCGTGGGCATCAAGGGCGGCGGCGCATCGCCCAAGCGGTCGCGGATATAGGTGCCGCGCCCGACTTCGCCCGCAATCAGGCCGCGCCGTTCGGCCTCGGCATAGGCACGGGTGATCGTGCCGACGGTCAAATGCAGCTTCCACGCGAGATCGCGATGGGTGGGCAGGCGATCGCCCGGTTTCAGCCGCCCCGCCGAGATATCGGCGGCGAGGGAATCGGCGATCGCGATGTAGCGCGGGCCGGGGCGGGTTTCGATCTCGGGCTGCCAAGTTGTCATAGAGACAATGTAATTATTGACCCCGTATTGTGTCAATGAGATCGTGACAAAGCGAGACATTCATTCGGGATGTTTTGCGGACAAATGGAGGATTGCATGGATACAATAGCCCGGACCGGCCCGCTCGAGCAGATCGCTCGCGCGACCGTTTTCGCGACGTTGGAAGCCATGCGCGCGGTCGACCGCGTCCTTCTGCTCGCGGTCGAAACCCTGCTGAACTGGCAGGCCCGTGCGCGCATGCGCACCCAGATGGCCGAACTTTCGGAGCATCTGCGAAAAGACATGGGGCTGACGGTCGGCGACGTCATTCGCGAGTCCGACAAACCTTTCTGGATGAACTGAGCCGGGCGAGGGCCATGTCGACGTATTTGGCCCTCGTTCCCATTCTGGTGTTCGCGTTGGCGGCGTGGCGCGGGGTGAACTTCCTTGCGCCCGCCGCTTGCGCGGGCGCGCTTGCGGCGTTGTTGCTGGCGGGATTTCCCGCCGGCGTTTTGCCGCGCGCCTTCTGGATCGCCGCCCCCATGGCGGCCGTATTGTTCGCGGGCGTGTTGCTGCGCGAGGTGGCGAACCCGCGCGTTGCACCGGCGGCACCGCGCGATGCGGCGCAGGCCCATCGCCGCCTGTTCGTCGCGTGTTTTCTGTTGGGCCCGTTCTTCGAATGCGCGGTCGGTTTCGGTATCGGGGCGATGTTCGCTTTGCCGTTCATTTTCGCTGCGCACCGCGAAGGGGCGAACGCCGCCGCCTTGGCGATGCTGACCCAATGCCTGGTGCCGTGGGGCGCCATGGCGATGGGGCCGATGGGCAGTGCCGACATTGCAAGCGTGAACGCCATCGCGGTGGGTCAGGCCTCGGCCGCCGCCGTCGCGTGGATGCTGCCGCCGTTCCTGATCTGCTTCTGGTGGCTGACGCGCGACCTCGGCGTTTCATGGTTTCAGCGCCTTGCGGATGTCGCGTGGCTCGCGGCGCTGTGGCTGGTGCTCGATCTGATTTCGCCTTACGCGACACCCGATGCGGCGGGAATCGCGGCGTGCGCCATCGTCGCCGCGGCGCGACTGGTTTGGGACGAACGGCCCACGCCCGCGCAAGCCTTTGCCGTGCTCGCCCGGCAATGGCCCTATGTCGCGCTGACGCTGGCGCTGGCGGGATCGCGGCTGGTGCCCGAAGTCGGTGCGATCACCAAAGCGGTCGCATTGCCGACCGCCTCGAACCTTCCCGCCTTCGCGCCGTTCCATCACGCGAGTTTTTGGCTGTTGGCGCTTGCGCTGCTGGCATCGCGCGGCAAAGCCGTGCCCGTCGCGGCCGCGTGGTCGCAAAGCAAGCGCGCGATCTTCGCCGGAGCCGCCTTTATCCTGTTCGGCGAAGCGCTGGCGCAAGGCGGTTTCGCGGCGGCACTGGTCGATGCCTATACGCGGATCGCCGGGAATATCGCGATCGCCGTGGTGCCGATCCTCGGGGCCTTGGGCGGCATGGCGACGGGCTCCGCGCTGGCGGCAAGCGCGGTCAATCTGCCGCTGACCTTGCCGTTGATGGGCGCCGATCCCTTGCCAGCGATCGGCGCGCATGTGGCCGTTGCCGCCGCCTTCACCGCGTTCTCGCCCGCGCGCGTGACGCTCGCGGCCGGGCTTTCCGGTCTCGCGGGCGATGCGGGCGCCGTCTATCGCGAATTGCGCCCGCTGGTCGCAATGCTTTGCCTTGCTGCCGCCGCCTTGTTCGTGTGGGGAGTCTGATCGCCATGTATGTGCCCGCCGCCTTCGCCGGAACCGACGCGCAAGCGCGCGAAATGATCGACGCCTATCCCTTCGCGACCGTGATCGGAAACGGAGCGGGCGGTATGGTCGCAGCACATCTGCCGCTGCTGCGCGACGGCGAAACGCTGATCGGCCATTTGGCGGGGCCGAATCCGCTGACCGGTCTGCTGTTCGATGCGGCGAAGACCGGCACGGAAGTGCTGGCGATTTTCCACGCCCCCCATTTCTACGTTTCGCCGACTTGGTATCAGGCGAAAAGCGGCACGGTACCGACCTGGAACTACGGTGCCGTGCATGTCTATGGCGTGCCGCGCCCGACGGACGACAAAGCCAAGCTGCACGATCTCGTCTCGCGCCTCGCCGCGCGCTACGAGAAAGGCGAATGGCGCTTCGAAGACCAGCCCGCGATCTTCGTCGACAAGATGCTGGGCGGGATCGCGGGATTCGAAATCCCGATGACCCGCGTCGAAACCAAACTCAAATTGTCGCAGAATCGCGCGCGTGCGGATCGCGACGGCGTGCTCGCCGCGATCGACGGCGAGAATGCGGAATTCATGCGCCGCTACGGACTTCCGGAGAAGCAAGGATGAAAGTCGAAACGGTCACGCTCGAAGGCAAATATGTGCGCCTCGTTCCTTTGGACATTGCGCATGCGGAGGGCATCGCCGCAATCGTCGACGCGTCGCTGACGCAGTATTTTCCCAAGCCGTTCCGCTCCATCGACGACGTGCGCGCGATGATCGCCGACGCGCTGAAGATGCGCGATGCGGGCAGCGCCTTGCCGTTCACGACGGTCGATGTCGCGACGGGGCGTATCGCCGGCGGCTCGCGCTTCGCCAATATCCGCACCCACGACAAGGTTGCGGAGATCGGCTTCACCTATGTCGGGCGCGATTTCCAGCGCTCGCCCGTGAACACCGAAGCCAAAATCCTGATGCTGCGCCATGCGTTCGAAACGTGGAAGGCGAATCGCGTCGAGTTCAAGACCGATTCGTTAAACGTGCAATCGCGCACGGCGCTCGCACGCCTCGGCGCGGTCGAGGAAGGCACGTTCCGCAATCACATGCTGATGGAAGGTGGGCGCCTGCGCCATTCGGTGTGGTTCTCGATCATTCCCGACGAATGGCCCGCGATCCGCGCGCGCCTGGAATCGCGTCTGGCGCAAGGAGGATTCAAGCCATGAGCGAACTCGAATTGCCAATCTATCAGGTCGACGCATTCGCCGACCGTCTGTTCGCCGGCAATCCGGCGGCGGTCGTGCCGTTGAAAGCCTGGCTGCCGGACGCGACGATGCAAACCATCGCGGCGGAGAACAATCTTTCCGAAACCGCGTTCTTCGTGCCCGAGGGGCCGGATTTCGGCTTGCGCTGGTTCACGCCCACATGGGAAGTGCCGTTGTGCGGGCACGCCACACTCGCCTCCGCCTTCGTCATCGCGACGATTTTGGAGAAGGGGCGCAGCGCCATGCGCTTCAACACCAAGTCGGGCGTGTTGCAGGTGACCAAGGCGGGCGACACCTTCACGCTCGATTTTCCCGCCCGCGACATCGTCGACGACGTCGCGGCGGATTACGACGCGGTGGCCGAAGCGCTCGGCGCCAAGCCCGTCTGGCTCAAGCGCTCGGCCTATCGCTATCTCGCCTTGTTCGAGACGGCGGCGGAAGTCGAAAGCCTGAAGCCCGATATGGGCAAGCTGAAGGCCACTCCCAAGGGCTGCGCGATGGTCACGGCACCGGGCGCGGATTGCGATTTCGTATCGCGTTATTTCGCGCCCTTCGCCGGGATCGACGAAGATCCGGTGACCGGCTCGGCGCATTCGACGTTGATCCCCTATTGGGCGCAGCGTCTGGGCAAGAAGAAGCTGCATGCCCGCCAAGTCTCCGCGCGCGGCGGCACGTTGTGGTGCGAGGACGCGGGCGAGCGCGTCTATATGGCGGGGACGGCCAAGCTGTTCCTGTCGGGCACGATCCGGGTGCCGCAATGAAGCGGGTTCGCGACGACGGTTACGCGATCGACGACGATCGCGCGCGGCTCGATCTGCCGCGCGTCCATCGCTGGATCGGCGAAGAAGGCTATTGGGCGCGCGGCATTCCGTTCGAGCTGTTCAAGCGCAGCGTCGATGGGGCGCGACCCTTCGGCATCTACGCGCCGGACGGCACGCAGGTTGGTTTCGCGCGGGTCATTTCCGACGGTGCAACGTTCGGCTATATCGGGGACGTATTCGTCGATCCCGCCCATCGCGGCAAAGCCCTGTCGAAATTCCTGATGGCCGCGATCATGGAACATCCCGAATTGCAGGGCTTCCGGCGCTGGATGCTGGTCACGGCCGACGCGCACGGGCTTTACAAGCAATTCGGCTTCGAAGCGCTGACGAATCCCGAGCGCGTGATGGAACGCCGCCATCCCGATCCCTACGGCCTCGGCGGTAAGGGCGCATGAACGATCCGCTGCTGTGGGCGCTGATCGGCTTCGCGCTGGTCTCCAGCACGACGCCTGGTCCCAACAACGCGATGCTGACCGCGTCGGGCGCCAATTTCGGCTTCCGCCGCTCGCTGCCGCATATGGCCGGTATCACCCTCGGCTTTCCGGCGATGATTCTGGCGATCGGGCTGGGGCTTGGGACAGTGTTCCAAGCCCTGCCGTGGCTGCATGTGGCGCTCAAATACGTTGGCGCGGCTTATTTGCTGTTCCTCGCTTGGAAGATCGCCGGTGCCGGCCGCGCGCAGGCGGGCGCGGCGGCCGTGCCGATGACCATGCTGCAGGCCGCGTTGTTCCAATGGGTCAATCCGAAAGGCTGGATCATGGCGGTGGGGGCGCTCGCGACCTACACCGACCCGGCGGGCGACGCGTTGAACGAGGCGTTGCGCGTCGCGGCCATTTTCTTCGGGGCGTCGATTCTTTCGAATGCGACATGGTGCGGCTTCGGCGTGGCGATCGGCCGGTTGTTGAAAACCGAACGGGCCTTGCGCCTGTTCAATTGGGCCATGGCGGCGGCCCTGGTGGCGTCGGTCATCCCCGTCTTTCTGGTCTAGCAAGTTCCGGGTGGAGGTCGGCCGCGCACGGGCCTAGATTTCCCGCCATGGACGATTACGCGCGCATCGAAAAAGCCCTCGCCTTTTTGGAGGCGAGCCTCGACGACCGGCCGGAGCTGGATGCGGTCGCCGCCCATGTCGGCCTGTCGCCGTTCCATTTCCAGCGCCTGTTCACGCGCTGGGTCGGCGTCAGCCCGAAAAAATTCCAGGAATATCTCGGCCTTGACCGCGCCAAGGCGTGCCTTGCGCAAGCGGGTTCCGTGCTCGATGCGGCCTATGAGGCGGGCTTGTCCGGTCCCGGCCGTTTGCACGATTTGTTCGTGACGCACGAGGCGGTGACACCCGGCGAGTTCAAGCGCGGCGGCGAAGGTTTGGCGATCGCTTGGGGCTGGGCGGACTCGCCCTTCGGCCCCGTACTGGCGATGACCACGCCGCGCGGGATTTGCGGTTTGGCTTTCGCGATGGGCGAGGGCGAGCAGGCCAAGCGCGACGCGTTCGAGGATATGCGCCGACGTTTTCCCGGCGCTTCGCTGCACGAGGACCCGGCGCAGGTGCGCGATCTCGCCGCGCGGATTTTCGACGCGAAGGCGGATAAGGGCGAACTCAAGCTGCTGCTCTGCGGCTCGCCCTTTCAGGTCCAGGTATGGAAGGCGTTGCTCGCGATTCCGCCGGGCGCGCTGGTCGCTTATGACGACATCGCCGCGAAGATCGGCAAGCCGACCGCCAGCCGCGCCGTCGGTTCGGCCGTCGGCGCCAACCCGATCTCGTTTCTGGTGCCGTGCCATCGCGTGATCCGCAAGTCCGGCGCCATCAGCCATTACCATTGGGGACGGCCGCGCAAGCTTGCGATGATCGGCTGGGAAGCGGCGCGTGCCGACGGTGCGAAACCCCTGGCGGGGGCGGCGTAACGCGCTATTCTCGCCGCCTCAGTTGCGGGAGGCGACGGCATGGCGGCGAAGAAGCACAAGATCGCGGTGATCGCGGGCGACGGGATCGGTACCGAAGTGATCCCCGAAGGCCTGCGCGTGTTGGATGCCGCGGCCGCGCGTTACGGTATCGAGCTTTCCTATACGCATTTCGATTGGAGCTGCGAGGTCTACGCCAAGACCGGCAAGATGATGCCGGATGACGGCCTGGATCAACTGCGCCCGTTCGATGCGGTGTTTCTCGGCGCGGTCGGCTTCCCCGGCGTGCCCGATCACGTGTCGTTGTGGGGCTTGCTGATCCCGATCCGGCGCGGCTTCAACCTTTACGCCAATGTCCGGCCCATCCGCTTGCTTGCCGGCACGCAAAGCCCGCTCGTCGGGCGCACGGCAAAGGACATCGACTTCGTCGTGGTGCGCGAAAACACCGAAGGCGAGTATTCGGAGATCGGCGGCCGCTCGGGCAAGGGCACGGCCGACGAGATCTGCATTCAGGAGGCGGTGTTCACGCGCAAGGGCGTCGACCGCATTCTGAAATACGCGTTCGATATGGCGGCCAAGCGCCGCAAACACGTGACGTCGGCGACGAAATCCAACGGCATCGTCCATACGATGCCGTTCTGGGACGAGCGTTTCGCCGAAATGGCCAAACGCTATCCGGGCGTGAAGACCGACCAGTACCATATCGATATCCTCACCTCGCATTTCGTGCGGCACCCGGACTGGTTCGACGTGGTCGTCGCCTCGAATCTGTTCGGCGACATCCTGTCGGACCTCGGGCCCGCGATCGCGTCCGGTATCGGCGTCGCGCCATCGGCGAATATCAATCCCGAACGCGAATTCCCGTCGCTGTTCGAGCCGGTGCACGGCTCCGCGCCCGATATCGCGGGCAAGGGGATCGCCAATCCGGTGGGCACGATCTGGTCGGCGGCGATGATGCTCGATCATCTGGGCCACGAGGACGCCGCGCGCGCGATCGAAAAGGCGATCGACGAGGCCTTGGGCGGCGGCTGCCGAACGCCCGATCTGGGCGGCAAGGCGACGACGGTCGATCTGGGCAAGGCGATCGCGGGGGCGGTGAAGTGAGTTCGATGCCGCCGCGCATGGATTATTATTTCGACGAGCTGACGCTCGGCCAGCGTTTCGAAAGCGCGGGCTATCGCTTCACCGAAGCGGCGATCATCGACTTCGCCTTCCAGTTCGATCCGCAGCCCTTCCATATCGACATCGACGCGGCCAAGGAATCGCATTTCGGCGGTTTGATCGCCTCGGGCTTCCATACGCTGAATATCGCGTTCCGCATGCTCTATCAGACCGGCTTCATGCGCGGCGCATCGCTGGGCGGGCCGGGCATGGACGAGTTGCGCTGGCTGAAGCCCGTGCGCCCCGGCGACACGATCCGGGCGATCGCCGAAGTGATCGAGTTGCGGCCGTCGCAGTCGAAGCCTGATCGCGGTGTGGCCAAGTTCCGCTTGGCCGCCCTCAATCAGGCGAACGAGGAAGTGATGACCGCGATCATGATGGTCATCATGAAGCGGGTGCGGGCATGAGCTTCACGCTGCGCGACGCGAAGCCGGGCGACGAAGCCACGATCGTTGCGTTGATCGAAGCGCTCGCCGACTACGAAAAGCTGCGCGACCATTGCGTGGCGACGCCGGCGGCGATGCGCGACGCGCTGTTCGGCGCCGAGCCTTCCTGCGAGTGCGTGCTGGCCGTGCTCGACAGCGGCCGCGTCGCCGGCTTCGCGCTGTTCCACAAAACCTTTTCCACCTTCCTGGCGAAGCCGGGTTTGTGGCTCGAAGATCTCTTCGTCTATCCCGATTTGCGGGGTGTGGGCATCGGCAAGGCGTTGATCGCGCATGGCGCCAAGCTTTGTGCCGCGCGCGGCTATGGCCGCTACGAATGGTCGGTGCTCGACTGGAATGCGCCGTCGATTGCGTTCTACGAATCGCTCGGCGCCCGGCGCAAGGATGGCTGGTTCACCATGCGGATGGACGGCGAGAAACTCGCCGCCCTCGCGCGCACGGCCTAAGCCGCACGCACTTCGCGCAGGAAGCGGTCGACCTGGTCGCGCAGGCGGGCGGATTCCCGGCCGAGCTGCCCGGCGGAATCCAGCATCTCGCTCGCCGACGTGCCGGTTTGGCGCGCGGCGTCGGTCACCGTCACGATGTTCGACGAGACTTCCGCCGTGCCCGCCGACGCCTGCTGCACGTTGCGCGCGATCTCGGCCGTCGAGGCCGATTGCTCCTCCACCGCCGCGGCGATCGAGCCCGCGATCTGGTCGATGCGCTGGATCGTGTCGCCGATGGAGCGGATGGCGGCGACGGCGCCGCCGGTCGCGTTCTGAATCGCGGTGATCTGGCCGCCGATATCTTCGGTCGCTTTGGCCGTTTGCGTCGCGAGGCTTTTGACCTCCGACGCCACGACCGCGAAGCCCTTGCCGGCGTCGCCCGCGCGCGCCGCTTCGATCGTGGCGTTGAGCGCCAGCAAATTGGTCTGGCTCGCGATCTCGCTGATCAGTTGCACGACCTCGCCGATCTTGGCCGCGGCGGCGCTCAAGGCTTCGACTTGATGATCCGTGGCCTTGGCCTGATTGACCGCGTCGCGCGCGATGGACGCCGATTCCGAAACCTGGCGCGAGATCTCGCCGATTGACGCGGAGAGTTCCTCGGCCGCCGAGGCGACGGTTTGGATATTGACCGCCGCTTGTTCGGAAGCGGCGGCCACCGCCGAGGATTGGCGCGTCGTCTCCTCGGCCGAACCGCCGAGTTGTCTGGCCGTGCTTTCGAGCTGGGCGGCTGCGCTCGCCACGATTTCGACCGCGCCCTTCACGTTGGTCTCGAAATCGTCGGCGAGTTTGACCTGCTTCGTCACCACGTTCCAGCTCAGCATCGGACCGATATAATTTCCCGCGCGGTCGTACATCGCCGAAGCGCGCAGATCGAGCGTTTCGGTGCCGAGTTTGATCTTGGCGCGGTGCGGCAGATTGGCGGGGTTCGACAACATGCCGCGTTGATGCGACGGATTGCGGTGGAAATGGTCGATCGACGTGCCGACGATGTCCTCGGCCTTCATGCGGATCAGCGATTCGAAGGGGCGCAACGAATCGATCGTCGCTTTATTGGCGTAGTTGACCTTGAATTCGTTCTTTGGATCGGCGGTCATGATGGCAAGCGGCATATCCTCCACCATCTGTTTCAGCCGGAACGCCTCGCCCACCGCGATGCAGAGCTTCGCCATCGCGGCCTGTAGCGATCCGATCTCGTCCTTGCGGCTGCCGGCCTCCACGCTGACGGATTCGTCGCCGTCGGCCAAACGCTTCGCGGCGTCGACGAGGCGCGCGAGCGGGCCCTTGAGGCTGATCGCGAAACCCCAGGCGATCAGCAACGCAAGCAAGGCCGCACTCGCGCCGACGATCGTCATCGTCCGCTGGCGCGCGATCAATTCCCCGTCGGCGGCGGCGGTCGACGCCGATTCCTCGGATTCCGCCCGCGCGGCGAGCGTCGCGGCGATTTCGTTCAGCTTTTCGCCGTCGGCATCGATTGCGGCGCGGCGTTCCCAGAACGCTTTGACGTCGGCGCGATAGCGCGCGTAATCGTCGCGATACTTCTCGACCGCGCGGACTGAATCGGCGAGTGCGGCCGGTGCGCCGGGCATGGCGCGGGCGTTTCCGAGCGATGTCAGCGCGTCGGCGAAGGCGCGATTCGCGCCGTCGATATCCGCGTCGGCGCGGCTCGAGCGGAAGCGCATCGCGCGCACGCGGCCCAGCATATAGTGTTCGGCGGCAAGGTTGAGCTGGGTGGCCATATCCGCCATCCCCTGTTGCGCCACGATGTTGCGCTGGTTCTGGATCGCGGTGCGATTGGGCGGTCCGGTGCGGTCGAGCTCCGCGAGGGTCGTGCGAATACGCGCCTCGATCGCGCGAAGGTCCCGCCAGCCGGCGACGGCGTAGCTTTCGTAAAGCCGCGCGAGATCGGCGACGGCGGCTTGTTTTTCGGCGTCGAACGCGCGTTTTTGGACTTCGGCCAATTTGCCGCGCGCAAAGTCGGCCTGCTTGTCGACTTCGGCCGCCGCCGCGTCGCCGGGCATTTGCAGCCAGACGTTCAACGCGCTGGTGAGGCGGGTAAGGCCGAGATCGACGCCGCGCGCGTCGCTGGCGACATGCGCGAACTCGGCTGCGCGATCCGACGACGCTTTCGTGTCGATCAACGAACGCACCGCGTAGATGGCGGTACCACCGAGGATCAGTGCGATCAGTCCGAAAGCAGCGAAAAGTTGTCCGATCAGGGAAAACCGACCGAACGGCGAAATCGTACGGAGCATGGGGCCCTCCCGACGAATTCTTCCGGCTTCATGCCGAGTTAAGGTTACGCGCCGAAAGTGAAGGGGTCGAATTAATGGCCGGTAAAACCCTGGTGAAAATTCGACACCCAGTCCGAAATTATTGTATGCGTTGCAGCGCAACAACTTGGCTTAGATATGAAATCGATTCGCATCAGCGCGATAAAACGCCATCCGGGTTCGATATTTCGTACTCGGTATGATGTAGCCTTGCGTATCTACGCGCGGCGCAGGGTGGATTTTCGGGCCTCGCCGCCATCACGAAATCGAGTTAACGATTCTTATCTCTGCGAAACGCCTTCGGCCGAGTCGGCCTCGTAATCGGAAAATCGGTGAAACGATGCAGAGCATGACACGAATAATCTTTCTACCGAAACTGCGTATCTTGGCGGGCGAACTCGCCGGTCCGGACGAGCCGCGCGCGCTGATGCAGGCGGCCGTCGTCGTGCCGCTGACGCCGGCGCCATGCCGTTTCGCCGTTGCCGGCAACGAAGTGACGCTCGATTCCGATCACGCGCTGCTCGTCAATCCGATGACGGAGCACGCGCGGCTCGACGCGGGCGAACGTTGTCCGATGCTCGTGGCGCTCGTCGGCACGGAGTGGGCGGCGCCGCACCTTTCCGGCAAGCGCGGCGTGCAGACCTCGCGCCCGTTTCCCGCGACGCTGGTGCCGCAGACGCCGTCGTTTCGCCAGCGCCTGGACGCGTTGCTCGCCCAACTTCGCGATCCCGCCGCGACCGACGCGGAACTGACCGCCGTTGCCGAGGCCTATGCGCAAGAAGCGCTCGATATCTACGCGGGCCCGGTGGAAACGTCGGGGCCAGCTTTCGATTATCGCATCCGGCGCGCGATTCAGACGATCGGCGTCGATCCGGCAAAACCGCCGTCGGTCGACGATCTGATCGCGGCGTCGGATCTATCGCGCTCGCGTTTCTTCCAGCTGTTCCGCGAATGCACGGGGCTGACGCCGCAAATGTATATCGACGCGCACGCGATCGAACCGGCGCTGGATGCGCTGACGCGCGGCGGCCGTCCGGTCGCGCGCATCGCGCGCGAAGCCGGTTTGGGCTCGCCCGAGCGTTTCGCGCGCTACGTGAAGCGCATGACGGGTTTGGGGCCGCGCGAATTCCGCCGCGCGACCTTGCGCCTGGACGGCGCCAAGCCCGAAGCCCCGCGTTACGATCACGCGGCGCCCGCGCCGCTCAGCCCGGTCTGATATCCCCAAGCTTGATGTCGATCGCGCCGCCGGGCCGCAAATGCGGCAGCAGGCGGGGCCAGTCGGCGTGCGCCACGGCGACGCAGCCGGCGGTCGGCGTCCAATCGGGGCGCGCGACATGCAGGAAGATCGCCGAACCGAGGCCCGGCACGGCCGGCGCGTCGTTCCAGCCCAGCGGCACGATCCAGTCATAGACCGCATCGTCGCGCCAAAGACGCTCGGGATGCTCGGCGGGTGCGCCGCGCCGCAGGCGGTTGTAGTGCGGCGAGGCGGGATCGTCGTCCCACCACATATCGGGTTCGATCGCTTGGAACGGCAGCGGCGACGCGGCCGTCACGCGATCGGCGCGGAAGAACGCGAAGCGAAGCAAATGCCGCCCGGCGGGCGTGGCGCCATCGCCCTCGCGCTTCGCATCGGCCGCGACGATGCCGCCGCGTCCGACGACACAGCGAAGTTCAAGATCGGCGACGCGCAAGCGCCCGTTGCGGACCAGCAGGTCTGTCATCCGACGATGTTGTAGCCGGAGTCGACGTAATGCACGCCGCCGGTCATGCCCGCGGCCGCGTCCGTCGACAAGAAGGCCGCCAGCGCGCCGATCTCCTCGATCGTCACCAAGCGTCGTCCGGGGCTGCGCGTCTTCGCGCGTTCGACCAATTCGTCGAAACGGTCGATACCGGACGCCGCGCGCGTCAGCAGGGGTCCGGGCGAAATCGCATGGGCGCGGATATTCTTCGGCCCCAACTCGGCGGCGATCGCGCGCACGCTCGCCTCGAGCGCCGCTTTGACCGGGCCCATCAGGTTGTAGTTTTCGACCGCTTTCTCGGCGCCGTAGAAACTGACGGTCAGGAGCGTGCCGCCCTGCGTCATCAACGGCTCGGCCAGCTTCGCCATGCGGATGAAAGAATGGCACGACACGTCCATCGCTTGCAGGAAACCGTCGCGCGACGAATCGGTCACGCGCGCGTGTAGATCCTCGCGCGGGGCGAAGGCGATGGAATGCAGCAGAATGTCGAGCTTGCCCCAGCGTTCGGTGACGGCGGCAAAGCAGCGTTCCAATGCGCCGGGCTCGCGCACGTCGAGCGGAATCAGGAAATCGGTGCCGAGAGCTTCGGTAACCGCCCGGACATGCTTTTCCGCCTTGGCGTTCAAATAGGTGACGGCGAGCTCCGCGCCTGAGTTGCGCATCGCGGCGGCGCAACCCGCGGCGATGGATTGGTCA
>PVXE01000069.1 GCA_014444615.1 Tagaea sp. CACIAM 22H2 | reverse complement strand
AATCGATCGACGCGCCGGCCTGCGAAATACCTTGCTTGAGATCGGCGGCCGCGCCGGAAACGACCAGCACGGCGCCCGCGTTCATCAGCACGACGTCGCGCAACGGGCCTTTCTTGCCGTCGAGCAATTCGCGCAGCATGACGGCGTTTTCCGCCGGCGTGCCGCCCTTCAAATCTTCGGGCTTGGCGCGCGGAATGCCGACTTGTTCGGGCGTTACCTCGAACTCGTTGACCTTGCCGTCGCGGAACTCCGCGATAAAGGTCGGGCCGGTCGTCGTGATCTCGTCGAGCCCGTCGGAGCCGTGCGCCACCCAAGCGTGTTCCGAGCCCAGGCGGCCGAGCGTTTCGGCGACGGGGCGAACCCATTTGCGCGCGAACACGCCGACGAGCTGGCGCTTCACGCCCGCCGGGTTGGCGAGGGGGCCGAGCAGATTGAAGATCGTGCGGGTACCCATCTCGACGCGCACGCCGCCGACATGGCGCATCGCGGAGTGGAAGCGCGGCGCCATCATGAAGCCCACGCCGGCTTTGGAGATCGCGTATTCGACGAGCTTCACGTCGCATTCGACGTTGACGCCGAGCGACGTGAGAATGTCGGCCGCCCCCGATTTCGACGAGAAGGCGCGGTTGCCGTGCTTGGCGACCTTCTGCCCCGCGCCGGCGACGACGAAGGACGATGCAGTCGAAATGTTGAAGCTGCCCGACGCGTCGCCGCCGGTACCCACGGCCTCGACCGCACCGGCCGGTGCGTTCACCTTCAACGCCTTGGCGCGCATCGTGCGCGCGGCGGCGGCGATTTCGTCGACGGTCTCGCCGCGCACGCGCAGCGCCATCAAAAAGGCGCCCATCTGCGCGGGCGTGGCGTTGCCCGACATCATGATGTCGAACGCCTGCTCGGCCTCCGCCTGGGTCAGGGCGTGGCCGTCGGCCACGCGCGCGATCAGCGCCTTCAACTGGGTCATGTCGCCGGCCATTTTTATGCGTCTCCCTCGATCCGGAGGGCGGTTATAGCCGAGTTTGGCGGGCGCTGTCAGGCGCCGCCGACGCTGCGCCCGGCCAGGAATTCGGCCACGCTGGGCTCGGTTTCGCGGGCGCCGTGCGGGGCGACCGTGCGGTCGGGGGGCAGGTTCAGCGTCACCGACGTGCCCTTGCCGGGTTGCGAGACGATTGCGATGTCCCCGCCATGCATCCGGGCGAGCGACAGCGAGAGGGGGAGGCCCAAGCCCGTGCCCTGGTGCTTGCGGGCGAGCGAGTTCTCGATCTGGCGGAAAGGCTGCAATGCGACGGGGATGTCCTCCGCGCGCATGCCGATCCCGGTGTCGCGCACGCGCATGAAGACGCCGCCGTCCGGACGCAGCCCCGTTTCGACGTCGACCATGCCTTCGGCCGGGGTGAACTTCACCGAGTTGGTGAGAAGATTCAGCAGGATCTGTTTGAGCTTCGCGCGGTCCGCCCACACGACCGGCAGATTGCCGCCCGTCGGTATCCGCAGCTCGACGCGCGCGCGCTGCGCGCGTTCGCGCACCAGACGCGCGCAGGCTTCGAACACGCCGCCCAGATCCACCTGCTCTTCGCGCAACGTCGCCTCGTTCGCCTCGATCTTCGACAGATCCAGGATGTCGTTGATCAAGGTCAGCAGGTGCTTGCCCGATTCCTCGATGTCTTTGACGTACTCGGCATAACGCTGGTCGCCCAGCGGGCCGAAGAGTTGGTCGTCCATGATCTCGGCGAAGCCGATGATGGCGTTGAGCGGGGTGCGCAGCTCGTGGCTCATATTCGCCAGGAACTGCGACTTGGCGCGGTCGGCCAGCTCGGCGGCTTCCTTTGCCTCGCGCAGCGCCGCTTCGGTCGCTTCGCGCGCGGTGATGTCGGTGAAGGTCGCGACATGGCCCCCGCCTTCGATCGGACGCATATAGACGTCGATGACCCTTCCGTCCTTCAGGCGCTGGACGATCGTCGTGGCTTCGCGCGCGCGTGCACCCTTGATGCGTTCGCGGATCGCCTGGCGCGCGGCGTCGCCGTGGTAGTGGCCATTGCGCAGCGAAACGCGCAGAAGTTCGATCAGCGAAACGCCTTCGCGCGCCTCGCTTTCGCTGAGCTTGAACAGCTCCAGATAGCGCGCGTTGCGCACGATCAGGCGCATCCGCTTGTCGAACACGGCGATGCCTTGCGCCATGTTGGCCAGTGCCAATTCGAGCTGGGCGCGTTTGGCTTCGAGCTGCTCGCGCAGGATGGCGAGCGAGTCCTCGGCGCGTTTGCGCTCGGTCGCATCGAGCGCGATGCCTTCCCACATCACCGCACCGTCCGCCTGGCGGCGGGGGCGCGAGGTGATTTCGAACCAGCGCTGTTCGCCGTTGACGTGGCGCACGCGGCCGATCCAATGAATGGGCTGAAGGTCCTCGGCCGAACGCTGATACGCGCGGCGCAGCGTTTCGAGATCGCGCGGGTGCGTGTAGTCGTTGAAGATGCGCCCGCCGTCGCGCGCGGCGGTTTCGCGGGTGAGGCCCAGCAGGCGCTCCACACCTTCGCTGACCCACACGAATTCGGGCCGGCGGCCGGGCAGTTGGATGCGCTGGAAGACGATGCCGGGCACGTTGCCCACCAGCGTCTGGAAGCGGCGTTCGGATTCAAGCAGCGAGGCTTCCGAATCCTCGACGCGGCCCAAATGCCGGCCCAGCGACAGCAGCAGGAACAGGAACGCGGCGACGACGAGGGCGGAGAAGGGCATGCTTACGCCCAGCGTGCCGCGCCATTCGGTCAGGAAATTCGTGGTCGGCGCGCCCGCGACGACCGCGAAGTGCCGGTTGGCGACGCGTTTGGCGACGCTGACGCGTTCGATGCCGTCGAGCCCCGGCAGCGTGGCGACGACGGCGGCGCCGTTCGCCGCCTCGGCCGCGCGGATCAGGTTGGCGAAGGGCAGGGTTGCAAGCGCGCGGTCGAGATAGCGCGCATCGTCGGGTGCGCGCACCACGACCCAGCCGCGCGTATCGATCAGCGCCAATTCGCGGCCGCGCCCGCTTTCGAGGCCCGAATAGAAGCGCGCGAAGGCGGCGGCGGGAATCTCCGCCGCGATCGCGCCGATAACTTGGCCCGGCAAGACGCCGACGATGGGGGCGATGGCAAACAGCGCCGGACCGTTATCGACCTGCAACGGGCGCAGAATCGCGGTGCCGGTCAACGGGTCGGCGATGGCGCGCGCGATGGCGGCGTTGACTTCGCCGGGCATTTCGCGCGGCGGCGCGCCGGCACTGGCGGCGAGGTTGCCGCCGTTGTCGAAGACCGCGAAGGAACGGAAGCCGCCGTCGGCGGTCAGGAACCGGCCCAGCATCGCCGACAGGCGGACCGTATTCGTCCAGCCGTCGGGATTGGAAACGGTTGCCGCCTCGTTGGCGACGGTCGCGACGACGAATTCGACGCGCGCGATGACGCTGTCGGCCTGGTCGGACAGGACCGAGGCGAGGATGCGCATCTCGCGCGTCGCGTCGGCGCGCGCGCGGTCGGTCGCGTGCGTCGCGCTGTAGACGAAATAGCCGAAAAACCCCACCGCCATCGCCAGCGCAAGGCCCAGCAGCGCGAAACGATAGCGCGTGCGGCCCAGCGATCGCGGCCCGAGACGGACCATCTGCCGGAGATTGGCGGGGTCGGTCACTGCTTCCTGCGGGCGAAGGCCGAGAAGCTACAGGCGCGGCCGTTGGCAAGGGCGGAGAACGTCGCCGATCCGAAACTGCCGCTGACGCCATAGGTCTCGCTGCCGCCGCGGAACGCGGTGGTCACGCGCCCGTCGGCTTCGATAAAAGCGAAGAAGCGGTCGATGACGGCGTCCGGTTGTTCGAAGTCGAGAATCTCGCCGCGCATTTCGCCCGAAGCGACGCGCGCGCGCAGCTTGAACGCGGTGGGGCAGCTATGGACCGGCCCGGAAGACCGGGTCACTTCGCCCTCGTAGACCCCGTCAAGCTTGGCCACGCCGCCTGGCGGCAGGCGTTCGGCGCAGGCGCCAAGGGCAACGACAAGGGCTGCGAGCGATAGGAATCGTGAAAAGCGCATCATCTGTCCAGTTTCGCAGATTTTGACGAATTAACGCTTAATTGGGGGCTGCGGCAAGTTGACCTCAATTAGTCCGATCGATTTCGCAATATAACCTTGACCTTCCTAGAACGGTAAGGATGAAGATCGGGTCATGGACACGATTTCGACCCTCCGGCCCGCCCCGCCCGCCCCGCCCGCAACGCTCGATCTGAAGATCGGCGGCATGACCTGCGCATCGTGCGTCGGCCGCGTCGAGAAAGCGCTCGCCCAAGTTCCGGGCGTGAGCCGGGCGAGCGTCAATCTCGCGACCGAGAAGGCGCGGCTGGAAATTTCAAGCGAAGCGGGGCCTGTCTTGCGCGCGGCGATCGATCGCGTGCGCGATGCGGGCTACGACGCGGCCGCGTGGTCGGACAAAGGCGAACGCGCGGCGACCCAAGCCGCACAGGACGCCGCCGGACTTGCGCGCGAAAAGCGGCTGACGATCCTCGCTTTCGTCTTGTCGGCGCCGCTGGTCGCCGAGATGGCCGCCCATTGGGGCTGGTTCGATTTTTCGCTGCCCGGTTATCTGGCGCTCGCCTTGGCGGCCCCGGTGCAGTTCTGGCTGGGCGCGCGCTTCTACGTCGCGGGCTGGCGCGCTTTGCGTGCGGGCACGGGCAATATGGATCTGCTGGTGGCGCTGGGCACAAGTGCGGCGTTCTTCTACAGCGCCTGGCTGATCGCGAGCCAGCCGCCGGGCCATCACGCGCACCACTACCTGGAAGGCGCCGCCGTCGTGATCGCGCTGATCCGGCTCGGCAAATTCCTGGAAGCCCGCGCCAAGCGCGCGGCGGGCGATGCGGTACGCGGGCTGTTGGCGCTGGCACCGGCCAAAGCGCATCGTGTTTCGGGCGACGAAGAAACCGAGATCGACGTCGATCTGCTCGCGCCCGGCGACATCGTGCGCGTACGGCCGGGCGAACGCTTTCCCGCCGATGGCGTCGTGATCGTGGGCAAATCCGAAGCCGACGAAGCGATGCTGACCGGCGAAAGCCGCGCGGTGGCCAAGGATATCGGCGATCCCGTCGTCGGCGGCTCGCTCAACGGGACGGGCGCGCTCGACGTGAAGGTCACGGCCTCGGGCGCCGACACGGCGTTGTCGCGCATCGTGGCGCTGGTCGAAAACGCGCAAGCGTCGAAGCCGCCGATCCAGCGTTTGGTCGACCGCATCTCGGCCGTGTTCGTGCCCGCGATCGTGCTGGTCGCGATCGCAGCGTTGCTCGGCTGGTGGCTGCTCGACGGCGATCTGGACACCGGCCTTGTCGCCGCGATCAGCGTGCTGGTCATCGCGTGTCCCTGCGCGCTGGGGCTTGCGACACCCACTGCGATCGTCGTGGGAACGGGGGCGGCCGCCAAAACGGGCCTGCTGATCCACGATGCCGACGCGCTGGAACACGCCGCGCATGTCGACATCGTGGTGTTCGACAAGACCGGCACGTTGACCGAAGGCAAACCGCGCGTCGCGTCGATGTCGGGCGATGCGGAGACGCTGCGCCTGGCGGCGTCGCTGCAAGCGCGCTCCGAACATCCTTTGGCGCAGGCGATCTTGAACGCGGCACCCGGCCCGGTGGTCGCGGCCGACGATTTCCGCGCCCATCCGGGGCGCGGCGTTTCGGGCATCGTCGAAGACCGCGCGCTGATCCTCGGTTCGCTGCGCTACATGACCGAAAGCGGCGTCGATCTTCGGCCGCTGCAAGCGGCGATCGACACGGCCGAGGCATTGGGCCAAACGCCGACGCTTCTGGCGGAAGGAACGCGCGCGCTCGGCCTGATCGCGCTCGAAGATGCGCCGCGCGCTTCGGCCGCGGCCGCCATCGCCGAAATCAAGAAACTTGGCGTCGAAGTGGCGCTGCTGTCGGGCGACCGCCTGGCGGCGGCGCAAGCGACAGCCGCGAAACTCGGCATCGACAATGTGCGCGCGGAGATTCTGCCGGCGGGTAAGGCCGACGCGATCCGCGCATTCCAAGCCCAGGGCAAGCGCGTGGGCATGGTCGGCGACGGCGTGAACGATGCGCCGGCCCTCGCGGCGGCGGATTGCGGTTTCGCGATGGGCACGGGCAGCGATGCGGCCATCGGCACGGCGGGGATCGTGCTGCTGCGTGCCGATCCCATGCTGGTCCCCGCCGCGATCGATCTATCGCGCGCGATCCGCAAGCGCATCGCCGAGAATCTGTTTTGGGCGTTCGCTTACAACGTCGCGGGCGTGCCGCTGGCGGCGTTGGGCTTGCTCAGCCCCGCGATCGCGGGGGCGGCGATGGCGCTGTCCTCGGTCAGCGTTGTCGCCAATTCGCTGCGCCTGCGCGGCTGGAAATTCGACGGAGGTTCGACATGAATATCGGTCAGGCGGCGGAGAAGGCGGGCGTCAGCGCCAAGTCGATCCGCTATTACGAAAGCGTGGGTTTGATCGCGCGCGCGTCGCGGCGCGACAACAACTATCGCGACTACGGCGAACAAGAGATCGCGGAGTTGCGTTTCATCCATCGTGCGCGCTCGCTGGGGTTCTCGGTGAAGGAAGTCGGCGATCTGCTGGCGCTGTGGCGCGACCGCAAACGCGCGAGCCAGCAGGTGCGTGAAGTCGCCCAGCGCCATATCGACGATATCGAACGCAAGATCGCCGAGCTGCAATCGATGCGCGCGACGCTGAACACGCTGGTTGCCAAGTGTCACGGCGACGACCGGCCCGATTGTCCGATCCTCGAAGATTTGGCGTCCGGCAAGTCGCATTGCGCCTAGCCGCATCCGAGTCGCGCGCGAATCGGTATATGGAGGCTTTATGGCCATCACCGGGGGATTCGCGCGCGAATTCGGCCGGGCCGCGTTGATCGCGGTCCCGTTGGCCGGTGTCTTGGCCTGGGGATGGACCGAGTTCCAGGCGAGCCAAGCCGCCGCGACCCAACAGCCCGAACAGCAGGCCGCCGCCGTGGCGGCGCCCGAACCTGTTCACGAAGCGCCCAGCGCCGCGCCCGTCGAACCGCCGCGCGAGCCTGCCGGGCCGTTTTTCGGTATTCGCCGGGACGGCGTGGTCGCAGCTCCGGCACCCGTGCCGCCGCGCCCGATGGCGGTCGCAAGCGATGGCGGCTGGGAAAGCCGCGCCATTCCGGCACCCGCGATCCGCACCGGCGCCTATGTCGCCATCATCATCGACGATATGGGCATGGACCGCGCGCGCGCGGCGCGTTTGGCCGCGTTGCCGGGACCGCTCACGTTCTCCTATCTCGCCTACGCGCCCGATATCGACGCGCAATCGCGCGGGGCCCGCGCCAACGGGCACGAGATCATGCTGCATCTGCCGATGGAGCCCGAAGGCCGCGACGATCCGGGCCCCGGCGCCTTGCGCGTTTCTTTGACGGATGAAGATATCCGTGCGCGCACCGCGTCGGCGCTCGATCGCTTGCCGCTCGCCGTCGGGCTCAACAACCATATGGGCAGCAAGTTCACCCGCGATTTGCGCGCGATGCGCCCGGTGCTGGCCGAACTCGCGGCGCGCGGGCTGTTGTTCGTCGACAGCCGCACATCCGGTTCTTCGGTCGGGCTTGATGTCGCCAAACAAACCGGCGTGGCCGCCGCCGGGCGCGACGTGTTCCTGGACAACGAAATCGACGCGCGCGCGATCCGCGTCCAGCTCGCCGAGTTGGAGCGTGTGGCATCGCGTCGCGGTTCGGCCATCGCTATCGGTCATCCGCACGAGGCGACGATCGAGGCGCTCGCGCAATTCCTGCCGGGAATGCAGGCGCGCGGGCTGCAATTGGTCGCGGCCTCGGCGATCGTGCGCCAGCGCATGCGCGAGACGCCCGCACCGTCGGCGCCGCTCGTGGCGCTTGAGCTTCCCGCGCCGGCAAGCCGTAATGTTCAAGAAGTCGCGGCAGCCGTGGCACCGGCCATTCGGCAAACGGCCCGCGTGGCGCCCGAATCGTCGGCGCCGGTTTGGAACGGAGGCGAAGTGCCTTGGAAGCGGTATCCTATCGAGTGACGGGTATGACCTGCGGCGGTTGCGCGCGGGCGGTGACGAAGGCGGTGAATGCGGCTTCGCCTTCGGCCAAGATCGAAGTCGATCTCGACGGCGGCGTCGTTCGCATCGCGGGCGGGCCCAGCGAAGCGGTCGTGCAGACGGCGATCGAAAAGGCGGGTTTCGGCTACGCCGGCCCGGCTTAGGCCGTGGAGTTCGTCCCCAATCTCCTGGCCCTTGCGGGCATGCATATCCTGATGGCGATGCTGCCCGGCCCCAACACGGTGGTGGTCAGCTGGCAATCGGCGACGCGTTCGCGCCGCGACGGCTTGCTGACCGTCGCGGGCGTCGTGATCGCGTCGCTGATCTGGGTGGCGCTGGCGTTGTGGGGCGTGGGCGCGTTGCTGCTCGAAGCGGGCTGGCTCTATCGCACGCTTCGGCTCGCCGGTGCCGCCTATCTCGTCTATGTCGGTATACGGATGATCCGGGCGGGCTGGCGCAAAGGGGCGGGGGAGATGGCGGCGAAACCGCCGAAACCGCCGCGCATCTTCGGCAAAAGCCCCTTCGTCATGGGATTGACGACGACGCTCAGCAATCCGAAATCCGCCGTGTTCTGGACCAGCGCCTTCCTGCTTGCCGTGCCGCCGCATGCGCCCGGCTGGGTCTATGCCGCGATCCTGGCGATCATCGCCGTGCAATCCTCGGCTTGGTACGGCTTCTTGGCGCTGTTCTTCTCGACCGGCTTCGCGCGCGCGCAATATCTGCGACTGGCACGCAAGCTCGATCTGTTCGCCGGCGCCGTGATGGTGGCGCTGGGCCTCAAACTCGCCGACGAAGTCCGCCGCGAGTTGACGGTCCGCGCGGCGTCCTGATCCTTCAGTTCGGCGCGTTCAGACGATCGACGACCGCGCGATTGACTTGCGCGCCCAAGCGGGTGCGCAGGCCTTGCGTGTATTCCGCGACCAGATCGCCCGCCATGTCCTGACGAAGCTGCGTGCG
Source organism: Tagaea sp. CACIAM 22H2 (assembly GCA_014444615.1). Classification (GTDB taxonomy): domain Bacteria; phylum Pseudomonadota; class Alphaproteobacteria; order CACIAM-22H2; family CACIAM-22H2; genus Tagaea. The sequence goes on along the minus strand of PVXE01000069.1, from coordinate 10,647 downwards.
GATCTGCTCGACGCCGGCCGCGTCGGCGGCCGGGTCGGCGGGTACGATCTCCTTCATGCGCACGACGTACTGGCCTTCCAGCCCCGGCGTCACTGCCGCTTCGCCCGGTTTCAGCGCGAACAGGCGCGCGGCGATTTGGGCGGGCATGTTGCGCGACGTGTCGCCGGTGCGCAGCACGGGCTCGATCGGCTCGATGCGCAGGTTGAAGCGCAGCGTGATCGCTTCCAGCGCTTCGCCGCCCGCAAGCGCCGTCAGAATCTCCTTCGCGCGCTCGGCGGCTTTTTCGTCGCGGCGCTGTGCTGCCCACAGCGTGGCGACCTCGTCGCGCACGGCGGCGAAATCCTTGCGCTGCGACGGCGTCACGCCGTCCGGGCGCACCAGGAAATAGGGGCCGGTGCGCGTTTCGATCAACTGGCTTTCGCGCCCCACCGCCGTGTCGAACACGGCGCGCAACGCCTCGGGCGCGCCTGCGAACAGCGGGACCGCTTCGCCCTTCGCGTCGCGGCCGCGCGCGTCGATCGCGTCGATCTTCACGACTTTGGCGCCGGCGGCTTCCGCCGCTTCGTCCAGCGTGCGGCCGCGCGTGATCTGATCTTCGAGCTTGTTAGCGATCTCGAACGCGCGCTCGGCCGCCAAGCGGCGCTTCAAATCCGGCAGCAGCTTGTCGCGCACCGAGGCGAGCGTGGCTTCCTCGCCCGGCTTAACCGCGACAATCTCCACCAAGTGCCAGCCGAAGGGCGTACGCACCGGGCCGATGGTTTTGCCCGCCGCCGCATCGGCCGCGAAGGCGGCTTGGGCGATTTCGGGAATCGTCTCGTCGCGCGTCACTTCGCCCAGCGCCGTGCGCTCGGGCGATTGGCCCGGCGTTTCCTTGGCCACGTCGTCGAAGCTCTTGCCGCCTTCGATGGCGGCCAGTGCCGTCTTGGCGGCGGCTTCGTCGGCGAACAGCATCTGCTTCAAGTCGCGCCGCTCGGGCACGTCGAATTCGGCTTTGCGCGCGGCGAATTCCTCTTCCAGCGTCTTCTCGTCGGGCTCGATCGACGCGAGCACGTCGTCCAGCCCCACGCGCGCGACCGATGCCGCGCGATACTCGGGCGCGGTGAAGCGGTCGATATTCGCTTCGTAGGTTTCCTTCAGCTGATCGTCGGTCGGGGTGCCGATATCGGTGAAGGCCGAGGCGGGGACGAACACGCGCTCGCCCGAGCGGCGCTCGTTGCGATGGCGGTAGATCGCGTCGACCAACGCGGCGGGCACGGCGGCACCGGTGTCCAGCGCCTCGATCAGCGGCAGGCGGCGCGTTTCGCCGCGCACGAGTTCGATATAACGCTGCTCGGACAGGCCGTTCTCGTACAGCACGCGCTGGAACTGGAAACGGTCGAACTGGCCGGTGGCGCCGCGGAAGGCGGGATCGGCGGCGATGCGCTGGCGCACTTGGGCGTCGCTCGCGACGATGCCCAGGCGGCGGGCTTCCTCGTCCAGCGCGGCTTGCGTCGTCGCGCGCTCGACCGTCTGCTCGAGCAGCCCGAAGGTGCGCACGAGATTTTCGTCGAGCTCGCCGCCCAGCGCCCGGCGCAAGCGGTCGCGCGCCGCGCGGTAATCGGCATCGAGCGAGGCGAGCGACACCTTCGTCTCGCCGACCTTGATCGCCGTATCGTCGGTGGTGCGCAGGAAGGCGTAATCGCCGATCCCCCACGCCGCGAAGGACACGACCAGAAGGCCGAAGAAGATTTTGACGACCAGACCGGTCGTCTTTTCGCGGATCGCTTGAAGCATGTGTACTCGCGAGGGGAAACCAAAAGGTTGGCGAGAATAGGGCGCGAAGGGCGGGGCCGCAACAGCGCGTTGGGCCTTGTCAGGCCCCGGTCCGGGCGCCTAAAACGGCCGTCAATTCAAGGGAGAAGCGCCCATGTCGAGCCCTCGCGTTTTGATCGCCGGAAACTGGAAGATGAACGGCCGCTTGGGCGAGGCGACGGCGTTGGCCCAGGCCGTGGCGAATGGCGCCAAAGCGGGCGGCCCCGAATTGCTGGTGTGCCCGCCGTTTCCGGTGCTGGCGTCGGTGAAGGGCGTGCTCGCGGCGGCACCGGTGGCGCTGGGCGCCCAGGATTGCCATGCCAAGGTTTCGGGCGCCCATACCGGCGACGTGGCCGCCGAAATGCTGCGTGATGTGGGCTGTTCCTACGTGATCGTCGGCCATTCGGAACGGCGCACGGACCATGAGGAAACCGATGCCGACGTGCGCGCGAAGGCCGAAGCGGCGTTGCGCGCCGGATTGAAACCGATCGTCTGCGTGGGCGAAACGTTGGCGCAGCGCGACGCGGCGCAGACTTTGGGCGTGGTCGCCGACCAGATCGCGCATTCGATCCCTGATGCGGCGACGGCCGCGAATGTCGTCGTCGCCTACGAACCCGTCTGGGCGATCGGCACGGGGCGCACGCCGACGGTCGAACAGGTCGCCGAAGTCCACGCCAAGATCCGCGCCGATCTCGAGGCGCGATTCGCCGATGGTGCTTCGTTCCGCATTCTCTATGGCGGCTCGGTCAAGGGATCGAATGCGGCCGAATTGCTGGCGGTCGAGAATGTCGATGGCGCGTTGATCGGCGGCGCGTCGTTGAAGGCCGACGAATTCCTCGCCATCGCGGCGGCGGCACCGGACCGCGCGTAACGCGCCGCGACGCTCCGCGTGATTAAGGTCACTTCCGGAACTCCACGTCCGGCGTGTAAATAGCGCCGGTACAACGGACGAGTCGTCCGAGGGGTTTCGATGAAGTGCAAAATCGCGGCGGCGCTTTGCAGCGCCGCACTACTGCTCGGTTGCCAGCAAGACGCTGCAAAGCCGGTGACGTCAAATCCGGCGGGGAACACAGCCATCGCGCGCGCGCAGAACGCCTTCGTGGCGCCGCCGCGTTCGATCGGCGATGTGATCGAGCGGTTGGAACGCGAACTCGCCCGGCGACGGCCCGACGCCGCGACGATGCTCGACGAAAGCGATCCCACGGAACTCGACGCGGACGACGAGGCCGCCCCGGCCGCTGTACCGCGCGCGCCGGGCACGGCGCAAAACCAGCAACGCGGCCGTCAGCAGCAGCAACAGCAGCCGCAAGGCGCGTTGCGGCCGAGTGCGGCCGAACGCATCGAGGCCGATCGCGCGGTCTATAGCGAACGCGCCGACGCCGCGCGCCGCGCCGCGGAAGAAGCGCGCCGGGACGGCAAGATCGACGTCTATCTTTCGCGCACGCGCGAAGCGCTCGCCCTCGCGCGCCAAGGTCAGCCGCGCAATCTGTTCAACTATCTGAATCTCGCCGCGAAGGCCGAAACCGATTTCGGCGTGCGGCCGCGCGGACACGCGCTTTACATCGAAGCGGCGGATGCGGCGATGGGCATGCCCAATCCGCGCCCCGGTTTCGCGACGGCGACGGAAGCCGCGCGCGTGCTGGCCCAAGGCGGGCGGCGCGACGACGCGCGCAAGATGCTCGAACGCGCCGAAAGCCTGCGCACGCAGCTTGGCGCCCGGCGCGCGCTCGCGCCGTTCATGCCGGATTTCCAAGCGCGCCTCGAATTCGCGCGCGGGCTTGTCGATCAGGGCGAAGGCAAGCTCGAACCCGCCGAAGCCCATCTGCGCGCCGCCATCGCCGGCATGGAGCGCATGGTCGCGGCAGTGAAAGCCGGGCTCGACGCGCGGCCGGGCATGCACGAAAACCAGCTCGCCCTCTATCGCCAGCAGCTCGCCAATCTGCTGAACGACCAGCAGCGTTTCGTCGAGGCCGAGATCTACGCGCGCCAATCCTTGCAGGCGATGATCGATCTGCACGGGCCTTATCACGTGGCGACGGTAATGCGCATCCAGTCGCTGACGCGTACGCTGGTCGAGCAAGGACGCTTCGCCGAAGCGCGGCGCTTGGCGTCGGTGTCGATGGGCATTCAGCGCGAAATGAAAATCGCGGGTGCGGCCAATTCCTATCTCGGCGCGCAGACGCAACTCGCCGCGACCCGGCTGTGGCAGGCGGACTACGCCGGGGCACTGGGCGAATACCGGCGCATGTTGCAGGCGATCGGCGATCGGCGCGATCACGCCGAACGCTGGGTGACGGCGACGACCAATTACGGCGTGGCGCTGCTGATGACCGGCGATGCGGCGTCGGCGCGCCAAGTGCTGGACGTGAACGCCGAACGCGCGGTCGAGCGCTTCGGTGCCGAAGCCTTCGGGACGGCGATGGCGCGCGGCTTTCGCGCATTAGCCGTCGCGCGCAGCGGTGATGCGAACGCCGCATTGGCCGAACTCGACGCGATCGCCCCTATCCTCGAACGCGGGCCCGCCGGCGACGCGGCGTCGAGCGACGCGAACGGCGCCGTCGCCAACCGGATGCGCCGCGTGTTGATCGAGGAGATCGTCGCCCTCTATGCCGACCTCGCCGCCAAAGGGCAGGGCGACGCGGCGGAGAAGGCGTTCCGCTTGGCCGATGTGGCGCGCGGTCTGTCGGTGCAGGGGGCGATCGCGCAGATGAGCTCGCGCGCCGGGGCGGGCGATCCCGCCCTCGAAGACGCGATCCGCCGCGAACAGGATTTGGCGCAACAGGTCCAAGCGACGCGCGCGATCCTCGCCGATGCGGCGGCGGCACCGGCCGAGCAGCGCGATCCGGCGGTCGAGGCGCAATTGCGCGCGCAAGCCGCCGCGCAAGACGCCGAACGCAAACGCCTGGCCGAGGATATCGCGCGGCGCTTTCCCGATTACGCGCAGTTGCGTTTCCCGCGCCCGCCGACGACCGCCGACACACAAGCGGCGTTGAAGCCGGACGAGGCGATGCTCGCCTTCTTCGTCGGCCAGCGCGCGAGCTATGTCTGGGCGGTGCGCCAAGGTCAGGCGCCGCGCTTCGCTCAGGTCGCGATGGGCGAGGCGCAGATCGCGGCGGATGTGAAGGCGCTGCGCGACTCCCTCGATCCCAATGCCGCCACGCTCGCCGATATTCCCGCCTTCGACACGGCGCGCAGCCACAAGCTCTACGCGGCACTGGTCGCACCGGTCGCGGCGACGCTGACAGGTGCGCGCGCCATCGTCGCCGTGCCGCATGGCGCGCTGGGGCAATTGCCGCTGGGCGTGTTGACGACCAAGCCCGGCACGCCGCGCGCGGCGTCCGGCGCCCCGATGTTCGCCGAGTATCGCGATGCGTCGTGGCTGGTGCGCGATTATGCCGTGCTGCAAGTGCCGTCGGCGTCGGCATTGCGCGCGTTGCGGGGCTTGCGGGCCCCCGCCGCCGGGCGGCGCGAATTCGCCGGTTTCGGCGATCCGCAGTTTTCGCCGCAAGCGATCCCGGCGCAGACCGCGAATGCGAGCCAAGTCGCCACGCGCGGTGCGCGCCTCGTGCGCCGCAACGCGCCGGTCGTCGAAGCGGCGGCGAGCGCGCGGCTTGCCGATTTGCCGCCTTTGCCCGACACGGCCGATGAAGTGCTGTCGGTGGCCAACGCGCTGCATGCCGATCCGGCGCGCGACGTGTTCCTGGGGGCACGCGCCAGCGAACGCGGGGTGCGCGAAGCCGATCTCGTCCATCGCCGTTTCGTGATGTTCGCCACGCACGGGCTGGTGCCCGGCGATCTCGATGGGCTCGTGCAGCCGGCACTCGCATTGTCGGCGCCGGAAGTTTCGGGCGGCGAGGGCGACGGCTTGCTAACGATGGAGAAAATCCTGCGCCTGAAGCTCGACGCCGATTGGGTCGTGCTGTCGGCGTGCAACACGGCGGCGGGCGACGGGGAAGGGGCCGAAGCGATCTCCGGCCTCGGCCGCGCGTTCTTCTATGCCGGGGCGCGCGCGTTGTTGGTCACGTCCTGGCCGGTCGAGACCGTTTCCGCGCGCACGCTGACGACCGATCTGTTCGCGCGCCAAGCGGCGGACCCGAAACTCGATCGGGCCACCGCGTTGCGTCAATCGATGTTGGGATTGATCGGCACGGGGCCCGAAGGGGCGGGCTTCGTTTACGCCCACCCAATCTTCTGGGCGCCGTTCCTGCTGGTGGGCGACGGCGGATAACGAATATCCGCCGTCGCTTCGCGTCCTAGTTCAAATCGAAGACCAGGAACTCGCTCGCGTCGGCGATTCCCTTGATCTCCAGCTTGGCGAGATCGCTGATCGCCGCGCCATCGCCCGCTTTCAGCACGGTCTCGCCCAGGGCGATCTCGCCGCGCGCGACCTGCACCCAGGCGTGGCGCTTCGGCGCCAAGTCGAGCGACACGTTCTTTCCCGCTTCCAGGATCGACGCGTAGATCTTCGAATCCTGGTGGATGAAGATCGACCCGTCGGCGCCGTCGGGCGACACCACAAGGCGCAGCTGGTTCAGCTTCTCCTCGCGGGCGAACACCTTCTGGTCGTAGCGCGGCGTGTGGCCCTGCTTGTCGGGCAACAGCCAGATCTGCAGCAGATGCGTCGGGTTGACGTCGGAGGGGTTGAACTCCGAATGCAACACGCCCGTGCCGGCACTCATCGCCTGGATTTCGCCGGGCCGGATCACTTCGCCATTGCCCATCGAATCCTTGTGCTCGAGCTCGCCGTCGAGGAGATACGTCACGATCTCCATGTCGCGGTGGCCATGGGTCGGGAAGCCGGCCCCGGCGGCGACGCGGTCTTCGTTGATGACGCGAAGATTGCGGAAACCCATATGGCGCGGGTCGTAATAGTTCCCGAACGAGAAGCTATGACGCGCCTTGAGCCAGCCGAAATCGGCGGGGCCGCGTTCTTCGGAGGGGCGGACGACGATCATGGGGGAGTTCCTTCCATCGTTGGTGCGGCGAAAGACCGCCGCGTTCGAAGGAGAAATTGGCGCCGCGGGCCCCATTTTACAATTCGTCGATTTTCGAAAACTTTGTTCTTCAATAGGAAACAATTATAAGGGTCGGCCTCTCTTTACCCGGGGCGCTTGGCGGGCTAAATACCCGGCCTCTCCGAACCGAAAGCATCCCCGCCTCATGGAACTCGTCCTGACCGTCGTTCATCTGCTGATCGCCCTCGCCCTCGTGGGCGTGGTGCTCGTCCAACGCTCCGAAGGGGGCGGGTTGGGCCTGGGCGGCGGCGGTTCGGGCGGCATGGGCGGTTTCATGACAGCGCGCGGCACGGCCAATTTGCTGACGCGCACCACGGCGATCCTGGCGGCGGCGTTTATGGTGACGAGCCTGGCGTTGGCGATCCTGGCCGGCGGTCATTCGCGCCGCGCCCCGGATTTGATGGACGGGCCGCTTCCGACCGCGCCCGCCGCCCCGGCGGTTCCGGCCGCACCCGCCCCGCCGGTCGCGCGCTAAGTTTTCCGGCGAAATTCGTCGATGCGACTCGGGGCCCGTTCCCGAATCGCGTCAACCTCGAAATTCTGTAGATAAGTCCACGGCTTCGCGTCGGAATCGCTTGGGTTCCGCGCGACCGGGGTCTAGAACGGCCTTCCATGACGCGGTTCATCTTTATCACCGGCGGCGTGGTCTCTTCTCTCGGTAAGGGTCTGGCCTCCGCAGCTCTCGGCGCGGTCCTGCAAGCACGCGGCTACAAGGTCCGCCTGCGCAAGCTCGACCCTTATCTCAACGTCGATCCGGGCACGATGAGCCCGTATCAGCATGGCGAGTGCTATGTGACCGACGACGGGGCGGAGACCGACCTCGACCTCGGCCATTACGAACGCTTCACCGGCGTGCCGTCCAAGCAATCGGACAACATCACGACGGGGCGCATCTATTCCAACATCCTCGCCAAGGAGCGGCGCGGCGATTATCTGGGCGCCACCGTCCAGGTCATTCCGCACGTCACCGACGCGATCAAGGAATTCGTCACCAACGATCTGGGCGATACCGACTTCCTGCTGTGCGAAGTCGGCGGTACGGTCGGCGATATCGAAAGCCTGCCGTTCCTTGAAGCGATCCGCCAGCTCGGCAACGAACTGGGCCGCGAGCGCGCGTGCTTCGTGCATCTCACGCTCGTGCCGTGGATCGCGTCGGCGGGCGAGCTCAAGACCAAGCCCACGCAGCATTCGGTGCAGGAGCTGCAATCGGTCGGCATCCGTTGCGATATTCTGCTGTGCCGCTCGGAACACGAAATTCCGGCTTCGGCGCGCAAGAAGATCGCGCTGTTCTGCAATCTGCGCGAAGAGGCGGTGATCCCCGCCCTCAACGCGCGCACGATCTACGAAGTGCCGATCGCCTATCACCGCGAAGGCTTCGACCGCGAAGTGCTGCGCCATTTCGGCTTGCCGCAGCCAGAGCCCGATCTGGGCCGCTGGTCGCATATCGTGAAACGCATCACCGAGCCCGAGGGCGAGGTGAATATCGCGATCGTCGGCAAATACACCAATCTGCTCGACGCCTATAAGTCGCTCGCCGAAGCGCTCGCCCATGGCGGTGTCGCCAACAACGTACGCGTCAATCTCAACTGGATCGAAAGCGAGCTGTTCGAAGGCATAGAACCGGCCTTCGCGGCGCTGGACGGTGCCGACGCGATTCTCGTGCCCGGCGGTTTCGGCGAACGCGGGGCGGAGGGCAAGATCCGCGCGGTGCGCTATGCGCGCGAAAAGAAGGTGCCGTATTTCGGCATCTGCTTCGGCATGCAGATGGCGTGCATCGAAGCGGCGCGCAATCTGGTCGGTTTGCAGCGCGCGAGCACGACCGAATTCGGGCCCACGCCCGAGCCGGTCGTCGGCCTGTTGACCGAATGGACGCGCGGGAACTCGTTGGAGCGGCGCGGGGCGGGCGACAATCTGGGCGGCACGATGCGCCTGGGCGCCTATGAATGCGATCTCGTCGCGGGCAGCCGCGTGGCCGAAATCTACGGCCAGGGCCGCATTCAGGAGCGCCATCGCCATCGCTACGAGGTGAACGTCAATTACAAGGCGCAGCTCGAACGCGCGGGGCTCCGGTTCTCGGGCATGTCGCCCGACGGGCAATTGCCCGAGATCGTCGAGATCCCCGATCACCCGTGGTTCGTGGGCGTGCAGTTCCACCCCGAGCTCAAATCGAAGCCCTTCGATCCGCACCCGCTTTTCGCGAGCTTCGTGAAAGCGGCGCTGGTGCAGAGCCGGTTGGTTTGATCGCGATGAACGTCACGCCCAAACACGTTCCCATCGGCAATTTCCTGGTCGGCAACGACAAGCCCTTCGCGCTGATCGCGGGGCCGTGCGCGCTGGAATCGCGCGCGCATGCGCTGGAGATGAGCCACGCGCTGGTCGAGATCACGGGCAAACTCGGCATACCGCTCATCTACAAAACCAGCTTCGACAAGGCGAACCGCACGTCGGTCACCGCCGGGCGTGGGCTGGGGATGGAAAAGAGCCTGCCGATCCTCGCCGAAGTGCGCGAGAAATACGGCTGCCCGGTGCTGACCGACGTGCACGACGCGTCGCAATGCGCGCCGGTCGCCGAAGCGGTCGATGTGCTGCAGATCCCGGCTTTCCTATGCCGCCAGACCGATCTGCTGCTGGCCGCGGGCAATACGGGCCGCGTGGTCAATGTGAAGAAGGGCCAGTTCCTGGCGCCCTGGGATATGAAGAACGTCGTCGCCAAGGTCGCGAGTACCGGCAACGACAAGGTGCTGCAAACCGAACGCGGCGTGTCGTTCGGCTACAACACGCTCGTCTCCGACATGCGCGCTTTGCCGACAATGGCCGAAAGCGGCTATCCGGTCGTGTTCGATGCCACGCATTCGGTGCAGCAACCGGGCGGGAAGGGCACGTCCTCGGGCGGGCAGCGCGAATTCGTGCCCGTGCTGGCGCGCGCCGCGATCGCCGTGGGTGTGGCGGTCGTGTTCATGGAAACGCACCAAGACCCGGACACGGCGCCGTCGGACGGGCCCAATATGGTGCCGCTCAAGGAAATGCCGGCGGTACTCGCACGCCTCAAGGCGTTCGACGAATTGGCGAAGGCGCCTTCAGCGAAGTCTTGAAGCGGCGATCCTTCTTTATCGCCGCTTCGCGTTTCAGCGCGTCGCCCTTCGCCATCGGCCCTTCGACATGCGCGACGCGCCAAGGCCCGCGCCCGCGCGTGAATTTGGCGCCGCCGCGTTTCTCGCCGTTATGTTGCGAAAGCCGCGCGGTCACGTCCGTCGCGATGCCGGTATAGGCGATGCGCGAAGCGTTTACGATCACGTAGACGAACCAATCCATCGCGCAAGTTTATAGCGCGAGGGGCCTTTTGACGTATTCGATATCCTCGATCAGCGCGATGATCCGATCGACGTTACGTCCGTCGTCGGCGCAAGGCAGCAACAGGCGCAGCCAGCTATATTCGAATTGCGCGTCCTTCAATTGATGCTGGGTGAAGGCGGGCTTGGCGGTCCGCACGACGTCGCGATAGCCGGCGATGATCGTCTTGCTCCAATGGGGCGGCAGCATGCTGGCCAGTTTGCCGGTCATGTCGTGACGGTGACGCTCGATCACCGCTGTGCCATGCAGCGTGAATAGGAAATCCTTTCCGCCGTCGCGGACCTCGAGCAGCGTTAGCCAGCCGAGCCAAGGGCGGAAATCCTCGAACATGAAGTCCCGGCGCGCGGGCAACAGCCCATCGCGGCGCTTGGCTTGCCAAAGATCGAGAAGCGCTTGCGCGCGCGGTGTCGGCGGGAAAGAAGCCATCGTTGATCGGAATGCAGTGAAATCGCAGAAAGCTTAAGGTTCGCTGAACGAAGATCAAAAGGCC
>PVXE01000068.1 GCA_014444615.1 Tagaea sp. CACIAM 22H2 | reverse complement strand
CGTCGCTGCGCTTCGCGCGCAGCTACGCGATCGGCATCGCGGCGAGTTTGCGCGACGTGGGCTTGGGCTGGAACGCGATCGGCCGCGCGTTGGTGCCCGGCAAACGTCTGGTGCCGGAAAGCGGCCTTTAATCGATCCCGAAATAGGCGCGCATCCGGGCCAGGAACGCATCGACTTGGTCGCGCTTGGCCGTGCGGCGCGCGGCGGGCGTCATCGCGCGCAGCGCCGCGTCGTTCATCTGGCGACGGTCGAGCACGACTTCGCCCAAGCGGCGCGCGAATTCGGGATCGGATTGCAGCAGCGGCGCCAGCGCCTCGGCCGAGATCTCCAGCGCGATCGTGTCGCAAAGGGCGACGACGCTGGCGCTGCGCGCCTCGCCGGTCAGCAGCGACATCTCGCCGAAGAAATCGCCCGTGCCCAGCCGCGCGACCGCGCGCCTGACGCCGTTGGCGCTTAAGCTCACCTCGAACACGCCGCGCGCGACGACGAACAGCGAGCGGTCGTCTTCGCCCTGGCGCACGACTTCGTCGCCCGCGTGGAAGATCTCGCGCCGCGAAGCGGCGGCCACGCGCGCGCGCATTTCGGCGGGCACTTCGCGGAACAGATCGACATGCTCCAGCACGCGCTCCGCCAGGCCCGGATCGGTGCGCAAAGGCTGGCCCGGCGAAATCCCGGCGGCGTCGAGCGCGTACCACACCGACGTCGCGACCTCGTCGCGGATCGCGGTGTCGTCGGCGTAGGAATCGACCCAATAGCGCACCTCGTACAGCACGCTTGCGTCGCGGATCTCCTTCGTTTCGACGAAGGGCGGGGGGCTGGTCAGCACGCGCATCGATTTGAGCGCGGCCGCGACCAGCGCTTCCTTGGCGTGGCCCGGCGGCACGCGCGCGTCGAGCGGAACTTGCAGCGAGGCGCGATAGAGCGGGGCGGGCTCGTCGAAGTTCACGATCTGCGCCGCCGCCAATTTGGAATTCGGCATCACCACCGTGTTGCCGTCGGCGGTGCGCAAACGCGTGGCGCGCCAATTGATCTCGACCACTTGCCCGGTCAGCGCATTGTCGATCTGGATCCAGTGGCCGACGCGATAGGGCCGTTCGATATTGATCGCGATGCCGCTGAACAGATCGGCCAGTGTCGACTGCATCGCGAAGCCGATCACCACCGCGATCACGCCCGACGCGGCCAGCATGCCGGTCAGCGGCTGGTCGAACGCCGCGGACACGATGCCGAACAGCGACAGGATGGCGACCAGCGCGCGCACCACGTCCTTCAAAAGCTTGGGTACCAGCACGCCGCGTTTGTCGAGTCCGCGCCAAACGAAGCGTTCCAGGCCCACCCATATGAGCAGGCCCAGGATCAGCCACCACGTCACGCCGAAGACGCGCCCCAAATCCTGCACGATCCCTTGCAGGAAGGGGCTGGCGATATGCTGGGCGGCCAGCGGCGCGCCCAGCCACAACGCGGTCGCGGCCAGCAGCAAGATCGCAAGGCCCGACAGCCGGCGGCGCGATTGATCGGCGGCGCGCAGGCCCTTTATCGCGATCCATGCCATCGCCACGGCGATGACGCCCAGATAGACCCAGTAATGAAGCGGCAAATTCTCCATGGCGCGGCAGCTAACGGCACGGCTAGAGTTTCCACAAGTGAAACTTGGGGAGGGCGTCGCCATGCGTTTGGCCGATAAAGTCGCGATCGTCACCGGCGGCGGGTCCGGTTTCGGCGAAGGGATCGTTTTGCGTTTTGCCGAGGAAGGCTGCGCCGTGGTCGTCGCGGATATCGACGAAGCCGCCGCCCAACGTGTGGCCGATGCCGTGACCAAGGCGGGCGGCAAGGCGGCCGCCGTGAAGGTCGACGTCGCGTCCGCCGCCGACACGGCCAAGATGGTCGGCACGGCGGTCGCGAAATTCGGCCGGCTCGACATCATGGTCAACAATGCGGGTGTGACACATCGCAACGGCCCGCTGACCGGCGTCGACGAAGCGACGTTCGATCGCATCTTCGACGTGAACGTGAAGGCGATTTATCTGGCCACGCAAGCGGTCGTGCCGCTCTTCCGCAAACAGGGCGGCGGCGGCGTCATCCTCACCACCGCCTCGACCGCGGGGCTCCGGCCGCGTCCGGGCCTCGTTTGGTACAATTCGTCGAAGGGGGCCGCGATCACGATGACCAAGGCGCTCGCGATCGAATTGGCGCCCGAAAAGATCCGCGTGAATTGCCTGTGTCCCGTGGCGGGCGAAACGCCGCTGCTCGCGACCTTCATGGGCGAGGATACGCCCGAGAAGCGCGCGCAGTTCCGCGCCTCGGTGCCGATCGGGCGTTTGTCCACGCCGCGCGATATCGCGAACGCGGCGCTTTATCTGTGTTCGGACGAAGCCGAATTCATCACCGGCGTGGCGTTCGAGGTCGATGGCGGGCGTTGCATCTAAAAACGAAAAACCCCCGGACGGTTTCCCGTCCGGGGGTTTCCTTGTTCAGACGCTGAGCGCAGCGGTTATTCGTCGTTGCGCTGGCCGGTCAGGTGCAGGATCGCCTGGAAGATGGCGACGAAGTTGATGTAGAGGCTGAGCGCGTTCATCACAGTCAGCTTGTCTTCGATCTCCGTGCCGGCGTACTCGACATAGGTGTCCTTCATGCGCTGCGTGTCCCACGCGGTCAGACCGCAGAACACCAGCACCGTGATCGCCGAGATGGCGAATTGCAGCGCCGTCGAGCCCAAGAAGATGTTCACGACCGAGGCGATCAGCAGGCCAACCACGCCCATGATCAGGAAGGTCGAGAACTTCGTCAGGTCAGCCTTGGTCGTGTAGCCGTAAAGGCTCATACCCGCGAACATCGCGGCCGAGATGAAGAAGGCGCGCGCGACCGAAGCGCCGGTGAACACCAGCAGGAACGCCGCGAACGACACGCCGATGCACGCGGCATAGGCCCAGAACAGGGCTTGCACCGCCGTCTTCGACATCGATTCGAAGCGGAAGCTCAGCACCAACACGAAGGCGAGGGGGGCAAGCATGAACGCCCATTTCAGCGGCGTGCCGAAGATCAGCTGCGTGGCGGCCGGCGACGAGGCGACCAGCGCGGCGACGATGCCGCTCAGCGCAACGGCCGAGGCCATGTAGTTGTAGACGCGCAGCATATGTGCGCGCAGGCCCTGGTCCAGGGCCGCGGCGTCGATATCGCTGCGGGTCAGAATGCGGTTGCTCGTCTCGAACATGGGGGTCTATCGCTCCCGGTTTATTCGCCACGCGGCCTTACGCGAAACGCCGAAAGGCATCGCGGCACAAGAATGATATTGGGCGTATCGCAAGGCGATTTCAACCGCCAAAGCCCGTATAGCGGTTGGCCCTTATATGGAAAAACAACAGTTTAGATCGGTGGAAATGTCGTCCGCGCGGCCGGAAAGCCGATCGTCACGCGGGTGTAACGGTCTTTCTCGCTCTCCAAATGCAGCCGCCCGCCTTGGGCCTCGGTCAGCGCCTTTGCCAAGGAAAGCCCCAGACCCAGCCCGCCTTCCTTGCGGGCCAAGCTTTTTTCGACCTGCTCGAAGGGCAGGACGCATTTCTCCAAATCCTCGCGCGCGATCCCGATCCCGTCGTCTTCGACCGAAATTACGATACCGCCATCGTTGGCGCGCAGTATTCGAATGCGCGCCTGGCCGCCGTCGCGCCCGAACTTGATCGCGTTGGACAGCAGCGCATCCAGAATGCGGCGCAGCGCCCGGCGTTCGACCCGCAAGCCCGGCAGGCCGGGTTTGATGTCGGCGACGATCGCGATCCCGCGCGAAGCGGCTTCCCGCGCCGCCGCTTGCACGGCTTCGTCCGCGATTTCGCCCGGGCAAATCGCCTGGTCGGGCACGGGTTGCGGCTCGCCCGACAGATCGGCGATTTCCATCAGCGTTTCGATCTGGACCAGCAGCCGGTTGGCGCTGTCCAGAATCGCTTGCGCGTACTCGCTGCCATGGGCCGGCGCGGGGCCGCCGCGCGCCAGAATCTCCGCGAAGCCGATCACGGCGTTCAGCGGCGTGCGCAATTCGTGACTCATGTTGCGCAGAAATTCGGATTTGGCCTGATTCGCGGCTTCCGACCGCACGAGGGCGGCGGCCAGGGCGCGTTCCGACGATTTCTTGTCGGTCACGTCCAGCGAAATCGTGACGACGCCGCGCGCGGCACCGTCGGGCCCGCGCCATGGCAATTTGGTCGTCAGCCAATCGCGCTTCTTGCCGTCGGCCCCGGCGTAATGCTCGTCGTAATTGGCGAGCGTGAGGCCGGTTTCGACCACCATCTTGTCCATGCCGCCGGTATAGGCGCCGTATTCCGCGCCCAGAAGCTCCGACGCCGATCGTCCGCGCGCCGCTTGCGGCGTCGTGCCGTAGGTGGCGGCCTGATACGCGTTCATGAACACGTAGCGGCTGTCGCGATCCTTGACGTTCACGAAGGCGGGCAGCGCGTCCAGGATCGCACGCATCGCGTGCGCATCCAATTTGTCGCCGTCGTCGCCGGCGTCCGAGCTCAAACCCGCGAACTCCTTCTCACCCCGTTCGATCTCGAACATTCCACGGCCCCGGCGGATTTGTCATCGGAAATTTATCCGCAGAGCATATGTGAATTAGGTTGCGAAGTTATGAATGCGCCGATCAAGCGTTGCGTAGAAGCGGCGCCGCCTTCTGGCCCAAGGCGCGCCACGTGCCGCCCAAGCCCAACAACATCACGACCACGGCCGCGCCGATCACCGTGCCGAAAATCGTTCCGGGCAGCGGCACGAATTCGACGCGCATGTATTCGCTGATCAACCCCCATGCGGCCAACGTGCCGACCAATGCCGCAACAATTGCGGCGGCTGCCCCGAGTAGCGCGAATTCGGCGAGGAAGGCGCGCATCACGTCCTTCCGCGTGGCACCGAGCGCTTTGAGCACGACCGCATCGTAAACGCGCCGGCGATGCGTGGCGACGATCGCGCCCGCCAGCACCAGCACGCCCGCGACCAGCGTGATCGCGGCCGTGACGCGCGCGGCGGCGGCGATCCCTTGCATCGTTTCCTGCGCGGTCGCGAGTGCACGTTTCACGCGGATCGACGAGACGTTGGAGAAACGTTGCGTTACCGCGCGCTCCAGATCGTCTTCCTGCGCTTCGGCGACTTGCGCGGTGGCGATCCAGGTTTGCGGCGCGCCTTCCAGCGTGCCGGGCGCGAAGGTCAGCGTGAAGTTGATGCCCAAGCTGGTCCAATCGACGGCGCGCAGATTGGCGATCGTCGCGTCGACCTCCACGCCCAGCACGTTCAGCGTGATCGTGTCGCCGACCTTCAGGCCCATGCCTTGCGCGATCTGCGCGTCGAACGACACGAGCGGCGGCCCCGAATAATCGGCCGGCCACCATTCGCCCGCGACCAAGCGCGTGCCCGGCGGCATCGGCCCCGTATAGGTAAGCCCGCGATCGTTGCCCACGGCCCAGCGCGCGTCGGGCGCGATCGTCGCTTGCTCGGGCGGCACGCCGTTGATTTTCGAAATACGTCCGCGCAAGGCGGGCACTTTGCGCAACTCGCCCACGCCCGGATGCGACTGCACCAGCGTCGTGAACTCGTCGATCTGGTCGGGCTGGATGTCGATGAAGAAGAAGGACGGCGCCATCTGCGGCAATTGCTCGGCGAGCTGCCGGCTGAAATTGCCTTGCACCTGGGCGATCAGGGTCAGCACCGTCAGGCCCAGGCCCAACGACAGCACGATGCCGGGCGTCGGGCTGCCAGGGCGATGCATATTGGCGAGTGCCAGGCGCAAACCCGGATGTCGCACGCCGGTCGCCGACTTCGCCAAACGCTGCACCCCATAGGCGGCGATGCGGAACAGCACGAAGGTGCCCGCGGCGGCGACGCAGAATGCGGCGCCCAAGCGCTTGTCGATCGACGCGACGACGGCAAGCCCTGCGAGTGCGACGATGGCGGCCGCGACGAAGAATACGTAATGCGCGCGCGGCCAGCGCCGGGAAGGCGCGATCAAATCGCGGAACAAGGCGGCGGGCGGCACTTCGCGCGCCCGCGCCAAGGGCCACAGCGAAAATGCCAGCGCCGTCAGCAGGCCGAACGCCAAGGCAAGCGCCAATGGCATCGGATAGAAGCCTTGGCGCGCTTCGATGGTCAGACGATCCGCGATCAAGGGCGCGATCACCGCCGGCACGAAGGCGCCGATGGCAAGGCCCACGGCGATGCCGATCGCGGCGAGTGCCAGGATTTGCAGAAGATAGACGCGCATGATGAGCGCACCGGGGGCGCCCAGGCATTTCAGCGTCGCGATGGTCGCCGTGCGTCCGTCGAGATAGGCGCGAACGGCGTTCGCGACACCCACGCCGCCGACCAGCAACGCGGTCAAACCCACCAGGGTCAGGAACATCGCGATGCGGTCGACCCAGCGCTGCAGGCCGGGGGCGGCTTCGGTCGTGCCGCGAATGCGCCAGCCCGCGTCGGGGAAGCGCGCTTTCAAAGCTTCGATCCAATTCGCGGCGCTCGCGGGATCGTTCAGCACGATGCGGTACTCGTAGCGGATCAACGCGCCGGGCTGGACGAGCTGCGTTTGCCCCAGCGACGCGATCGCGACCATCACGCGCGGGCCCAGCGTGAAGATATTGGCCGAGCGGTCGGGCTCGCTTTCGACGATCGCGCGCGCTTGATACGTGCCGTCGCCGACCTGGAATCGATCGCCCAGCGAGATGCCCAGGCGGTTCATCAAGCTGCGCTCGACCGCCGCCCCCCACACGCCGTCGGCGCTTTGCGCCAAGGCTTTGGCGAGATCGGACTCGCCCGACAGGCCGACCGTGCCGAGCAGCGGATAAATCGCGGGGTCGATGGCTTTGAGTTCGCTCAGCAGGCGCTGGCTGTCGGTGCGCGTCATCGCGCGCATTTCGGTGACGACCGTCACGCGCCCGCCCTCGCGGATATACGCCAATTGCTCGGCCGTCGCCTCGCGATGGGTGAAGGCGAGCTCGACGTCGCCGCCCAAAATCGTGCGCGCATCCTGGCGCAAGGCTTCGCGCACGCCTTCGGCCAGCGAGCCCACGCCCGCGATAGCGGCGACGCCCAGCATCAGGCACGCCATGAACACGCGGAAACCCTTCACGCCGCCGCGCAACTCGCGCCGGGCGAGCGAGACCGCAAGGCTCCAGCGCGCGGGATTGGCTTCTTGCGTCATCGGTTCAATCCGCCGCGGCGAGATCGGCGTTCAACGGCGACAAGCGCCCGTCGTCCATCCGCACCGCGCGGTCGCAGCGCCGCGCGAGCGTGGCGTCGTGCGTGATCAACAGCAGCGCCGTGCCCAGACGCTTTTTCAAATCGAACATCAGATCGACGATGCCCACCCCCGTGGTGGCGTCGAGATTGCCGGTGGGCTCGTCGGCGAGAAGCAGTTTGGGTTCGGCCACGACCGCGCGCGCCAGCGCCGTGCGCTGCTGTTCGCCGCCGGACATCTGGCCGGGATAATGCGTCAAGCGATGGCCGAGACCCACCGACTCAAGCGCTGCCTTCGCCTTGACCCAGGCTTTGGCGTCGCCCGCGAATTCCAGCGGGATCGCGACGTTTTCCAGCGCCGTCATCGTCGGGATCAGATGGAACGCCTGGAACACGATCCCGATGGAGCGGCGGCGGAATAGCGCCAAGCCGTCCTCGTCCAAGCCGGTCAGATTTTGGCCGGCGACATGCACGTTGCCTTGCGTGGGGCGCTCGAGGCCGGCGACGATCATCATCATCGTCGATTTGCCCGAGCCCGACGGACCGACCACCGCCACACTTTCGCCCGGTGCGACGGATAGATCGACGCCACGCAGGATATTGACCTCGCCCGCTTGGCTCGCCAGCTTCAGATGGACGCCCGCGAGGCGCAGGATCGGATCGACGGATTGGGACATGAAGGAAGGGTACCCCGGAATGGCGCGCGAATCTCAGGGATATGGTGGAACGCGCCGGGCTTTCAACGCGTTCCTGGCCGGAATCGCGTTGGTGGCGTCCCTTCCCGTGGGCGCCCAAACCCCAAGCCCGGCGCCGCGTTTGCTGGTTTTGGGCGATTCCTTGTCGGCGGGTTACAATATTCAGGCGCGCGAGGCGTTCCCCCAGCGTTTGGAAGCGGCGTTGCGCGCGCAAGGCGTGTCGATCCAGGTGATCAACGCGGGCGTGTCGGGCGATACGTCGGCGGGCGGGCTCACGCGCGTCGATTGGGCGCTGGGCCAGC
Source organism: Tagaea sp. CACIAM 22H2 (assembly GCA_014444615.1). Taxonomy (GTDB): domain Bacteria; phylum Pseudomonadota; class Alphaproteobacteria; order CACIAM-22H2; family CACIAM-22H2; genus Tagaea. Next base: position 11,540 of record PVXE01000068.1, on the reverse strand, counting down.
GCCCGCCCGAATTCGCCATCGTCGCGCTGGGCGCGAATGACGGTTTGCGCGGCCTCGACCCCGAGGCGATGGAACGCAATCTTGATCGCATCCTGACAAGGATGAAAGAGAAGGGCGTGAAGCCGCTGCTCGCGGGCATGCTGGCGCCGCCCAATATGGGCAGCGACTATCGCGAGAAATACGCCGCCGTGTTTCCGCGCTTGGCCGCCAAGCACGGCGTGCCGCTCTATCCCTTTTTCTTGGAAGGTGTCGCGGCGAAACCCGAACTCAATCTCGGCGACGGCATCCATCCCAATCCGCAAGGCGTGGACGTGATGGTCGCCAATATCCTGCCCGCGGTGCGCAAGCTGCTGGCGGGCGGTTAGCCGCCGAATATCCAGCCGCCGATGATGCGGCCCGGCAGCAGCGTGAACGCGCCCGCGATCATCACGCCCGCGAACACGCTGATCATCGCGCGTTGATGGGCCTTCACGTTGCCGTGGCGGATCGCATAGATCGCGCGCGCGAGGCCAACCAGCGTGACGATCGACAGGATATGGATCCAGCTGAAACCGGCGCCGTCGCGCAATTCCTGAATCCAGAACGAGGTGATCGCCGTGATCGCCATCGCGGCGACCCAAATGCGCCCGGCCAGCTTATGCACGGCCGTACCCTTGGGCCGCAGCAAGATGGCGACGCCCAAGATCAGCGCCGTCAACGCGACGACGGTATGCAGGGCGATGATCGGCGACAACGCAAACTCCTCGTTTTTCGTGGCGGTACGGCCGGTTCCGCGCGAGGATAGGCGACCATGAAGCAGATCGCCCCGTCAATCGCCTTCGCCCAGGCCGCCGGCACGAACGCCGAAGACTGGGGCAAGCTCGCCATCGAATTGGGCGAGAAGCTGGCGCGCGATCTGCCTGGCGGTACGCTCGGGTTTCTTTACGCGACCGGCGAACTCGCGGGCCAGCTCGAGGAAATTCTCGCCGTCGTCAAACGCATCTCCGGCATCGGCGATTGGACGGGCTCGGTGGGGCTCGGCATCGTCGGCGATACGGAAGTGTTCGGCCGGCCGGCCTTGGCGGCGTTGGCGCTGGACTTGCCGAAGAGTTCCTATCGCCTCGTGCCGAATTTGACCCAGCCCGGCGAAACGCCCGCCGATCTGGAAGCGTGGATCGCCGACAAGCGCCCGGCCTTGGGCGTGGTCCACGCCGATCCGCGCTTGTCCAGCATCGCCGACACGCTCGCCGATCTCGCGGAAACGAGCGGCGCCTATCTCGTCGGCGGCTTGTCGTCGGGCGACGACGGCTTCGCGCAGATCGCGGGCCGCGTGGTCGACGAAGGCCTGTCGGGCGTGTTGATCGCGGGCGACGTCAACGTCTCGGTCGGTTTGAGCCAGGGCTGCGCGGCGCTGGGCCCCGTGCATCGCGTGACCTCGGCCGAGGAAAACGTGATCGCCGAGATCGACGGGCGCGACGCGCTCGACCTGTTCCGCGAAGCCGCGGGCGTGCGCCCCGGCGGCGATCTGCGCCAGGCGGCGATGAGCACGCTGCTCGCGTTCCCTACGCCGGGCAGCGACACCAACGATTATCTCGTGCGGCATCTGACCGGTATCGATCCCGATAACGGCTTGATCGCGGTCGGCCACACGGTGGAGCCCGGCGACCGGCTGTTCTTCGTGCGTCGCGACGAAGAAGCGGCCGCGCAGGATCTGGCGCGTATGCTCGCGCGCACGAAGGCGCGCCTGACCAAGCCCAAAGCCGGGCTTTATTTCTCGTGCCTGGCGCGCGGGCCCAACATGTTCGGGCCCGATTCGGCCGAGCGCGCGATCTTGCGCGAAACGCTGGGCGACATCCCGGTCGCCGGCATGTTCTGCAACGGCGAGATTTCCAACGCGCGCCTCTACGGTTATACCGGCGTCCTCGCGTTGTTCGGATAACCGCACCCTCTCAGGATAAAAATGAAATACGTCGAACTCGGAACGACCGGCCGGAAGGTCTCGCGCATTTGCTTGGGCACCATGACGTGGGGCCAACAGAATTCGGAGGCCGAAGCCCACGCGCAAATCGATCTGGCGCTGGATATGGGGGTGGACTTCATCGACGCGGCGGAGATGTATCCCGTGCCGCCGAAGAAGGAGACTTACGGCCGCACCGAGGAATATATCGGCACCTGGATCGCGAAGAACAAAGCCAAGCGCGACAAGATCGTGCTCGCCACGAAGGTCGCCAGCCGCTCGATGGGCAACGATTACATCCGCCCCGGTCAGCCGCTGAACGAAGCCTCGATCCGCGCGGCGGTGGAAGCATCGCTGAAGCGCCTGCAGACCGATCACATCGACCTTTATCAGGCGCATTCGGCCGACCGTCCGGCCAATCGCTTCGGCGTGCTCGACTACGCGCATAAGGAAGGGGCCGATCAGGGCGCGCCCTTGGCCGAAACGGCAGGCGCGATGGAGAAGCTCGTCAAGGAAGGCAAGATCCGCTGGTTCGGCGTGTCGAACGAAACACCGTGGGGCTTGCTCGATTATCTGCGCGCGGCCGACAAGGGCCTGGGCGCGCGCATCGCGTCGATCCAGAACCCGTATTCGCTGCTCAATCGCAGTTTCGAAATCGGCCTCGCGGAAATCGCGATCAAGGAGAAAGTCGGCCTGCTCGCCTATTCCGTGCTCGGCATGGGCGTGCTGACCGGCAAGTATTTCGACGGCGCCAAGCCTGCGAATTCGCGCCTGACGCTGTTCGACCGTTTCAAGCGCTATTCCACGCCGCGCGCCGAACCGGCGGCGAAGCTATACGTGGCCGCCGCGCGCGAAGCCGGGCTCGATCCCGCCCAGATGGCGGTCGCGTTCGTCGCGTCGCAGCCTTTCGTCACGGCGGCGATCGTCGGCGCCACCAGCGTGGAACAGCTCAAGACGAATATCGCGGCGATCGACGTCGCGATTTCGCCCGAGCTGCGCGCCAAGCTCGACGCGATCCACGCCGGCAACCCGAATCCTTGTCCGTGACGTGATAAGGCTCGTCGTCGCTCTTGGCTTTCCCGAAGACATCCGCGCGCGATTGGATGCGATCGCGGCGGGTGTGCCGGGGGCCGATTGGGTGGAAAGCGACAACTATCATCTGACGCTGCGCTTCGTCGGCGATACGCAAGAAGACAAGGCCGAAGACCTCGCCTATGCGCTGATGGCGATCCGCCACAAGCCGTTCGATATCGAACTCGCGGGCGTGGGCCATTTCAAAACCGGCGACGAGGTGCGCGCCCTCTGGGCGGGCGTGAAGCAATCCGACGCGCTCGACATGCTTCACCGAAAAGTGGACGAAGCCTGTCGCAAGGAAGGCTTCGCCAACGAGCCGCGCAAGTTTCTGCCGCATGTCACGTTGGCGCGGCTCGACAATGCGCCGTTGGGGAAGGTTCAAGATTTCCTGATCGAGAACGCGTTGTTCAAAGCGGGGCCGATCCGCATCGACAGCTTCGCGCTTTATTCAAGCCTGCGGCGCCCGGGCGGGGCGGTCTATACCGAAGAAGCCGCGTTCTTCCTGCGCGATTAGACGAAGCGATTCAAAATCGCGTCGACCTGGGCGCGATACGACGCGCCGAACAGCTTCAAATGCACCAGCAGGTGCCACAAGCAATAAAGGTCGCGCCGCGTTTCGCGGAAATCGGGCGATAGCTTGCGGCGTTCGTCATAGACCGCGAGGAAATCCTCGTTCACGTCGCCGAACAGCGTCAGGAAGGCGATCTCGATTTCCGGATCGGCAAAGTAAAGCGACGGATCGACGAAGGCGGCGATGCGCCCGTCGCGGCTGATGATATTGCCGCCCCACAGATCGCCGTGGATCAGGCCCGGCGCTTTGGGCTTGGGCAGCAGATCGGGCAAACGCGCAACGAGTTTTTCCACGCGCCGCGCGACATCGCGATCGATCTGGCGGGCGACGAACATCAAGCGCTTCTCGCCGTAGAAGCGATGCCAGTCGCGGTCCCAATCGTTGGGCTGCAAAAAACCGGCATGCGGTGTCGCACGCGGAAATCCGTAGCGCGGACCGACGATCGTATGAAGCTCCGCCAGAACGCGCGCCAGATCGCGCTGCGCGTCTTTACCCGCCGCACCGGTCGATCCGTCGACATGCGCCATCAGCAGCAGATCGTCGTCGGCCAGCAGCAATTGCGGCACGGGGCAGACCGTCGCGCGCGCGAGATAGGAAAGGCAGAAGCCTTCGGGCGCAAGGCCCGCGCCCGTCTTGGCGACCAAGCGCCGCCCGTCGGCGAGATCGACGGCAATCAACGATGCGCCATGCCCGCCGCCCATCGGTGCGGTGCGCGCGACCGGCGAACCGGCGGCCGCTTCGATGCGCGCTTCTAGCGCAATTCCCGGATCAATCTGGCGCATTCGTGCTCCACGATATCAAGCACCTCGTCGAAACCGCGCGCCCCGCCGTAGTAAGGGTCGGGCACGTCGTTCCCGTCCTGGCGGAACATCGCAATTTTTGCACCAGTTCCGGCCGGGGCGAGCGATTCCAGAATTTCGTAATGCCCCGAATCGCAAGCCAGGATCAGGTCGAATTCCGTGAAATCGCGGGGGGCGAGCTTCTTCGCGCGCTGAGGCGACAGGTCATAGCCGCGCGTCGCGGCATGGCGGATCGTGCGCGGATCGGGCGGTTCGCCGATATGGTAGCCGTGGGTGGCGCGGGATTCGATGCGCAAGGAAAGCCCCGCATCCCAGGCCATTTTGCGCATCACGCCCTCGGCCGTGGGCGAGCGGCAGATATTTCCCGTGCACACGAACAGCAGACTGGTAATTTGCGGCGTCATGGCGGGTTCGATCGTCGTCCTTACCGGGGCCGGAATTTCGAAGGAGTCGGGCATCGATACGTTCCGCGACGCCGGCGGCCTGTGGTCGCAGGTGCGGATCGAAGATGTCGCGACCCCCTCGGCTTTTGTCCGGAATCCGCAGCTCGTGCAAGCCTTCTACAATATGCGCCGCCACGCGCTGCAACTTCCGGCGATCCAGCCCAATGCGGCGCATCTGGCGCTCGCACGGCTCGAAGCCGAATGGCAGGGCAAGGTCACGCTCGTGACCCAGAATGTCGACGATCTTCATCGGCGTGCGGGCTCCAAGAACGTGCTGGCGATTCACGGGGAACTGCTGAAGTCGCGCTGCTTCGCTTGCGGCAACGTGGCGGAAGAACGCGGCGATCTGGGGGCTGCCAGCACGTGCGCCGCTTGCGCCGAGATCGGCACGCTGCGCCCGCATGTCGTGTGGTTCAACGAAATGCCGTTCTTCATGGACGAAGCGATCGCGGCGGTCGAAGCTTGCGATATCTTCGTGTCGATCGGCACGTCGGGGGCCGTCTATCCCGCCGCCGGTTTGGTCGAGCACGCCAACGCCGCCGGGGCGCGCACGATCGAGCTCAATCTCGAACCGTCGGACGTCGCCTCCAACTTCGCCGAGAAGCGCTACGGCAAGGCGACCGAGTTGGTGCCGGCTTTCGTATCGGAGTTGCTGGGGAATTGAACGCGCTGCTCGAAACCTATCGTGCGCGGATCGCGGCGGGCGAGATCAAGCCCGATCCCGCGCAAGCCTTGGCCGTAGAAAAACTCGGCACGCTGTTGCGCGCGTTGGCAAGCTACAAGCCCGATCCGCGCCCCGGCTTCTGGCGCGCGTCGCTGGGCTTCGCGCGGAAATTCGGCTTGGAGCAAGCGGGCGCGCCGCCGATGGGGCTCTATATGTTCGGCGGCGTGGGGCGCGGCAAATCCATGCTGATGGATATGTTCTTCGCGGCAGCCCCGGTCGAAAAGAAGCGCCGCGTGCATTTCCACGAATTCATGCTGGAAGTGCATGCGCGCATCCACGCCTGGCGCCAATCGGGCGAAGCGAAGAAGGGCGACGGCGATCCCATTCCGCCGCTGGCGACGGTGCTGGCCGACGAAGCCTGGCTGCTGTGCTTCGACGAATTCCAAGTGACCAACATCGCCGACGCCATGATCTTGGGCCGGTTGTTCGGCGCGATGCTGGAAAAGGGTGTCGTGGTTGTCGCGACGTCCAACATCGCGCCCGACGATCTTTACGCGGGCGGCTTGCAGCGCGAATTGTTCCTGCCCGCGATTGCGGTGCTGAAATCGAAGCTCGACGTGCTGGAACTCGACGGCGGGCAGGATTACCGGCGCATTCGCATCCGGGGCATGCCGGTCTATCACTGGCCGCTGAACGATCGCTCGACCGCGCAGTTGGAAAAGGCGTTCGCCACGCTGACCGAGGGCGCCAATGTCGGACCCGTCACGCTCGACGTGTCGGGCCGCGACCTCGACATTCCGCGCGCGGGCGGCGGGGTGGCCTTCTGCCAATTCGATCCGCTCTGCGTGAAGGCGCTGGGGGCGGCGGATTATCTGGTGCTCGCCAAGCACTTCCACACGCTGGTGCTCGACGGCGTGCCGCTGCTGCGGCCCGACAATCGCAACGAAGCGCGCCGCTTCGTGACGCTGATCGACGCGCTGTACGAGCATCGCTGCAAGCTGGTGATGGCGGCGCAAGACGCGCCCGACCGCTTGCATCCCGCGGGCGATCACGCGTTCGAGTTTCAGCGCACCGCCAGCCGATTGCACGAAATGCAGTCGGAGGATTACCTCGCCGCCCCGCATCTGGGCGGGATGTAACCTCCGGTTCGATAGGCGCGAAATATCGATATGGCCCGGTTTTTCGCCCTGATTTTCCTGGTTCTGGCGTGTGTGCGGCCTGCCGCTGCCGACGCAGTCTTCGCCGAAAATGGTGTCGCGGTGCGCGGCACCGATGTCGTCGCCTATTTCACCGTCGGCGATGTGGTGCCGGGCAAGCCGGAATTCCGCCACGACTGGAACGGGGCGGCGTGGCATTTCGCCTCCGCCCAAAACCGCGACGCCTTTGCCGCCGATCCGCAACGCTACGCGCCGCAATATGGCGGCTTCTGCGCTTGGGCGGTTGCCAACAACTACACGGCACCCATCGATCCCGAAGCGTGGCGCATCGTCGACGGCAAGCTCTATCTCAACTACTCGCGCTTCGTTCAGCTGCGCTGGGATATGTCGCGCGCCGCCAATATCTCTAAAGCCGACGCCAACTGGCCGGCATTATCGCGGCGCTAAGGCGCGCAGGAAAAAATCGACGAGTGATTCGGCGCGTTTGCGCGCTTGCGCCTTGGTCGGGGCGGGGTCGAGACCCAGCACGAAGCGCAAATGCGGCTCGCCCGCGACCAAGCTGACCAGCCGTTTGGCTTCGGCGATCGGCTCGCACGCGGCGATTTCGCCGCGCGCGATCGCTTTGCGCAAGACGGCGGCGACGCGCGGCACGGCGGCGCCGGGCCCGGCCGCATAGAAATTCGCCGCGAGATCGGGAAAGGCGGGCGCCTCGCCGACGACCATCCGATAGATCGACGCCTTCTCGGGCGTGTAGACGCCGGCGATCGCATTGAACGTGGCCTGCGTCAGCATGTCGCGCAGCGGTGGCATTTCGCCGTCTTGCGGCGGGACCAGCGGTGCGGTCGCATTGCCCGACACGCGCGCGACCGCTTCCTGGAACAACCGATCTTTGCCGCCGAAAGTCTCGTAAAGCGTGCGTTTGGCCGTGCGCGCGCGCTTGGCGATGCCGTCCAGCGTGGCGGCGCCGTAACCGCGCGCCGCGAATTCCGCCAAGGCGGCGTCGAGGATCGCGTCGCGGCGCGCCAGTTCGCTGCCCTTTTTGGGGCGGCCGGGACGGGGGCGGGGTTGAGCGGGTTTTTTCATGCGACTTGACGTTTTCTAGCACAACGCTATTTTAAACGAAACCGTTTCGTTTCATTTTTACGGAAGGCATTCCGCCCCGATGGGCAAAGTCGCGTTGCGCATGTTGTTCGGCGATCCGGGCAAGTATCTGGGCCTGGTGTTCGGCATCGCCTTCGCCACGCTGCTGATGGCGCAGCAGGCGGGGTTGTTCGTCGGCATTCTGGGCCGCACGGTCAGCCAGATCGTCGACGTGCAAGAGGCCGATCTGTGGGTCATGGACCCGCGCGTGAAATATTCCGACGTGACCGAGCCGATGACCGATACGCAGCTTTATCGCGTGCGTTCGGTCGAAGGCGTCGCGTGGGCGCTGCCCTTCTATCGCGCGATGTCGACCGCGCGCTCGCCCGACGGCATTCTCGAGCAGACGTTGCTGCTGGGCGTGGACGACGCCACGCTGACCGGCGCCCCGCGCAAGGTGCTGCTGGGCAATATCGACGATCTGCGCCAGCCCGATGCGGTCGCGATCGACCGCGCGGGATTCGGCCGTTTATGGCCTAACGTGCCGCTCGATCTGGGGCGCGAAGTGGAGATCAACGACCGGCGCGTGAAGGTCGTGGCGATCACCGAAGCGGGGGCCCCTTTCACCACCGCGCCGGTCGTGGTCATGCGCTATTCGCAAGCCTTGATCGTCGCCCAGCCAAGGCGCAGCCAGTTGAGCTACGTGATCGCGCGCGCAGCCCCCGGCCATAACGCCGAAGACGTCGCCGCGCGTATCGCGCGCGATACCGGCCTGCAAGGGCTGACGCGCGACGGCTTCGTCAACAAGACGATGACCTACTTCCTGCGCAACACCGGCATCCCGATCAATTTCGGCATTACCATCGCGCTGGGTTTCATCGTCGGTGCGGCGATCGTCGGGCAGACCTTCTTTCTGTTCGTGGTCGAAAATCTGCGCCAATTCGGCGCGCTGAAGGCGATTGGTGTGGGCAATCTCGCCATTCTGCGCATGGTGCTGTTGCAGGCCGGTGTTGCCGCCGTCACCGGCTATTCAATCGGCATCGGCTTGGCCGCTGCGTTTTTCGAATTCGTGCCGAGGATCAGCATCGAGTTGCGCGGCCTGGCGCTGCCCGCCGAAGTCGCCGTCGGCGTGGCGGCGGCCGTGCTGTTGATCATCGCGGCGGCGAGTTTCGCCTCCGTGCGCCGCGTGCTTGTCGTCGATCCGGCCATCGTGTTCCGGGGCTGATCGCCATGTCGTTCGCCGTCAAATGCCGCGACGTGATCAAGTCCTTCGAGTCGGAGGCGGGCTTGCAGCGCGTGCTGCACGGCGTCGATCTCGACGTGCCATGGGGCGAGATGACGATGCTGGTCGGGCCGTCGGGTTGCGGCAAGACCACGCTGTTGTCGATCGTCGCGGGTATTTTGTCGTTCGATTCCGGCGACGTCGAAGTCGATGGGCAGGACATCGCGAAAATGTCCGACGCGCTGCGTGTCGCCTTCCGGCGGCGCACGCTCGGCTTCATTTTCCAGCAGTACAATCTGCTGCCCGCGTTGACGGCGGCGGAGAACGCCGCGATCCCGCTGGTCGCGGGTGGCATGGAATTGTCGGCGGCGGCCAAGGCGGCGATGCCGCTGCTCGATCAGCTCGGCATGGGCGAGCACGCCGCCAAACTGCCGCGCCAATTGTCGGGCGGGCAGCAGCAGCGCGTGGCGATCGCGCGCGCGCTCGTGCACGAACCCAAGCTCGTCGTCTGCGACGAGCCGACGGCGGCACTCGACGCGACCGGCGGGCGCACGGTGATGGAAATGCTGCGCGCCGCGTCGGTGCGCGCGGACCGCGCCACGCTGGTCGTCACCCATGATCACCGCATTTTCGATTTCGCCGACCGGATCGTCCGTATGGAAGACGGGCGCATCGCCGGAATCGAAACCAAAGCTTTGGAGACCGTTCCATGAAGCGCCCGCGTTTCGTTCGCCACATCTTGCCCGTCGTTGCGGGCGGGTCTTTGATCTTCGCCGTGTGGTCGATCGCCGCGGCGGATCGTTCGCGTCCGCTGGTCGATCCGGCGGTGGCACCGCCGTCGAACCCTTACGCCGCCGCCATCGCGGGCTCGGGCTTGGTCGAGCCGGCCAGCGAGATCGTCGCGGTCGCGACCGAACTCGGCGGCGTGGTCATCGCCGTGCATGCGAAGGAAGGCGACGATGTGGCCCAAGGCGCGCCGTTGTTCGAAATCGACGGGCGCGTCTACGCCGCCAATCTTGCCCAAGCCCAGGCGCGCGCGGCGGCGGCCGAAGCGGCGTTGGCGCGGCTCGACCGGCAAGTGGCGCAGCAGCGTGCGATCGTCGCGCAAACCGGCACGTCGGTGACGAGTGCGGCGGCCGAGCGCGAACGCGCCGAAAGCGACCGCAATCGTCAGCAGGAATTGTCGCGCCAGGATTTCGCCAGCCGTCAGCGTTTGGAATCGGCGGTCGCCGATGCGCGCCGGGCCGATGCCGGATTGCAGGGGGCCCGCGCGGCGGTCGAAGCCGCGCGCCGCCAGATCGACGTGCTGGAGGCCCAGCGGGGCGAACTCGAAGCGTCGCTGCTCGAAGCCAAGGCGCTCGCCCAGCGCGCGTCGGTCGATGTGGCGCGCACCGTGGTCCGCGCGCCGCTCGCCGGGCGGGTGCTCCAGCTCAACATAAGGACGGGTGAGTTCGCCGCCGCCGGCGGTCTCCCGACACCGCTCGTCCTGATGGGTAGCGTGATGCCGCTGCATATCCGGGTCGATATCGACGAGGTCGACGCCCAGCGCCTGGCCCCCGGCGCCAAAGCGACGGCGCGTTTGCGCGGCGATGCCCGCTTGTCCAGCGAGCTGCGCTTCATTCGGACGGAACCCTATGTAATTCCGAAGAAATCCCTAACCGGCGGCACGGCCGAGCGGGTCGATACGCGCGTGCTGCAAGCGATTTATGCCGTCGTCGATCCGGCTTTTCCGGCATTCGTCGGCCAGCAGGTCGATGTTTTCGTTGAGGCCGCCCCCCGGCGTTAATCTGGGCTTCATAGACCCCGGTTAAGGTCCGGTTTCGCCGGGGAAATCGGGTTCGGCCGCCAGCGCTTGAAGCTTTGCGGCGGCGGCGGTACAACCCCGGCGCTTGTTTTCGCACCGCAGCGCCCCGTCCGGGGGCCGCAGAAGGGGAAATTCCGTATGGCACGCAACAAGATCGCGCTCGTGGGCGCCGGTCAGATCGGCGGCACGCTGGCCCTGCTCGCCGGGCTTCAGGAACTGGGCGACGTCGTCCTGCTCGATATCGCGGAAGGTATCCCGCAGGGCAAGGCGCTGGATATCGCCGAAGCCTCGCCGGTCGCCGGGTTCGACTCGTTCGTGACCGGCTCCAACGATTACTCCGCGATGGCCGGGGCCGACGTCATCATCGTCACCGCCGGCGTGCCGCGTAAGCCCGGCATGACCCGCGACGATCTGATCGGCATCAACGTCAAGGTGATGGCCACCGTCGCCGACGCAATCAAGAAGAACGCGCCCAACGCCTTCGTCATCGTGGTCACCAACCCGCTCGACGTCATGGTGTGGGTGATGCAGGTCCTGTCGGGCCTGCCCGCCAACAAGGTCGTCGGCATGGCCGGCGTGCTGGATTCGGCGCGTTTCCGCTGGTTCCTGGCCGACGAATTCAAGGTCTCGGTCGAAGACGTCACGGCCTTCGTGCTCGGCGGCCACGGCGACACGATGGTGCCGTCGGTGCGCTATTCGACCGTCGCCGGCATCCCGCTGCCCGACCTCGTCAAGATGGGTTGGACGACGCAGGAGAAGCTGGACAAGATCGTCCAGCGCACCCGCGAC
>PVXE01000067.1 GCA_014444615.1 Tagaea sp. CACIAM 22H2 | reverse complement strand
GCGTCCAAGCGCCGCATCTCGCTGGGCCTCAAGCAGTGCCTCGACAATCCGTGGGAGGTCTTCAAGGACCGCTTCACGCCGGGTACCGAGCTGGAAGGCGAGGTCAAGAACATCACCGAGTTCGGCCTGTTCGTGGGTCTGCCCGGCGATATCGACGGCATGGTCCATCTCTCGGACATCGACTGGGAGAAGTCGGGCGAAGAGGCGATCAAGGCCTACAAGAAGGGCGACAAGGTCAAGGTCAAGGTGCTGGATACCGACGTCGAGAAGGAGCGTATCTCGCTCGGCATCAAGCAGCTCACCAACGACCCGTTCGAGTCCGCGATCTCGGGCTTCAAGAAGGGCGACGTCGTCACCGGCACGGTCTCGGCCGTGCAGGACAACGGCGTGGAACTGACGCTGGCCGACGGCGTGACCGGCTTCATCCGCAAGTCGGATCTGAGCCGCGACCGCGCCGAACAGCGCCCGGACCGTTACGCCATCGGCGAGAAGGTCGACGCCAAGATCACCACGCTGGACCGCGCCAGCCGCAAGATCCAGCTGTCGATCAAGGCGCGCGAGATCGAGGAAGACAAGGAAGCGATGGCCCAGTTCGGCTCGTCGGATTCCGGCGCTTCGCTCGGCGATATCCTGGGTGCCGCCCTCAAGCGCAAGCAGGAGAAGGACGGCGAGTAATCGCCCTCTCTTCGACGCTCTAACGACGACGGGCGGCACCTCGCGGTGCCGCCCGTTTTCGTTTCTAGGAGCTATCGCGAAAGTTTTAGCTCGATTGTCGGATAACCGTCGGGCGCTTCGGGAATGTCTTTTATTGCCAACGACGGGTCGTAACCCAAAATCAAAAAGACCTTGTCGAACTTATCGCTCGTGAATCCTTCGTGTGTTTCGATTTCAGAAATGCCGAATGTAAGAATGTCGTCTGTAAATATAGCCAACATGGATGCTGCGATATGATCTGGCTTGTCGGGAACCTTTCTGTCTTTTGAAGAAATGATGCTCTGAATTTTTTGGATGAAGTCTGCCTTACTCCAAATCGTCGGCTCGATCGGGGCGAGCCTTCCTGATCGAACTTCTTCGTACTCGAACTTTTCTCGTTTCTTGAGCGAGGCTAGCTGGATTGCGTATTCGCGGCGTCGTTGCTCGTCGAGCAACTCTGTAACTTCAATCCAAATTGATGCTCGATTTGATATCTCGATCTCAACGTCGGGCGCTTTGTCTCGTCCATTTGGTTCCGAAGTATATCGGATGCTTCCTTGAAGCCCCATGCGACAGGCTACCAACCGAGCGACTTCTACCTCTCCAAGACACTTAGGAACTGACTGCGGGCCACGGAGGGTTCCCGTCGTTGCGCTATACGTCCCCCTACGTGCAATAGCGGCCGCCTCGGTGATCTCGGGATCCTCATCGGGCGAAGTAGCCATGAGCGTTATCCCTTCGGATATAGCTTCTCCAGTGCCGCGAACACCGCGCGCACGGCCTGGATATGGCCGCCTTCGGCGCGGCCGGCCCGCGTCCACGGGTTCCAGCCGAACACGTCGAAATGCGCCCAGCGGCATTTGTCGGGCACGAAATTCTGCAAGAACAGCGCGGCGGTGACGGCACCCGCGAACGGCCCGTCGGAAATATTCGACGTGTCTGCGATCTTGCTTTCCATGCGCGTGCGATAGCCCTGCCATAGCGGCATCAGCCAGAACGGATCGTGCGACGCGATGCCCGATTGCAGGAAGCCGCGCGCCAGATCGTCGTCATTGGCAAAGAACGCGGGCAGATCGGGGCCCAGCGCCACGCGCGCCGCCCCGGTCAGCGTGGCGAAGTCGATCATCAATTCGGGTTCGTCTTCGCCCGCCGCTGCCATCGCGTCGGCCAGGATCAAGCGGCCTTCGGCGTCGGTATTGCCGATCTCGACCGTGAGGCCTTTGCGCGATTTCACGATGTCGAGCGGGCGGATCGAATTTCCCGACACCGAGTTCTCGACCGCCGGGATCAGCAGGCGCAAGCGCACCGGCAGTTTCGCTTCGACGATGAGGCGCGCGAGGGCCAGCGCATGCGCCGCCCCGCCCATATCCTTTTTCATCAGCTTCATGCCGGCATCGGGTTTGATGTCGAGCCCGCCGGTGTCGAAGCACACGCCCTTGCCGATCACCGCGATGCGCGGATGTTTGGGATCGCCCCAGCGCATGTCAATCAGGCGCGGCGCTTTCTCGGCCGCCCGGCCCACGGCATGGACCAACGGGAACCCTTCCTTCAGCAGCTTGTCGCCGACGATCACGTCCGCCGATGCGAAGTCGAGTTCATGTGCGGTTTCGATCGCCGCTGCGGCCAGCGCGTCGGGGCCCATGTCTTCGGCGGGCGTGTTGATGAGGTCGCGCGCGAGACCGTCGGCCGCGACGATCGCCTGCACGCGCTTACGGTCGGCCTTGGCGGGCCACACGAGTTCGGCCGGCGCTTTGGCGGCCTTCTTGTAGCGATCGAACACGTAGCTGCCGAGCGCCCAGGCCAACGCAATCTCGGTCGCTTCGCTTGCGTCCGCCGGCTCGGGGTCGAGGCGATAGGAACCGGCGGGCAGCTTCAGGGGCAGGGCCCCCCAGCTCCAAAATTTGTGGCCGGACCCGTCGGGCGTTTCGCGCTCGGGCACGCCGACCAGCACGCGCTCTATCTTTCCGTCGCTCGCGGGCAGCGCCAAAATTTCGCCCGACGCCGCCTTGAACCCGACCGATTCCGCGTAACGCTTTTGCGCGGCTTTGGCTTTTTTGAGCCAGGCGGGCAATGCGGATTTGGTCAGCGCCGTCAGCTTGACGGTGGCGGCAACGGGTTTCGGGCGAAGGGACAGGCGGGCAGGCATAGCGACTCCGATTTGTACGGCGACAACTCGGACCTTGCCCCAACCGCGTCTCTCTGGAAAGAACTTGGGCGAACAGCCAAGGGAAAATGCCCATGACCCAAGCGACGCTCTATCTCGGCAACAAGGCTTATTCGTCGTGGTCGCTGCGCGGCTGGCTTGCGTGCAAGATCGCCGGCCTCGATTTCCGCGAGGAGGTCTACGACATGGGCGCCCCGGATTGGAAAACCTGGATCGCGGCGCGCTCGCCCACCGGCAAAGTGCCCTGCCTGCTGATCGACGGGGCCAGCGTGTGGGAATCGCTGGCGATCGGCGATTACCTCGCCGATTCAGCCCCGGCGAAATTCTGGCCGCAGGAAAACGCCGCGCGCGCCCAGGCGCGCTCCATCGCCGCCGAAATGCATGCGGGCTTCGTGGAACTGCGCAAGGCGATGTGGATGAATGTGCGCGCGCGCTTTCCGGGCAAGGGCCGCACGCCGGGGGCGCTGAACGATATCGCGCGGATTCAGGGGCTTTGGGCCGAAACGCGCCGGAAATTCGGGGCCGGCGGGCCCTATCTGTTCGGCGCGCAATTCGGCATGGCGGACGCGATGTACGCGCCCGTGGTGGCAAGGTTCGTGACCTGGGCGCCGGAACTCACGAAAGATTCGGCTGCCTATGTCGATGCGGTGTGGAATCATCCCTATATGAAGGAATGGCTCGCCGCCGCCGCCGCCGAGAAATGGGTGTTGGAGAAATACGAGACCGCTATCGATTGAGACTCGCATGACCGAACGCACCGCCACCCGAACGCAAACCCAAATGCCGGAACAGGCCGTCGAATTCGGCCAGCCGGACGATTGGGTGCGCATCCGGATCGGGGCGCGCGGCATGATCTGGTCGCTGTCGTGGCTGGCCGTTATTGGCGGGACGGCGCTGTCGACGATCGCGGTCGCTACGGCATCGGCCGGGCCCGCGGGCTTTCTGGCGGCATTGCCGCCCGCCGCGTTGATCGCTTGGGCATTGACCGGGATTTGGCGCAAGCGTATCGGCCCGCGCGAGCTTTATTTCGATCGTATCGGTTTCTACGACACGACGACCGGCCGCGAGCCGCTGCGCTGGACGGATATCGAAAGCCTCGACGTGATCGAACGCCCGCCCGGCGGATTGTGGATGGCGCCCAGTGCCGCCTATATCGTCGCGCGATTGGTTCCGGCCAAGCGCAAGCCGGGCTTGTTCGATTGGGCGAAGGCGGAGGAATTGCGCGGTGGCGTGGTTCTGCACGCGACCGAGGCGATGCATCTGCCGGTCCCGTTCGAATATCTGGTGCTGAATTTGCGCGCGCGCGGCGCCCCCATCCGCCCGCACGCGCCGACTTTCGATTCGTTCGAATACGACGCGCGCTGGCTGCCGCCCGCCGAAGCCGCGCAATTGATCGAAACCCGGATGGGTGCCCGCGCGCGGCCGTTTGCGAATCACAATCTCGATATCGCGCGCAGCCGTAACGCCAAGCCCGCGATCGCGCATTGGGAAGCGGTGCTGGCCGAATTGCGCCGGATGTCGGGTTTGGTCTCGGCGGAAGACTAGAGATATTCCAGGCTGGCCGCCTAGGTCTTTAAATCTCGGCTGAATTCGGCTATCTGTCTTCCATGACCTCGATGCGTCCCTTCGCCCCCCTGGTGGACCGTTTGAAGGCGGCGGGTTTGCGCCCGACCCGTCAGCGCCTGCAATTGCTGCGCGTGCTGGGGGAGGGCGGGCACCGCCATCTCACCGCCGAACAATTGTCGGCCGAGGCGCGCGAAGCCGGGCTGAACGTGGCGCTGGCCACGATCTACAACACGCTGAATCAGTTCACCCAAGCGGGATTGCTGCGCGAAGTGGTGGTCGAGCCGGGCCGGTCCTATTTCGACACCAATCTCGGCCCGCATCATCATTTCTTCGACGAATCGGCCGGGATGTTGATCGACATTCCCGCCGATCAAATCGCGGTGGCGGCCTTGCCGGCCCCGCCGCCCGGCAAGCGCGTCGCGTCGGTCGACGTGGTCGTCCGCTTGACCGATTCCTGACCCTTTTGGGTCGGATGTAAGGTCTTTTTCCACAAGAGTTGCAAACGGTTCTCATCTAAATTGGAACCGTTCCAAAACTATTGACTTCGCCTTCCCGCAGCCCATTATCTGCGCGCCCGGCATTCCGCCGGCTGCCTTGCGCCGCTGTTCCGGCGCGCCATTCCAGGGAGTGTTCCATGCCCAAGCTCAAGGGAACCAAGACCGAGCAGAATCTGAAGGATGCGTTCGCGGGCGAAAGCCAGGCGAACCGCCGCTATCTGTATTTCGCGCAAAAGGCGGACGTCGAAGGCTTCAACGACGTCGCCGCCGTGTTCCGCTCGACGGCGGAAGGCGAAACGGGCCACGCGCACGGCCATCTTGAGTATCTGGAAGAGACGGGCGACCCGGCGACGGGCCAGCCGATCGGCTCGACCGATCTGAACCTCAAGGCGTCGATCGCCGGCGAAACGCACGAGTACACCGACATGTACCCGGGCATGGCGCGCACGGCGCGCGACGAAGGCTTCGACGAGATCGCCGACTGGTTCGAAACGCTGGCGAAGGCCGAGAAGTCGCACGCCGGCAAGTTCCAGAAGACGCTCGACGGCCTCGGCAAGTAACGCCGACCTCGATACCCCCCGGAACGGCGGCGGGCCCCACTCGAAAGGGCCCGCCGACCGCTCCCGCCTCTTCATCGCGGAATAGGGAAACGTACCGATGCGCGAAGGCAGTCTCGACGCGCCGACCCGGCATCCGATCGATTGGCAGAACCCGGAATTCTGGGACGAAGCCAAGCTCGACGCCGAATTGCGCCGCGTCTTCGATATCTGTCACGGCTGCCGGCGCTGCTTCAATCTGTGCGATTCCTTCCCGCGCCTGTTCGATCTGATCGACAACACGAAGGGCGAAACGCTCGACGAAGTGCCGTCGAGCGAATTCAAGGGCGTGGTCGATTCCTGCACGCTCTGCGATCTTTGTTTCATGACCAAGTGCCCCTACGTGCCGCCGCACGAATGGAACTTGGACTTCCCGCATCTGATGGTCCGCGCGCGCGCGATCGAGGCGAAGAAGAAGGGCGTTCCCTTCGCCGAAGCGCAGCTCACCAAGACCGACCGTAACGGCAAGCTCGCTTCGATCGCGCCGGGAATCGCGAATTGGGCGTCGGACACGTCGAACAAGCTTACGCGCGGTCTGCTGGAAAAAGTCGCTGACGTGCATCCGGAAGCGGCGTTGCCGAAATTCCACGGCGCCACCTTCGCCGTACGCGCCAAGCGCGAAGCGGCGGAGATCAACACGGCCGCCCCCGCTTACGGCAAGCGCAAGGCCGCGCTCTACGCCACCTGCTTCGTCAACTACAACAATCCGAATATCGGCATGGCGATGCGCGCGATCCTGGCCAAGAACGGGATCGACAGCAAAGTCGTCTATCCCAAATGCTGCGGCATGCCGCAGCTCGAACACGGCGAGATCGAGAAGGTCGCCGCGACCGCCAAGCAGGTCGCCGCGGAAATGTCGCCGCTGATCGACGAAGGCTACGACATCGTCGCGTTGATCCCGTCTTGCGCGCTGATGCTGAAATTCGAATGGCCGCTGATCGTGCCGGACGACCCGCTGGTGAAGAAGCTGGCGCAGGCGACTTACGACGCGTCGGAATACGTTGTCGATATCGCCAAGCGCGAAGGCTTGGCGCCCGGCCTCGAAAAGCTCGACGGCGGCGTGTCGATGCACTTCGCCTGCCATGCGCGCGCGCAGAATATGGGCCCGAAAGCGGCCGAAATGCTGCGTTTGGTGCCCGAAATTTCGGTCGCCGTGATCGAGCGGTGCTCAGGGCACGGCGGCTCGTGGGGCGTGATGAAGCGCAATTTCGAACTCGCGTTGAAGGTGGGTAAGCCGGTCGCCAAGACCGTCGCCAAGAACGCGAAAACCTATCTCGCGTCGGAATGCCCGCTGGCGGGCGAACATATCGCGCAGGGCGTGGAACGCCTGCCGGCGGAAGACCGGCCCGCGAATATGGAGCCGCCGCTGCATCCGATCGAGTTGTTCGCCAAAGCCTATGGCTTGGTTTGAGGAGAAACAGATGATCGCCGCCATGAAGCGTCAAATCACCCGCGCCGACATCCTGCCGATGAGCGACTATGGCCGCGAGCGCAAATCGCTGCGCGTCGACATGGTCGCGGTGAAGAAGAATCGCCGCGTCGAAGTCGGCCCGATCGCGACCTTCTATTTCGAGAATTACCAGACGATGTGGCATCAGGTTCACGAGATGCTGTTCATCGAAAAGGGCGGCGAGGGCCAGATCGCCGACGAACTCGCCGCTTATAATCCGCTTATCCCGCAGGGCGACGAATTGGTCGCCACGGTGATGCTGGAAATCGAAGATCCCGTGCGCCGCGCGCGCGTGCTTTCGGGCCTCGGCCATATCGAAGATCACATGTATCTCGAAGTGGCGGGCACGCGGATCAACGCGCTCAGCGAAACCGACGTCGAGCGCACGACGGACGAAGGCAAGACCTCGTCGGTGCATTTCATCCGCTTCAAATTGACGCCCGCGCAGATCGCCGAGTTCCGCAAACCCGGAACGCGCGTGCTGCTGGGTATCGACCACGTCAATTACGGCCATATCGCCGTGATGTCGGACGCCACGCGCAACGCCCTGGCGGCCGACTTCGCTTAACTAGGCGGTCTGCCCGCCGATCTGATAGGCGGCGACCATGACGAGCGTCACGTCGCTGCCGCCGTCGGAGAGCGGCAAGATCAGGCGTTCCCAAGTCTGGCCGAGCTGCCATTGCTGGCGGCCGTCCAGCGTGCCGTGGGCGAATTGCGCCGAATAAGTCCGCCAGGCGGGGGCGGCGCTGACACGCACTTTCTCGTACTCGCCGCGCAGGAGCGCCGCCTGTTCGGGCGGAAGCTCATCGATGGACTTCCCCGTCATCTCGCGCCGGAACGCGTCGACGAAGGCGGTGCCGTAAAGCCGATAGACCCAGCGCCCCTCGGCCCAATCGACCAGCATCAGATGGCCGAGCCAGGTCCGCATCTCGATCGGATCGAAATCGGCGCGATCGGGCACGGACTCGCCTTTGCGGCGCGCCTCCCAGAAGGCGAGCAGCGCATCGAGCCGTTTTTCGTGAAATACCGGCCGTTCGGCCACGAACACCCCGTCTGCCCAGGCGAATCGGGCGGGATTATGGCGCCCCGATGCCGGGCCGCACAATCCCGGCCTTGCTTTCGCGGCGTCCGGACGGCACTTTCCGGCCCATTACGGTCGGAATGCTGAAAAAATTTCTCAAATCCGAAACGGGCCAAGCCCTTATCGCCCGTTTGGCGGCGGGGTACATCGCCTTCGTCTATCGCACCACGCGCTGGACGGTGCTCAACGGCCATGTGCCGGACGATCTGGCGCGCGCGGGCAAGCCGCTGATCGCCTGTTTCTGGCACCAGCGCTTGATGATGATGGCGCCGATCTGGCGCCGGCGGCGGCCCTACAACATGCTGATTTCGGCCCATCGCGACGGCGTTCTGATCAGCCGCACGGTCAAGCATTTCGGCATCAACACGATCACCGGATCGACCAGCAAGGGGGCCGCCGAAGCGCTGCGCGCGATGGTTGGCTATCTGAAAAAGGGCGAATTGGTGGGGGTGACGCCGGATGGGCCGCGCGGCCCCGCGCGCAAGGCGGCACAAGGTGTTGCCGCCGCCGCGTTCCTCGCCCAAGCGCCGGCGGTCACGCAAAGCTATTCGATCTCGCGCGCCAAGTTCCTCAACAGCTGGGACCGGCTGATGGTGCCGCTGCCCTTCGGCAAGGGCGTGGTGATCTGGGGCGACCCGATCCCGCCGCCCGCGACGCGCGATGCGATGGACGAATTCACGGCGCTGCTCGAAAGGCGCCTCGACGAAGATTGCGCGGCGGCCGACCGCTTCGTCGGCATCGTTGCCCCCGTGCGGCGCGAGAAATGAGCCGGCTTCTCTATCGCGCTTTCGCGTCGGCGGCGTCGCCGGCGCTTGAGCTTTTCTTGAAGCGGCGTCTGGCGCGCGGCAAGGAAGATCCGCTGCGCTGGCGCGAGCGCAAAGGCTATACGGATCGCCCGCGCCCGGCGGGCAAGGTTTTGTGGATTCACGGCGCGTCGATGGGCGAGGCGCGTTCCGCCTTGCCGCTGGTCGCGGCGTTACGCGAAACGCGCCCCGATCTGTCGGTGCTGTTCACCACCGGCTCGCGAACCTCGGCCGAGATGCTGGCGCGCGAGCTCGACGGTACTGGCGCTTTCCATCAATACGTGCCGCTCGATGTGCCCGCTTGGGTCGACCGCTTCCTCGACCATTGGCGCCCGGATGCGGCGCTGTGGCTCGAAAGTGAGCTCTGGCCCAATTTGCTCGGGGCACTCGCCAAGCGCCGCATCCCCGCCGCGTTGATCAACGCGCGCCTTGCCGAGCGTTCGGCGCGGCGTTGGGAACGCACGCTCAAATTCTTCGCGCCACCCTTCGAAGCCTTTCGCCTGGCGCTGGCGCAAAGCGAAGGCGATGCGGAACGCTTGCGGCGTTTGGGTCTTGCGGATGTGCGCGCCATCGGCAATCTCAAACACGAGGCCCCGCCGCTCGCCGCCGATCCGCAGGCGATCGACGCGTTGCGCGAGATGCTCGACGGGCGTTTCGCGTGGCTGGCCGCGTCGACCCATCCGCGCGAGGAAGCCGCCATCCTCGACGCACATCGCCAAATCCGCCATGCGCGCGGCGATGCGCTGCTCGTGTTGGCGCCCCGCCATGCGACGCGCGGAGCCGATATCGCCGCCGCGTGCGAAGCGGCGGAATTGCCCGCGGCACGCCGTTCGCTTGACCAGAATCCCGGTGCGGCCGAAGCGGTCTATATCGCCGATACGATGGGCGAGTTGGGCGTGCTTTATCGCGCCGTGCCGATCGCGTTCGTCGGCGGCTCGCTGGAGCCGCATGGCGGCCAGAATCCGCTGGAGCCCGCCAGGCTGGGCGCCTCGCTCGCCTTCGGCCCGTCGATGGAGAATTTCGCCGAGCTGGCGCGCGATCTGATCGACGCGAAAGCCGCGACGCGCGTGGGCGATGCCGGCGAACTCGCGCGCTTCGTGCTGGAACGCGCCGCCGATCCGGCCTTGGCCGCGCGCGAAGGGGAAGCCGCCCGCAACTTCGCCGCCAAGGGCGAAGGTACTGTCGCGCGCATGTTGGCGGCGTTGGAGCTGATCCTTGCCGGGCTCGGCCCCAAAGCGGTGACGCATGAAACCGCCTAGCTTCTGGCGCACGGGAGGCGCTGCGGCGACACTGCTATCGCCGCTCGGCTGCCTTTACGCATGGGGTGGGGCTGCGCGATTGAAATTCGGCGCGTCATTCGACGTGGGCGTGCCGACGATCTGCGTGGGCAATCTCACGCTCGGCGGGGCGGGCAAAACGCCGGTGGTGCGCGAGATCGCGTCGATCTTGGCCGCCAACGGCAAGCGTGTGGCGATCTTGTCGCGCGGCCATGGCGGTTCGGCGCAAGGGCCGATCCGCGTCGATCCCGCGACGCACGACGCCGCGACGGTCGGCGACGAGCCGTTGTTGCTGGCGTCGGCGGCCCCGGTCTATGTCGCCAAGGATCGCGCCGCCGGTGCGCGCGCGGCCTTGGCCGGTGGTGCCGATTGTCTGCTGCTCGACGACGGCTTCCAAAGCCCGGCGCTGAAGAAGACCTTCTCGATCGTCGTTGTCGATGGCGGTGCGGGACTCGGCAACGGGCGTGTCTTCCCAGCCGGCCCCTTGCGCGAACCGCCCGAATGGGGGCTCGCGCGCGCCGACGCCATCGTGATGATCGGCGCCGACACGACCGGCTTCGCCGCGCGTCATGCGGGGGGAAAGAAATTACTGCACGCCACGCTCGACCCCGTGTCGCGCGACCTGTCGGGTGCCAAGGTTCTCGCCTTCGCGGGGATCGGCCGGCCGGAAAAATTCTTTTCGAGTCTGCGCGATCTTGGCTGCACGCTTGCGCAAACGCGCGAATTCGCCGATCACCATCCCTATACGCGCGCGGAGATCGAAAATGTTCTGCGCGACGCGGCGCAAATTGACGCCAAACCCGTGACGACCGAAAAGGATCTCGTGCGCATTCCCGCCGATCTGCGCGCCGCCATCGCGACATTGAATGTCCGGCTCGTCCCGGCCGACAGCGCCGCCTTTGCCGCGCTGGCGCAAGAGGCCGCGCGATGAGGAAGCTGCTGCGCATTGTCGAAGCCGGTTTCGTCGTCGGCCTCTATCATCTGTTGGGCTTGCTGCCCCGGCATGTCGCGTCGGGATTCGGCGGGGCTTTCGCGCGCTTCCTCGGCCCGAAATTGTCGCTGTCGAAGCGCGCTCGCAAAAATCTGCGCCGCTTCATGCCGGAACTGGGCGACGAAGGGATCGAGCGCACGATCCATGAAATGTGGGACAATCTCGGCCGCACGGCGGCCGAATACCCGCATCTGATGAAGTTCACGGTTTTCGTGCCGGGCGCGGATATCGAAGTGTCGGGCTTCGAACATATCGACGCGGCGAAGGCGGCGGGCAAGCCGATCATTTTCTTCGCCGCCCATCTCGCCAATTGGGAACTCGCGGGCCTGGTTGCCGCGCGCTACGACACGCCGGTCCATCTCGTGTATCGCGAGGCGAATAACCGCCACGTCGAAACCTTGTTCAAGCGCGGACGCGGCGCGTTCGCGGCGGGTTTGATCCCGAAGGGATCGTCGGGCGCCCGGCTCGCCATGCAGGCCCTGAAGGAAGGCAAGCATCTGGGCATGCTGCTCGATCAGAAAATGAACGACGGCATTTCCGTGCCGTTCTTCGGCGTCGACGCGATGACGGCGCCCGCCTTGGGCGCGCTGGCGCTACGCTTCGATTGCGTGATTTTGCCCGCGCGGGTCGAGCGCTTGGGCTCGGCGGCGAAATTCCGCGTGACCGTGGAGCCGGCTTTGCCCGTGCCGCAAGGGTCGGACAAGGAAGCGCGCATGATCGCGTTGATGACGGCGGTCAACGCGCGGATGGAAGAATGGATCCGCAAGCGGCCCGGCCAGTGGCTGTGGTTGCACCGCCGCTGGCCGGAGCCGAAGTAACGCGGCTTTACTTCGCGTCCGCCGCGACGGCGAATTTCTTGATCGTGTCGGGCTTGCGCGGCGGTTCGCCCTTGGCGATGCGATCGACATGTTCCATGCCGTCCGTCACTTCGCCCCACACCGTGTATTGGCCGTTCAGGAAATGGCCTTCGTCGAACATGATGAAGAACTGGCTGTTCGCCGAATGCGGGTTTTGCGCGCGCGCGGCGCCCACGACGCCGCGATCGAACGGCGCCTTGGTGAACTCGGCCTTCAGATCGGGCTTGTCCGATCCGCCCATGCCGGTCCCGTCGGGGCAGCCGGTCTGGGCCATGAAGCCGTCGATCACGCGGTGGAATTTCAGCCCGTCATAGAAGCCTTCGCGGGCGAGTTCCTTCACGCGTTCGACATGCTTGGGCGCCAGATCCGGGCGCAGTTTGATCGTCACGCGGCCCCAATCGAGGTCGAGATAGATCGTGTTTTCGAGATCATCGGCCATATGGTTTTCCTTATTCCTTCACGTCGGCGGCGACGCGCACGCTGCGCATGCGGTCGGGATTGCGCGGCGGTTCGCCGCGGCGGATGCGGTCCACGTATTCCATGCCCGACAGCACCTGGCCCCAGACGGTGTACTGACCGTCCAGGCTGGCGCCGCGCCGGAACATGATGAAGAACTGGCTGTTCGCCGAATTGGGGCTTTGCGCGCGCGCCGCCCCCACGGTGCCGCGTTCGAATGGCACGCGGCTGAACTCGGCGGGAAGATCGGGCTTCTGCGAACCGCCGCGGCCCGTGCCGGTGGGGTCGCCCGTCTGCGCCATGAAGCCGTCGATCACGCGATGGAACACGATGCCGTCGTAGAAACCTTCGCGCGCCAATTCCTTGATGCGCTGAACATGGCGGGGCGCGATATCCGGGCGCAGCTGGATCACAACGCGGCCGTAATCCAGCTCGATATAAAGCAGGTTCTCGCGGTCGGCCGGGGCCTGGGCTTGCGCCGTCACGGCGGCGAAGGCGAACAGAATCGCCGCGGCGAAAATTCGAACTAAGCGCATCACTCGTCTCTCCGGTCTGCCCGAAACGCGCGGGATTATGGTGTCGGTCCGCACAGCTTGCAATGCGGGTCTTTGGGCACGGCAATGCGGCGGAAAGTGGTGTCCAGCGCGTCGTAAATAAGCACGCTTCCGGCAAGGCTTTTGCCCAGACCCAGCAATTCCTTCAGCGCTTCGGTCGCCTGCAAACTGCCCGCGACACCGGCGACGGCGCCGAGAATGCCGGCCTCCTCGCAGCGCGGGATCAAATCGGGCGGCGGCTTCTCGGGATGCAGGCAGCGCAGACAGGCGGTTTTGCCGTCATAGGCCTTGTAGGTCGATAGCTGCGCTTCGAAGCGCAGCAGCGACGCCGAAACCAGCGGCACGCGCGCGCGATAGCACGCATCGTGGACCGCATAGCGCGTATCGAAATTGTCGGAGCCGTCGATCACTAGATCGTGGCCGGCGATCAACGCGCCGATATTCGCCGCGTCGACGCGCAGCTTCTTCGCCGTGACTTTTATCTGCGGGTCGAGGCGTGCGAGCGTTTCGGCCGCACTCTCCACCTTCGCGCGGCCGATCGCCGCGTCCGAATGGATGATCTGGCGCTGAAGATTGGTGTCGTCCACCACATCGTCGTCGACGAGGGTGAGATGCCCCACGCCCGCGGCGGCAAGATAAAGCGCCACCGGCGAGCCGAGCCCGCCCGCCCCGATGATGAGCACGCGGCTGGCGAGCAATTTCGCTTGGCCGTCTTCGCCGACCTCGTCGAGGATCAGATGGCGCGCGTAGCGCCGGAACGCGCGGTCGTCCAGCGCGTCCGGCATCTCACGTTTCGCTTTCCACGCCCGCTTCGCGCGCGCGCTCGACCAGCTCGGCCAAGGTCGTCTTGCCCAGGCGTTCGAGCAACTCGGCCTGCAGATCCATCCAGATCGGCCGCACGATGCGATGGCCCAGCGCCGAAGCAGGAGCACCCGTCAGCGGATCGGGCGCCACTTCGATCGTACGCACGATATTGACGATCTCCGCGATCGTGATCGATTCCGGTTCGCGCGCCAGGCGATAGCCGCCCTTGGGCCCGCGCTGGCCGGTCAGCACGCCGGCGCGCACCAAAGCTTGCAGCACTTGTTCGAGATAGCGCTTGGGAATGCCCTGGCGCTTGGTGATCGCGGAGGCCTGAACCGGCCGCGATTTGGCGTTGTAGGCGACATCGAGAACGGCCTCGATGCCGAAGAGCAGTTTTTTGGTGAGGCGCAGCATGGCGGGGGGACCTATCTGCCGGTGGAGCCGAAGCCGCCGCCCGAGCGCCCGGTCGGCGGCAAGGACGGGCGTTCGGCGAGGGTGGCGCGCACGTAACGCGCCAAAACCATTTGGGCGATCCGCATGCCGCGTTCCAGGCGCACGGATTCCTGCCCGAGATTGACGAGGATGACCTTCACTTCGCCGCGATAATCGGCGTCGATCGTGCCGGGGCTGTTGAGCACAGTCAGTCCGTGTTTGAGGGCAAGGCCCGAACGCGGGCGCACTTGCGCTTCGCAGCCTTCCGGCAGCGCCATCGCAAGGCCGGTCGGGATCAGCGCGCGTTCGCCCGGCTTCACTTCGACGGGCGCGTCGATCGCGGCGAGCAAATCGAGACCGGCCGCGCCTTCGGTCGCGTAGGCGGGAAGATCGAGTCCTTCGGCGTGCGGCAGGCGTACGATTTCGACGGTGATGCTATCGGTCATATTCACGCGGCTTTGGCGAAATGGGCGGCGATGCGTGCCGCCAAACGGCGCGCGACATCGTCCTTGCTTTGGCGTTCCCAGGATTCGACGCCGGCCCCATCGACGATGTGCACGGTGTTCGCGTCGCCGCCGAACACGTTCGTGCCCAGCGACACGTCGTTGGCGACGATCCAGTCGCAGCCTTTGCGCAGGCGTTTTTCCGTCGCATGGCGAATCAGATCGTCGGTTTCGGCCGCGAAGCCGACGACCAGACCGGGGCGCTGCGCGTGTTTGGACAACGTCGCCAGAATGTCGGGGTTCTCGGTCAGCGCCAAGGTCGGCGCCGTGCCGCCGTCTTTCTTCAGCTTGGAATTGCCGAGCGTGGCGGGCCGCCAATCGGCGACGGCGGCGGCGCATACCGCGATATCGGCGGGCAATGAATCGACGCAGGCCGCGAGCATTTGCTGCGCGGTTTCGATTGCGCGCAATTTGACGCCGGCGGGGGCGGCGAGATTGGTGGGGCCGCTGACCAGAATGGTCTCCGCCCCCAACGCGGCAAGTGCGGCCGCGATCGCATGGCCTTGCTTGCCGGAGGAGCGATTGGCGATGTAGCGCACGGGATCGATCGCCTCGTGCGTTGGGCCCGAGGTGACGAGCGCGCGTTTGCCCGCCAGCGGCGCATTCGCGTTGAAGTGACGTTCGATCGCCGCGACGATGTCGAGCGGCTCGCTCATGCGGCCGGCCCCGATCTCGCCCTCGGCGAGTTCGCCGCTTTCCGGCCCGATCGACGAAACGTTGCGCGCGGCGAGCGTGGCCATATTCTTTCGCGTGGCGTCGTGCGCCCACATCACGTGATTCATCGCGGGTGCGAGCAAGATCGGTTTGTCGGTCGCGAGCAATATGGTTGTCGCGAGATCGCCGGCAAGGCCCGTCGCCATTTTGGCGATCAGGTCGGCGGTCGCGGGGGCGACGACGACCAGATCGCAATCGCGCGCCAAACGGATATGGCCGATCTCGTTCTCGGCCGTCAGGTCGAACAGATCGCTATAGACCTTGTCGCGCGACAGCGTGGCGACGCTGAGCGGGGTGACGAATTCCTTGGCCGCAGCCGTCAGCACGCAGCGCACGCCGGCCCCCCGCTCGCGCAAACGCCGGATCAGATCCAGGCTTTTATATGCGGCGATGCCGCCCGCCACGATCAGCAGGATGCGCTTGCCCGGCAGGGTTTGCGGCGGCGGTGGCATGGGGGGAATTCACCTCTCAGAAAGGCGTGAATTCTACCCCGGTACGCGGTTCGCCGCAACAGAACGCGCTAATTTTATTTGAAAATCAAAATGATAATGGCCGTTGCCGCCGCGCCGATGGCGATCCAAGGCCAGGGGGAAGGACGGCGCCCGGCACCGAATGCGGCCAGCGTATCGGGGTGCAAGCGTACGCCGCCATCCGCGATCAACGCCGCCGCACGATCAAGATTGCCGATCAGTGCCGGCAATTCTTCGAGCCGCGCCAGCAGCGTGTTGGCGCCGGTCAGGCCGCGCGCGAGGGGACCACGATGTGCGGTCATCCATTCTTCGATCAATGGCCGGGCGAGCGCCCACATATTGATCGACGGGTCGAGGATGCGGCCCACACCCTCGCAGACCAGCATGGATTTTTGCAGCAGCAGCAATTGCGGCTGCGTCTCCATCTGGAACTGCTCGGTCACTTCGAACAATTGCGCGAGCAATCGCGCGAGCGAAATCTTCTCCAGCGGCAAACCCAGGATCGGCTCGGCGATCGCGCGCGCGGCTTGGGCGAAGGCGCCCTGGTTCTGGCTTTCGGGCACGAAGCCCGCGCGGAAATGCACTTCCGCGACCTTTTGGTAATCCTGGGTCAAGAAACCCGCGAGCATATCGGCCAGCAGGATGCGCGTGGGCGCGTCGATCCGGCCCATGATGCCGAAATCCACCGCCACCAACGCGCCGTCTTCGGCGACGAAGATGTTGCCGGGATGCATGTCGGCATGGAAGAAGCCGTCGCGGAACACTTGGCGGAAGAACGTGCGCGCGGCGCGCGCCACGATCTCTTGCGGGTCGTGGCCCGCTTCGATCAGTTTTTCGCGCTCGTCGACCGGAATGCCGTAGATGCGCTGGGTGCACAACGTGCGCTTGGCGGTGCGCGTCCAATCGACGCGCGGCACGCGGAACTCGTCGTCGCCTTTGAAATTCTCGGCAAGCTCGGCGGCGGCGGCGGCTTCAAGCCGCAGATCCATTTCCAGGCGCACGGTTTCGGCCAGCGTTTCGACGACCGCTTGCGGCTTCAAGCGGCGCAAGGACGGCATGAAACGCTCGACCAAACGCGCGATCCAGGCCAGCAGATCGACATCGCGCGCGAAGGCGGCCTCCACGCCGGGGCGCAAGACTTTAACGGCGACGTCCTCGCCTTCCGGCGTTTTCGCGAAATGGACTTGCGCGATCGACGCCGCCGCGACCGGCGTTTCGTCGAATTCGGCGTAGATTTCCTCCAGCTTCAGGCCGAGTTCGCGTTCGATCGTGGCGCGCGCTTGCGCGAAGGGGAACGGGGCGAGGCTGTCCTGCAACCCCGACAAATCGGTCGCGACCGCTTCGCCCACGATATCCGCGCGCGTCGACAGAACCTGGCCGAGCTTGACGAAGCCGGGGCCCAGTTCGCCCAGTGCGAGCGCCAAACGCTGGCCGGGGCGCGGCGGCAAGCCTGAGCGGCGCAAGCGCCGTCCGATGCGCGCGGCGAGCGGCGACAGGGTTTCGATGCCGAACGCTTCGAACGCGTCATAGGCGAGCAAGGTGCGCGCGATCTTGGCGAGCCGGAACAGCCGGCCGGGCAGGCGGAACGCCATCAGGTCCGCCAGCCAGCATGGATCGCGACGATCCCGCCCGAAAGATTGCGGTAGCGCGCGCGGCTGAAACCCGCTTCGCCCATGCGGCGCACGAGTTCCTCCTGCGGCGGGAAGCGGCGAATGCTTTCGGCAAGATAGCGATAGGATTCGGCATCGCCCGCGACCCATTGGCCGAGCTGCGGCAACACCGAGAAGGAATAGGTGTCGTAGATCTTGTCGAGCAATGGCATCGCGACGCGGCTGAATTCCAGGCACAGGAAACGCCCGCCCGGTTTCAGCACGCGGCGGATTTCGCGCAACGCCGTATCGGGGTCGGTCACGTTGCGCAGACCGAAGGCGATGGTCGCGGCGTCGAAGCTCATTGACGCGAAAGGCAGCGCCATCGCGTCGCCGGTGATCCAGTCGAGCTTGCGGGTCAGCGCCCGCGCGCGGCCCTGGCGCAGCATCGCCTCGTTGATGTCGCAGACCGAAACCTCGGCGCCCGCATCCTGCAGCGCGAATGCGATATCGCCCGTACCGCCGGCGAGATCGAGGAAATGCTCGCCCGCGCGCGGGGCGGCTTCGTGCACATAGGCGCGCTTCCACAGCCGATGCACGCCGCCGCTCATCAGATCGTTCATCAGGTCGTAGCGGCTCGCCACGGAATCGAAGACCGCGCGCACGCGCTTGGCCTTCTCCGTCACCGGCACTTCCTGGAAACCGAAATGGGTCGTTTCGTTCGTCACGGCGGGAACTTAGCGGACTGCGCTGGAAAAGCAAAAGCGCATCGGGCAGGGTCTGGTCCGGCCATGCCCGAATTACCCGAAGTCGAAACCGTCGTCCGCGGCTTGAAGCCGCATCTGGAAGGCCGCGTGCTCGCCAGCGCGACCGTTCGTCGCGACGCGATCCGCTCGCCCATTCCGCCCGATTTCGCCAAGCGGGTGGCCGGGCGGCGCATCTTGTCCGTCGAAAGACGGGCCAAATATGTGTGGATCCGCCTGGAAGGCGGCGACGTGGTGATCGTGCATCTGGGCATGTCGGGCCGTCTGGTCCTGTTGCCCAAGCACATTCCCAATGCCGGGCCGCACGATCACGTCGATTTCACGCTGAAGGACGGGCCCACGATCCGCTTCACCGATCCGCGCCGCTTCGGCGTGATCGACCTTTTGCGCGACGGCGAACTTGGCCAAGACCGGCGATTCAAGGATTTGGGCCCCGAACCGCTCGACGCTTCGTTCGATGCGGCGGCGTTGGCGGCAGCGTTGGCGGGATCGAAGGCGCCGCTGAAGGCGGCATTGCTCGACCAGCGCAATGTCGCGGGCCTCGGCAATATTTATGTCTGCGAGGCTTTGTTCCGCTGCGGCCTGTCGCCCAAGCGCAAGGCCGGCACGGTCAAGCGCGACAAGATGGAAGCGTTGTGCGCGTCGATCAAGGAAACGCTGTCGGACGCGATCAAGGCGGGCGGCTCCTCGGCGCGCGATTACGTGCAAGCCTCTGGCGAACTTGGCTGGTTCCAGCATCGCTGGCGCGTTTACGACCGCGAAGGCGTCGAATGCGTTTCATGCGGAAACAAAGTCAAGCGCATCGTGCAGTCCGGGCGCTCCACTTTCTATTGTCCGATCTGCCAGCGCTGACGTAGAAATTCTGCGTCATGCGCGCATTGTTCGCAGCCGCCATTCTTCTTCTTGGCCTTCTCGCCCCGGCGACGGCCCAGGATTCCTTTGTCGGCGGCGTCGACGATCTGCCGTTGATGCCGGGCCTTTCCGCCGACGGCGACGCGACCGTGTTCGACGCGCCCTCGGGCCGCGTCGTCGATGCGACCGCGCAGGGCCGCGTGTCGCGCGCGGATATTCTCGCCTTCTATACGCGCACGCTGGCCGAACTTGGCTGGCGCGGCGAAGGCGAGGGCAAGTTCGCGCGCGAAGGCGAGAAACTGACCATCGAATTCCCGGCGGCGTCCGGCGGCGTCACGCGCGTGCGATTTTTCCTGCGGCCCGAGTGAGGGACAAATGGCTTACGAAAATATTCTGGTCGAAACCAACGGCGCCGTCGGCATCATCCGCCTGAACCGTCCGAAGGCGTTGAACGCGCTGTGCGCCGCGCTGATCGCGGAATTGGGCCAGGCGCTTGACGCGTTCGAGGCCGACGACGCGATCGGCGCGATCGTGCTGACCGGATCGGAAAAGGCGTTCGCCGCCGGGGCCGATATCAAGGAGATGGCGTCCAAGACCTATATGGACGTCTATCTGACCGACTTCATCACCAAGGGTTGGGAGCGCATCACCGTTTGCCGCAAGCCGATCGTCGCGGCGGTGTCCGGTTTCGCGCTGGGCGGCGGCTGCGAGGTCGCGATGATGTGCGATTTCATCCTGGCCGCCGACACCGCGAAATTCGGCCAGCCGGAAATCACAA
>PVXE01000066.1 GCA_014444615.1 Tagaea sp. CACIAM 22H2 | reverse complement strand
GCTCGGCACGTCGCCGTCGCGCGGGCGCAGCGCAAAATCGGTCATCTGGTTGTTCAGCAGGAAGCCGCGCGCCATCACGTAGCTGCCGAAGGCGCGCTCGATCGACGAGGTGAAGGCGACCGCGTTACCCGCAACGTCGACGACCGAGATATGCGACGTTGCCGGAAGTTCGCTTTGCGTGTCCGGCGCACGGCTCGCACGCGTCGTCACGCGGCCGGGTTCCGCGCGGCCCGACGCGCGCTCGGCGTTCACCAGTTTGGCGCGGCCCGCGAGATATTTGCGGTCGGTCAAGCGGTCGACCGGAATTTGCTCGAACTCCGGATCGGCGAGATAGCGGTTGCGGTCGGCGAAGGCGAGTTTGGTCGCCTCGGCGATCAGATGCACGGCCGGTGCGGAATTCGGCTGAAGCCCGCGGATGTCGAAACGCTCGAGGATCGTCATCGCCTGCAACACGGCGACGCCGCCCGAAGAGGGCGGGCCCATGCCGCAGATCTTCGTCTGGCGATAGGCGCCGCACACGGGCTCGCGCTTCAGGGCGCGATAGGTTTTGAGATCGTCGGCCGTCAGAACGCCGCCCTTGCCGGTTTCGCGCACGGCCCTGGCGATCGCGCGGGCCAGCCCGCCATTGTAGAAGGCTTGCGCGCCGCCATTGGCGATCACGCGGAAGGTTTCGGCGAGATCGGGATTGGTGAGCCGCGTGCCCGCCGGTTTGGGGTTGCCGTCGGCGTCGAAGAAATAGGCGCGCGTCGCGGCGAATTCCTTGAGCTGCGGCGTATCGGCGATTTGCTTGGCCAGGCGCGGCGAGATCGCAAACCCGTCGAGCGCCAGGCGCATCGCCGGTTCGAACAGCCGCGCCCAGGGCAGGCGGCCATGTTCGTCATGCGCCATTTCCAGCATGCGCAGCAAGCCGGGCACGCCGACGGCGTGGCCGCCCAAGGCCGCTTCGTTGAACGCCAGCGGCTTGCCCTCGGCGTCGAGGAACATATCGGCCGTGGCCTTGGCGGGCGCGGTCTCGCGCCCGTCATAGGCGTCGACGCGTTTGCGCTCCGCCCCGTAATGCAGCAGGAACCCGCCCCCGCCGATGCCCGAGCTTTGCGGCTCGACCAGCGTCAGCACCATTTGCATGGCGATCGCGGCGTCGACCGCCGATCCGCCTTGGCGCAGGATCTGCCGGCCGGCATCGGCCGCCAGCGGATTGGCGGCGACGACCATCTGGCGATCGGCGGTGACGGCGGCGCGCGGCGCAGCGGTGCCGGAAGCGCCTTCGGGTGCGCGCGGCACGGGCGCTTGCGCGAACGCTGCGGCGCTCGTGGCGACGATCAAAGAGAACGCGAAAAGACGCGCGCCGTGCCCAAAGGCACGCGCGAGATCCAAACCACGCGCGCGGCGGATATCGGGCACGGGCGACCTCGTCAGACGGCCACCTGTGGCGGCCGGAACACGCGAAGCCGGTAATTTAGGCGCCAGCCCCTTTGCCTAGCAAGAGACGAGTCGCCGATTTTCGGGCGATTCAGGCCGTCCCGGCGCCCGGTTCGGACCCGACGGTCGTCAGCGTGCGGTGGATGCAGATATGTTCCCTGCCGCCGCCGCTGGTCATCCCGGACCGGAAGCGCCCGCCGCGCGACGCGGCCTCGGGCAAATGGACGACATAGCCCGGACAATCCAGCTCGCGGGCGAGCTTATCCAAAGCGCCGACCAGCGCTTGGGCCGGGATGTTGCCGTCGATCAGATCGAGGGCGACGAGATTGTCGATCGTCAGCCGCCGGCCGGTACGCAGGTCGGGCTCGACCGCGAAGCTGCACAGCGCATGCAGATAGCCGCGCTGATCCTCGACACCCAGAAGCCCGCGTTCGGCTGGCGCGGCCGCGGCTTTGCGCGGCGCCTTGGCGCCCGGCGGTTTTGCGCCGAGGGCCGCCGCGAAGCGCAACCAAGCCGCCAAAGTCAGATGGCCGGCCGCCAAACGCGCCAAAGGATAGGCGCGCAGCACGTCGCGCCCGGTCAGTCGCCGCACGTCGTAATTGCGCCCGCCGTCATTCGCGGCGGGTGGCGGGACGATGGTCGGATCGCGGGCGGAACGGGCGAATTCCTTCAGCATGCCCGTCAGCCTGCCAAAACGGGGCCGCCCGGTCTTTGATTCAAATCAACGTGCGGCGGAAGCGGCCATGCCGCGGCGGACATAGTCGATCCGCGCGCCGCGCGCCGCGAAGCTCAACCCTGTCCAATCGCCGCCGGGACCGTAGGCGAGATCGGCCTCCAAATCGCCGCGCAGGCGGTAGCGCATACCGCCGGGGCCCGATTCCAGCGTCATGGCCGAAACGTCGATCAGCTTTCCACTCTGCGTGTCGAGCAGCGGCGAGCGCATCACTTTCTCGGGATTCCAGTAGCTGGTCGGGACGGTGGCGGCAGGGGCGATATAGCTGCCGCCGCTGCCCTCGATCGCCAGTCCCGCTTCGGTCGCGCGCGCGCCGACTTGCGTGCGCGTGCCGTTATCGTCGGTGCGCGCGTCGAGCGAAACGAGCTTCCCGGCGCGCCATAGCTCCGTGCTGCGATGGGTGTAGCGATAGATGGTCACGAAGGCCAAGCGCACCGCCATATCGATTTCGATCGTGGCGCGGGTTTCGTCGCCGTCGTGCTCGACGGTCACGCGATGCGTGCCGATGGGCGCACCATCGCGCATCACGTCGAAATCCAGCGTCCGCGGGGCGGCGGCGGCGGGCCAAGCCAGGGCCAGGACCGCGAAAAGGGCGAGAAGTTTGGACATTCGGGACTGTATACGCCGCCGCGCGCCAAAAGGATCAATCGCACCCCTTTCCAATCCGACGAAAGCAAGCGAATCAACGGTTTGTCGTCGGGGAGGCAATTTCCGGCCGGGCTTGCGCGAGATGCCCTCGCGGGTCCAATATCGCCAGCGAAAATACGTGACGTCTGCGGGAGAATTCGGATGACGGCAGGATCGGCAACGGGCGGCGCGGCGGCGGCGAAGCCGGCGTTGCGCGAATCGCCGTGCGACGATTGCGCGATCCGCGAGACCAGCGTGTGCGAAGTGCTGGAGCCCGAGCAGCTCGCGCGCATGCGCTCGATCGCGACGATCATGTATTTGGAACCGGGCTCGACGCTGTTCCAGGAAAGCGAACCGGCCGAGCATTTGTGCAACGTCGTCGAAGGGGCGGTGAAGCTTTACAAGCTGCTGCCCGACGGGCGCCGCCAGATCACCGGCTTTTTGTTTCCGGGTGATTTCCTGGGCGTGGCGCTGAACAAAAGCTACGCCTATTCGGCCGAGGCGATGGGCAATGTGCGCCTGTGCCGCTTTCCGCGCCGCAAGCTCGAAAATCTGCTGACCGAATTGCCGAATCTCGAACATCGCCTGCTTGAAGTCGCGGGCAACGAATTGGTCGCGGCGCAGGACCAGATGCTGCTGCTCGGCCGCAAAACAGCGCGCGAACGGCTGGCGTCGTTCTTGATGATGGTTTCGCGCCGCGCCGCCGCGCGCGGCCGTCCGGATACGCCGGTCGAATTGCCGATGAGCCGCGCCGATATCGGCGATTATCTGGGGCTGACGACCGAAACGGTCAGCCGCACCTTCACCCAGCTTAAGAAGCAGGGAACGATCGGTCTGCCGTCGCAAACCAAGGTCGATATCCTGAAGCGCGAAGAGCTCGAGGAAATCGCCGAAGGCGGCTGAGCGCGCTTACTTCGCCGCCACGATCGGGCGCACGAACTGCGGCTCGGTATCCCACGGGAACATGATCCAGGTGTCCTGGCTCGTTTCGGTCACGTAGGTATCGACCATCGGCTTGCCCGCCGGCTTGGCGTAGACGGTGGCGAAATGCGCGCCCGGCAACAGCGCCCGCACGATTTTGGCGGTGGCGCCGGTATCGACCAGATCGTCGATGATCAGCCAGCGCGGCCCTTCCTTGGCGTCGACCGTGTCTTGGGCCAGCGGCTTCAGCAGCTTCGACGTTTCGCCGATCTGCTGGCCTTGATAGGTCGCGACCGAAATCGTGTCGATGATCCGCAGATCCAATTCGCGCGCGATGATGCCCGCCGGGATCAAGCCGCCGCGCGTGATGGCGACGATACCGCGCCAGGGGCCGCCTGCGACCAGCTTCCACGCCAGCGCCTTGCAGTCGCGATGCAGCTCCTGCCAGGAGACGGTGAACATCTTTTTGTAGGTTTCGTCGGCGGTGGCCATCTTGGGCGTGCTCCGGTCGGGCGGGTTTCCAGGGCTCTCTACCCCCGGAATCCGGACTGGGCAAGGCTCGTGCTTTGCATGTTAGAACGAAACAAAGCTTCGAAACGGAGAGTCCCCGAGATGCTCAGCAGTCCCCGCGGCCATGGCGGCATGGTCACCGCCCCCCATCATCTGGCGGCGCAAGCCGGTCTCGACGTGCTGCGCGAAGGCGGTAACGCGGTCGAAGCGATGATCGCGATGGCGGCGGCGATCCCGGTCGTCTACCCGCATATGACGGCGGTAGGCGGCGACGGGTTCTGGCTGATCGACGACGGGCGCGGCAAGCCGGTGGCGATCGATGCCTGCGGCGCGGCCGCCTTGGCGCTGTCGCCCGCCTGGTATCGCCGCCAGGGGCATTCGGCGATCCCGTCGCGCGGACCGCTCGCCGCCAACACCGTGGCGGGCACGGTCTCCGGTTGGGGGGCGGCTTACGCCTTGTCGCAAACGATGGGCGGCACGCTGCCCTTGTCGCGCTTGGTCGAGGCGGGCGTGCATTACGCGCGCGAAGGCTTCCCGGCGACCGATTCCCAAGTGCGCTTCACGACCGAGAAACTGGCCGAATGCGTGGACCAGCCCGGGTTCAAGGCGGCGTTCCTGCCCGGCGGCAAGCTGCCGGTCCCCGGCCAGCGTTTCCGCCAGCCCGCTTTGGGCGAAACGATCGCCAAGATCGGCCGCGAAGGCACCGAGAGTTTCTATCGCGGCGAATTGTCGAAGGCGATCGCGGCGGATTTGAAGCGCATCGGCTCGCCGGTCGCGCTCGACGATCTCACGCGCCACAAAGCGAAAGTCGTGAAGCCGCTGACCGTGGGTGTGCCGGGGGCGCGGCTCTACAACATGATCCCGCCCACGCAAGGGCTGGCGTCGCTGCTGATCTTGGCGATCTTTTCGCGCATCAAGCCCGAACGCTGCGATGGGCCGGAATACGTGCATGCGCTGGTGGAGGCAACGAAGCTTGCTTTCCGGATCCGCGACAAGCACGTCAAAGATCCGGCCTATATGACCGTCGATCCGCAAAGCCTGTTGTCGGACGCCAAGGTCGCGTCGCTGGTGAAGGAGTTCGATCCGAACCTCGCGGGCCCCTGGCCGCAGCCGCCCAAGAAGGGCGACACGATTTGGATGGGGGCGATCGACGCGCAAGGGCGCAGTGCCAGCTTCATCCAATCGATCTATTGGGAATTCGGCTCGGCCTGCGTGCTGCCGGAAACGGGTCTGCTGTGGCAAAACCGCGGGACGTCGTTCTCGCTGGAAAAGGGCGCGGCCCAGGAATTGATGGCCGGGCGCAAACCCTTCCACACGCTGAACCCCGCGATGGCGTTCTTCGACGACGGCCGCTCGATGGTCTACGGCACGATGGGCGGCGACGGCCAGCCGCAGACCCAGGCGATGATCTTCTCGCGCTACGCGTTCTACGGCATGCAGCCGCAAGCGGCGGTGACCGCCCCGCGCTGGCTGCTGGGCCGCACCTGGGGCACGGCCACGACCAAGCTGCGGCTCGAAAACCGTTTCCCCGCGAGCACGATTTCGGCGCTGAAGGGCATGGGCCACGATCTGGAAGTGGCGGCCGCCGACTACACCGATCTGATGGGGCACGCGGGCATGATCGTGCGTACCCCGGATTCCGGCGGCGGCAAGGCGCTGCTGGAAGGGGCGACCGATCCGCGCTCCGACGGGCAAGTCGGCACGTTTTGA
Source organism: Tagaea sp. CACIAM 22H2 (assembly GCA_014444615.1). Taxonomy (GTDB): domain Bacteria; phylum Pseudomonadota; class Alphaproteobacteria; order CACIAM-22H2; family CACIAM-22H2; genus Tagaea. The sequence goes on along the minus strand of PVXE01000066.1, from coordinate 14,045 downwards.
TTGCAGCGCCATTGGCGGCGGCCGCGAAACGGCGTAGGATGCTTTGCGATCATCTACTTAATTAAATCTCTTTTTTCGCGTTGACATTTTCGCTGATTGTTCTTATACGGTTGCTCAGGGAGAAACCGTAGCCACAGGAATGGTCGGCCATGTCCGCTTACGCACGCTCTCCCCTTGCCCGCCCGCTTTTCGAGATGTCCGACGCGGATTACGGCATCCCGTTCCAGATGCCGGGGAACTCGCCGTCGTTCTTCGACCTCGATGCCGATGTGGGGCTCGGCTATCCCACGCGCCGCGCCGATAACATCAAGGTGCAGACGATCCTCGGGAACGCCGGGGATCTCGACCTCGCCAAGACCGACGGGCCGACCGGCTGGGGGCTCTACACGCTCGACGACGCGATCCGCAGCTATCAGAAGCGCAACGATTTGAAGGTCGATGGCTGGCTGCGGCCGGGCGGGCCGACGATTTCCAAGATGCGCGACCAGTTCGGCGCGACGCTGGGGAAGTATCCGGCCCCGAGCCCGCGCGAGGTCGACGCGCATCACGATCGCTTGGCCCAGGGCGAACCCGGCTTGCTCAACGGCACTTACGGCGAATTGAAGCTGGCGCCGATCCCCGGGCTGCCGGCACCCGACAACGACATGACCGGGTCGAACCGGTCGATGGCCGATTACCTCCACCGCCACCGCAGCGGCTTGGCCGACGCACCCAAGACACTTGCTTCGTATATTCGCACGATGGGCATCCCCGGCATCGTCCAGGCGCGGGACTTCGTCGGGCAATGGGACCGGACCAAGCCCGGCCAAGGCGGCGACGCGATCCGCGCGATCCTCTCGGCGCTGGGCGACACACCCGAGCTACAACGCCAATTCTTCGGCGGCCCGATCGCCAATGACCGCCCGGTCGGGATTCGGATCGACGATCTGGTGCACCGGCCCGGCGAAGACAATAGCGTCGCGGTCCCGCTGCCATATCGGCCGGGCGAGATTGGGTCGGCGATTCGCTTGCCCTACACGCCGCCGATGTCGCGCGACGGGCTGCTCGATCCCGAGTACATCAAGGCGTTCAGCGAGCGCTTGGACGCCAAGCGCGCGTTCGAGGAGCAAGAGCGCGCCAACGCCGTTTACGATAACGGCCTGCTCGACGCCGACAACTGGCCGCCGCATTTGCGCGCCCGCTTGCTCGGCGACGCGCCGGCAAGCGACGAGACGAGCCAGAACTTCAGCGGAAACGATCGGCTTCAGCTCGCCGACGCGGAAGCGGCGGAGGAGAACGACACCACGCCGGTTCAGATCGCCGAGGCGCAAAAACCGAAACCGTATGACGCAAATCAACCTCAACAACCGCGACCGGCGACGCGCAAAGTCAATAACACCGACGCGCACAACAAGTATTTCGACGCGCTGAATGCGCGAATCGAGGCGATGGCCAAACGCTTGAACATCGATCCGGATTTTCTGCACGCCATCGCGACGCATGAAAGCGGCTGGTACAATGCCGCTGCGCAGGAACGTAACAGCCCGTTCGGTTACACCGTGCAGCCGGGTAGTGCGGCGGCACGTGCAGGACAGACGCCGGGAAAGCCGACGCGCTTCGAATCGCTGGATCGTGCCTTCGAAGTTTGGGAGGCGAAATGGGGCCCACAGGTAAAGGGTGCGAAAAATATCGACGATTTCATCGAGCGACTTCAAAAAGGCGGGCCGCGCCCCTACAACACGGAGAACTCGAGGAATAATCCCGATCGGAAAAAATTTGACGATAAAAACGAACCTCGTCTTCCTTATGAAGACTTAATAAAAAATCAATACGATTCCGTTCCGAACAGGCGCGGTGCGTGGCAAACCGCACGAGGTCGCCAGCCATGAGAAAAATCATTTTTATTCTGTCGCTCTGGCTTGTTTTCGCGTCCGGTGCCCAGGCGCAATTGACGGCGCACGATCAGCGCAACATGCCGTGGTTCGTGCACGGGTATGCCGGTGTCGAATTTCCGCTGCCGCTGCCCAATCTGGTTTGCGGGATGGGCGGGCCATCGGAAGTTTGGAGCGATGTTTGGGTCGATTTCGGCAAAAACGCGCGTTGCGGTCCGCGACGTAACCCCAACGAAATTAGATTGGGAATTCTTAGGGAAAGCTACAACGAAGAGGATCTGTTCACGTATCAGGAGATCGCGGAACGCCGATGCGGCGGTCGCTACTCGACCTCAGTTGAGTTGGCTGAGGTACCGCCGATCGCGGGGATGATCGCCTTCAGCTGCCGATGTCGCGGGCGTGACGATCAAGGACGCGAGTGGCTCGTGGACTCGTATTTACTGCTCTCCGTTTCCGGCAAGGAATGGACCGAGGGTTTTCCGCCGCAACCAGCCTTCATTTGGGACTTTCAGATGGGGGGGCCGCCCGAACAGGTGAGCCGAATCCGTGAATACCTGGCCACCGTCATCAACGGTATGCGGCGCTTGCCTTGAAGGAGTGGGTGAAATGAAACCGACCCTGGCACCGATCGTTCTGGTAATCGCGCTTTTGCTGCCTGCCTGCTTGGTGCGAGCGCAGTCGGCCGATGAGGATATCCCCGAAATCACGGAATTGCGATCGGGTGCGGCGTGGCATGATGATTACGGATTCTATCTACCCGTCCGGAACACGACCGTTTGCGCGAACAACATGCCGAATGGCGGGCCTCAGTTCGTGGTTTTGCCGGAAGGTGGTTCCTGCGATGCGCCGCCCGGACGCCCGCCGATCTTTATTCGGCTTGGCTACGACATGACGGAGGACAACGAAGAGCTGCCGCCCCGATGGCGCGTGATCGCGCGGCATCATTGCGGTGTCGGCGGCGCGCGGCAGCCCCGCGAGTTCGGACCCGCACCTGTCCGCGTCGGCGGATTGCCGACTTTCATTTGCCGTCATGCTTACGATCTGCGCGACGGCACGAAGTTCCGCCAGACCGCGCTGCTCGCCTATCGCGGTCCAGGACCTTTTCCCAAATTCCAATACTTTTTTTGGACGAAGGCACCGGTGGACGAGATCGAACAGGCCGAGCGCGATCTGTTCGCCGTGGCGCGGCGCGTCCAATTGCGGCCCTACGATCGATAAAGACCGCCGCCGTACCTCAATCCCGCCGCGTCGCGTCGCTTTTGCCGACCGCGACGGATTTGAGGATCGCGTAGACCGGCATGCCTTCGCGCAAGCCCAGTTCCGCGACCGAGGCGCGGGTGACGCGGGCGGCGATCGTCTGATCGCCCGCGATCAGGGCGAGTTCCGCGTCGGGGCCGGCCGCGCTTGGCGTCACGCGCGCGATCGTCGCTTCGATCGCGTTGCGTGCGGACAGGCCTTCGGGTTTCTTCGTCGCCACCATCACGTCGCGCGCACGGACATGCACGCGCACGCGCGTCCCCGGTGCTGCGTCGATCGCGGGTACGTCCAGCGTGCCGCCGGCGAAGTGGAGCCGCGTCAACGCATAGTCGGGCAGATGCGCGGCGACGGCCGTTTCCAGCACGCCGCCCGAATCGAATCTTCCGGCGATCACGGCGAAACCCGGATCGAGCGCGATTTCCGCCGCCGTGCCGATCACGCGCACCGTGCCGCCGTCGATCAGCGCGATCCGGTCGGCGAGGCGCATCACCTCGTCCGCCGCGTGGCTGACATAGACGATCGGCAATTTCGCTTCGGCTTGTAGCCGGTCGAGATAGGGCAACAGCTCCGCCTTGCGCGCGGCGTCCAGCGAGGCGAGCGGCTCGTCCATCAGCAGCGCTTGCGGGCGTGCCAGCAACGCGCGGCCGATCGCCACGCGCTGGCGTTCACCGCCCGACAACGCGATGGGTTTGCGGGGCAGCAACGCCTCGATGCCCAACAGCGCGACGATCGCATCGAAATCCGCGCGGCGCTCGCCGCCGGGCGCGCGCTTGGCGCCATAGCGCAGATTGGCGGCGACATCGAGATGCGGGAACAGCCGCGACTCCTGGAAGACGTAACCCAGGCGCCGCTTCTCCGCCGGCACATCGATGCCCTTCGCGGAATCGAACAGCACGTCCCCGCCCAGCGCGATGCGGCCTTGATCGGGGCGCGCAAGGCCGGCGAGGGCCCGCAGGATCGACGTCTTGCCCGAGCCCGAGCGGCCGAACAGCGCCAGCACGCCGTCGGAAGGCGCCTGTAGCTTCGCGTTCAGCGTGAAATCGCCCAGGCGCGTGCGGATGTCGAGTTCGATCATCTGCCCATCATCCGCTTCACGCGGCGCGCGAGATATTCAGATAGCAACAGACCGGCGAAGGCGAGCGTGATCGAGATCGCCGCGAGGCGGGCGGCCATCGCTTCGCCGTCGGGGCGCTGCACGGCCGAGTAGATCGCCAGCGGCAGGGTTTGCGTTTCGCCGGGCACGTTCGACGCGAAGGTGATGACGGCGCCGAATTCGCCCAGGCTCGCCGCGAAGGCGATCATGCCGCCCGCCAGGATGCCGGGCAGGATCAGCGGCAACGCGATGGTGAAGAAGCGGTCGAGCTTGCCCGCCCCCAGTGTGCGCGCGGCTTCGTCCAAGCCCGGATCGAGCGCTTCGATCGACAGGCGGATCGCGCGCACCATCAGCGGGAACGCCATCGTCGCGGTGGCGAGCGAAGCGCCTGCGGCGGTGAACACGAGGCGCACGCCGAAAGTTTCGTCCAGGAAGGCGCCCACGGGCCCGCGCACGCCGAAAATCAGCAGCAGCAGATAGCCGACGACGACCGGCGGCAGCACCAACGGTAAATGCACGATGCCGTCGACGATCGACTTGCCGGGGAAGTCGTAACGCGCGAGCAGCCAGGCGACCGCGACGGCAATCGGCAGCGAGAACGCGACCGATTTGGCCGCGATCTCCAGCGACAGAAGCACCGCCGCCCATTCGGCGGGAGAAAGCATGCGCAAAGCCCCGTTCGACGCTATATCCGAATGTATATAGCGCGAGCGGGCCTTACCAAGTCAACTATTGGGGGCGGTATTGCGCGATCCCGTGGCCGAACGACCAATCGATGCGGTTGGTCTCGCTTAGCGTGATCATCACGTCTTCCGGGCGCAACCCCGGATCGGCCGCAAGGTTGCGCGCGATCGCGGCGTAAAGCCCGCGCTTCAAATCGTCGCTGCGGCCCACGCTCCAGAAAATCTGGACCAGCGTGAAATCGGGCCCGCGCGCGATATTCATATAATTCGGATCGGCGATCAGCCGGGCGGGCTTGTGTTCGCCGATCACCTGAAAGCGATCGTCTTCGGGCACGGTGCCGGTCGCGACCAGGGCGGCATGCACGCCGTCGGCGACCGCTTTGATCCAGGCTTCCGGCTTGCCTTCGGGGATATCGATGCGCACGAGCGGCATGGGGCTTCTCCTGTCGTTGTCGGCAGAAGATGAGTCCGCTTGGCGCCGGCGCCTAGGGGTAGGCCCGGCGCAAGACTTGTGAACGCATGTCCATAAACGCGAAGAGCGGCGACGCCTTTCGGCATCGCCGCTCCGCTGGATCGGCAGCTCCGCCCCGAAGGGGAGGAGGAACGGGACGGGCGCTTGATCCTTGAGGCGTTAGGCCGCGCGGGCCGCCGGGCGGACCTGCACGACATTCGCCGCATGGACCGCCGGGGCGGCCGAGGCGTCGAACGGCGCGTAGCCGTCGCGGACATAGTGGCCGGCCGCGATCTGGGCGATCTCGGCGCGGTTGATGCCGATATCGGCGAGCGTGCGGTCGTCGAGCGAGTCGAGTTCCGCCATCGTCTGGCGACGCTCGTTCCACGACTTGAACTTCGCGACCAGCGCCTGCACGGCCTCATAGACCAGCTTGGCGCGCGCACGACGGGCCGCCATCGAGAGCTCCAGCTCGTCGATCCGGGCGCTGTTGGCGCCAAAGGACGGGACGGCATTGAACTGCGACTGGGCGGACATGATTTCTATCTCCTTATCAACTCGTTAGCGGTCTCGCCGACCATTCGGCAGATCATTCGCTAACGAACGAACAAGCTCAATGTAGGGGATTTTGTGCGCCGCAACAGTCGTTGATAGTGCGCCGCAGCAATGCATTTCGCGCATGCAGCATTTTGACATAATTAACTATTTCGCATGGCAGAACGCCGCCGCTCCCCGGGCTATTGCCGCAAGGCCTTGGCACGCTTAGGTTTCCAGCCATGCCGCCCCGCGATCAACCGACCCAAACCTGCCGTGAAACCTATCAAGGCGATACCGCGTTGGCGGGGTTGCTCGCCAAACATGGCGCCAAAATGGACGTCGCGGGCGTGCGCGCCCTGCTCGACGGCGTTCTGGCCGCCCCCGCGGGCGAGGATCCGCGCGCGTGGCAATCGCTGGTGTGCGATGCGCCGTCCGACGCGTTGCGCGCGCAACTTGATGCGCTGAAGGCGGAACTCGGCGCGAAGGTCGCGTTCGGTTTGGGCGAAGGCGAGTGGCGCGCGAAACGCGTCGCCGATTTGCGCGCCGAATTGGCGCGGCGCGATCTCGCCGGTTTCGTGCTGCCGCGCGGCGACGAACATCAAGGCGAATATGTCAGCCCGCGTGCGGAACGTCTCGCGTGGCTCACCGGCTTCACCGGTTCGGCGGGGGCGACGATCGTGCTTGCCGACAAGGCCGCGATCTTCATCGACGGGCGCTATACGTTGCAGGTGCGCGCCCAGGTCGACGGTTCGATCTTCGAATATCGCCATCTGGTCGAAGAGCCGCCGCATGAATGGCTCGCCGCGAACGCGCCCAAGGGCGGGAAGATCGGCTACGACCCGTGGCTGCATGGCAGCGACGGGATCGAGCGTTTGCGCCAAGCCTGCGAAGCCGCCGGCGCCGCGTTGGTCGCGGTGCCCGACAATCCGATCGATCGCGTGTGGCCCGATAAGCCCGCCGCTCCCATCTCGCCGATGGTGCCGCACGATCTCGCTTTCGCGGGCAAAGCCTCGGGCGAGAAGCGCGCCGATCTCGCCGCGACGTTGCGCAAGCGCAAGCTCGATGCGGCCGTGGTGTCCGCCCCCGATTCCTTGGCGTGGCTTCTGAACGTGCGCGGCGGCGACGTGCCGCACACGCCCTTGGCGCTGGGTTTCGCCGTTCTGAACGCCGACGAACCCGGTTCGGTCGATCTGTTCGTCGATCCGCGCAAGATCGCCCCCGGCACCTTCGCGCATCTGGGCAATGCCGTGCGCTTGCATGCGCCCGATACCTTCGCGGCGGCACTCGCCGATCTGGGCAAGCGCAAGGCGCGCGTGTTGACCGATCGCGCGACCTCGGCCGCATGGATCGACTCGACCCTCGCGTCGTCGGGGGCGGTTCTCACGCGCGATGCGTGCCTGTGCGCGCTGCCCAAGGCCTGCAAGAACGCGGGCGAATTGCAGGGCACACGCGACGCGCATATCCGCGATGGTGCTGCGGTGGCGAAGTTCCTCGCCTTTATCGCGCGCGAAGGCGTCAAAGCCACGCTCGACGAAATCTCGGCAGCGGACCGCCTGCTCGAATTCCGCCGCGAAGGCGCGAATTTCCGCGACACGAGCTTCGACACGATCTCGGGCGCTGGATCGAATGGCGCGATCGTCCATTATCGCGCCACACCCAGCACGTCGAAGCGTATCGCGCCCGACATGCTCTATCTGGTCGATTCCGGCGCGCAGTATCTGGAAGGCACAACCGACATCACGCGCACGCTCGCCATCGGCAATCCGACGGCGGAGCAGAAGGACCGCTTCACCCGCGTGTTGAAAGGCCATATCGCGCTCGCCACCGTGCGCTTCCCCAAGGGCACGACCGGTTCGCAGCTCGACGCGCTTGCCCGTGCGCCCCTGTGGGCGGCGGGGCTCGACTACGATCACGGCACGGGCCACGGCGTGGGCTCGTATCTGTCGGTCCATGAAGGCCCGCAGCGCATTTCCAAAATGCCGAACACCCAGCCGCTGCTGCCGGGCATGATCGTGTCGAACGAGCCCGGCTATTACAAAACCGGCGAATACGGCATCCGGATCGAAAACCTGATCGCGGTGACGGAGCTGCCGCAAACGCCGGGGGCCGAGCGCCCGATGCTCGGCTTCGAAACGCTGACGCTTGCGCCCATCGCGCGCGAGTTGATCGATCTCACGCTACTCAATCAAGCGGAGCGCGATTGGCTCGACGCCTATCACGCGCGTGTTTTCGCGACGATCGGACCGTTGGTGGATGCGCAAACGAAAGCGTGGCTCGCGACGGCGACGGCGAAGCTTTAGGCGAGACCCGCCAGTTTCAGCCAGGCGTCTTCGTCGATCACTTCGACGCCGTGTTTTTGCGCGTCGGCGAGTTTCGAGCCCGCCCCCGGTCCCGCGACGACCAGATCGGTTTTCTTGGAAACCGAGCCCGCGACCTTGGCGCCCATCGATTGCGCGCGCGCCTTGGCTTCGTCGCGACTCATCTTCACCAGCGTGCCGGTGAACACGATCGTTTTCCCGGCGACGGGCGAATCGGTGCGCGGCTTTTCGAGCGGGATCGGCGTCACGAACTCGGCCAGATCGTCGAGTGCTTCGAGATTGTGTTTCTCGGCGAAGAAGGCGGCGATATCGGCGACGAGCGCTTCGCCGACCTGATCGATGGCGAGAAGTTCGGCGTGTGCTGCCTCGTCGCCCTTGGCGACGGCGATCATCGCCGCGCGCCATTTTTCCAGCGTTTCGTAATGCTGGGCGAGCAGGCGGCCGGTGGCTTCGCCGACTTGGCGAATGCCCAGCGCGAAAATGAACCGGTCGAGCGGTACGTTGCGGCGCGCCTCGATGGCGGCGAGCAGCTTCTCGACCGATTTCTCGCCCCAGCCGTCGCGCTTGGCGAGTGCGGCGGCGTGGTCCTTCAAGCGGAACACGTCGCCGGGGCGTTTGAGCCAGCCCAGCGAATGCAGTTCTTCGACGTTCTTTTCGCCCAGGCCTTCGATGTCGAAGGCCGTGCGCATTGCGAAATGGCGCAAACGCTCGACGACCTGCGCGTCGCAAGCCAAGCCGCCGGTGCAGCGGCGCACGACTTCACCTTCGGGCCGCACGGCTTTCGATCCGCAGATCGGGCAGAATTCGAAAGGCTGGAATCTCGGGCGCTTGTCGTGCGCCTTGTCGGCAACGACCTCGACGATCTGCGGGATCACGTCGCCCGCGCGCTGGATGACGACCGTATCGCCTTCGCGCGCGTCCTTGCGGGCGATCTCGTCCTCGTTGTGCAGCGTGGCGCGCGCGACCATCACGCCGCCGACATTCACGGGCTCGAGGATCGCGACGGGAGTCAACGCGCCGGTGCGGCCGACTTGGACGTCGATCTTCAAGAGCTTCGTTTGCGCGCGTTCGGCGGGGAATTTATGCGCGATCGCCCAGCGCGGGCTGCGCGCGACGAAACCGAGGCGTCGTTGCAGATCGAAACGGTCGACCTTGTAGACCACGCCGTCGATATCGTAGGGCAGCGAAGCACGCTTGGCGCCGATATGTTCGTAAAACGCCAGCAGCGCGTCGGCGTCGGCGCAGCTGCGCGTCTCGGGATTGGTGGCGAAGCCCCATTCGCCCAGACGCCGGATCAGTTCGGCTTGCGTTTCGATCGCCGGGCCTTCGTAGCGGCCGATCGTATAGGCGAAGAAGCGCAAAGGCCGTTTGGCGGTGATCGTCGGGTCGAGCTGGCGCACGGCGCCGGCGGCCGCGTTGCGCGGATTGGCGAAGACTTTGTCGCCGGCCTTTTCCTGCTCTTGGTTCATGCGCAGGAAATCGGCGCGGGTCATATAGATTTCGCCGCGAACTTCGATGGCCGCCGGCGCTTTGCCTTGTAGCTTCGCGGGGATTTCCTTGATCGTGCGCAGATTGGCGGTGACGTCTTCGCCTTCCTCGCCGTCGCCGCGCGTCGCACCCTTGGTGAAGACGCCGTTCTCGTAGAGCAGCGAGATCGACAAACCGTCGATCTTCGGCTCGGCGGAATAGGCGAGGGGGGCGTCGTCGGGCAGGCTCAAGAAGCGCCGCACGCGCGCTACGAATTCGCGAAGGTCGTCCTCGGCGAAGGCGTTGTCGAGCGACAGCATCGGCACCGCATGCCGCACTTTGGCGAAACCGGCGGCGGCGGGGGCGCCGACTTTCTTCGACGGCGAGTCGGTGCGCGTGAGCAACGGGAAGCGTTTCTCGATCGCGTCGTTGCGCCGTTTCAGCGCGTCGTAATCGGCATCTGCGATCAGCGGCGCGTCTTTGGCGTGATAGGCGAGGTCGTGTTTGACGATCGCCTTGGCGAGGCGTTCGAGCTCGGCCTCTGCCTGCGCCATCGACAGGTCTTCGACGGCGACGGTGGAGAAATCCTTCGCGGCCGCTTTCTTCTTGCGCGCGGTCATGCCGCTTCGCCGGCGAGCAGCGCATCGGCCGCGGCGCGCGCCGCGTCGGTGACCGTCGCCCCCGCCAGCATGCGCGCGATTTCCTCGCGCCGGGCGGGCTTGTCGAGAACGGTGACGCTCGTCGCCGCCGATTTCGCGGTGGCGGTCTTGGCGACGCGCAAATGCACGCCCGCGCGCGCGGCGACTTGCGGCGAATGGGTCACGACCAGCACCTGCGCGTTTTTGGCGAGGCGCGCGAGGCGTTCGCCCACGGCCGCGGCGGCCGCCCCGCCGATGCCGCTATCGACCTCGTCGAAAATCAACGCCGGCATAGCGCCGCGCTTGGCGCCCGCTTGGGCCAGCACGACTTTGAGGGCCAGCATCAGGCGCGAAAGTTCGCCGCCCGAGGCGATCTTGGCGAGCGGCCCCGGTTCCGCCCCCGGCAGCGTGGCGATCTCGAACGCGACGCGTTCCAGGCCGCCCGCACTCCAGCTTTCCTCCGGCAGCGCTTCCAAACGTGCACGGAAGCGGGCCTTGTCGAGCTTCAGCGGCGGCAATTCCTTGGCGATGGCCTTTTCGAACTTCGCCGCCGCGGCCGTGCGGCCCGACGACAGCGCCTTCGCCGCCGTCAGATACGCGGCCTTGGCGGTTTTTTCCGCTTGGGCGAGTTTCTTGAGATTGCCTTCGCCAGCATCGAGTGCGGCGAGCTTGGCGACGAAATCGTCGCGCAAGGCGGGCAACGCTTCGATATCGACGCGGTGTTTGCGCGCAAGGCCGCGCAGCGCATGCAAACGCTCGTCGGTTTTTTCGAGATCGGCCCCGCCTTCGCTCAACGCCTCGCTCGCGTCGTCGATCGCGGCGGCGGCATCGACCGCCTGTTCCAACGCTTGTTCGAGGGCCGCGATCGCCGCGTCGAATTTGCCGCCCGCGTGCGCGGCGACGCGTTCCAGTGCGCGCGCGGCGCTACGCAAGGCGCCGTCCACACCCTTATGCGCTTCAAGCTCGCCCTTCGCTTCGGCCAGGGCGGCGGCGAGTTTTTCGCGCGCCTGCAAAATCGCGCGGCGTTCGGAAAGCTCGCGTTCCTCGCCCGGCTTGGGATCGGCTTCCTCCAGCTCGCGCGCGGCGTGGCGAAGATATTCCTCCTCGCGACGCGCGGCTTCGAGTTTGGCGTGCTCGGTTTCCAGCGCCTCTTGTGCGGCATGCCACGCGGCGAAGCTCGTCGCGGTCGCGGCGGCTTCCTTGGCCAGGCCCGCCCATTGGTCGAGAAGGCCGCGATGCGTCGCCGCATCGAACAGGCCATGCGTATCGAATTGGCCGTGAATCTCGACCAGCAGATTGCCCAATTGGCGCAGTAACCCGACCGAGCAGGCCTGATCGTTGGCGAAGGCGCGGCTGCGGCCGTCCGCACCCAATTGGCGGCGCAGGATCAGGGGCGCGCCGTCCTCGGGCGCTTCCAGGCCTTGTTCCGCCAGCAATGCGAAAGCGGGGTGGTTGGCGCCCAGATCGAACGCGGCGGCGATGGTGGCGGCGGTGGCGCCTTTACGGACGGCGCCGGCATCGGCGCGCCCGCCCAAAGCGAGGCCCAGCGCATCCAGCAGGATCGACTTGCCGGCACCCGTCTCGCCCGTCAACGCGGCGAGCCCGTCCTCGAAAACGAGGTCGAGCTTGTCGATCAGAACGAAATCGCGAATCGAAAGCGTCGAGAGCATGGGCCCGCTTTCTATAGCCAAGCCCCGCGGCGTGCTCAAGAACGAAGCGAAAACCTTAGAAGTAATTGAGCGGGTTCAGCGCGTTCAGGGTGCGGCCAACCATGCCCTGGCGATCTTCGCGCGGGTTTTCGCCGGTCCCCACCAGGGCGTAGGAGTCGCGATACCACTCGCTGCCCGGATAGTTGTGGCCGAGCACGGCGGTGGTGCGGCGTGCTTCGTCCACCAGACCCAGCGCCATATAGGATTCGGTCAGGCGGTGCAGCGCTTCCGGCACGTGGCTGGTGGTCTGATATTTATCGACGACGGTGCGGAAGCGATTGATCGCCGCGAGCCATTGCTGGCGCTGCAGATAGAAGCGCCCGACCTCCATCTCCTTGCCGGCGAGGTGGTCGTAGGTGAGGTCGATCTTCACCCGCGCGTCGCGCGCGTAGGTCGAATCGGGAAAGCGGCGCACGACTTCTTGCAGCGCGTTCAGCGAGTTTTCGGTCATGCGCGCGTCGCGCGCGACGTCGACGATCTGCTCGTAGTAGCACAGCGCCTTCAGATAATAGGCGTAAGGCGTGTCGCGGTTGGACGGGTTCAGCTGGATGAAGCGGTCCAGCGCGTTGATCGCGTCGTCGTAGCGGTTGACCTGATAGAGCGCATAGGCGCCCTGCAGCTGCGCGCGCGTCGCCCAGACCGAATAGGGGTGCTGGCGCTCGACTTCGTCGAACAGGCGCGCCGCGCGGCGATACTGCTCGGTCGACATGGCGTTGACCGCGTCGTTGTAGATCTCCTCGACCGGACGCTCGACATATTGCTCTTTCTCGTCGCCGCTGCACGCGGCGAGGGCGAAAAAGGCGAAGGCCGCGAGGGCGGGGCGCCCCAAGCCAAATCGGAAGCTTCGAATCATGGCGGGAATATAGGCGAATCGCGGCCCGAACGCCAATCCGGGCAAGTCCGGATCGTTACTGTCCGGCGTCGGCGTGGACGGGGGCGATAGCGGGCGAAACGCCCGCAAAATGTGCCTCGGTCAGCTCGACCATGCGCCAATTCGCCGCGTCGGCAAACAAGGCATGCAGCAGCGCGTTGTTGTGGCGATGGCCGGTGCGACGGGCGCGAATCACGCCCAGCAACGGGGCACCCGCCAGATACAGGTCGCCGACCAGATCGAGCACTTTGTGGCGCACGAACTCGTCGTCGAAGCGCAGGCCTTCGGGGTTCAGCAAGCCGCTGCCGTCGGCCGCGATCACGACCGCGTTGTCGAGGCTGCCGCCACGCGCCAAGCCGGCGGCGCGCAACGCCGCGACTTCCTGTTCGAAGCCGAAGGTACGCGCGCGCGCGATTTCCTGGCGGAACGCTTCGGGGCCCAGATCGAGCGACAGGTTCTGGCGGCCGATCGTCGGCGTGGGGAAGTCGATCTCGAAGGTCGCGGCGAAGCCGCGCCCGGGACGGATCTCGATGGCCGCACCGTCGCGCGAATCGTCGAGCGAAATGGGTTTCAGCACTTCGATCGCGCGGCGCGGGGCCGCTTGCTCGATCGTGCCCGCGCAATCGATCAGGAACAGGAACGGCGCGGACGAGCCGTCCATCACCGGCACTTCGTCGGCGTCGAGTTCGACGATCGCGTTGTCGATGCTGGCGCCGTAAAGGGCGGCCATCAGGTGCTCGACCGTGCCGAAGCGCGGGCCGGGTGCCGCACCCAGCAGCGAGCACAGGCGCGTATCGGTCACGTTGCGGTAATCGGCCTTCACCGTAACGCCCGTCACGGCGCTGCGGAAAGCGATGCCCGAATTCGGGGCCGCGGGCAGCAGCGACATCGTCACCTTACGGCCGGAATGCAGCCCCGTCCCCGAGCAGGAGATGGGGCCCTTCAACGTGCGCTGGGCGATGGTGCGCGGCTTCTGCTGACGCGGGTTGAACACTTGAACCTGAACTCCGGCGGGGTGGTCGTCTTTCGTGGGGCCGCTTGGATTAACGGCCCAGGGACGAGTCTCGTTCCCCGAAAAGAAAAGAGGCTCCGGAAGATTGGGTACCCAATCGGTGCCGGAGCCTCAAGTCACCATTTATTTCACCATGTT
>PVXE01000065.1 GCA_014444615.1 Tagaea sp. CACIAM 22H2 | reverse complement strand
CCAGCCGTCCGCTTGCCATCATCGTGGCGACCCCCCATGCGGAGCACGTTCCGATCGCGCGCCGGGCGCTTGCCGCGGGTGCCGATGTCCTGGTGGAGAAGCCCATCGCGCTCTCCCAGGAGGACGCCGATGCGCTGGTCGACGAAGCGGCGGCCCGCGGGCGTCGGCTTTATGTCGCCTGCAACATGCGATTCCATCCCGGAATCGCAGCGCTGCGAGATGGGATGAAGCTAATCGGCCGGCCGATTTTCGCGCGCGCGATGTACGGCTCCTACCTACCGGAAATGCGGCCCGGCGTGGATTTCCGCGTCGTCTACAGCGCGCAGCGCGCGCGCGGCGGCGGCGTCGTTCTCGACTCGATTCACGAATTCGATTATTTGATCTCCTTGTTCGGTCCGGTAACGCGCGTCAGTGCCGATATTGCGACCGCGGGCGATCTCGGCATCGACGTTGAAGATCACGCCGTCTCGATGCTTCGGCACGCCTCGGGTGTTCGCGCGAACGTGCATCTCGATTTTCTCCGCAGGGCCAAGCTTCGCGGTTGCGAGATCGTCGGAAGCGATGCGACGCTCGATTGGACGAGCTTCGGCAAGCGTCCCGAGCGATTCGAGGTGACGCGTTCCGACGCCGACGGCCGCGTGACGCTTTCGTCGGGCGAAGTCGATCCGAATGCGCCGTATCTCGCCATGCTGGCCGCCTTCCGAGACGTGCTGAAAGGCGGATCCAATCCGATTCTCGCGACGGGCGCGGAGGGAGCCGAGGCTCTCGCAGTCGCCCTTGCCGTTCACCGCGCCGCCGGGGGGAGCCCCGTCATACCTAGAGGTCTGACATGAAGAATTCCATCAATCCGCGTTACCGCCGCAGCGTGGAGATGCTCGAACGCGCAACGAAAACGGTCCCGCTGGGTTCGCAAACTTTCAGCAAGAGCTACATCCAGTTCCCGCACGGTCACGCGCCGCTATTCATCAAGAGCGGCAAAGGCGCGCGCTGCTGGGATGTCGACGGCAACGAGTATGTCGATCTCGTGAACGGTCTTTTGCCCGTCGTGCTGGGCTATTGCGATCCCGACGTCGATGCCGCCATCGTGCGCCAGTTAAGCGAGGGAACGGTGTTCTCGATGGCGAGCGAACTCGAAATCGATCTCGCCGAAAGATTGGTCGAACTGATCCCTTGCGCGGAAGCGGTACGTTACGGGAAGAACGGTTCGGATGCGACATCCGGCGCCGTCCGTCTCGCGCGGGCCTACACCGGGCGCGATCGCGTGGCGATCGGCGGGTATCACGGCTGGCAGGATTGGTATATCGGCGCGACGTCGCGCAACAAGGGTGTGCCGGCCGCGGTCGCCGCTCTTTCGCACCGTTTCGCGTTTGGCGACGCTGCTGCGCTGGATGCGGTGCTGCGCGCCCATCCCGGCGAGTTCGCAGCGGTCATTCTCGAGCCGGTTTCGTCGAGCGAGCCGAAGGCGGATTATTTGGCGGAAGTCAAAGAGATCACGCATCGGCACGGCGCGATCCTGATCTTCGATGAAATCGTTACGGGGTTTCGCATCCATTTGGGTGGTGCGCAGGCGCGCTACGGCGTCACGCCCGATCTTTCCGCGTTCGGGAAGTCGATGGCCAACGGGCTTGCCATTTCGGCCGTCGTCGGGCGGGCCGATATCATGCGCCAAATGGAGGAGATCTTTTTCTCTTCGACCTTCGGCGGCGAAGCATTGGCGCTGGCGGCTTCCATCGCCGTCATCGACAAAATGAAGCGCGAACCGGTCATCGATACGCTATGGCGGCGCGGCCGCCAATTGCGCGAGGCGGTCGAGGCCAAGATTGCGGCCAACGGCTTGAGCGGTCAGATCGCGACTTCCGGGGCCGATCCCTGGGTGTTGTTGTCGTTCAAGCCGCACAAGCATCCCAAGTCCGGCGAGGAAACGCCGGGCCTCGTGATCAAGACGATGTTCCAGAAGGAGATGCTGGCGCGTGGTGTGATGATCAACGCAAGCCACAACGTCTCCTACGCGCTGACCGACGCCGACGTTGCTTATGTCCTCTCGGCCTATGACGCCGTGCTCAAGATCATCGCGGCGGAGCTTGATCGCGGTCAGGTCGAGCAGCGGCTCGAATGTCCGATCGTCAAACCGGTCTTCGCCGTCCGATGAAGGTCGCCATCGTCGACTACGGACTGGGCAATATCCGTTCGGTCGTCAACGCCCTCGAGTGCTTCGAGGTCGACGTGGTCGTCGCGCCTACGGGCGCTGACCTCGACGGCGCGGCGCGAATCGTGCTGCCGGGGGTGGGTTCATTTGACGCCGGTATGCGCGGCCTGCGCGCGCGCGGTCACGATGCGGCGCTCGACCGACTGGTGCGCGAGCGTGGCGTGCCCTATCTCGGCATTTGCCTCGGGCTCCAATTCATGTTTTCGGGCAGTGAAGAGGGAAGCGAGCCCGGTCTCGGCTGGTTCGACGCCAAGGTTCGCCGCTTTCCCGACGTTCCCGAGGCGCCGAAGGTTCCCCATATCGGTTGGAACGACGTGCGGCCCGTCGGCAATGCCGCCCTGTTTCGCAATCTCGTGCCACCGTTCGATTTCTATTTCGTCCATTCGTACTACGTGCCGAACGAAGGGGACGCCGCGCGCCACGCCTGCGGACTGTGCAACTACGACATCGATTTCGTTGCGGCACTTGAGCGCGACACGCTGGCTGGCGTCCAGTTCCATCCCGAAAAATCGCAGCTCGCGGGCATGAAGATGCTCGAAACCTTCCTGTTCAATCGCTGAGGACGCATGTCGGCCACCTACACCAAGAACCGTTTGATCGCGGTGCTGCTGGTCTATAACGGCAACGTCGTGCAAACGCGCCGCTTCAAGTCCATCAACATGGTCGGCAGCGCGTTCACGGCGGTCGATTTCTTCAACGGCTGGACGGTCGACGAGATCGGCGTGCTGGAGATATCCGATAGCGACGACTATCTTGACAAGTTCGTGGGAATCGTTGAGGAACTTTCGCGCCGCTGCTTCGTCCCGCTCAGCGTCGGCGGCAAAGTCCGGTCGATCGAAACCGCGCAACGCTATATGCGCGCCGGGGCCGATAAATTGGTCGTGAACACAGCCAGCTACGCCGATCCCGCGCTGATCGGCGTTCTTGCGCAGGCGTTCGGTTCCCAAGCCGTCGTTGCATCGATCGATGCGCGGCCGGATCCCGCTTTCTCCAGCGGCTACGAAGCCATGTCGCGCCGCGCGCGAGACGCTACCGGTTGGGATGCGGTCGAATGGGCCCGCGAAGTGGCGCGCAGGGGAGCTGGCGAGATCATGGTCAACCATGTCGAACATGACGGCGACAAGCGCGGATACGATCTCAATTTGATCCGCAAGTTCGCGGATGCCGTGCGCGTGCCGATCATCGCGATGGGCGGCGTGGGCGATTGGGACCACCTAGTCGACGGGGTGCGTATCGGTGGTGCCGATGCCGTCGCGGCGGGGAATATTTTCCACTACACCGAACACAGCACGAAGAAAGCCAAGGATTATTTGCGCAACGCCGGCGTTTTGGTGCGCAATTCGACCTTCTATAAAATCGCGATGCCGCGCCGCCCGAAATACAAGCCGTTTTGATCCCCGAAATGCTCGATCGGATTTCTGGTTTGCCGGGTAGTAACGCTGTCCGAAAACTCGCGCGCGCGGCGATCCGTCGGTTTGGTCCGCCGGGTCCGCGCGTTGCGATGGTCGCGGACAACGTGAACTGGGCGCTGACGTCGGTCGCACAGTATTTGGCTGCGGGCACCAACGCGCACTGGCCGGGATTCGCGAGGGTCACGACGTCGCTCGACGGGCGAGGGCCGACCCTCGCGCATTGCGTTTCGCAGTACGCCGTTGCCGATCTCGTTTCGCGTCTGCGCGACGATCAACTCGCGACGACGAGCTTCATGCACGGTCGGCTCGACGATCATCCCGACGACAAGCGGATCGTGAATACCCTTCTGCAGCACCCGAACCTCTTCCCGATGGTCATCACGACGACCGAGGCGATGCGAAAAGACCTGATTGCGCGCGGCGTCGAGGCAGCGCGGACCGTGCGGATTCCGCTGGGGGTCGATCTGCGCTTGTTTGCGCCGACAAGCGCTTCGGAGAAATCCGCCATCCGATCGGAGCTCGGCATTCCGGCTGATCATTTCGCCATCGGATCCTTTCAAAAGGACGGGGATGGCTGGGGCGACGGCGAGAATCCGAAATGGATCAAAGGCCCCGACGTCTTCTGCGATACGATGGAAATTCTCGCGCGGCGCCTGCCGATCTTCGTGGTGCTGACCGGACCCGCGCGCGGCTATGTGAAGAAAAGACTGGCTGCCGCGAAGATCCCGTATTTCCACACCTATCTGTCCGATTTGACCGGCATGGCGAAATTCTATCATGCGCTCGATCTCTATCTCGTCGCTTCGCGGGTCGAGGGCGGGCCGCTCGCCATCGTCGAATCGTGGGCGACCCGCACGCCGCTCGTCACGACGGCCGTGGGTATGGCGCCGGACATCTGCGTCGACGGCGTGAACGCGCTGGTCCGTCCGATCGAAAATGCCGGGGCTCTCGCCGAAGCGTGCGAGGTGGCGCTTATCGACAGGGCGGCCACCGCCGCTAGAATGGATCGTGCGCAGCTGGATGTCCTGGCGCATGACTGGCCAAAACTGGCCGATCTGCATTGCAGGCTGGTCTATGCGCCGTTGCTGACGCGGCTTGGCGTCGAAACGTCTGAAATTCCGGCATCGAGCGAATCCTAGGCATGATCGCGACGGTCATCGGCAGGCTTCGGGAGTACGGCCGTTTTGGGCGGCGATGCCTGGAGATGCTGGCATCCCAACCCCGGCTTTTCGCCGCTTTCTTGCTGGTTTCTATGCTCGGTACGGCGACCGAGGGTATCGGTCTCGCGATGATCTTCCCGATCTTGCAGGCCCAATCGGGCGCGCAAGCCTTTCAAGGCATGCCCTATCTCGGTTGGATCGCCGATATTTTCGCCGGCATGACGGCGGTCGAGCAGCTCCAGACAGCTGCCGTCGTCCTTTTCCTCTCGCTGATTCTGCGTGGCACGCTGCTGATCGCCATTCAGACATTGACGTCGTTCCTTCCTCTGACGTTGCAGCAGCAGATGATCTCGCGGTCAATTTCGCTGTTTCTGGATGCGCAACTTGCATGGGTCAATCGGAAGCGTTACGGCGAGATCATCAGTTTGATTAACGGCTACCCTTCGCAGGTGTCGCGCGTCCTAACGGCATTCGCGTCGTTGATATGGAATTTCTGCCTCCTGGTTCTCTATTTCCTCCTCATGCTTTTTCTCTCGTGGCAGGTGACGGCAACGATCCTCATCTTCGTCGGTATCGCGCTCTTCGGGCTGCGACAATTTTCCGGCCAGATCGTCAGTCGGAAGGCGAAGCTCGTCAGCGATCTGTCCATCGAAATCGGCCAACTATTGCACGATATTGTCAGTGGATTCCGCCTCGTGCGGCTTTCGGCCGCCGAACCGGCTGTCAAGGCGCAGCACGACGCCCTACTTCGCATGAATATCCGTGCGCGCAAGATCCTTGCGGCACTTCAGGCTCTGCCGGGCCCAATTCTCTCCCTTTGGGTCGGCGGGTTCGTTTGCGCACTCTTGTTTGCAGGACCGTATCTATTTGCGGGCTCTCCAGCCGAATGGTTACCGACCGTCATTGTCTACATCGTGGTTATCTCGCGTCTGTTGGGCCCGGTCACCGCGCTTTATGATTTGCGGAACGTCATTGCAATCGCTTATGCGGATTTCCACCGCGCGGAAGGCGAACGCGCCGAAATGCAGTCGGCGGTCGAGGCGCGCGGAAAACTGCCGCTCGCCCGGTCGGTTCAAGAGGTGCGGCTGGCGGGGGCCGGGCTGCATTACTCAGCCGATATGGGTGCGGCATTGACCGACGTTTCGATGACGCTCGAGCGCGGCAAAATTGTCGCACTTGTCGGCCCGTCCGGCGCCGGTAAGTCGAGCGCGATTGCGTTGATCGCCGGGCTCTATTCCGCTACGCAGGGCCAAGTGCTGATCGATGGTGTCGATCTTCGGCAGTGCGACGTGGCGGAATGGCGCCGTCGGCTGGCCGTCGTGTCGCAGGACAGCTTCCTTTTCAATCGGTCGATCGCTGAGAACATCGCATTTCCGTTCGAGAGCGTACCGATCGACCGGATCAAAGCGGCGGCGAAGGCGGCTTCGATAGACTCGTTTATTGAGGCCCTGCCGGATGATTATGGAACGATCGTCGGTGAGCGCGGTGTAAGATTGTCCGGCGGACAGCAGCAGCGCATCGCGCTCGCCCGCGCATTTCTACGCAAGCCTGATCTTTTGATCCTCGACGAAGCGACAAGCCAATTGGATTCGCTGAACGAGCAGGCTCTACGGGAAGTCGTCGAAGCGATGGGACGGGATATCGCGGTGCTAGTCGTCGCGCACCGGCTATCGAGCATCCGCAACGCGTCGATTATCCACGTGATGGAGTCGGGCCGGATCGCCGAGAGCGGGACGCATACAGAGCTTCTTGCGCGTAATGGGCTCTATGCCCGGATGATCGCCGCGCAGACGGCCGAGGTCGGCGATGTTTGATGTAACCCGACTTTCACGCCATTTGACAGCCGTTAGCGGGGATAAGTCCCTTGGCGTGCTGGAGCGAGTTCGGTATTTCGCCGGAAATCTGGCGAACAACGTTCTAAGAGGCAACGTGCGCGCGCGTCGGCGGGGCTTTCAGGCCCGTCGCATGCCGTTTCCCTTCAGTTTGCCGGCCGGCACGCCGTCCCCAGGACGCGCGATCAGCGAATCGTTTCTGGACTCCTATCCCTGGAATGCGTTCGTGACGGCGTGCGGCCGTCCGTCGATTCACGAGATGGGATGCGGCTCCGGCCGGGCGGCCGAAAATCTAAGTGTGCGCATGGGCGTGGAAGTTGACTATGCGGGTGCGGATATCAAGCCGCATGAACTTTGGCCGCATCTCGCGCAACGGCATGAGTCGTGGAATTTCTCCGTGTTTGACGGCGTGGATTTCTCCGCCACGATCCCCCCGCGCGCCAATTTTTTCTATTCGCAGTCGGCGGCCGAGCATATCGAAGCCGACGGTGACTTTTTTGCAGCCGCCGCGCGCGCGTGCAACAAAGTTCCGGTCTCCCTCCAGATCCATTTCATACCCGCACCCATATGCCTCCGGCTGTATGGGCAGCATGGCTTCCGGCAATATCCGTCGGATCGGCTGGTCGAATTGGGTGCTTTGCAATCCGCGCAAACGGCATGGGCTGCATTCGCGATCGGCGGTGCAAATTGCGCGGCCTTGCATGCCAAGTGGATCGGCGACTGTCTCTCCGGCTATAGAACGGACCGCCGAGCGGCCGATCCCGAAGGCTATCGAGCCGCGCTCTCGGCGGCTGTATCGGCTGATCTGAATGCGGAGCCATCCCACCCGATTTTCTGGGCGTTCGTTTGCGAAACTGGGTTTTCGGGAATAACCCTCCGATGACGCCCCCTAAAGTCAGCGTGTTGATGACGGTCTATAACGGCGCGACGTATTTGCGCGAAGCGATAGACAGCATTCTTGATCAGACATTCATCGATTTCGAGTTCGTCATCGTGGACGACGGATCACGCGATGCCAGCGTACGAATCATAAAGTCGTATCCCGATTCCCGAATTCGACTGATCTCTAATCCGCGAAATCTCGGCCAAACGCCGGCGCTGAATATCGGTTTGCGCGCTTGCAGGGGCGAGTATGTCGCCCGCATGGATGCGGACGATATCGCCTTTCCGGATCGCTTGGCCGCCCAATCGGCGCTCCTCGATGCGAAGTCCGAGGTGGGAATTGTCGGCGGCGCGATGTGGATCATTGATAGCGCGGGTCGCCGGGTGGATTTCGCCTATCAGCCCGAAGACGATCTGGCGATCCGGCTGACGAGCCTGACGCGCAATCCGTTTCATCATCCGACGGTGATGTTGCGCAGGAGCATTCTCGTGCGTCACCGCCTCGAGTTCGACGAGCAGTATCAGGCGAATCAGGACTTCGATCTTTGGACGCGTCTCCTGCCGCTAACGCAAGCTGCGAACTTGCCTTTTGCCGTTCTCGCCTATCGTATCCACGGAACCAATATCTCTGTGACGCGCGTCGACGAACAGCAAAGGACGTCGATCGACTTTTGCGCCCGCCGGCAGTTGGACGAGCTCGGCCAGGTGATCCTGTCGCCGGAAATGACATACGCAATATTCGACGCGATCCACGGTTCGCGGATAGCCGGCCGACAACGCATCTTCGATATCCGGCCGATGATCGAGGCGCTTTTGGAGCTTGGCGCAGCGTTTCTCGCGATTGATCGCGGCCGCGATGTGCGGCCAGCGCGGCGATATCTGGCGGCGATGGCTCTGCGGGCCTGGATCGTCAAATCGATGCCGTTGAGCGGCCGCATTCCGACGCTTCTGAAAATCTTGCGTACTAGTCCTTTGGCGCCGTGGATGACTCTGCGGTTCAATATCCGTACGCTTGTCTACTGGATGCGCCTTTTTGTGGAGGCGGTTTGGAAGATCAAGATCAGAGCGCCGTCGCAGATCGATATCCTTGTTCTTGCCAGCTCACTCAAGGTCGGCGGAACCGAACGTCATATCAGCGCGATCCTTCCGCTTCTGGCGCGGCGCGGATGGCGCGTGGGCGTTGCGCGTCTCGGACCCGACGGACCCGTCGGCGACACGCTTCGCGCGGCGGGGATAATGGTGCTTGACGCGGAAAGCCGTTTTAGCCAAATCCGCTTTCTGCCGCGCCCCTTACGCGGCGGCGTCTCCTACCTCCTCCAAACGCTGCCGGTCCTGCGGCTGCTTTGGTCCATGCGGCCCAGACTCGTTCATGCATTTCTGCCGAATCCGACGTCGATTGGGGGGCTTGCGTGCCTGCTTTGCCGCTTCCGTCCCTGGATATCGAGCCGTCGTGCGTTAAATCTGTATCAATCGCAGAATGCCAGCGCTTCCTGGCTGGAGCGCCGGGTCATGCGGCACGCGGATGCCGTGCTTGGAAACTCGACCGCAATCCTTCGGGATCTGCGTCGGGAAGGCATCGCAGAAGCCCAACTCGGATTGATCTATAATGGCGTCGCTCTCGATCAGACGGAAGAATCGCGCGCGACCGTCCGGCAACAGGAAGGCATTTCCGGCGACGGCATCTTGATCGTCATCGTTGCGAATCTGCTTCCATATAAAGGTCATCTGGATCTGGTCGAGGCGTTGGCGATCGCACGCGACCGTCTGCCGGAAGACTGGACTCTTCTATGCGTCGGCAGAGACGACGGGCTGCAAGGAGAAATAGAAGCGCGCGCGCGCGAAGGCGGTATCGCAGATCACGTGCGCTATGCCGGTGAGCGTGCGGACGTACGACCGCTATTGATTGCCTCAGATATCTACGTCTCCGCATCCCATGAAGAAGGCTTCTCGAACAGCGTGCTCGAAGCGATGGCCGCGAATCTTCCCGTCGTCGCCACGCGCGTCGGCGGAACACCCGACGCTGTGTTGGACGGTGTGACGGGTTTGCTGGTTCCAGCGCGCGATCCGGTGGCGATGAGCGACGCCATCGTGAAATTAAGCAGCGATGCGCAGCTGAGGGCGAGTATGGGTTCCGCCGGACGCGGGCGGGTTGAAGCGGATTTCGGCGTCGAGAAATGCGCCGACTCCTACGATGCGATTTATCGCGGCCTGACGCGGAATCCGGCTGCTTG
The DNA here is from genome assembly GCA_014444615.1 of Tagaea sp. CACIAM 22H2. Classification (GTDB taxonomy): domain Bacteria; phylum Pseudomonadota; class Alphaproteobacteria; order CACIAM-22H2; family CACIAM-22H2; genus Tagaea. The sequence continues at coordinate 10,326 of PVXE01000065.1, read as the reverse complement.
GCCATCGGATCTTCTCGCGAACGAGAATCCGACCTGAACCGATCGGGAGCCCACGGATGTTGAAGCACCTTTTTGCATCTGTTAACTATTCCGGAATGGGTATTTCCGGTGCGTTCCGACTATTCGCTCTGACCGCCGCGCTTGTTTCGCTCGCGGGCTGCGGGTACGAGCCGTTGCTCGCGCGCGGGCGCGGAACGAATGTGCAGGCGGAATTATCGCAGATCAGAATTCAACCAATTCCCGATCGTTCAGGGCAATTACTGAGCCAGCGTCTCGGCGAGTTAATGTCGACACAGCGGTCCAATGGTGCAGACCAATACACGTTGCAGGTGCAGCTCAGGGAACCAAGGCAGGTACTGGCACTGCGCCGCGACGACGTCATTAGTCGGGGGAGTTACTCGATTTCCGCGCAGTTTACATTGCGCGACAATGCCGGTGGCCGTTTGACAGGCGGCACGACGTTCTTCGCTACGGATTATGAAATCACGAATAGCGAGTTCGCGACCCGTGTCAGTCTCGACAACGCACGAGAGAGACTTATTGATATGGTCGGGAGCGACATCGTGCGCCAGCTCGCCGACCACTTCAAAGATACGACGGCGCCTCGCCGTTGATAGTCATTCTTTAGAAAATTTCCTAGAAGCCTCGAAGCGCGAGCTCGCCGAGATTACGGAAGCCAAAGCGGAAAAATAGAGCCGTATCGGGCGGAATATCTGCCCTCCCAATATTGCGGCGTTGGCCTTCTAGCCCCCACAGGAAGCAGTCGTCTTCGTAGATCAACGCCGTGGTAGCCAAAAGGGTACCGCTTTGATTCCCGAGATCGCGTGCGATCGAGGCGCGAGTCCGCCAATACTCGCTCAGCCGCGCGACAATGGACGTCCCGACCTGATTGATAGAATCGTTGGCCGTTGGCTGCAGCGAGCGATCGATGCGAACATGAGACACGTTGAAGCGCAACGCGGACGGCCCAAGCGTTAGTGTGGACAAGGATCTAACCATTTCGCCGCTTTCACTACGGAACTGCGCGCGGTGGGTCGCCTCGACCATCGAATGCGGTTGAACGCTCACGCGCGTTACGAAATCCGAAGAACGCTTTTGAAGTCCGGAAAAACTGGGAACGGCTTGCTCGTCTTCCATTCGAAGCTGGTGGCCGACAAACGCTGAATAGACCTGGCCCGGCGCGTTCAGGCGGGTGTTGAAGCCATATACGAAGCGCGCGCCCGTCTCGAGGCGGTCGCTGCCCGTGAACCGGTTAAGCCGGAATAAATTCGTGTCGTCGAATGTAAGTCCACGACTGTCTTCGTTCGGAAATTCGCGCTGGCTCCCCAAGTTTGGAGCAAGATAAACGGCCGTCATCGGTTCGATCAAAGATGATACCACGCCAAATTTTCTGACGAGCGGCAACTGCCAAGAGAGCGCAATCTGCGGAAGCACGCGTGCCGCACCGCCGGAACTTGAGGCCTGGAACTGATCGCGCCCGATCTCTGGATCGGCTGTATGGAAGCCGTCGATACGCAGGCTGGTTGAAAGCGTATAAATTTCTCCTGTGCGGGTCGTATGCGGCAGTCGCCAGGTCGGAGTCACACTGACCCGTTGAGCATGCTGTCCGGTTTCGCGATAGATGGACATGACGTCGGCGTCCAAGCCGTAACGCCCCCCAGCGACACCTGGTTCGCCAGTCCACCTGAAACTCGCATATGGCAGCGCGTATGGCACCCGTTCCAAAGTGTCTTCGGGGCGCAGTCCTTGGAATGCAAATAAATTCGCGACGAGATACGTCTCGTCTGAGAATCGCTCCACGAAGGCCCTGCTTTCCAGGGTGTTCTGCTCGATTAGTGAGAATCGCCGCCGTAATTTATAGCGCTCGATAAAAGTCTTGTCGGTGGCACGAGATGCGTCGAGGCCTGTGCGCCAATTGTCATTGATATCTTGGTTTGCAGAAAGGCGAGCAAATCCCCGCCAATCAGGAATGCTCTCTCCACCGTCCTTCGTACGTAGAATGGCTCCCTCGAACGCCATCTCGCCGTTGCGCATCCGCTCGCGATACTCGGCCGCCATCAACGGATTGTCGTTCGACATAAAAATCGGCGTGACGGTCAAATCCGCCGACGGGCCCAACGTCCAATAATAGGGCGTGGCCAGCATCGAGCCGTTGCGCGACGAGGTCGACACATCCGGCGGCAGAAAGCCGGATTTGCGCTTCTCGGTGCCGTCGGGATGCGAGAGATAGGGCGTGTAGAACACCGGCACGCCGGCGATTTCCATCCACGCGTCGTCGTAGACGATTTCCTTCTGCTCGGCGTCGTGGGTGATGCGGCTCGCACGCAGCTGCCAGATCGGCGCGCGCGTCGGATCCTTCTCGCAAGGCTCGCACGGGCTGTAGGTCGCCCGGCGCATCACGGTGCGCGAGCCGTCGGCACGGCGCGCGGTGACGGCCGCGAAGCGGCTTTGATCGGCAAGCATGGTGCGGATATTACGCATCACGCCGTCGCGAAGGTCGCTCGTCAGCTCGACATACTCGGCGAACGCAACCTCGCCGGAGGCTTCGACGACCGACACATTGCCCGAAGCGGTGACGACGCCCGTGCGGCGGTTATAGGTCAGCGTGTCGGCGCGCAGGATGCGCCCACCCTGCGCGATCTCGACATTGCCCGATGCGGTGACGACGCCCAGCTCTTCATCCGACGTCATTTCGTCGGATGTCAGCAGTACGGGCAGATTGTCGGAAGCCGCCCGCCCTTGCGCCGTCGCGGCGTCGGGCGTCCCGGCCCAGAGCCCGAAGGCCAAGGCGAGAACGGTCAAAGAGGGGGCCGCAAGACGACGCATAGGGGGCAAATCGACAATCGTTACAAGGCGCTAACGGAAACCGGGTCGTCCGAAGGCGGCGGATTATAGCCATCGCCCCCGCCGCTGACATGCGATAAATCCTCGCCCTATCCGCCGATCCCGCGACCTACCATCCCTTGCCCCGCTGGGCCCGCACTGATACATGGGCTGGTAGATACTAGAGGTGCCCTCGTGCAGCAGAAAATCCGTCTGGCACCGTCGATCCTGTCGGCCGATTTCGCGAAACTGGGCGAAGAAATCCGCGCCATGGAAGCGGCGGGCGCCGATTACATCCATGTCGATGTGATGGACGGGCATTTCGTGCCCAATATCACCCTGGGCCCGATGATCGTGCGCGCGATCCGTCCGCACACCAAATTGCCGCTCGACGTGCATCTGATGATTTCGCCGGTCGATCCCTTCATCAAGGAATTCGCCGATGCGGGGGCCGATATCCTGACCGTGCATCCGGAAGCGGGTCCGCATATCCACCGCACGGTTCAGCTCATCAAAAGCTTGGGTAAAAAGGCGGGCGTGTCGATCAATCCCGGCACGCCGATCGAAGCGGTCGATCCCGTGCTGGGCGATGTCGATCTCGTGCTCGTCATGTCGGTCAATCCCGGCTTCGGCGGCCAAAGTTTTATCGATACGGCGCTCGACAAAATCGCGCGTTTGCGCAAGCGCATCGACGCGACGGGTCGCGCGATCGATCTCGAAGTCGATGGCGGCGTCAACGACAGGACGGCGCCGCTGGTGCGCACCGCCGGTGCCGATGTGCTGGTCGCGGGCACGGCGGGTTTCGCCGGCGGTCCCGCCAAATACGCGGACAATCTGCGCCGCCTGCGCGGAGCCTGATCGATGCCCAAGCGCAAAGCCACGCGCTCGCGCATGGCCGATGCCTGGCACGGCTCGTTCCTCTACGGCATGTTGATCGGCGGCCGGGCGCCAGCGCGTCTTGCGCGTCTTGCACCGCCGCCCTTGCCCGGTTCCATCGCGCGCGGCGAAGCGATCGTCGGCGGGCGTTTGGTCTGCGCGGGCCGCGCGTTGAAGCCCGAACGGCCGGATTGGACGGCCCCCGATCTGTCGCGGGCCGCCGTCGTTGAGCTCAATTCCTTCGAATGGCTCGACGATCTTGCCGCGCTGGGCAGCGAGCTTGCGCAAGCGCGCGCGCGGGCTTTGGTCGAGGATTGGATTCTCGCCCATCGCGGCTGGAAGCCGGTCGCTTGGGATGCGGAACCCACGGGCAAGCGCATCGCGTCGTGGCTTGCCCACGCCCCCTTCCTGTCGCGCGGCGAAGGCGACGGGCTGGGCCCGCTGCTGCTCGAATCCGTCGCGCGCCAAGCGCGCCATTTGGCGCGCGTGGCGATGGACGAACCCACGGGCCTTGGCCGTTTGTCGGCGCTGCGCGGTCTCGTCTATGCGCAAGCTTGCGGCGTGGTGAACGGCAATGGCTTGCCCGGTTTGGCCGAAGCGATGGCCCGCGCGGCGGGCATGGATTTGTTGACCGACGGGTTCCACGCGTCGCGCTCGCCTTCGGCGCAGTTGCGCGCGTTGGCCTGTTTGGTCGATGCGCGCGCCGCGATCGAAGCGGCCAGTGCACGCACGCCCGACGCTTTGCATCGCGCGATCGAAAAACTCGCGCCGGCCGTGCGGTTTTTCCGTCATGGCGACGGCGCGTTCGCGTTGTTCAACGATTCGAACGAGGAAGAAGCCGCCGCGATCGATGCCGTTTTGGCGCGCGCGCAATGGCCCGATCTGCCGGCCGGGCGCGCGGTCGCTGCGGGCTTCGATCGCATCACCGCCGACCGTCTGACGCTGATCGTCGATTCCGGTCTGCCGGTCGACGGCAATTACGCGGCGCAAGCCCATGCCGGCACGCTGTCCTTCGAAATGTCGTGCGGCCGCGAACGCCTGATCGTCAATTGCGGCGCGGGCCCGCGCGACGACAGCGAATGGTCGCTCGCCTTGCGCGCAACGGCGGCGCATTCGACGTTGTGCGCCGAGGACGCCGATTCTTCGCCGGTGGCGCCGGGCGGCTTGCTCAGCCGGCCCAGCCATGTCGACGCCAATCGCGAAGAAGCCGACGGCAATGTCTGGCTCGACCTCGCGCATGACGGCTATGTCGGCCGCTTGGGCTTCGTCCATCGCCGCCGGATTTTCGTGGCCGGTGACGGCCAGGATTTGCGCGGCGAGGATTCGCTCGTCCCCGTCGACGGCAAGCCGCCGGTATTGACGACGACGCGTTTCGATATCCGCTTCCATCTGCATCCCGACGTGCAGGTCTCCGTCATTCAGAATGGTGCTGCGGCATTGCTGCGTTTGCCCTCGGGTCAAGCGTGGCGCTTGCAAACGGCGGGTGCGCGCGTCGATCTGGGCGAAAGCGTCTATTTCGGCAAGCGCGGTTCAGCGCGGCGCGGCGAACAAGTCGTCGTCACGGCGGTGGCGGGCGCTTCGGGTGCGACCGTCAAATGGGCGTTCAAGCGGATCGCGGGCGGCAAGTGACCGATCCCGATTGGGTCACGCGCCATCGCGAAATCTGGGCCGCCAAACCGATCCTGCCCGAGTGGTACGGCGATCAGATTTTCGCGCGGCTCGATGCGAACTTGGTCGCAGGCCGCACGCTGCAACTCGGCTACGGGCCCGGCTTCTACGGCGCCGGGCGGCCGGATTTCGTCAATGTCGATCTGGGCGCGCAGTCGGGCGTGGACGTTGCCTGCGACGTGCACGCCTTGCCCTTCGCGAATGGCGCGTTCGCCAATGTCGTCGGGATCGACGTGCTGCATCACTTTGCCGTCCCGGGAAAAGCGCTGGCTGAAATCGCCCGTGTTTTGAGGCCGGGCGGGCGCTGCCTGCTGGTCGAGCCCTGGGCCGGGCTGGCGGGCTGGCCCGTCTATCGCTTTCTGCATCACGAGGATTGCCGCGCGGTGGCCCAGCCATGGACCCAGGCATTTGCCCCCGGCAAGGATGCGATGGATGGCAATGCCTGGATCCCGCGTACGCTTTTGTGGCGCCGAGCGGGAGAATTGGGCGTCCATGCGCCGGGGTTGAGCGTCTTACGTGTTGAAGCCTTCGGGGGCTTGGGCTATCTCGCCACCGGCGGCTTCCAGCCGCGCGGCGCGCCCGCCGGTCTCGTCCGGGTTTTGACGGCGATCGAGGGCGCTTTGCCGCAAACGGTGTTGCGGGCCTTGGCCTTGCGCGCCTTTTTCATTCTCGAACGCGACGCGAGGCCGGCGACATGACCACCACGACCGATCGCCGCAGCCAGGTCGCCGCGTTCCGTGACCGCAACGAACCGCAGCGCGAAAACTGGCGCCGCCGCCATCCCTTCTATCATTCGGAAGACGCGCGGGCGCTGCGCTTTGTGATTCCGCCGGGGGCCAGCGTGCTCGCCGTGGGTTGCGGCGATGGCGCCACGCTCGCGGCCCTCGAGCCGCGCCGCGGCCTCGGTATCGATCCATCCGCGCCCGCGATCGACGCGGCGCGCGCCGCACACCCCAACTGCGAATTCCGCGTCGCCGATTTCGAAACCGAAGACGCGCTGACGGCGCTCGACGAGAAGTTCGATTTCGTCCTGCTGTCCGACACGATCGGCTGGATCGAGGATATCGAGCTGGTGCTCGGCCGCCTGCACGCGGTTTGCCATCCCGATACGCGCATCGTGCTGTCCTATCACTCGCCGATTTGGGAGCCCGCGTTGCGCGTCGCCCAAAGCTTCGGACTGAAGGCGCCGATGCCGCCGACCAATTGGCTGGGCATGCGCGATCTGGCGGCGTTGCTCGATCTCGCCGGGTTCGAGGTGATCCGCCGCGAATGGCGCACCTTGTCGCCGTTGCGCCTTTTGGGTTTGGGCGGTCTGATCAATCGCGTGTTGGCACCGCTGCCGATCCTGCGTGGGCTTTGCCTGCGCCATTATCTGGTCGCGCGGTCGCGCCAGATCCAGCATCCCGTGCCGACTTCGGCCAGCGTGATCATCCCCGCGCGCAACGAACGCGGCAATATCGAGGCGGCGGTCAAGCGCCTGCCGAATTTCTGCGAGCGCGTGGAGATCGTGTTCGTCGAGGGCCACTCCAAGGACGGCACACTCGACGAAATGCGCCGCGTCCAGGCCGCCTATCCCGATCGCGACATCAAGGTGTTCGTGCAGGAAGGCAAAGGCAAGGGCGATGCGGTGCGCAAAGGCTTCGCGGAAGCGACCGGCGACGTGTTGATGATTCTCGACGCGGATCTGACCGTGCCGCCCGAGCAGATGCCGAAATTCTTCCGCCAGATCGCGGAAGGTCGGGGCGAATTCGTCAACGGCACGCGCCTCGTCTATCCGATGGAAGAAGAGGCGATGCGCGCCTTGAACTGGATCGCCAATCACGGCTTCTCGGTGATCTTCTCCTGGCTGCTCAATCAGCGCTTCACCGACACGCTGTGCGGCACCAAGGTCCTGCGCAAAACGCATTACGAGCGTATCGCGGCGAACCGCCTCTATTTCGGCGATTTCGATCCGTTCGGCGATTTCGATCTCATCTTCGGCGCCGTGAAGCTGAATTTGAAAGTCGTCGAAGTGCCGATCCGCTATCTCGCGCGCACCTACGGCGAAACGCAGATCTCGCGCTTCCGGCACGGCTTCCTGCTGCTGCAAATGGTCGTGTTCGCATGGCGCAAGCTCAAGGCGTACTGACCATTCTGGAAAAGCCGGCGGCGCTTTTCGCGCTGGCTTTCGCGGTTCGTCTCGCCTGGCTCGCCTTCACCGGCGTCTCCGCGCCGGCGACCTTCCACCCCGATAGCCCGATGTTTCTGGCGCTCGCCGCCGGGCCCGATTGGTGGCAGGGCTCGGCCGACCGGATGCCGGGCTATACGTTGTTTCTTCATTTGACGATGGCGCCCTTCGGTGCGGATGCCTATTGGGCCCCGATCGTCGTGCAAATGGCGATCGATGCGATCGCCTGCGTTGCCATCGCGCGCACGGCCGACATCGTAAAGCCGGGGGCGGGGCGCTATGCCGGGCTGCTTGCGGCGCTGAACCCGACGCAGATCGTGCTGGCCGCGACGATGCTGGGCGACACGATCTTCGTGGCGTGTCTCGCCTTCGGCTTTCTGTCGCTGGCCCGGTTGTGGAAGGGCGAAGGCGGGCCCGCCGCATTCGGGTTTTGGTTCGGCCTCGCGTTATTCAACCGCGCGGTGGTGTGGCCGTTTTTGCCCGTACTCGGTCTCGGAATTTTCCTGCTGAAGCGCGGCCGCGCGGGCTTGCGTGATGCCGTGATCGTGCTGGGCATCGTCGCGGCGTTCGCGGCGCCGATGATCCTGCGCAACGGATTCATCCATGGAAACTTCGCGCTGTCCTCGCAAGGGCCCATCCATATGGCGCTGTGGTGGTACCCGCTGGTCCGCGAAGCGCAGGACGGCACGCCCTATCCGCAATCCTTCGCCGAAATGCGCGCGCGGCACGCCGCGTTGCGCGGCGAAGAAGGTCGCGGTCCTTTCGAAGATGCCGCGATTTACCGCGAATTGACCCGCGAATATCTGTGGACGCTGCCGCCACAAGCTTTCGTCAAGGCGTGGCTATCCGGCATGGCGATCAATCTCGCCTCACCCGCGACGCTGATGATTCCACAAGTGATGAAAATCCAACGCGTCGGTTTCTACGAAACCGAGGGTGAGACGCCGTTGTCGAAAATGCGCAACTTCATCGCCGAAAGCTCGACCGCGCGCTATCTCGCTTGGATGGCGGGCGGCGCTTTGATCGAATGGCCGGTGCGATTGCTGGGCGTGATCGGGCTATTGCTGCTGCTGCGCAACCGCGAACGCCGCACGCCGGCGATCTTCGCGATCGCCTGGATCGGTTTCATCCTGGCCGTGCAAGGCCCGGTCGCCTCGGCCAAATATCGCCTGCCGGTCGAACCGATCGCGATGGCGCTGGCGGGGGTGGCCGTCGCGTCCCGCCGCGACGATCCTTTTACCCTTTGGCGGCGCCGGGATAGCGTTTAGAAAGTGTCGCCCCGCTGGGGGCCAGCCTGCTTGGGACCAGAATGTCAGTCGGAGCGAGAGCATGAGCGTGAAGCTGCCCGAACCCGCCAAGGCCCGCGTGGGCGTTATCGGCCTTGGCTATGTCGGTCTGCCGCTGGCGGTGGCGCTGGCGCGCGGGGTCGCGACGATCGGCTTCGATATCGACAAGGTGCGCGTGGGCGAGCTTGCGAAGGGCCATGACCGAACCAACGAAATCGAGAAGGACAGGCTGACCGCCAGCAAGCTGAAGGTCACGTCGGATGTCGCCGATATCGCCGGGCTCGACGTCTATATCGTGACAGTACCCACGCCCGTCGATGTCGCCAACCGGCCCGATCTGGGTGCGGTGCTGTCGGCCTGCCGCACGGTCGGCAAGGTCATGCGCAAGGGCGCGGTCGTCGTCCTCGAATCGACCGTCTATCCCGGCGTCACCGAAGACGTCGCGGGGCCCGCCCTCGAAAAGGAATCGGGCCTCAAATCCGGCGTCGATTTCTTCCTGGGCTATAGCCCGGAACGCATCAATCCCGGCGACCGCGAACACACGGTCGACCGCATCACCAAGGTCGTTGCCGGGCAAACGCCGGAAGTCGCCGATCTGCTCGCGGGGCTTTACGGCCTCGTCACCAGCGGCGGCACGTTCCGCGCGCGCGACATCAAGACCGCCGAAGCCGCCAAGGTGATCGAGAACGCGCAGCGCGACATCAACATCGCCTTCATGAACGAGATCGCGATGATCTTCGGCAAGATCGGCGTGTCGGTGCACGATGTTTTGGCCGCCGCCGGCACGAAGTGGAACTTCCTGCGCTTCACGCCGGGCCTTGTCGGCGGTCATTGCATCGGCGTCGATCCCTATTATCTCGCCGATCTCTCGCAGCGCCTGGGCCATCACCCGGAAGTCATCCTCGCCGGGCGGCGGATCAACGATTCGATGGCGGGTTACGTCGCCACGCGCATCGCGCGCGAACTCGTCGGCATCGGCGGGGCTGGCGCGCGGCGCATTCTGGTGCTCGGCCTCACCTTCAAGGAAAACGTGCCCGATCTGCGCAATTCCAAAGTCGCCGATTTGGTGCGTGCTTTGGGCGAATGGGGTCATCAGGTCGATGTACTCGATCCGATTTGCGATGGCGACGAAGCCAAGCACGAATACGGCTTCGCACCGCTGAAGGCGCTGCCGGCGAAGGCGGGCTACGACGCGATCGTCGGCGCGGTGTCGCATGACGAATTCGCGGCCTGGAAGGTCGCGGATTTCCAGAACGCTGCGAAGCCGGGCGCCTTGATCGCCGACATCAAGGGCATGTGGCGCGGCCGGGATTTCCCCGGTTTCGCGCGCTGGGAACTTTAACCCACGTAAGCCGCGATCTCCGCGCGGACCAAGGCGGCGGGATCCTGGCCCGCCCGCCAATCGGCGTACCATTTGGCCGTCGCATCGACCGCGCGCGCGAAATCCATTTCGGGCCGCCACGCCAGATCATGCGCCGCTTTCTCCGACGATAGCAGCAGATAGGG
>PVXE01000064.1 GCA_014444615.1 Tagaea sp. CACIAM 22H2 | reverse complement strand
ATAGGGGCTTCGCGCTTCGAGGTTTGGTTCGCCAGACCTGTGGCTCGACCAACGATCTGCAGGTGCCTTCGGCAACCATGGCGCCCGTCGGTCGGGTCACGGATCTCCGCCGAACACGGTCACTCGCGTGTTCAGCATCGCCTGAGGACGTGCGATTGTTATTGTATCCCCAACAAAAGCCGCCCCATAATCCGCCGATGCATCGTCCGCTGAACAAATTGCGTCGGAGCGTCGCCATGCTGCTGATTGCAGTCATGCTGATGGTCCCCGTGCTCGATGCGTTCGCCTGTGCGCTGGAGCCGGTAGCAGGCCACTCGACCGAATTGGTCACTGACGAAGACGCAGACTCGCCCGATGAGAGGGGTGACTCCGAGCGCTCGCATGGCGTGTGTGCCCATAACCATTGTCATCACACCACGGCAAGCGTTCCTTCGGACGAAGCCTTGGGTCTGAATATTCGACCGAACAGAGCTGTCCTGGCCTTCCAGGATCATGTTCGTCGATCGTTCGTCTCCGACGGACCGATTAAGCCTCCCAGGATCTGACGTGCTGGGCCCGCGCTTGCGGGCATCCCACGTCATTTGATCGATCCAGGAGTTCCCAATGCATAAGTTGCTTGGTCGACCGCTTGCAGCGGTTGGTCTGGCTGTGGCTGTCTTGGTGTGCACAACGCCGTCCATGGCGTCGCCACCGAATCAGACCGCGCCCTCTTACGAGTCCCTGATCGCGAGGCTCGAGCAGACGCCTTCCGCGATGGAAGCCGAAGCTCTATCCGACGCCGCCAATGCGCGCGCCCAGCAAGCCCGTGCGCTCCCCAATCCGACCATCGGGCTGGAAGCCGAGAACGTCTACGGCACCGGCCCGTACACCGGTCTCGGAAATGCCGATACCACCGTGTCGATCAGCCAGCCACTTGAGCTGTTTGGTCAGCGTGGCGCCCGGATCAACGCCGCCCGCGCCGAGGCCAACGCGGTCGGATTGCGGAGTGAACAGATGCTTTGGCAGGCCGCTGGCCGCTTGGCACTGGTGTATGCAGAGGCCGAGGCCGCCGCGCGTCGCTATGAACTTGCAGCAGAAACCCTGTCGCTGGCCGAACAAGATGCGCGTGCGGTTGGCCTGCTGGTCAAGGAAGGACGCGAGGCTACGCTGCGTGGTGTCCAAGCCGACAGCGAAGCCGAAGCCGCACGCGCGACCTTGGGCCAGATGCAGGCGATGCGCGATGCGGCCTTCGCGCGTCTGGCTGCAGTCGCAATGCTTGACGAGCCGGTGCAGGCGATCGGCGACAGCCTTCTGGATCGCACGCCCCCGGCGAATGCGCTCCATACCGATGTCCCGTTGGCCGTTCGTATCGCACAAGCCGAGTATGAAACGGCCAATCGCCGCATCACAGTTGAACAGCGGCGCGCGCGTCCCGCCGTCAACGCGACGATTGGCGCGCGTCGCTTCCGTGAGACGGGAGATGAGGCCTTGATTATTGGATTGAACGTGTCGCTGCCGTTGTTTGATCGCAACCGGGGTGGTATCAGCGCCGCCTACGCGGATCAACGCGCTGCGGAGGCGCGTCTTGTTGCGCAACAACAAGAGGTCAAGGCTGCGCGACTTGCGGCAGAAGCAACGCTGTCTGCCTCCAACATGCGTGCGCAAGCCGCGGATAGCCGCGTCGCTGCGGCCGGGGAGGCCTACCGGCTGGCCCGAATCGGATTCGACGCCGGCCGCATCTCGTTGCTGGAACTTCGCAGCACGCGCGCGGCATTGAATGCATCGCGAGCTGCCGCCGTCGACGCACGTATCGCGCGCGTTCTTGCAGAAATCGACCTGGCGGGCCTGGAAGGCCGCGTTCCGTTCCGGGAAGCACAATGAAAATCACTACTAAGAATCAACTGATCCTTGCCGCTGCACTTCTCGCGGCCCTCGTGCTTGGTTTCGGCCTTGCGAAGCTCCCGATTGGATCGGGGACGAAAACCCCCAGCGCGGGCCACTCTGATGACGACGGTCATGCGTCGCAGGGGGACGATCAGGAGCGGGAAAGCCATACAGATCATGGCGCGAAAGACGGCCATGATGAAACGGAACAGCAAGGCCATGACGCTGGAGAGGCCGAGAACGAGGAGGGTCTCGTTGCCTTGACGCCGCAGCAGATCGAAGCTTCGGGTATCAATGTCGTAGCGGTGGGCCGTGGCGGTGGTGAGGAAACCAGGCTGAGTGGCCGCGTGGAGCCTGCCATCGGGGCACGCGCCACTGTCGCAGCGTCGATAAGCGGTCGCGTCGAGCGCGTCATCGTGGCGCCGGGGACGCGCGTACGCGCGGGCGATCCCCTTGCAGTGGTAGTCAGCGGCGAGGCGGCAACGATGCGCGCCAACGCCGATGCCGCACGTGCGGAGGCGGAGGCGGCAAGGCTGGTGTATCAGCGCGACCGGTCGCTGGTGACCCAGGGCGTCGTTGCGCGCCAAGAGCTCGAAACCTCCCGCGCACGGTCGCTTGCTGCTGACGCGGGTGCCCGTGCGGCGACCGCGCAGGCGCGTGCTGCAGGGACGCCCGATGCGGGCGGGCGCGTGACGATCACCAGCCCTGTCCCGGGCGTTGTGGGGGCAGTACAGGTGGCTCCGGGTGGCTTTGTGAGTGCCGGCGATATCATCGCGAACGTCTCCGATCCATCGCAGACTGAGCTGGTCTTTTCGGCGCCACCGGCGCTCGCGGCGCAGATCGCTCCCGGAGCGCGGGTCGAGGTCATTGCCCCGAGCGGAAACTTCGCCGCCATCGTGCTGGGTGTCGCAGCCGATGTACGCGAACAGGGGGGCATGGCGATCATCCGTGCGCGGCCCGAATCCGGTCCATTGCCACCTGCAGGGTCCGCGGTCGCCGGCGTGATCGTCTCCGATGAAGGCGGCAACAGCCTGACCGTGCCTGTCGATGCCGTGCAAAACGTTGACGGGCGTTCGGTGGTGTTCGTGGCAGGCGACACGGGCTTTCGTGCACTGCCGGTGCTGGCAGGCCGGCGGGCGGGCGGGCACATCGAGATCCTCAACGGACTGTCTGGCCATGAACGCATCGCCGGAAAGAATGCATTTCTGCTCAAAGCCGAGCTCGCCAAGGGCGAAGCCGAGCACGGTCACTGAGGACCCCACATGTTCAAGATCATCATTGAAACGGCCGTCCGCTACCGATGGGCCGTTGTCTTCGTCGCGGCTGTCATCGCGGCCTACGGCCTGTTCCAGCTCAGCACGCTTCCCGTTGACGCGGTTCCGGACATCACCAATCGCCAGGTTCAGATCAACACGATCGCGCCGGCTCTTGCGCCCGGACAGATCGAGCGCCAGGTGACGTACCCCCTTGAAACGGCCTTGGCCGGTATCCCGGGGCTGACCAGTACCCGCTCGATCTCCCGTAACGGATTCTCCCAGGTCACCGCGATCTTCACCGACCAGACCGGCATCTATTTCGCGCGCCAGCAAGTGGCGGAACGCATGCGGGAAGTACAAGAGGACTTGCCCGAAGCAGTGACGCCGATGATGTCGCCCGTGACCACGGGTCTTGGCGAGGTGCTGATGTGGACGGTGGACTTCACGCCGTTCGATCCGGAGAGCGTCGTTCCACCGAATGAGCCTGGTTGGCAGGCCGAGGGCGTCTATCTGACGCCCGAAGGCGATAGGCTGAGGACGCCGGAGGCGCGTGCCACCTACCTTCGCACCGTGCAGGATTGGATCGTCGCACCGCAGATGCGCTCTGCCCCGGGACTCGCGGGTGTCGACACGATCGGCGGCTACGTCAAGGAGTATGCGATCCGCCCGAACGCCGAACGGTTGGCCGCCTACGGCCTGGGCTTGGGTGACCTCGTGGTGGCCTTGGAACGCTCCAACGTCCAGGCGGGCGCCGGATTCATCCAACGTGCTGGCGAAGGCCTGATCGTCCGGGCCGACGCCCTGGCGCAAACCGTCGACGATCTGGCACAGGCGCCGGTCGCCAATCGCGACGGCCTCGTTATCCGCGTCGCGGACGTGGCGAGCGTTGGTCTGGGGCAGGCACCGCGTCTGGGCGCTGCCACGCGCGATGGTCACGAAGCCGTGCTTGGAACGGCGTTGATGATTGCCGGGGGCAACAGCCGCACCGTGGCGCAGTCCGCGGCCGAACGTCTCGCCGAGGTCAATCGTTCCTTGCCGCCCAGCATCGTGGCCGAACCCGTGCTCGATCGCAGCGTGCTGGTGAATTCGACGGTCAAGACGATCGCCAAGAACCTGACCGAGGGCGCGTTGCTGGTGATTGCCGTGCTGTTCCTGCTGCTGGGCAACTTCCGTGCGGCGGCCGTCACAGCGCTGGTGATCCCGTTGTCGTTCCTGTTTGCGGTCATCGGCATGAACCGCTTCGGGATCAGCGGCAACCTGATGAGCCTGGGCGCGCTCGATTTCGGCATCCTCGTCGATGGCGCGGTGATCGTGATCGAAGCCACTCTGCTCATGCTTGGCCAGAAGCAGGCCGAACTGGGTCGCGCACTGTCTACGGGCGAGCGTCTTGGCGTGGCGATCCAGGCGGCGCGCAAGATGGTGCGGCCTGCCGCGTTCGGTCAGCTGATCATCCTGCTGGTGTTCGCGCCCATCCTGACGCTGGAGGGTGTCGAGGGCAAAACGTTCCAGCCGATGGCAGCGACCTTCATGCTCGCACTCATCGGTGCGTTCATCTTCTCCTTCACATTCGTGCCGGCGATGGCTGCACTGTTCGTGCGCGAACCCAAGACCCAGCCTGGGCACGCATCAGATCAGGGAGTTGACGGCGGTCACAGCGGCGAACACGAAACCCGCATCATCCGTTTCGTGCGCAGCAAGGTTGAGCCGGTGATCCGTATCGCGGTGACGCGGCCACGTACCGTTCTAGCCGGTGCCGTCCTCATGCTTGCGATCGGCCTGACGGCGTTCCTCTCGCTAGGCCGGGAGTTCATGCCGACGCTCGACGAAGGCAACCTCGCGATGCAGGCCTTGCGGGTTCCCTCCGCTTCGCTGGAACAATCGCTGACGATGCAGCTCGAGCTGGAGAAGGCGATAACGGCCGAGCCGGAAGTAGAAACGGTGTTCTCTCGTACCGGTACCGCCGAAGCCGCCATCGATCCGATGCCGACCAACATCTCTGACAGCGTTATCGTGCTCAAGCCGCGCTCCGAGTGGCCTGACGGGTCACTGGGCAAGGACGAGTTGATCAGTCGGCTCGAAACCGTGGTCGGCAACCAGATCGGCAACGCTTTCGAATTCAGCCAGCCCATCGAGCTGCGATTCAACGAGCTGATCTCCGGCGTGCGCACCGACCTGGCGGTCATGGTCTTCGGGGACGACTTCGACACCATGCAGAGAACCGCGGACCAGGTTGCGCTCAAGCTGCGCGCAGTGGAAGGTGCAGCCGACGTCCGCGTGGAGCAGGTCTCCGGATTGCCGACGCTTACGGTGCGCGTCGACCACGCCGCCGCCGCGCAGTACGGCCTCACCGCCGCTGACGTCAGCGAAGCGCTCGCGACCGGGGTCGGCGGCGCCTCAGCGGGCAAGATCTTCGAAGGCGATCGTCGCTTCGACGTGGTGATCCGGTTCGACGAGGAAACACGCAACGATCCGGCGCAGCTCGCTGCGCTGCCCATCGTTGCGCCGGACGGCACGGTGGTGCCGCTGTCGTCGGTCGCACGAATCGAGGTCAGCGAAGGCCCCAACCAGATCAGCCGCAACAACGGCAGCCGGCGGATCGTGGTGCAGGCCAACGTCCGTGGCCGCGACCTGGGCGGCTTCGTTCAGGAGGCGCAGGCTGCGGTAGCCGACGTATCGCTTCCAGCTGGCGTGTACCTGACCTGGGGTGGACAGTTCGAGAACCTTCAGCGCGCAGAGGCGCGGTTGATGATGGTGGTTCCGGTCGTGTTCCTGCTGATCGGAAGCCTTCTGTACATGGCACTGGGCACGATCCGAGAAGCCGCATTGGTATTCCTCTGCGTGCCATTGGCGCTGGTAGGTGGTGCATTGGCGTTGCTCCTGCGTGGCATGCCCTTCTCGGTTTCAGCAGCCGTGGGCTTCATTGCCGTGTCGGGCGTAGCCACGCTAAATGGGTTGGTGATGATGCAGGCGATTCGCGAGCACCTGACCGCCGGCGATTCGCCGCTGGAGGCTGCCGCCGCCGGCGCGGCAAGTCGCCTGCGTGCGGTGCTGACAACGGCGCTGGTGGCAATCGTGGGCTTCATCCCGATGGCCATCGCAACGGGATCCGGTGCGGAAGTGCAGAAGCCACTGGCAACCGTCGTCATCGGCGGTCTAATCACGGCCACAGCGCTGACCTTGCTGGTGCTGCCCACCTTCGCTGCGCGGGCCTTGAAGCAGCATCGCCACCGGCGGCATGCGACATGACGGCCGAAGTCGCCTCGCATAAGCGCATCTTGCGACAGGTCCTGTTGTGGAACCTCGGCCTGTTCGCCGGGTTGGGCGTGGCCGGTTGGATGGCCGACTCCAGCGCACTGCTCGCGAACGCCGTCGACAACGGGTCGGATGCAGCCGTGTATCTGCTGAGCTATATCGCCCTCGACCGTCGTTCCGCGTGGAAACGTGGGGCGGCGTCGGTGTCGGGCGTCATGCTGCTGCTGTTCGCTGCTGCCGTCATGGCGGACGTCGTCAGGCGATGGCTTTATGGGGCGGAACCACTGGGCCCAGTGATGATGGTGCTCGCACTGCTGGCGGCTGCCATCAACATGTGGTGCCTCATCCTGCTGCGGCGCATTCGTTCCGACGACATCAACCTGAAGGCCGCGGAGACCTTCAGCTTGAACGACTTCATCTCCAATGCCGGCGTCATCGTCGCAGGTGGACTTGTGCTGTGGCTCGGCACGTCCTGGCCGGATCTCGTGGCGGGCGCGTTGATCGCCGTAGTCGCTTTCAGGGGTGGGATCGAGATCCTGAAGAGCGTACGCGAGGACAGGCAAGCTCCAGAGTAGGCGGATCGGTTTGCGCGGCGGTCGACGGGCTCCAAGCGACCATCCTGACCCAAGTGGCAAGCCACCTCGCCGAGCGGTGTAATGCAAATTGAGACGTTCTTGCAAGTTCTATAGCAACCCATGCCTTGACCTCAAAGTAGGATGGCCATGACCGAAAAGCTGCGTATCGACTTGCAGATCCTGCTGCCGCAAGTGCCAGATGAAGCGGATGCCTGCGTCGGACGATTGATCGACGACTTGAAGGGACGCAACGGCATTCAAGAGGTGCACGTACGTGCTGGCGTCGGCAGCACGCCAGCGCAGGTGTGTATTCATTACGACCCGGATACCGTGCCGCTCGCGCGCATCCGTGACCTGGTAGAAGGGGCTGGTGCGGCCATCAGCGACCGTTATGGACATGCCTTGTGGGAAGTCGAGGGCATTGGTCATGAGCGTCGTGCGCGCACCGTGGCGGAACGGCTCAAGTCGCTCCCCGGCATCCTGGAGGCCGAAGCCAGCGCCGCCGGCATGATGCATGTCGAGTTCGACCGCTCGGAAATTTCCGAGGAGCGCATCCTCGCCGTTCTTGCCGGCATGAAAATCGTGCCGGCCAGCGGCAAGGGGGAGCAGCACGGCGAAGCCGAACATGTGCACCGCGATGGCGACGGCCATGCACACGGCAAGGACGAAAAGAGTCATGCGCATGGTGGCCTGCTGGGACCCAACACCGAACTGATCTTTGCGCTGATATGCGGGGCCTTCCTGGTCGTCGGCTTCGCCATGGAGAAGCTCGCTCCAGGGGCGCCGGGATGGGCGCCGCTGGCGTGCTACGTCGCGGCCTACGTCTTCGGTGGCTTCTACACGTTGCGCGAGGCGATCGACAACCTGCGCCTGAAGCGTTTCGCAATCGACTCGCTGATGTTGGTCGCCGCCGCGGGCGCCGCGGCGCTCGGCTCATGGGCCGAGGGTGCGCTGCTGCTGTTTCTATTCAGCCTGGGACACGCGCTCGAGCACTACGCGATGGGACGCGCCAAGCGCGCCATTGAAGCACTGGCCGAGCTCGCCCCGCAGACAGCCACTGTGCGACGAGATGGTACGGTGCGTGAGGTTCCGGTTGAAGAGCTCGCCGTCGGTGACGTGGTACTGGTCAGGCCGAACGAGCGTCTGCCTGCCGATGGGTTCCTTCTGCTCGGCACGACCAGCGTCGATCAAGCACCCGTCACCGGCGAGAGCATTCCGGTGGACAAGCGTCCCGTGGGAGATCCTGCAGACGCTCGTGCACGACCCGCTAGCATCGATGCCGAGTCGCGCGTGTTCACCGGCACGATCAACGGCAGTGGCGCGATCGAGATCGAGGTCACGAGGCGATCGAGCGATTCGGCGTTGGCGCGGGTCGTCAAGATGGTCAGCGAAGCCGAAACGCGCAAGTCGCCGACGCAACGCTTCACAGACAAGTTCGAGCGCATCTTTGTTCCAGCGGTTCTGGCGCTGGCCTTCTTGCTGCTTTTTGCGTGGGTGGTCATCGACGAGCCGTTCCGTGACAGCTTCTACCGCGCAATGGCGGTGCTGGTGGCCGCCAGCCCCTGCGCGCTGGCGATTGCGACACCAAGCGCGGTGCTGTCAGGCATTGCCCGAGCGGCACGTGGCGGGGTGCTGATCAAGGGCGGCGCGCCACTGGAGGAACTCGGGTCGCTAAACGCAATGGCGTTCGACAAGACAGGCACCCTGACCGAAGGCCGTCCGCGCATCACCGACGTCCTGCCGATCGAAGGCGTGCCGGAGGAAGAGCTGTTGACGGTCGCCGTCGCTGTCGAGTCGCTGAGCGACCACCCCTTGGCAGCCGCCATTACGCGCGACGGCCGCGAACGATTGGGCAGCGTCGCCATTCCAGCTGCCAGTGGCATGCAGAACCTCATCGGCCGCGGCGTGACCGCCAGGCTTGGTGACGAGACTGTCTGGATCGGCAAGGCGGAAATGTTCGGCTCCGAGGGCATTGCGCCGCTCGGCGCGTCCGCTGCCGCGTCCATCGCGCAACTGCGCGAAGCGGGCCGCACCTCGATGGTGGTGCGGCGCGGCACCCGGGATCTTGGAGCGATCGGTCTGCTCGACACGCCACGCGCCGGGGCTCGTGAGGCGCTTCAGCGTCTGCGCGAACTCGGTATCCGCCGCATGATCATGATCTCCGGCGACCACCAGAAGGTCGCTGATGCGATTGCCCGGGATGTGGGTCTGGATGAGGCCTGGGGCGACCTGATGCCCGAAGACAAAGTCGAGTCGATACGCAAGCTGAGGGAGCAGGACAAGGTCGCGATGGTCGGAGATGGGGTCAACGACGCCCCGGCGATGGCCAATGCAACCGTCGGAATCGCGATGGGTGCGGCCAGCTCCGATGTCGCGCTTGAAACCGCGGACGTTGCGCTGATGGCAGACGATCTGCGCAACCTGCCGTTCGCGGTCGGGCTCAGCCGACACACCCGTGGCGTGATCCGCCAGAACGTGTTTGTCAGCCTCGGCATCGTCGCCTTTCTTGTGCCAGCTACGATCTTCGGCCTCGGCATCGGGCCGGCAGTGGCGATTCATGAAGGTTCGACGTTGCTGGTTGTGTTCAATGCACTCAGGTTGCTTGCTTACAAGGATCGCAGTTGATGCAGCCCGTGACGCTGCCGATGCCGTAGTGAACTGGCGGCCCCGGGCCGGTTGACGATCTCTATTTGCGCGCAACGCGAAAGTTCTAACCGGAGCCGATACCCGGCTCAGCTTGGTCACTGACCTGCGTGCGATAGTGCGGCCTTCCACCACTTCGCCATCCACCGGTGACAAGCTCTGGGCCTCAAGCGCTTCGGCGATGGCCTGAATCGACTGGGATTACAACGAGGACTGCGCAGTAGATGCGAGCGACCCGGCCGCCCGGTTCCCTGCCAAACACCGCGCTCCAGTCCAGGTGGCTGAAGTACCATTCAAGCCCGAACTCTCCAAGGAGCTGGCGGTTCGGGTCTTAGGGGCAGGTCATGTGAGATAAGGATCGGGAGGTCCTTTGGTCCCAGTCGACTGGAACGGGATGTCCCAATCCTCGACCTCCTTCAGGTCAGCTGATGCTGTTCGCGTTTTCTCACAACTCATCTGGTCGAAGGAGCGCACAACCCGACCGATGGCCAACGGATAGCTCCCGGGTCGCGGTGCCCGGGGGCCGCCCAGCAGTTCGCGCATCAGTCCACCCAGTCGAGGGGAACGGGCACAAAGGACGCTGAGCGCCGGCTGCAGCCGTTGCCGACCGAGGGCCTCGTGGTCCCTGGAGTCGGCGGGCTCGTGCGTTGGATAGGTGTAGCACCAGATCTTGCCGAGGTCGTGAAGCAGGCCAAATGCTATGCCCAACTCCCGATCTGCCGAGGGCAGCCCGGCAGTGGTGGCGACCATGGTGGCCACGTCCAGGGAGTGTTCGGCCAGGCCGCCGGGGTAGGCATGGTGATCGCGCCGGGAGGCGGGGCTGGTCCAGTAGCCGTGCAGGACATCCCTGCGAAGCAGGGCGAGGGTCAGGAAATCTCGCAGCGCAGCGTGGCTCAGTCCGTCGATCAGGCGCGTGGTGCGTCGCAGGACGCCGGGAAGCGGGCACAGGGACTCCGGAAGCAGGGCACTGAGCGTCGGATCCTGCCCTTGGTGCAAGCTGAGCAGCAGCACATCCTCGGCCACCAGCCCCACGTCCAGAGTGGTGGCGAAGCCCCAATGCAGGCCGGTCGGGGTCACTGGGTCCAGGTCCAGCCAGGTCCAGGCATCGACGCAGCCATCACGGTGATAGAGGCGGCAGCGCTGGCCGTGGTCCGGGTTGTTACCGGGCAGAACTTCGACGACAGCCGGGAACTTCAGCGTCGGCGGGGCAGCGGTATACAGGTCCTGCATGGCAGTCCTCCGTGGACGCTCAGGGCTCACGCTGGGCGAGGGTGAGCAGCGATGCCAGCTGCTCGGGGGAGAGGGCCCTGAGGGCTGCCAAGGCCGCCGTGGCATCCACGGGCGCAGTCTCAGCGGGCGCTTGGGTGGCCTTGGGACGAACAGGCGCCGTACCGGTCGCAGCTGCCAGCCGGCTGTGCACCAGGCCGGCGAACGCTTGCCCGTCCTGGCGCGTCAGGTTGGGGACGAAGCGCGAATAGACCTTGAACAGCATGGCCGTTGTGGAATGCCCCATCACCTGGGCGATCCACTCCGGGCTCTCGCCGGCAGCCAGCATCAGCGTCGCGGCCGTATGGCGGGTCTGGTAGGGGCGCCGCGGGGCGAAGCCCAGATGGCGAAGCAGGGGATACCAGACCCGGTTGCTGAAGTTGTGCGCGTCCATCGGGCCGCCTTCGGCGCTGGGAAACACCCAGGGACAGGCAGGGTCCCGGTTCCGGAGCCGGTTCTCGATGGCTTCCCGGACCATCGGAAGCATGGCGATGTCGCGCAACGAAGTGTCGGTCTTGACCCCGTCCTCTTCGTGGCCGTTGACCACGGTCTCCCTGACCAGGATCAGGTTGCGCTCCAGGTCCACGTGCTTCCACTTCAGGCCGTTGACCTCACCGGTGCGCAAGCCGGTGAAGAAGCGCACCGTCAGGTAGTCCCGGTAGTCCGGACGAACCGCGACAAGGATCTTGCGGACCTCCTCCAGCGTGAAGGGCTCCACATCGCTGCGCTTCTGCTTGAGTGGCTTGATGCCGCGGAAGGCCGGGGTGAACTCGAAGCGGTCCGCCGCCTCGTTGAGGATCTGCCGCAGGAAGCACATGATCTTGTTGATCCTGGCGGCGCCCAGCGTTCCGCCCCCACGCCCCGGCAGCTTCGCCAGCTCTGCCCGGAACGCCATCACGTCGGCCTTGGTGATGGCGTGCAGCGCCCGCCCGCCGAAAGTAGGAAGCAGGTTCTTGTCCAGCACCTCGCGGACCCCCTGCCGGTGAAGGCGCCGCCACTGGGGTGACATCTCGAGAAACCACAGCTCGGCGAACTCCGCGAACGCAAGCGTCTGCCTCTCCGGTGGCGCTGCCGCCGACGCCTGCGGCGGGGCGGGGGATGCCCCGGACTCCGCCCTTGCCGGACCCACCGGGTGGCCGCCGAACAGCGTCGCCTTCGGGCTTTCCGGGAAGAACACCCCATAGTCGAAGCTACCGCGCTCGATCTCCCTCTGGATCCGATTGGCCAGGGACTGGAGTCGCTTGCGGTGTTCTGGCGTGTCCCCCAGGGCCGTTTGCTCCCGGCATCGGACGCCTTGATAGAAGAAATCCAGATAGAGGGCTCCAGTATCCACCCTGACGCGAACGTTGACCTTAGCCATGGGCGAAACCGCCGTTGGCCATCGGAATGCCCATGGAAGGAGTCGCAGACGCCAATCCGATGTCGCGCTGGATCGGCTCCCAGAGGAAAAGCAGCTTGCGACCTCCGAACGGGCGGATGTAGTGCACGCCCTCCAACAGGACGGAGTCCTTCAGGCGATTGCGGATGGTCCGGGGGTCGTAGTGGATGCGTGTAGCCAACTGCTCGGTGGTGAGGTACGTTGCCATGGATTGCGCTCCTGTCGTGCTCGATCAACGAGCGTCGCGTCAAGGCGACACTCTCAGTTGACGCTACACGCCAAAAGGCGATCTGCAACTACACTCGTTGCCTATGATTGCCGGCATTCAGAGATTGTTCATATGATTCGCTTCCGGCTCCCAGAACTCATAGCCGACAAGTCCTTCCAGGAAAGGCGGGTCGTGACCGTTTCGGAGATTGCCCAGGCCACGGGAATCCACCGCGCCACCTTGTCGAAGGTCGCGAACCATCCGGGTGCCAACGTCGGCACGGAGATCGTCGACAAGCTGTGCCGCTACTTCGGGTGCCAACCAGGCGAACTGATGACCTGGATCGACGACAGGCCTCCCGAGGGATGAGCCAAGCGTTAGGCGTGCGGCCAGCTCGCCGTGCGCCTGAGCGGGTACTCAGGTACGCCAAGCGTCCAGGCCGGATCTGGAGCTCGGGTGCTGTCCCCCTTTAATACATGCAGTGAATTGAGTGAGATTGTGATGGCATCGGAAACCAAGGCCCAACGCTTCATCGACGCCCTCAAGGACCTGGGCGGATCTGCTGGCAACGGGCGACTGAGCAGCACCTTGGGATGGGCGGACAGCACCTACCAGCGGGTGAAGGCCGAGCTGATCGAGTCGGGTCGCATCGTGCCTGGACGGGGTCGGGGTGGCTCGGTGGCGCTCGCCACGCGAGCATCGGTGAAGTCCCGGAAAGGGCCGGCCAGCACGCCGCAGCCCGCTGCCGCCAGGCGCAGCAAGGCTGAGGGCAATGCCTACGCACAGGCCTTCAACGCGATCGACAAGGCCATGCGCAATGACGAGGGCCTGGCCTCCGAGCTGGACTACGCCGAACAAACCTCGTGGCTGCTGTTCCTGAAATACCTGGCCGACATGGAGCACGAATGGGCGGATGAAGCCGCGCTGGAAGGCCGCAGCTACCAGCCCCTGCTGGAGTCACCCTACCGCTGGCAGGACTGGGCCGCACCCAGGAGCGCCGTGGGCAAGCTGCACGCCAATGCCCTGACCGGCAGCGACCTGATCGACTTCGTCAACTCAAGCCTGATCCCGCATCTGAAGTCCTACAAGGACGCAAGCGTCGAAGCCGACAGTCTGGAGTACAAGATCGGCGAGATCTTCTCGGAAGTGTCCAACCGCTTCCGCTCCGGCTACACCCTGCGCGACGTGCTGCAGATCGTCGACACGCTCAGCTTCGGCAGCTCCGAGGCCAAGCACGAGCTGTCCGACCTGTACGAGACGCGCATCAAGCGCATGGGCAACGCCGGCCGCAACGGCGGCGAGTACTACACCCCGCGCCCGCTGATCCGCGCCATGATCGCCGTGGTACAGCCGCAGATCGGCGAGACCATTTATGACGGGGCCTGCGGCAGCGCCGGCTTTCTCTGCGAGGCCTGGGAACACCTCCGCCGCGACGACCTCTCGGCCAAGGACTGGCACACCCTGCAGCGGCGCACCTTCTACGGGCAGGAGAAGAAGTCGCTGGCCTACGTGCTGGGCGTGATGAACATGATCCTGCACGGCATCGAGGCGCCGAACATCCGCCACGCCAACACGCTGTCCGAGAACGTCATGGACATCCAGCAGAAGGATCGCCACGACATCGTGCTGGCCAACCCGCCCTTCGGCGGCGGCGAGCGGCCCGAGGTGCAGCAGAACTTCCCCATCCGCTCGTCGGAGACGGCCTACCTGTTCCTGCAGCACTTCATCCGCAAGCTCAAGGCCGGCGGACGCGGCGCGGTGGTGATCAAGAACACCTTCCTCAGCAACACCGACAACGCGAGCGTCGAACTGCGCCGCGAGCTGCTCGCCAGCTGCAACCTCCACACCGTGCTCGACTGCCCCGGCGGCACCTTCCAGGGCGCCGGCGTCAAGACCGTGGTGCTGTTCTTCGACAAGGGCGCGCCCACGCGGCAGATCTGGTACTACCAGCTCGACCCCGGCCGCTCGCTGGGCAAGACCAACCCGCTGAACGATGCCGACCTCGCCGAGTTCATCGCCCTGCAGAAGAGCAAGGACACCGGCCCGAAGAGCTGGACGCTGGATGTCGCCGACGTCGATCAAGCCACCTGCGACCTCTCGGTCAAGAACCCGCATGCCCCCGAGGCTGCACCACAGCGCAGCCCGCAGCAGATCATCGACGACATGCTGGCGCGGGATGCGGAGACGGCGAAGCTGTTGGCTAAGGTGAGGGAGATGCTGTGAGTGCGCGCTGGAAGTCAGCGCCGCTGCGCCAGCTCTGCGAGTTTCACAATGGGCTGTGGACTGGGAAGAAGCCACCCTTCCAGACCGCCCGGGTCATTCGCAACACGAACTTCACGACGGATGGAAAGATCAACCTGACAGACGTCGCCGTGCTGCAAGTTGAGCAATCCCAGTTCGCAAAGCGAAGGCTGCGCAAGGGAGACATCATCATCGAGAAGTCAGGAGGCGGGCCAAAGCAACCCGTGGGGCGAGTCGTCCTCTACGATCTTGAGGCCGATGACTTCTCGTTCAGCAACTTCACCAGCGTCATTCGCACCAAAGATCGCGGTGCGCTCGACCCCGACTATCTGCATCGAGTGCTCTACTTCTGGTACGTCAGCGGGGTCACGGAACCGTTGCAGCGCCGCTCGACCGGCATACGGAACCTCGACTTCGATTCATACAAGAATCTTGAGGTGCCGCTGCCACCGCTGGACGAACAGAAGCGCATCGTCGCGGCGCTGGATCGGGCCTTCGCTGCCCTCGACCGTGCCCGCGCGAACGCTGAAGTCAATCTTCAGGACGCCCGCCAGCTGCGCTCGCAGTCGATCGAGGATCTGCTCTCCGATCCTCAGCTCGGAGAACCTGAGCCATGTGGCGATCACATCGAGCTTCTGGTGGGATTCGCTTTCAGCAGTTCTGGCTACACCGACAAAGACGACGACATCCGTCTGGTACGGGGAGACAACATCGTCCAAGGCGCATTCCGCTGGAATGGGGTGAAGCGTTGGCCTGCCGGCGAGAGGACAACCTACGAGAAGTACGAACTCGCACGCGGTGACGTGCTCGTGGCGATGGATCGAACCTGGATCTCTGCCGGGATCAAGTACGCAGTAGTCGACGATGAAGCCTTGCCCAGTCTGTTGGTGCAGCGAGTGGCGCGACTGCGCGCCAAGCCATCGATCGATCCGCGCTATCTCGCCGCATGGATCGGAAGCCCCATGTTCGAGCGCTACGTGCTCTCGATCCAGACCGGGCTTGGCGTGCCGCACGTCAGCGGAGGGCAGCTCGAGAGTTTCCGAATCCGAGTACCCAGCCTTGATCTGCAGTCTCGCGTGATCGACCGTCTGGCTCAGCTCTCGGACAACTGTGAAAGCTTGCAATCGATCTACCAGCGCAGCACCGAAGACATCGCGGCTCTCCGTCAATGTCTGCTCCAAGCCGCCTTCTCCGGCCAGCTGAACTGAATCGCATCGCCGGGAAAGGCTCGGCACTCCGATCACTCACCGCACAAGCACAATTCCGCCGCACGCCGCCGGCGACTGAAGCCCCAATACGCAAGAACCCCCGCGTAAGTTCCTGAAGGAACCAAGAGGCGGGGGCCATGTTGGGCGCGATTGTATGTGCTTGCGCGCGATACGGCCAGCCAAGAGAGAGGCGAAGCGCACTGGAAAGAAGAGGGTCCTCGGCGACGTCGATATCGGGATGGCGCCATTCCATCGACAGTCGCGTTCGGCCGAACACGGGACAGCGCCTCGGGCGACAGAACGGGCTGTGAAGCACAGTCGTAAGCATCGTCGATTTTCGACAATTAATTCAGTATTTTACGTCCTTTTCTGAGCGATCAAGGCTGTTTAACTGTTTAATCTCCCGGGATAACTTTACAATCCTGACATGGCCCGACCCAGCCGCTCCGATGAGATCGACGCCGCCCTGCTGCGGGCGGTGGGGGAGCATCCGCGTGATCTGGTGAGCATGGTGGCGGCGCAGCTCGGCCTGTCGCGGGCGCGGATCAACACCCAAGTGCGGGCGCTGGTGGAAGGCGGCTACCTGCAGACTTCAGGCGGCACGCGCCCGGTGTATGCGCCGGGGCCACACCGCAAGTTCAGCCGGCGCTATCCGCGCGCTGGCCTGGCCGAGGATCGCGTCTGGAATCAGGACCTGCAGCCCCTGCTCGATGACCTGCCGCGCAACGTGCAGGACATCGCCCAGCACGGCGTGACCGAGATGGTCAACAACGCGGTGGACCATTCCGACGGACGAACCGTGCACGTGCAGATGGACTGCGATGCCGAGCGTCTGCTGCTGGCGGTCGACGACGACGGCATCGGCATCTTCCGCAAGATCACCCGTGCGCTGGACCTGCCCGATGAGCGACTGGCGCTGCTGGAGCTGTCCAAGGGCAAGCTGACCACCGACCCGACGCGCCACTCGGGCGAGGGCATTTTCTTCACCTCGCGCGCGTTCGACCGCTTCCAGATCCAGTCAGGCGGGCTGTACTTCGACCATGACCATCGCCACGACGACGACTGGCTGGATGAAGTCGAAACGCCGCCAATGGATCACGGTACCGCCGTCTACATGGAGTTGGCGCGCGACAGCGCGCGCAGCATTCGCGAGGTCTTCGATGAATTCTCCAGTGGCCCCGACGACTACGACTTCGCCAAGACCGTGGTGCCGGTGCGTCTGGCCAAGGTCGGGGACGAGAATCTGGTCTCGTGCTCGCAGGCCAAACGCCTGCTGCAGCGGGTGGAGCGGTTCCGCTCCGTGGTGCTGGATTTCGATCAGGTCGGCGGCATCGGCCAGGCCTTTGCCGACGAGATCTTCCGGGTCTTTGCCAACGCCCATCCAGAGGTGGAACTGATGGCAGTGAATGCCGTGCCCGCCGTCCAGCAGATGATCCGCCGTGCCGAGGTGGCCCGCGACGCCCAGGGCGGGCAGCTGCCGCTGCTGGGCTGATTGCCCGTCAGCCGTGGCACACTCCGGCTGGACCATGGAGACCGAGGCCGATACCCGCGCCAACCGCATCGACCCCGTGCTGCGCGAGGCCGGCTGGGGCGTGGTCGACGGCGCGCAGGTGCACCGCGAGCTGATCTGTCCGGGCCGCATCCTCGGCGGCGGGCAGCGTGGCAGTGCGCTGTCGGCGGACTACGTGCTGAGCTACCGCGGGCGCAAGCTGGCGGTGATCGAGGCCAAGCGCGCCGGCCTTGGCCACACCAGCGGCGTCGGGCAGGCCAAGGACTACGCGACGCGCCTGCAGGCGCGCTTTGCCTATGCCACCAACGGGCTCGGCTGGTACGGCATCGACATGCACACCGGCGCCGAGGGCGACATCGCCCTGCCCTTTCCTTCGCCGGAGCAGCTCTGGCTGCGCTGCTTTCCCGAGGGCAACGACTGGCGCGAGCGCTTCGGCGCGGTGCCCTTCGAGACCGGCGGCGGCAAGTGGCAGCCGCGCTACTACCAGCACAACGCCATCACCGCGGTGCTGGAAGCCATCGCCCAGAAGCGCGAACGCATCCTGCTGACGCTCGCGACAGGCACCGGCAAGACCTCGATCGCCTTCCAGATCGCCTGGAAGCTGTTCCAGGCGAAATGGAACCTGAGCCGCGATCCCGTACGCCGCCCTCGGATACTGTTTCTGGCCGACCGCAACATCCTGGCCGATCAGGCCTTCAACGCCTTCAGCGCGTTTCCGCCCGATGCGCTGTGCCGCATCCGGCCGGAGGAGATCCGCCGGCGCGGCGGCGCGCCGCGCAACGCCAGCGTGTTCTTCACCATCTTCCAGACCTTCATGACCGGGGGCGGCGAGCCGGAGGGCGATGCGGGCGAACCGCAGTTCACCTTCGAAGGCTACGAGCCGGACTTCTTCGACTTCATCGTCATCGACGAATGCCATCGCGGCGGCGCCCGCGACGAGAGCACCTGGCGCGGCATCCTCGAGTACTTCAAGCCCGCCGTGCAGCTCGGCCTGACCGCCACGCCCAAGCGCGACGTCAATGCCGACACCTACGCCTACTTCGGCGAGCCGGTCTACAGCTACGCGCTGAAGGAAGGCATCGGCGATGGCTTCCTGACGCCGTTCAAGGTGCGGCAGATGGCCTCGACCCTGGACGAGTACAGCTGGTCGGAAGGCGACACGGTGCTGGCCGGCGAGATCGATCGCGAGCGGACCTACACCGAGGCCGACTTCAACACCCGCCTGGTGATCGACCAGCGCGAGCAGAGCCGGGTGCAGGAGTTCATGGACCAGATCGACCCGCGGCAGAAGACCCTGGTGTTCTGCGCGACGCAGGAGCACGCCGCGCGGGTGCGCAACTTCATCAACCAGATCAAGGACAACCCCGACCCGCACTACTGCGAGCGCGTCACCGCCGACGATGGCGAGTTGGGCGAGCGGCACCTGCGCGAGTTCCAGGACAACGAAAAGACCCTGCCGACCATCCTCACCACCTCGCAGAAGCTGTCCACCGGCGTCGATGCGCTGAACATCCGCAACATCGTGCTGCTGCGCCCGATCCGCTCGATGATCGAGTTCAAGCAGATCATCGGCCGCGGCACGCGCACCTTCGACGGCAAGGACTACTTCACGATCTACGATTTCGTAAAGGCCTACGAGCACTTCAACGACCCCGAGTGGGATGGCGAGCCCCTGCCGCCCGAGCCGCCCGCCGGACGCCGCGTTTCGGGCGAGGATGGAGGGGGCCAATCGGGTGAGCGCCCCGGCCGACGACCGGGTGTGGACGAGCCGCCTCGTGCCGAACGCGTGGTGGTGAAGCTGTCCGATGGCAGGGAGCGGAGCATCCGCTATCTCGCGGCAACGACCTACTGGCACAACGGCCGTCAGATCAGCGCCCAGGAGTTCATGCAGCAGTTGTTCGGGGACCTGGGCGGGCTGGTGGCGGACGAGGACGAGCTGCGAGCTGTCTGGAAAGACCCGGACCGGCGCGAGGGCTTCATCCAGCGCCTGTCAGACATGGGTTACGACAGCGAGCGCCTGGCGGACATGCAGCGCCTGATCGACGCGCCCAACAGCGACATCTTCGACGTACTGGCCTATGTGCGGTTCACGCTGGCACCGCTGGCCCGGGGTGAACGCGTGCGTGCCGCCCTGTCCAGCGGCCTTGACGGCTACGAGCGGGAGATGCGCGCGTTCCTGGAGTTCGTGCTGGGCAACTACGAGCGCAACGGCATCGGCGAGCTGGCAGGCCACCGCATCGGCGACTTCCTGCGCATCCGCTACGGCGGCGTCAATGACGCCAAGCGGGCCCTCGGGAGCGTCGACGAGATCCGCCGCGCCTTCGTTGCGATCCAGGGACACCTGTTTTCGTGACGGTGTCCACCCCGGAGCGCCCGCAAAATCCGTGACAGTGCGGCCGCCGACACGGGCGTGCTGGGGTCGGTTTCGCCCCTTTCGGCCGCGCGCGAGTGGCACGGAACTGTCACGGAAACTGTCACGGGCCCTCGCGGGGAGCGTCCCGGCTGGCGCCCGGCCACAAAAAAACCCGCAAGATCGCGGGCTTGTCGTGGTGGCTATGGGTGGACTCGAACCACCGACCCCAGCATTATGAGTGCTGTGCTCTAACCGGCTGAGCTACATAGCCACGGGGTCGAGCATTGTCGTGAGGGGCCGCCGGAGCTGTCAAGCCGGGCCGGGCCGGCCGGCGCCGCGCCTTGCTGGCGCTTGGCGGGCTGTGCTACACGGGGTCATCGCCGAAGCCTGCGCCCGCCCGTGATCGACCCCGACGGTTACCGCCCGAATGTCGGCATCATCCTGCTCAACGACCAGGCCCAGGTGTTCTGGGCGCGGCGCGTGCGCCGCGATGGCTGGCAGTTCCCGCAGGGCGGCATGAACTCCGACGAGGTGCCGGAGGAGGCCATGTACCGCGAGCTGCACGAGGAGACCGGGCTGACCCCGGACGCCGTGCAGGTGCTGGGTTCGACCTCGGGCTGGCTGCGCTACCGGCTGCCGAACCGCCATGTCCGCAGAAACGACGCGCTGACCTGCATCGGCCAGAAGCAGGTGTGGTTCCTGCTGCGCCTGGTGGCGGGCGAGGACCGGGTCCGGCTGGACCTCAACGAGCGTCCGGAATTCGATGCCTGGCGCTGGGTGGACTTCTGGTATCCGCTTCGCCATGTCGTGCACTTCAAGCGCCGCGTCTACGCCCGCGCGCTGGCCCAGCTCGCGCCGCTGGCGGGCGTGGCGCCGCAGCCCTGGCTGGACCGGTACCTGAACCCGCCGCGACCGGATCGCCCGGCTGGCCGTGCCGCGGTCAAGTCGACGGCCTGAGGGTCGTGCAGCCGGGGAAGGGGCCGCCGGGCTGCGGTCGGGGTGCGCCGCCGGGGCTGGTTGACAATCATTCTCATTCAATGTCCAATGGCGGCGTCGCGTCCTGCGCGATGGCGCGCCGGCCGTCCGGCCCGCGCCGGCATGGAGTCCACCGCCATGTACGTCTGCGTCTGCAACGGCATCACCGACCGCACCGTGCGCGAGGCCGCGGCCTCGGGCGTGCGCTGCCTGGGCGAGCTGACCATGCGCACCGGCTGTGCCGGTACCTGCGGCGCCTGCGCCGAGGTCGCCGAGCAGATCCTGGCCGAAACCTGCTGCCAGCCCGCTGCCGGCAACGACGCGGTCATCCAGGCCGCCTGAGCGCGACCCGCCGGCAGGCGCCGGCCAGTCGCTGCCGCGCGCCAAGCGCGGGCACCACCAGTCCCTGTCGTTTTCCGCGCCGCCGCTGCCGGCGTCTGCCGGCACCTGGGTTGGCGCTGTCGCGAATGCCCTGGGGATGGCCCGCGCGCTCCGGCCCCACCGCCCTCTCCCCCGCCCCTCCCCCGCAGGCGGGGGAGGGGAGAAGTGCGGTGCCGCCGCACTGGCGAAACGCGCCTGGGGTTG
>PVXE01000063.1 GCA_014444615.1 Tagaea sp. CACIAM 22H2 | reverse complement strand
GGGGTGGCGGCGGGTGCCGCGGCGCGGGGCTGGGCGGCGGCGGGCGGGTTGTTCTGGGCGACGGCGGTGCCGAGCGTGCCC
This sequence comes from Tagaea sp. CACIAM 22H2, assembly GCA_014444615.1. Classification (GTDB taxonomy): domain Bacteria; phylum Pseudomonadota; class Alphaproteobacteria; order CACIAM-22H2; family CACIAM-22H2; genus Tagaea. Next base: position 22,139 of record PVXE01000063.1, on the reverse strand, counting down.
ACCCGGATCGCGAGCATCAGGAACGCGACCGCGACCAGTACGGGCAGAAGACGGATTTTGTTGAGCGCGTTCATCAGCGCGCCCCCGCGCGCGTGGCGGCGGGGCACCCCGGCGGCGATCGGCGATCGCCTTCAGCAATTCCTGTTCGGCCGTGCTGCGCGGCGCGGCCGGACGGTCGGCCGACGGACGTTCATTCCCTTCCCGTTCGGCGAAACGGATCGCATCGCGCAGCAAGCGATCCTCCTCGTCCGATACCGGGCCGGCCGCGCGTTCCGCACGCTCGTCGCGCGCGTAACGATCGTCGCGGGCGCCGCGTTCTTCGCGCTCGTAACGCTCGTTCCGCTCGACGCGGCGCGCGACCTGCGGCCGCTCGCGCTCGCGCACATTCTCGGCCGCGCGATCGGCGATCGGCTCGGCGCGCGACACGATGTATTCGAGATCGTCCTTGAGCGAGATCGCCTTGCGCGTCTGATCTTCCAGCAGCTTGCCCGCCGCCTCGCCCGCGTTCTTGAGGTCCGCGACCGCGGCTTCCGCGCGCTTGGCCGCTTCGTTGAATTCCTTGATCGTGCGGTCGAGTTCCGCCTTGCCGTCGCGCCACGTGCCCAGGCGCTTGTGCAGGCGCCACGCATAGACGATCACCGCCGCGAGCAGGACCGCCAGGACGAGATTGAGGGCGAGATCGAGACCCATCACGACTCCTCGTACTTGTTGATCTTGCGGTCGATCATGACCGCGACGTTCTGGCCGCGCCGTCCCATGCGCCCTTTGAACAGGCGTTCGGGACCGCACAGCACTTCGATTTCGCTTTCCGGCGTGGCGTTGAGCATCAGCCGCGTGCCGACCTTGAAGTCGAGCACGTCCTGCAGCGTCATCACCTGTTCGTCGAGCACGGCGTTGATGTCCACTTCGGTCGACCACAATTCGGTGGCCAAGTGGCCTTCCCAAATCGAGTCACGGCCGAATTTTTCGCCCATGAACTGCTGCAGCAGCATTTCGCGGACGGGTTCGAGCGTTGCGTAGGGCAGCAGCAATTCCAGGCGCCCGCCGCGATCTTCCATGTCGATACGCAGCTTGGCGATGATCGCGGCGTTGGCCGGACGCGCGATGGTCGCGAAGCGCGGATTGGTTTCCAAACGCTCGAAGCGGAAATTGACCTTGCTGATCGGGTCGAACGACGCCGAAAGATCGCCCAGCACGACGGCGACGAGACGCTCGACCAGGTTGCGTTCGATCGTGGTGTAGGGACGGCCTTCGATACGCATCGCGGCCGTGCCGCGCCGGCCGCCGAGCAGCACGTCGACGATCGAGTAGATGAGCGCGGAATCGACCGTCAGCAGGCCGAAATTGTCCCACTGCTCCGCCTTGAACACCGCGAGCATCGCGGGCAGCGGGATCGAGTTCACGTAGTCGCCGAAACGCGTCGAAGTGATGACGTCGAGCGAGACTTCGACGTTATCCGACGTGAAGTTACGCAAGCTGGTCGTCAGCATTCGAACCAAGCGGTCGAACACGATTTCGAGCATCGGCAGGCGTTCGTACGAGACGAGCGCGCTGTTGATGATCGCCTGCATGCCCGAGGTGCCGTCGCCCCCGGCCCCGCCCGCATCGAAGCCGAGCAGGGAGTCGATTTCGTCCTGGTTCAGAACGCGCGCGGTCGCGTCGCCGCCACCGCCGCCCGCGTCGCCGCCGCCGGAGTCCATGGCCGCCCATTCGGCGGCCATCTTCTCTTCTTCGGACATGTTGTTCGGATCGGACATGGCGGGGCCTCTATTGGACCAGCATTTCGCGGAACAGGATGTCGTTGACGCGGGCGGGTGCGGCGGCGAGCTGAACGCGGGTCAACAGCTCTTCGCGCAATTTTAGGAATCCGGACGAGCCGCGTAGATCTTCGGGGCGCAGCTCGCGCAGATAGACTTGGAAATTGTCGACGATGCGCGGCAGGTTCGCTTCGAACTGGGCCGCGTCGTCGATCGAACGCAGCTCGACCGACATCGTCAGCTTCAGGAACGATGTGCGCCGCCCCGCCCCGGCGTTCAAATTCACCAGCAGGTCGGGCATGTTGAAATAGACCGATTTGACGGGCCCGGCGGGTTCGGCGGGCTTGGGCGGGCCTTCCTCGGCATGGGCCTGCTGTTCCTCGTGCTTCGAGCCCGAGAAGAACAGGAAGAACACCCCGGCGCCGATCCCCAGCAAAAGAACAAGCGCGCCCGCGGCAACGATGATCAACATCTTGCCCGACAGGAACTTCTTCTTGGGCGCTTCCCCGCCTTCTGGCGAGGCGCCGTCAGCGCCCTCGGTGGGTGGATCGTCCGCCATCGAACCTTACGTTCCGAACCGTTAATCGCCCGACGAATCTCGGGCAGATTTATCTAAACTCCCACATAAATGTGCCAAACCCTGGTTAACAACCCGTTATCGCCGCCCAGATTCCGGCTTAATTTCAAACGCCAAGCCGTTACGACTCAAAAATGAATCCGGATCAAGGGCTTACTGGACCAGGATTTCCCGGAACAGCACGTCTTGAACCCGCGCAGGCCGCGCCGCCGCCTGGACCCGGCGCAACATTTCCTCGCGCAGGCGGGTCAATCCCGCCGAACCGCGCAGATCTTCGGGTCGCAACTCGCGCAGATAAGTCACGAAGGTGTCGACGATACGCGGCATCGCGTCTTCGAACTCGGGCACGTCGGCCTCGACCACTTCCAGCGACGCCGTCAGTTTGATGAAATTGCCGCGCCCGCGCTGGGCAAGGCTCAGATTCACCAGCAAATCCGGCAAGTCGTAGATGATCGTCGGCGGCGGGGGCGGCGGCGGCGCCTCGGCCTGTTCGGCCGCGTGTTCGTCTTTTCCGCCGAAGAAACCAAGGAACCACGCGGCGCCGCCACCGATCGTCAGCAGCAGCACCGGCACGAGAATGATGAGCAGTTTCTTGCCCGAGAATTTCTTCTTGCCGCCTTCGCCTTCGGCGGGGGCGGCTTCGGGTGCTGCGGCGTCGGCCATGGGGCAAGTCTACCCAATTTATCTAAACTTGGCACGATTATGCCGCACGAGGCGTTAACGTCCCATGAAGACAGGCGCTAAACTCCAACCGCCCTTTGCCCCAAGGAGTCCGAACATGGATCGCCGCAGCGTATTGTCCGCCGGCCTCGCCGGTGCGCTCGCCGCCCCCGCTCTGGCAACCGCGCAGACCGCGCCGATCCGGCTGCGCATGACCACGATCGTGCCCGAGGGCACGTATCTGTTCACCGCCTTCACCAAACGCTTCGTCGATTATGTGCGCTTGTTGACCGACGGCCGCGTGGAGATCCAGGCGTTTCCGGCGGGCGTGCTCGCCCCGCCCTTCGACGTCTATCGCGCGGTCGAAGACGGGCGCGCGGATATGGGCCATGCCCCCCCGGCCCTCATCTATCAGCGCGATCCGACGATGGCGCTGGTCACGTCCTTCCCCGGCGGGCTCGGCATCGAAGCGACGATGCATTGGCTTTACGAGGAAGGCGGCTTGAAGCTGCTGACCGATCACCACCGCGATCGCTTGAAGCTGCAGCCGATCGTCGCGGGCATGGCGACGACGGAAGTCTTCGCGCATTCGTGGAAGCCGATCCGCACCGCCGCCGATATGCGCGGCCTTAAGTTCCGCACGCTGGGCGTTTGGGCCGACGTGATGCGCGAATTCGGCGCCGAGCCGGTGGCGACACCGACGGCAGACGTGGCGACGGCGCTCGAACGGCGCGTGATCGACGCCGCGAAAATGGCGGGCCCGGCCGACAATCTGCAAATGGGCCTGAACCGCATCGCGCCCTACATCGTCGTTCCCGGCGCGCATTTGCCCGGCGGCTATTTCACCGCCTTCATGCGCGGCGAGCGCTGGGATCAAATTCCGGCCCCGTTGCAGGAACGCATTCTGCTGGCGGGGCGTCTGACGAGTTTCGACTCCTATCTCGAGAAGGGCCGCCTCGACATCGATGCGATGGCCGAATTCCGCAAAGGCCGCGCCGAGATCGTGACGCTCGACCCCCGATTCGTCGCGCAGATTAAAACCGCCGCGCGCGAATGGGCGCGCAAGGCCGTGGCGGCCGCCGGCGCGCAAGGCAATCCTTGGCCCGAGCGCGTCATGAATTCGACCTTCGCCTTCCAGGACAAGTGGGAGGCGAATGCGGTCTATCGGCTCTAGGCTTTCCGACGCCGGTCTCATCGTCGCGATGGCGGCGGGCGCGTTGGCGCTCGGCTTGATGCTGCTCGAAGTGGTCTTGCGCTACGTCTTCGCGTCGCCGACCGTGTGGACGCCGGAGATGGTGGGCATCGCCAACGGGGCCGCCTTCGTGTTCGGCGCCGGCCCGGCGTTACGCGGCGGCGTGCATGTCTCGGTCGACGCGGTCGCGCGATTCATGCCCGCGCGGTTGCGCGACGCGATCCTGGCGCTGTTCTTCGTCGCCCTCGCATTGCCCGTTCTGCTGTGGATCGCACAAGCCGGGTTCGACCGTGCGCTCAACGCCTATCTGCATGCCGAGGTGAACGACGTCAGCCCGTGGCGGCGCCAAGTCTGGCCGCATTACGCGCTGCTGACCTTGGGCGTGATCGGCTTGGCGCTCGACGTGCTGCTCAGCGGATTGCGTCACGCCAAGGCCTTGCGCGCATGATCGGCGATCTCGCGGTCTGGATGTTCCCGGCGCTGTTCGGGCTGATGTTCTTGGGCGTGCCCGTGGGGCTCGGCCTGATCGTAATTTCGGCCGCGTTCGGTTACGCGTTTTTCGGCGACGCGCTGGGCCGACAGATGTTCGGCCGCTTGATCGAGGTCTCGTCGAACTTCGCCTTCACCGCGATCCCGGCTTTCGTGTTCATGGGCAATATTCTGGAGAAATCCGGGATCGCCGAAAGCCTGTTCGGCGCCATGCGCCTGTGGCTCGGCCGCTTGCCCGGCGGTATGGCGCTGGCGACCATCGCGATGGCCGCGATTTTCTCGGCCGCCACGGGCATCATCGGCGCCGTCGAAGTCACGATCGGCCTAATGGCGATCCCCGCGATGATGGCCGCGCGCTACGACAAAAGATTAATCGCCGGAACAATCTGCGCGGGCGGTTCGCTCGGCACGATCATTCCACCCTCGCTGACCGCCGTGATCTATGGCCTGGTCGCGCAAGTGCCGATCTCGGATCTGCTCGCCGGCATTTTGATCCCCGGCGCGTTGATGACGGCACTGTTCATGGGCTGGATTGTGCTGCGCTGCCTGATCGATCCGAATGCCGGCCCGCCGGTCGAAGAAGCCGGCGTGACGCTGGCCGAGAAGCTGCGCGTGACGGCGACGGCGCTCGTGCCCACGCTCGCCCTGGTCGCTTGCGTGCTGGGGGCGATCTTCATGGGCATCGCCTCGCCGACCGAAGCGGCCGCGACCGGGGCCGCCGGCGCGCTCGCCCTTGCCGCGTTCCACGGCCGCTTCTCGATCGCCATGGTGATCGACGCCGGCCTGCGCACGGTCATCATCACCGCGATGCTGATGACGATCGTCTATGGCGGCACGCTGTTCTCCAGCATGTTCTACGTGCAGGGCGGCGGCGCGCTGGTGCGCGAGATGGCGGGCTTCGCGACCGCCAGCCCCGCTTTGCTCGTGCCCCTTCTGCTGACCATCGTGTTCCTGATGGGCTTCGTGCTGGAATGGGTGACGATCGTGCTGCTCGCCGTGCCCGTGTTCGCGCCCTTGCTGAAGGCGGCGGGCGTCGATCCGCTGTGGTTTGGCGTCGCCATGCTCGTCTGCATCCAGACGAGCTACCTCACGCCGCCGATGGCGCCCGCGATTTTCTTCCTGCAAAGCGTGGCGCCGCCCGAGATGACCTATGGCGATATTTGCCGGGGCGTCATCCCGTTCGTCGTGTGCCAGGTGCTGACGCTGATCGCCGTCGTCGCCTGGCCCTGGACCGCGACATGGCTGCCGACATTGATGGGCGGGTTCTAGCGGGGCCGACGGCGCCAATCCGTCGGGTCGAGTTCAATCAAGGCTTGCCGGGAATCCGGGCAATCACCTTGATCTCGAAATCGAAGCCGGCGAGCCAAGTGACGCCGACCGCCGTCCAGTTCGGATAAGGCGGCCGCGGAAACTTCTCGGCTTTGACGGCCATGATGTCGCCGAACTGCTTTTCGGGATTCGTATGGAAGGTCGTCACATCGACGATATCGTCCAATGTGCAGCCGGCCGCGGCGAGCGTCGCTTCGAGATTGGCGAAGGCAAGGCGAACTTGCGTCGGGAAATCGGGTTCCGGCGAACCGTCCGCACGGCTACCGACTTGACCGGACACGAACAGCAGATCGCCCGATGCGATGGCGGCGGAATATCCATGCGCTTCGTAAAGGGCATGGCGGTCGGCGGGAAAAACGGCATTGCGCTTGGTCATAAGAATCGTTCCTTGGCGTGTGCCTCGCATAAGGCGCAGCTTGCGGCGAGACACGTTTAGATCGTGTCCGTCATCGGAATATTCAAGACGGCGCGGCCGGATTTGTTACGACGCGCGTTTGGGCGCTTTGGCGGCGAGCCACGCGATCGCGGCGAAGGCGAGCACGATGAACGGCAGCACGAATTGGTTGATCGCGTCCCAGCCCAAAGCGTGCTGCATGGCGCCCGCCCCGGCCGCGGCCGCGGCGACCGAGCCGAACACGATGAAATCGTATGCCGCCTGCATCTTCGCCTTTTCCGACGGGCGATAGGTTTCGGTCAGCAGCGTCGTGCCGCCGATATAGAGGAAGTTCCACCCCACGCCGAGCAGGATCAAGCCGACATAGAAATGCGCGAAGCTGATCCCGGCGAGGTTGACGGCCGCCGATGCGGCCAGCAGCCCCGCCCCCGCCATCATCGTGCGCGATAAGCCGAAGCGCGCGACGATCGAACCCGTGAAGAACGACGGCACGAACATCGCCAGCACATGCGCCTGGATCGTCGTCGCCGCGTCGGCGAAGGCGTGGCCGCAAGCGATCATGGCGAGCGGTGTCGCGTTCATCACCAGCGACATGCCGCCATAGGCGACCAGCCCCGCGATCAGCGCCACGATCACCTTGGGCTGGGCGAGAAGTTCGAGCATGGGCCGCGTGGCGCCGTGGCGCTCGTCGCCCTTGGGGGCTGGAATATCGATGAACTGCACGACGATCTGCGCCACGATGGCGACCAGGATCAGCGCTGCGAACGAGCCCGCGAAGGGTACTGGATCGAGCAGATGATGCGTCGCCTTGGCGAGTTCGGGCCCGAAAATACCGGCGAGCACGCCGCCCGCGAGGACGTAGGAAATCGCCTTCCCTTTCCAAGCGCCCGTGGCGCCGTCGGCCGCCGCGAAACGGTAGAACAGGCCGAAGCCGTTATAGACGCCGTTGAACGCGGCGCCGACGCAGAACAGCGGGAACGAGCCGATCAGCACGGCGGCGACGCAGATCGCTTGCGCGACGATGCCGCAGGCGGCGCCGATGGCGAAGCCGAAGCGCCGGCCTTTGATCTTCATGAGATACGACGCGGGAAACGTGGTGAGCATCGCCGCGAGTTGCATGAAGCCCATCGGCAGCGTCGCCAGCGCCTTGTTTTCGGCCAGCATATGGCCCACCAGGGCGGCTTCCGCGATCATCGTCGAGGTGCCGATCATCATCAGCGCCTGCGCGAAGGCCAGTAGCGTCACGTTCCGGCGCGAGCGCGCCGCTTCGTCGATCGTCGTTTCGGGGGTCATTGAAAAACTCAGTTCGCGGGAACTTTGCGTTCGAGGACGCGTTCGAACACGACGTCCTTCACGATATGCGCGTCGCCCAGGATACGCGTGGACGACGCCATCATCCGCCGTTTCGCGCGTTCTTGATCGAACGTGTCGCCGCTGGACGCGACTTCGTTGAGGTCGAGGATGAACGCGTCTTGCAAACGCGGCAGATTGTCTTTGATTTTCGCTTCGTCGGCGGGTGACGCGAGTTCCAAGCGCATCAGCAGCGCGTAGTGGCGCAGCACGCGGTCGCCCTGGATCGCCGCGACGATCACGCGCGGCAAAACGAACTTGCCGGTTTCGGCGCCGGCGGTCCCCTCGCCCTTCGGATCTTCGGCATAGGCCGCGGGCGCGAACGCGAGAGCCGCGCATAGAAATAGGATTCGGGCGAACCGGGACATGGCGGCGATAATGGCCCGCGGTTAGAAGTGCGTAAAGCCCGCGCGTTTAAGTGTGAATTCGGCGCCGGCAACGCGCACCGCGCCGCTTTTGCCTTTGGCGATCGTACCGATACAAGTCACGGCGATTTTGGCGCGTGCGGCGGCGCGGATGACTTTCGCCGACGCCGCTTTGGGTGCGGCAAACAGAATTTCGTAATCGTCGCCGCCGGTCAGCGCGCGGGCGAGATCGCCGTGCTTGCGCGCCGATGCCGAGCGCGGCACCGCATTCGCGTCGATCGCCGCCGACACGGCCGAAGCAGCACAAAGATGACCGAGATCGGCGAGTAGCCCGTCGGACACGTCGATCGCGGCATGCGCGATCCCGCGCAGCATCGGCCCGAATTCGACGCGCGGATCGGGCACGCGATAGCGGCGCTTCAAATAAGCGTCGGCGTTGCCCTTGCGGATCGCGTCGAGGCCGATCGCCGCATCGCCGATCGTGCCGGTCACCCATATGTCGTCGCCTTGCTTGGCGCCGCTGCGCGGGATCATCTTGCCCGTGGGCGTTTCGCCGATCGCGGTGATCGACACGGAAAACGGCCCGGTCGTCGCCGTCGTATCGCCGCCCAGCAGCGGCAAGCGATAGAATTCGCCGTCCGCCGCGAGGCCCTTGGCGAAACCTTCGAGCCAGCGATCGGCGATGGATTTCGGCCGCGCGATGGTCAGGAAATAGCCGAGCGGTTTGGCGCCCTTGGCGGCAAGGTCGGACAGGTTCCGGCGCAGCGCCTTTTGCGCGACCGTCGCGGGCGGCTCATCGCCCAGCGTATGGATGCCGACGACAAGTTGGTCGGCCGTGACGATCAGATCCCGGCCCGGCTTGGGCGAAAGCACCGCGACGTCGTCGACGAGGTTCAGCGCGGCGCGGCTCCCGCGCGTCAACGGCCGGAACAACGCGGCGATGGTTTCGAATTCGCCGCGCCGTGCCGCCATGCGCGTCAGGCCATTTCGGAGGGGCGGCGCTCGCGCGCGATCCGATCGAGCACGCCGTTGAGGAACCCGGCTTCCGCACCCGCATCGAAGGCGTAGGCAAGCTCGACGTATTCGCCGATCGTGGTGCGCGCCGGGATATCCGCGCGCGCCAAAATCTCGAATACGCCCGCGCGCAACGCGGCGCGCAAGACCGGGTCGATGCGCTGCAACGTCCAATTCTTGGCGAGGGCCGGCGAAATCAATCCGTCGATTTCGGGCTTCCGCGCCCAAGCGCCCTCGACGATCGATTTGAAGAATTCGGGATCGGCCGCCGCCCAATCGGGCCCGCCGAGACCCGGCTTCAAGCGATAGCGGCGGAACTCGTCGATCGTCTGGGCGGGATCTTCGCCGCGGAATTCGATCTGATAGAGCGCTTGCACCGCCGCAAGGCGCGACGTGGTGCGCGCACCCTTGCGCCCGCCACCATGGCTTTCGTTCGACGTGTCGGTCATGGCGCGAGGCGCAGACGGCGCTTGAACGCGGCCATCGCCAATGCGGCGTTGGCGGCGTCGCGGCCCTTATTGCCCTTGTCGCGCTTGGCGCGCGCCCAGGCTTGTTCCTCGTTCTCGACCGTCAGAATGCCGTAGCCGATGGCAAGCCCCCGGCGCACGGCGAGGTCTTGCAGGCCGCGCGCGCTTTCGCCGCAAACATAGTCGTAATGCGTCGTCTCGCCGCGAATGACGGCGCCCAACGCCACGAAGCCTTCATAGGGTTTGGGGCCGCCGGATTGATGCGCGGCGAGATCGGCCATCGCGATGGCGCCGGGAATCTCGAAAGCGCCGGGAACCGCGACGCGCTCGGCAGTACCCCCGACCGCTTCGATCGCTTCGATGGCGCCCAGCGCCATTTCGTCGGCGAGATCGGCGTAGAAGCGCGCTTCGACGATCAGGATGACGGGCTTCTCGCCCGTGAAATCGGCCTTCGACGGCGCCGTGAAATCCGCGCGACCAAACATCAGATCGCCCGATGGCCGACGATGTTGAGCCCGTAGCCTTCGAGCCCGACGACCGACCGACGCGCGTTGGTCAGCAGAACCATGTCCTTCACTCCGAGATCGAGCAGGATTTGCGCGCCGATCCCGTAGTCGCGCAATTGCGGTCCCGCCTCGGGCGGCACCTGTTTGGAAATCGGGGCTGGATTGGCCTTGTCGCCGTAGCGTGCGCGCACGCGGTCGCTGAGGCTGGTGGCGCGCGGCTCGCGCAGCAGTACCACAACGCCCCGCCCGCCTTGCGCGATCGAACGCATCGCGGCGTGGAGTTGTTCCGAACGCCCCGCCCCGCGATCGCCGAGCACATCGTCGAGCACCGACAGCGCGTGCATGCGCACGGGCACGGGCTCGCCGCCCGTCACGTCGCCCTTCACCAACGCGATATGCTCGGCATAGGACGCGGTGTTGACATAGACGTGCATTTTCCAAGCACCGCCGTATTCGCTTTCGAACTCGGTTTCGATCACGCGTTCGACGATACGGTCGTTCTTGCGGCGATAAGCGATCAAATCGGCGATCGTGCCGACGCGAAGCCCATGGAACTGCGCGAACTTCACCAGATCGGGCAGACGGGCCATCGTCCCGTCGTCGTTCATCACTTCGCAAATCACGCCGGCCGGGATCAACCCCGCCATGCGCGCGATATCGACGGCCGCTTCCGTATGGCCCGCGCGCACCAGCGTGCCGCCGTCGCGCGCCATCAACGGGAAGACGTGGCCGGGCGAGCCGATATCGTCCTTGCCCTTCGACGGATCGATCGCAACCTGCACGGTGCGCGCGCGGTCGGCCGCCGAGATACCGGTGGTGATGCCTTCGCGCGCTTCGATCGACACGGTGAACGCGGTTTGATGGCGCGAAGCGTTGTCGGGGCTCATCGGCTTCAAACCGAGCTTCGCGCAACGCTCGGGCGTCATGGCGAGGCAGATCAAGCCGCGGCCGAACTTGGCCATGAAGTTGATCGCTTCCGGCGTGGCGAATTGCGCGGGGATCACGAGGTCGCCCTCGTTCTCGCGGCTTTCGTCGTCCACCAGGATGAACATGCGCCCGTTGCGCGCGTCCTCCACAATGTCCTCGATCGAGGAGAGGAAGGCGAGATCGACCTGGCCGGTGGCCAGAATTTCGCGCTGCTTGCCGGAGATCGGATTGGCCAAGATCGAACCTATTTGCCGAGGATGCGCGCAACATAGCGCGCGAGGGCGTCGACTTCCATGTTGACGAGGTCGCCGGGCACGAGATCGCCCAAAGTCGTGGCCGACCAGGTATGCGGGATGACGTTGATCGCGAAACGGCACCCGCCGCCCGCGATATCGGTCACGTCGTTGACGGTCAGCGACACGCCGTCCAGCGCCACCGAGCCCTTGGCCGCGATATAGCGCGCGAAAGCCGGCGGCACTTCGAAGACGAGCTTGTGCGAACCGCCGACGGGCTCGGCCGAAACGAGCTTCGCCGTCGCGTCGACATGGCCCGAGACGATATGCCCGCCAAGCTCTTGCCCGACCTTCAGCGACAGCTCGAGATTGACCCGCGTACCGGGCTTCCAGGCGCCCAACGTCGTCTTGGACAAGGTCTCGGCCGAGGCCTCGGCGGCGAACCAATCCTTCCCCTTTTCGATCGCCGTCAGGCAGCAGCCCGAACAGGCGATCGAGGCGCCGATTTCGGTCGCGGCGAGATCGAGGCCGGTGGAAATGACGAGACGCGTGTCGCTCGCCTTCGCGGCGGGCTCCAGCGCCTTGACGGTGCCTTTGTCGACGATGATTCCGGTGAACATGGCGGGGAACCTAGTGATCCTTCGTCCAAGTTTCCAGCGTGTCGTCGCCAATCTTTTCAAGGGTTTCCAGGCGGAAACCGGGGGCTTTGGCCAGTTCGGCCACGCCGAACGCGGCGATTGCGGGCAAACCGTCGCCGCCGATCACCCGCCCGGCCCTGAAAATCGCCATCCGGTCGACTTCGCCCGCGCGCAAAAACGCGCCCGCCAAATGCGCCCCGCCTTCGATCATCAGCCGCGTAATGCCCTTGGCGGCAAGCGCTTTGAGGATCGCGTCGGGTGTGGCGTGGCCTTCCGGCCCCGGTGCGAGCGGCAGCATTTCGACGCCGCTTTCGACAAAAGCTGCGGCGCGATTTTTTTCGGCATCCGTGCGATGAACGATCCAGCTCGGCTGGCTTTTCGCCGTGCGCACGAGCTTGGCGGTGAGCGGCGTGCGCAAGCGCCCGTCGACGACCACGCGCACTTTGCGCGCGTTGTCGAAACCCGGCAACCGCACATCAAGCGACGGATCGTCGGCCAGCACGGTGCCCGAGCCGACCATGATCGCGTCGTGTTGCGCGCGGATCAGATGCGCGCGTGCGCGCGCCGCTTCGCCGGTGATCCATTTGCTTTCGCCGGTCTTGGTGGCGATGCGCATGTCGAGCGAGCCCGCGAGCTTCAGCGTGACGAGCGGTTTGCCCTCGCGCACGCGCTTGAAGAACCCGGCGTTGATTGCGTCGGCTTCCGCTTTGCAAAGCCCTTGCTCGACCGCGATGCCGGCGGCGCGCAGCATCGCGATCCCGCGCCCATCGACGCGCGCGTCAGGATCGCCGGTCGCGACGACGACGTGCGCGACTTGCGCCGCGATCAACGCGTCGGCGCATGGCGGCGTTTTGCCGTGATGGGAACAAGGTTCGAGCGTGACATAGACCGTGGCGCCCTTCGCGGCGGAACCGGCACGCGCGAGCGCTTCGGTTTCGGCATGCGGGCGACCGCCGGGTTGAGTCCAGCCGCGCCCGACGACGATGCCTTCCTTGACGATCACACAGCCGACCGCCGGGTTCGGCCAAGTGTTGCCGAGACCCCGCTGCGCCAACGCCAGCGCCGCGTCCATATGGACGCAGGCTTCGGCGTCAGACGTCGTTGTCGTCGTCGCCACCGAGCTTGCCGACGAAATCCTCGAAATCCTTGGCCTCGCGGAAATTCTTATAGACCGAGGCGAAGCGGATATAGGCGACATGGTCGAGGGTGCGCAGCGCGTCCATCACCATTTCGCCGACGACCGTCGAGGGGATTTCGTTCTCGCCCAGGCTTTCCAGGCGCCGCTGGATGCCCGACACGATGCGCTCCACGCGATCGGGTTCCACGGGGCGCTTGCGCACCGCATGCATCAGCGAGCGCGAAAGCTTGTCGCGCTCGAACGGCTCCTTCACGCCGTTCTTCTTCACGATCACGAGTTCGCGCAATTGCACGCGCTCGAAGGTCGTGAAGCGCGACCCGCAAGACGGGCAAAAACGCCGGCGCCGGATGGCGCCGCCGTCTTCGGTCGGGCGCGAATCCTTCACCTGGGTATCGTCGTGGCCGCAGAACGGACAGCGCATTGGACCCTGTTCCTTGTTTCTTCGTTATCAGGCGTTCGTGTAGACCGGGAACCGTTCGACCAGCTTGGCGACCTTTTCGCGCACGCGCGCTTCGACCGCGGCGTTGTCGCCGGAATTGGAATTCGACAGACCGTCGAGCGTTTCGGCGATCAGATCGCCGACCTGCTCGAACTCCGCCACGCCGAAACCGCGCGTGGTGCCCGCCGGCGTGCCCAGACGCACGCCCGACGTGACCATCGGCTTTTCCGGATCGAACGGGATGCCGTTCTTGTTGCAGGTCAGGCCCGCGCGCTCGAGGCTTTTCTCGGCGTTCGTGCCGGTCAGCTTCTTCGGGCGCAGATCGACCAGCATCAGATGGGAATCCGTCCCGCCCGACACGATCGCGAAACCGTGCTTCACCAAACGCGCGGCCAGTGCGCGCGCATTGTCGATCACGCGCTGGGCGTAGATCTTGAATTCGGGGCGCAGCGCCTCGCCGAAAGCCACCGCCTTCGCCGCGATCACATGCATCAGCGGGCCGCCTTGCAGGCCGGGGAAGACGGCGGAGTTAATCTTCTTGCCGAGGTCTTCGTCCATCGACAGGATCATGCCGCCGCGGGGCCCGCGCAAAGTCTTGTGCGTCGTCGTCGTCACGACATGGGCGTGCGGCAGCGGATTGGGATAGGCCCCGCCCGCGATCAAGCCGGCATAATGCGCCATGTCGACCATCAGGATCGCGCCGATCTTGTCGGCGACCGCGCGGAAACGCGCGAAATCGATCTGGCGCGAATAGGCCGAGCCGCCCGCGACGATCAGCTTGGGCTTATGCTCCAGCGCGCTCTTTTCCATCTGATCGTAGTCGATCAGCTGCGTGTCGCGCGTCACGCCATAGGACACGGGCTTGAACCATTTGCCCGACTGGTTGGCGGGCGAACCATGCGTCAAGTGGCCGCCCTCGGCCAGCGACATGCCCATGAACGTGTCGCCCGGCTGCAGCAGCGCGAAGAACACGGCCTGGTTCGCCTGCGCGCCCGAATGCGGCTGCACGTTCGCGAAATTGCAGCCGAACAGCTTCTTGGCGCGGGCGATCGCCAGCGTTTCGGCTTCGTCGACGAACTCGCAACCGCCGTAGTAACGGCGGCCCGGATAACCTTCGGCGTATTTATTGGTCAGCACCGAGCCTTGCGCTTCCAGCACGGCGCGGCTGACGATGTTTTCCGACGCGATCAGCTCGATCTGGCCCTGTTGGCGGCCCAGCTCGCGATCGACGGCGCCCTTAAGTTCGGGGTCCGCCTTGGCGAGCGGCGTTCCGAAGAAATCCTTGGCGAATTCGGCGTAGGAAGCGGAAGACATCGTGCTTAGACCCTTTCAACCCAGCTTGGCGACGCGCTTTTCGTGGCGGCCGCCCTCGAACGACGTGGCGAGAAATATCTTGAGCGCCGCGCGCGCGACTTCGATCCCGATCAGCCTGGCGCCGAAAACGACGACATTGGCGTCGTTGTGCTGGCGGCACAGACGCGCACCCGTCTCGTCGTGGACCAAAGCGGCGCGGATATGGCGATGGCGATTTGCCGCGATCGAAATGCCGATGCCGGAGCCGCAAAGCAGCACACCGCGCTTGGCGCGCCCGTCCTTCAGGGCGACGGCCAACGCATGTGCGAAATCGGGGTAATCGACGCTGTCGGCGGAATTGGTGCCGAGATCCAGGACCTTATAGCCGGCCGCTTCCAAATCCTTGACCAACAAGGATTTCATTTCGAATCCGCCATGGTCGGCGGCGATCGCGATCGTCTCTGTCATGGCAGGTCCCGGAACCACAAAATCGGGGGGAACCTACCATATGTCGTTTGGGCGCCACAATCGGCCCCCAAGCCATTGCGGATACGCGATTTTTAGCGTTCCAGGCCCTGTTTGCGCAATTGCGCCTCCAGCTTGCGCAAGGCGTTGGCCCGCAGCGTGACCGGGGCCGCGTTGGCCGGCCCCATGATCGAGACCTCCAGCCCGCTCTCCGCATCGATCGCCGAGACCTTCACGAAGTTCCCGACTTGATGGAACTCAAAGAAGACCTCGCGATTCATCCGCGTAATTCCGAATAGACCAGCGAGGTCTCGACCTTGCCGCCGTCGGGGGTCGCGAATTCGCGGCGCTGATTCATGCCCACCAGATGAACGACGTGGACGGGATCGTGCGGATATTTGGGATCGAGCACGAGCTTGGCCTCGCGGTCGATCATCGGCAGCGCCAAGCCGCAGCAGTAATTAAACTCGGGCGGCAGGAATTGGACGCTGTCGGCGTCCGACCGGCCGAGCACCGAATAGCAGGCGAGGTTGAGGGCAATCTGCTCGGTGTATTTATTCGCGGCGTTGGAGATGCCGGCGGTCGCGAATTCCTGCCATTTCGCCCAGACCGGACTGTCGCGCCGCCCCGCGAACAGGCCCGAATTCAAGATCGGATTGGCGGCGAGCACATTGGCAATACCTTCGCCGAACGACGCGGCGGCGGCGTTACGATGCATGGCTTGCGTCGCCTGCCCGCCCGAATAGAGATGCGCGTAGGCGCGGTGCAATTCCGGCACGACCGCGAAACCGTAGCGGCGCGCGGCCTCCATCGGCACCGTGACACCTTCGGCCGATTGCACCCACGCGTCCGCGTCGATCCACTGGATGACGGTCGCTTGCGGAAAATAGCGCGGCAGGAACGGGCGCGACGTCATCGCGCGATAGCCGTCGCCCATCTTCGCAACGTCCGCGTCCTTGTTGCACGGCTCGATATCCCAGCCGACGGGCACGCGGACGATTTTCTCCGCCGCCAGCCATTCGCATTGTTCGCCGTCCAATCCGAAATCCAGAATGGCGAGCCCTACGCCGCCCAAGCGCAGGGCTTGGAGCGAGCGCAAAGTGTCGCGCGCATAGCGGAAATACTTCGCGTCGGACCCGGTGACGATAACGGAATCGGCCATGACGGACAGAATATCACCGAACCTGCACGGCGTTGACCCTGGCCGAAAGATCAACCGAGAATGAGCGACGAAAAACTTCGAGTCGCGGCATGCCCGTTATTTCCGATTTGATCGCCCTTTACGAAGCCGAAGGCATCGAGATTTCGACGGGCCTCAATTCCTGGCATTTGAAGAACAGCGCCGAGGCGCCGTTCACCTGGTTCATGCGCGGCGGCAAATCGCTAACGCCGGGCCTGGGCATCGCGATGCAGGAAGTCTATCTGCTCGAATGCATGTTCGCGACGTGGCGGCCAAAGCGCTCGCTTGTGATCGGTAATTCCTATGGCTGGAGCACGATCGCGATCGCCCTCGCAAATCGCGAGGGGCGCACGCTGGGCCTCGACACCGGGGCGGATGTGCAATCCGTCTCGGGCATTCACCTCACCAACAAAATCGCCAAGCGCAATGCGCTGGACTGCTACGCGGTCGGCGCTCCCTCGCCCGGCGGCGTGGCGCCCACCGTCGCGCGCGAGTTGAAGGGCCCGGTCGAGTTCGCCCTCATCGACGGCGAACACACCCGCGAAGCCTTGGCTCGCGATCTCGAAGCCGTACGCGCGGTCGCCACGCCCGATTGCGTCTACCTTTGCCACGACGTGCTGAATTTCGACATGCGCCCGACCGCCGCCGAGTTCGCCGAGCGTCACGGCATGAAACTCGACGTTCTGACGCGCACGCCCTCGGGCATGGCGGTGATCCGTCCGGCCGACGTCGAGCCTGGCCTCGCCCGCGCGATCCACGCTTTCGCGGGATCGGAAGAGCTGTTCCGCCGCTGGGTCGCCCAGCCGCCGGGCTGATCCGGGGCGCCTTGCCGGGAAGATGCTTTAAGTCTAAAGTATTTCCCGATGGATGCTCCCTTCACCCTGAAACTGCCGATCCGCTTCAGCCATACCGACCCGGCGGGGATCGTCTATTTCCCGAACTATTTCGACTTCTGCAACGCGGCGGTCGAGGATCTCTATACGCGCGCGCTCGGTGTGGACTACGCCAAGCTGATTTTCGAGGCGCGGCGCGGCACGCCCATCGTGCACGCCAGCTGCGATTTTTTCGTGCCGTCGAAAATGGGCGACACGCTCGACGCCACGGTGCTGCTGGGCGAAATCGGCCGCTCGTCGATCCCGATCGACATCTATTTCCATGCCGCCGGCGTGCTGCGCTTGAAAGCCAAGCTCGTGACGGTGCATATGGACCTCGACACGCGCAAATCGGCGCCGATTCCGGATGGCTTGCGCGCCCGCTTCGACGCCTACAAGGCCGCGTCCGCGCATTGGTCGCCGCCCGCCAAACCCGGAGAGAAACAGGAATGAACCGCGCGCTGCTGCCCGAAGGCTGGGACAAGCCCAAAGGCTACGCCAACGCCGTGGCCGCGAAGGGCACGCAGATCTATGTCGCCGGGCAGATCGGCTGGAACCCCGCGACCTCGGCCTTCGACACCGACGATTTCGTGGCGCAGGTCCGCCAAGCCCTGTCGAATATCGCCGCCTTGCTGAAGGAAGGCGGTGCGGGCCCCGAACATCTCGTGCGCCTGACCTGGTTCGTCGTCGACAAGGCCGAATACGCGAGTAAGCTTCGCGAAATCGGCGGCGTCTATCGCGACGTTCTGGGCCGCAATTTCCCGGCGATGACCCTGGTCGAGGTCAAATCGCTGCTCGAGCCGCGCGCCAAGGTCGAGATCGAAGCCACGGCGGTTGTCCCGGACCGCGCCTGACCTATAATCACGCCCGCCTAGTCTATCGAACGGAGTTGCAGATGAACGCGTCCCCCTCGCCCAAGACGTCGAAGCTCGATTTCCAGTGGGAGGACCCGTTCCTGATCGACGCGGATCTGTCGGAAGAAGAACGCATGATCCGCGACGCGGCGCGCGACTATTGCCAAGGCAAACTTGCCCCGCGCGTGAAGGAAGCCTTTCGCAACGAAACGACCGATCCCGCGATCTTCCGCGAGATGGGCGAGATGGGCTTCCTCGGCTCGACGATCGAGGGTTACGGCTGCGCCGGCACTTCCTATGTCGCCTATGGCCTGATCGCGCGCGAAGTGGAGCGCGTGGATAGCGGCTATCGCTCGATGATGAGCGTGCAGTCCTCGCTGGTCATGCACCCAATCAACGCCTACGGCACCGAGGCGCAGAAGCAGAAATATCTGCCCAAGCTAGCGACCGGCGAATGGATCGGCTGCTTCGGCCTGACCGAGCCCGACGCCGGCTCCGATCCCGGCGGCATGAAGACCCGCGCGCGCAAGGACGGCAACGGCTACGTCATCTCGGGCACCAAGATGTGGATCTCGAACGCGCCGATCGCCGACGTGTTCGTCGTCTGGGCGAAGGACGATGCGGGCGACATTCGCGGCTTCGTGCTCGAAAAGGGCATGAAGGGCCTGTCGGCGCCGAAGATCGAAGGCAAGTTCTCGCTTCGCGCCTCGATCACCGGCGAAATCGTCATGGACGAAGTGCGCGTCGGCGAAGACGCGTTGCTGCCCAACGTGAAGGGCCTGAAGGGTCCGTTCGGCTGCCTCAACCGCGCGCGTTACGGCATCGCTTGGGGCGTGATCGGCGCGGGCGAAGCCTGCTGGCACGGGGCGCGCACCTATACGCTGGAGCGCAAAATGTTCGGCCGCCCGCTGGCCGCCAACCAGCTGATCCAGAAGAAGCTCGCCGACATGCAGACCGAATTGTCGATCGGCTTGCTCGCGGCGCTGCGCGCCGGGCGCCTGATGGACGAAGGCAAGCTGTCGCCGGAAACGATCAGCCTGATCAAGCGCAACAATTGCGGCAAGGCGCTGGACGTCGCCCGCATGGCGCGCGACATGCACGGCGGCAACGGCATCATGGACGAATATCCGATCATCCGTCATATGGTGAACCTCGAAACGGTGAACACCTACGAGGGCACGCACGACGTGCACGCGCTGATCCTGGGCCGCGCCCAGACCGGCATCCAGGCCTTCGGGCCGTAAGCGGAGAAACGGAAAATGCTGTTCGCGAAACTCGTCGATATCTATCAGCAGGCGGGTTTCGCGATCCGCTCCTCGATCAGCCCGTTCATGCTGAAGTCGATCAGCAACGTCTCGCACGAGGACGGGACCTTCACCTATATCGTCAAGGACGGCGCCAATTACGGCGCCCATGGCGGCGGCATTTCGATGTCGGAGGTCTATCTGATCGATAGCCTCGCGTCGGTCTTCAAGCCCACGACGGTGTTCGGGATCGGCTGTTCCTTCGGCTGGAGTAGCGTGGCGCTCGCCTTGGCCAATCCCGCCGCGAAGGTCGTGGCGATCGACATCGCCGAGGGGACCAGCGCGCCGGGTCTCGATCTCACCAACGAGGTCGCCAAGCGCCACGGTCTGAATCTCAAAGCGCTGATCGGCCGCTCGCCCGAGGACGTACCCGCGATCGTCGAGCGCGAACTCGGCGGACGCATCGACCTCGTCTTCATCGACGCCGACCACACCGACACGGCGCAATACGCCGATTTCCGCGCCGTGGCGCCCTATTGCCACCCGAGCACCGTCTATCTGTTCCACGACGTCTATATCTGCCAGACGACGGCGAGCTTCAAACGCATCGCGGCGGAAATGGTCACGCATGACGGCTTGGTGCTGACGCGCACGGCGTCGGGCATCGGCGCGCTGATCCCGAAATCGGCGCCGGCCGAGTTGCGCGCGTCGATCGCCGCCTTCGCCGATCCGTTCTGCGTGGTTCCGCTCTAGCGATGCTCGAAACCCTCACCCTTCTGCTGGTCTGCCAGCTGATCGGCGAGGCGATCGTCCGCTACCTGGCCTTGCCGGTCCCCGGCCCCGTGCTGGGCATGGTGCTGCTGTTCGCGTTCCTGATGGCGCGCGGCAATGTCTCCGACGATCTCGCCAAGACGACCGGCACGCTGCTCGACAATCTGTCGCTGCTGTTCGTGCCCGCGGGCGTGGGCGTGATCCTTTACGCCGATCTCATCGCCGCCGAATGGCAGGCAATCGTTGCGGCGCTTATCGTTTCGACGATCGCGACCATCGGGGTTACGGCGCTGCTGATGAAGAAACTCGCAAAGCCCTTGCCGAGGGACGGCGAATGAAAAGCGGCGGCGGCGATCTGTTCGAGTTGTGGGTCTATCTCTCGACCACGCCGCTGCTGGGACTCACGGTGACGCTCGTCGCCTATCTGATCGGGCGGCGCGTCTACGAGCATTTCAACCGCACGCCGATCGCCAATCCGGTGCTGATCGCGGTGATCTTGCTGGTCGCGCTGCTGTGGATTTCGGACGTGCCCTATCGACGCTATTTCGAAGGCGCGCAATTCGTCCATTTCCTGCTCGGCCCCGCGACAGTCGCGTTGGCCGTGCCGCTCTATCGCCACTTCGCCGAGATCAAGCGCAACGCCCTTGCGATCTTCGTGTCGATCGTCGCAGGCTCGACGACCGCCATCGTCTCGGCCGTCGGCACGGCGTGGCTGTTCGGCGCGTCCGAACGCACGCTGCTGAGCCTTGCGCCCAAATCGGTGACGACGCCGGTCGCGATGGGCATTTCGGAAAGTATCGGCGGCTTCCCCGCCCTCACCGCCGTGCTGGTGATCCTCACCGGCATTCTCGGCGCGATGTTCGGCACCTGGACGATGAACGCGCTGCGCCTCAAAGATTGGCGCGCGCGGGGCCTGGGCATGGGCACGGCCGCGCACGGCATTGGAACTGCGCGCGCGTTTCAGGTGAACGAATTGGCGGGTGCCTTCTCCAGCCTCGCGTTGGGCCTCAACGCGCTGGCGACGGCGATCTTGGTGCCGCTGATTATTCGGCTGCTGTCGTCGTGACCTGCGGCGCGTAGCCGCCCTGCCCGATCGCGCCGATCCAGAACTGCTCCATGCGGCGCAGCGTCTGCTCGAGCTGGGTCAGATCGCCGGGCTTGACCAGCGTGCGCGTCAACTCGTCGGCGTGGCGCGCGAAGACCTGATCGAGACGTTCGTGCAGCTTCAGGCCCTGCGCCGTCAGCTTGACGCGCACCGAACGGCGGTCATGCGGGCTGCGCGCCTGCGAGATGTACTCGTTGTCGATCAGTTTCTTGAGATTGTACGAGACGTTCGAGCCCAGGTAATAGCCGCGCTGGGTGAGTTCGCCGACCGTCAGTTCGTCCTTGCCGATATTGTAGAGGATCAGCGCCTGGACGTTGTTGATGTCGCGCACGCTCATCCGATCGAGCTCCAGTTTCACGACTTCGAGGAACTGGCGATGCAGCCGCTCGACGAGCGAAACGGAATCGAGATAGTCGCGCTTGAGGTCCGACATCTGGTGAGGTCCCGGAAAAAATACGAAAAACTTTTAACATAAATACAGGACGAATGGTTAAGGACCTCTTACTTTCCCTGCAACATCTTGATAATGCCCGAAAAGTCCAGCGTCCCGTCGCCCTTCGCGGCCATCAGCGCATACAAAGATTCGGCTGCGGCCCCCAACGGCGTGGCCTGCCCCGTCGCTTGAGCGGCGGCTTGGGCAAGCTTCAAATCCTTCAACATCATGTCGGCGGTGAAGCCAGGTTTGTAGTCGCGGTTGGCGGGCGACGCAGGCACCGGGCCGGGCACAGGGCAATAGCTGGTCATCGACCAGCACTGGCCCGAGCTCTTCGAGGAAATGTCGAAAAGCTTCTGCGCGTCGAGCCCCAGCTTGGCGGCAAGGCTGAATCCCTCCGCCACCGCGATCATCGAAATGCCGAGGATCATGTTGTTGCAGATCTTC
>PVXE01000062.1 GCA_014444615.1 Tagaea sp. CACIAM 22H2 | reverse complement strand
GGGCGGCCAGGATTGCGGGGGCGGACAATTGGCACTCGCGGACGATTTCGTCAACATTGGTCGGGGCGGGCCCCAGCCGTTCGAGTATCGCAAGCCGTGCTACCTTTATCTCATTATCCATTGAATAAGAAAGATTTGCGTATGGTTCTTCGTGTTCTTTCGAGGGCTCCGCCAGCGGCCGGCGCAGAACCATGTCGAGCACGTCTTTGGCCGTTTCGATCAACGTGGCGCCGCTGCGGATCAGGTCGTTGGTCCCCTTGGCGCGGGGGTCGAGGGGCGATCCGGGGACGGCGAAAACCTCCCGCCCATACTCGCCCGCGAGGCGTGCGGTAATCAGCGAACCCGAGCGCAAGGCGGCCTCGACCACCACGGTGCCGAGCGTCATGCCGGCGACGATCCGGTTGCGGCGGGGGAAATGGCTTGCCTGCGGCTGTATGCCCGGCGGGAGCTCGGAGATCAGCGCGCCTGCTTGCGCGATGCGGTCGTAGAGAGCCTTGTTCTCGGGCGGGTAGCAGACATCGACGCCGCCGGCCATGACCGCGACCGTGCCGGTCGCGAGCGCCCCCTTATGCGCAGCCGTGTCGATCCCGCGCGCGAGGCCTGAGACGACGCAAAGCCCCGCATCGCCTAAATCGCGGGCGAGATCCTCGGCAAAGCGCAAGCCGTTGAACGATGCGTTGCGCGCGCCGACGATGGCGACGCTGGGCTTTTGCCAAATATGCGGATGGCCGAGAACCGCGACCAAGGCGGGCGCGTCCTCCGCCTCGCGCAACAAGGCGGGATAGTCGGGCTCGCAAGACGCGATCAGGCGCGCACCGAACTTGCCGAGCGTATCGACTTCGCGCGCGGCATCGGAAGTCGCGAAAACCTTGAAGCCGCGCTTGCCGCCGCGTTTGGCGAGATCGGGCAGGGCGTCGAGTGCCGCTTGCGCCGTGCCATAGCGTTGCAGCAATTGGCGGAATGCGATCGGGCCGACATTCTCGGACCGGTAGAGGCGCAGCCACAGGCTGCGTTCGGCGTCGCTCAATTGCTTTGCGGCCATGCACCGGTTAAAGCGCGGCCGCGATGCGCGGTCAACCGGAAGTGTTCGTGTCTTTCTTCTTCGCGCCGATCTTCGGTTCCTCGCCCTTCAGCAAGCGCGCGATATTCGTATGGTGCTTGATCCACACCAGCACGGCGAGGAAGCCAGCAAAGAAAGCCATTTGCAGATCGCCGATCCGCTCCACACCCGGGGCCCACAGCAAGGGCAGGAAATAGGCGTAGACCGGGGCGAGGGCGACCGCGACGAGCGCCGAGAGCGAGGAATAGCGGAACACCCCCGCCATCACGAGCCAAGTGAGGCAGGCCGCGATCCCGACCGGAAAATCGGCGGCGAGCAACGTGCCGAGCGTCGTCGCGACACCCTTACCGCCCTTGAAGCCGAGCCACACCGGAAACAGATGGCCGAGCATGGCACCCGCACCGGCCAGCAACGCGGCATCCGGGCCCCAGAAATAGCGCGCGATCAGCACCGCGATCGCACCCTTGCCGCCGTCGAGCAGCAGCGTCGCCAGCGCCAAAGGCTTGTTGCCGGTGCGCAGCACGTTGGTCGCGCCGATATTGCCGGAGCCGATCTTGCGGATATCGCCAAGGCCGGCGGCGCGTGTCAGAACCAGCCCGAACGGGATCGAGCCGAGCAGATAACCGCCGACTAGCGCGGCCAAATAGAACGGCCACGCATGGATGATGAGTTGGGGTGCGAACACGATATCAGACTTTATACACGGTCAGGCCGCCGCACACCGTCCGCAAAACGCGCCCCTGTACCAGCCGGTCGTCGAAAGCCGAGTTCTTGGATTTCGAGACGAGCTTTTTGGCTTCGACCTTCCACGGCGTATCGGGATCGAAGACGACGAAGTCGGCATGCACGCCCTTGGCGAGGCGCCCCGACGGCAGGCCAAGCAGCTTTGCCGGACGCGCGGTCAGCAGATCGAGGGCCGCGAGCAGCGTGAGTTCGCCCTTGTGGACGAGTTCCAGCGTGATCGGCAGCAGCGTTTCCAAGCCGACCGTGCCGAATGCGGCTTGCGCGAAGGGCAGGCGCTTGGAGTCCTGATCGTGCGGCGCGTGGTCGGAAACGATCGCGTCGATCGTGCCGTCCTTCAGCGCCGCCACGACCGCGCGACGATCGTCCTCGGTGCGTAAGGGCGGGGCGACCTTGCTGAAAGTGCGATAATCGCCGACCGCGAGTTCGTTCAGCGCGAAGTAATGCGCCGCCGTATCGCAGGTCACGTTGATGCCGCGCGCTTTCGCCTCGCGGATCGCGCGCAACGATTCTGCCGTGGTCACGCACGGGATATGCAAACGCCCGCCGGTCAAAGCGGCGAGGCGCAAATCGCGCTCGATCTGCATGATCTCGGCCGCCGCCGGAATGCCGGGCAGTCCCAAACGGGTCGAGATCTCGCCTTCGTTCATGCTGCCGCGCGACAGCGTGGGCTCTTCGGGATGCTGCAGGATCGGCTTGCCGAACACTTTCGCGTAGGACAAAGCGCGCCGCATCAATTGCGCGTCCTTGGTCGCTTGGGTGCCGTCGGTGAAGCCAAGCGCACCGGCCTCGGCGAGCAGGCCGAGCTCGGTCATTTCCTTGCCTTGCAAGCCCCGCGTCAACGCCGCGTAGGTTTCGACGCGCACGAGGCTTGTTTCGCGCGCGATGCGGGCGACGGATTCGACCAGCGCCGCATCGTCGATTGCCGGATGCGTGTTGGGCAGGGCGACCATCGTGGTGACGCCACCGGCGGCCGCGGCGGCCGATGCGGTCGAGATCGTTTCCTTGTGCTCGTCGCCCGGTTCGCGCAATTGCACGCGGATATCGACGAGACCGGGGGCGAGGCATTTGCCGCCCAGATCGATCGTCTCGATCCCTTGGGCGGCGACCGCGCCGGCCTTGGCGAGATGCGCGCCGATATCGGCGATCATGCCGTCGCGCGCGACCAAACCGCCGGGCGCGTCCATGCCGGTCGCGGGGTCGAGCAGGCGCGCGTTGACGTAAGCGAGCGCGGGACCGCCGCGCCCGCCGGGCGTACGGCCGGCGATGGCACCTTCGGGGAGTCTCATTTGCCGTTCCCCTCGGTGTTGGAGAGCAGATTGCGGGTAAGCACGTCCAGGCAGGCCATGCGCACGGCCACGCCCAGTTCGACCTGTTCGCGGATCAGCGAGCGGTCGACGTCGTCGGCGACTTCGGAGTCGATTTCCACGCCCCGGTTCATGGGTCCGGGATGCATGATCAGCGCGTCGGGCTTGGCGACTTCCAGCTTCTGGTAGTCGAGGCCATAATGCCGGAAATACTCGCGCACCGACGGCACGAAATTGCCCTGCATACGCTCGGTCTGAAGGCGCAGCATCATCACGATGTCGACGTCGGCCAAGCCCTTCTTCATGTCGTGGAACACTTCCACGCCCATGCGTTCGATTTGGGCGGGCATCAGCGTGGGCGGGCCGACGACGCGCACGCGCGCCCCCATCGTGGACAGCAGATGGATATTCGAGCGCGCGACACGGCTATGCAGGATGTCGCCGCAGATCGCCACCAGCAGCCCTTCCAGGCGCTTCTTGTGGCGGCGGATGGCGAGCGCGTCGAGCAGCGCCTGCGTGGGGTGCTCATGCGTGCCGTCGCCCGCGTTGATCACCGCGCAGTCGACCTTCTCGGAAAGAAGTTTTACGGCGCCGGAGTCCGCATGGCGGACGATCAGCACGTCCGGCAGCATGGCGTTCAGCGTCGTCGCCGTGTCGGTCATCGTCTCGCCCTTCTTGATGGACGAGGCTTCGGCCGACATGTTCACGACGTCGCCGCCCAGGCGCTTGCCGGCGAGTTCGAACGACGTGCGCGTGCGCGTCGAATTCTCGAAGAACAGGTTGATGATCGTGCGCCCGCGCAGCAGGGTCGATTTCTTTTCCCTGGCGCGGTTTTGCTCGACGTAAGAATCGGAAAGGTCGAGGAGGAGGGTGATCTCCTCGCGGGAAAGCCCCTCGATACCCAGAAGGTGGCGGGGGCGGAAGCGCGTCGGCGCTAACTGGACGGCGGACATTAAAGCGGCGTTATAAGCGCGCATCCGGCCCCTCGCAAGGCGCCTCCATAAACCGCGCGAAAACCCCGGAATTCCGCTAATCTGCGGTTAACCGGTTCGGTGGATAATCTCGGCCGAACCTCACGACTCGCGAGAGCCCAGCCCATGACGGTCGTCCGCGATACGCCGCCCAAGACAGGCCGCAAAGATATCGGCATCGCGCCGGAATCCGCGACGGCGGCCCTCGACCGGTTGCTGGCGATCGCGGAGAACCAGCACCAATCGCCCAAGGCGAAAGCCAAGCTGTCGCATTTGCTGGCCGACGAATTGTCGCAGTCGGTCGAGCGGCATTTCCAAGCGCTCGACATCGCCCCTTTCGACGGCGCCAAGCCGAAGCGTTAGCGCAGCTCGATCTCGAACGTCACTTTCGTGAAATCGTCGATCAACGCTTCGGCGCGCAAGGTCCAGGGGCCGTGTAGGGCCAAGGCCGCTTCGTCGATTCCGTAGTGGCCGCGCCCCAGCGTCGCTGGTTGACGGCGCAAGAATTCGATCCCAGCCGCCTTCGACGACAATTCGATTTCGAATTCCTTGGGCTCGACCGGCGAATTGTCGCTCGCTAGCAGGCGCAATTCGAGGCGCGTGCCGGTCGCTTCGATCCACAGCATCCGGTTCGCTTGCGTGGCGATCAGCGACAAGCCGCCGCGCGGTGTCTCGGCATGCGCGTGACCATGATCATGGCCGGCGGGCCCGTGCAGATGCACCGCGGGCGGCGTATGGGTCAGCATCGCGGTCGCGCCGATCAAGGCGAGGCCGAAAGCCAGATCGAGTTTGAGATTGCGGCCGAGGGCTGCGGCATCGCCCGCCTTGGCATACGGCACGGCGCGCCGGCGGTTATGCGCGGCGATGGCCAAAAGCCCGGTAAACAACGCCGCCTTGATCGCCATCAGCGCCGCATAGCGGCCAAGCTCGCCTTCCAAACGCGGCACGCCCAGCCACATCGCGCTGACAGCGATGATAACGACAGCGGCGATTCCGGCGGGCGAGAACGCCGTGCCCCAATGCGCAGCCGTGAGCGGACTGCGCCGCACGGCGTGGAATAACGGCAAGAACGCGCCGAGCCAGAACAACGCCGCGACGCTGTGCAGCGTTTGGACGGTTTGGATCGGCATGCCGCCGGCGGTCGCATGGCCGGTCAAGGCGGTGCCAAGACCGGCCAGGATCAACGCCGCGAATGCCGCGATCCGGTTAGGCGCGAAAGCCAACGCGATGCCGATCAGCATCGCGATCGCGGCGGGGCCGGCACTCGATTGCCAGCCCGCGCGCCAGGCTTGCGCGGTCCACGGCGCCAAATCGGCGATGCGCGCCCCCGCCATCGCGGGCGATAAAGCGGCGGCGATAAACGCGACGAACAACGCCGCACGGATCGCGCGGCGCGGTCCTTCGCGCGATCCCGCATTGACGAAGGCGAGGAACGCAAGACCGCCAACGCCGATCGCCAAAGCGAGATCGCGCGCGAAGCGCAGAAACATCGCGGCGGGCGTGCGCGGATCGAAGGCATGCGCGCCGGCATCCGGCGGCGGTGCGGGCAGGGCCGCGTCGCCGATCGCGAAGCTGATCGTGCCCGCGATGGGATGCGTGTCGGCCGACGCGACGCGCCAGACGAGGTAGTAGCCGCCCGCTTTCAGATCGGCGGGCAGATCGATCACGACGCTGTCGTTCTCACTGCGCGCGTCGAGCTCTTGCTGGATACCGGGGCCGACCAAGCGGATCGCGGCGGGCGTGACCGGTTCGTTGAAACGCAGCGCCGCCGAACGGGGCGCGTCGGCGAGACGCGCCCCCTCGGCCGGTGCCGTTTCCAGCAACACCGCATGTGCGGCGGCTTGCCCGGCGGCGATCAGCAGCCAAGCGGCGAGGATGGAAACGAGGAACCGCATCTTACGGCTTCGGCGTCAGGCGCAGGGCCGGCGACGGATATTTCAGATCGTGCGACGACTGACCCGCGGCCGGGATCTCGATCCAGCGATCCACACCCTTTTCGCACTCGGCCACGGTCGGGAAATAGACGACCGTGTTCGGCGTGTTGGGCAGCGCGCCGCGGAACACGAACTCGTCGTAATGCTCGTCGAGCAGCTTGCCGCCGCTCCACACGACCTCGGTGACGCCTTCGGTGATCTGGCCGCCATGGCCGTCGCTGATCGGCGTGGCAAGCTTGCCCTTGGTGGTGGAGAGCTGCCAGCCGGCCTTGGGCATCGGCTTCACACTGACCATGCCGTCGGGAATTTTCACGCGGATCGACGTGATGGCGGAACCCGCGCAGCCATGCGGCACGCGCAGCACGGCCTTATAGGTCGTGCCGGCGATGGCTTGCCCCTGTTCGAGGGTGATGTGCGCGAAAGCGGGGACGGACAGCGACAGGAGAGCGGCCGCGCATGCGGCCGCGAGGATTTTCTTCGACATTCGAATGGACTCCGGATCTTGAGAAAAAGCGAAAAGGTTTCTCAGACCGGCGTTGGGGGGCCGCGCGCGGGCGGGTTGACGAAATCCGATTGCGCGTCGATGCGCGTTTGCGCGCGCGCGTAGACGACCGGCGTCCATTCCAATGCGACCGTCAGCGACGGATCGCGCGGCTTCAACGCCAGTGGATCGGGGATATGGCAAAGCGGGCAGCTTTGCGCGACCAGGGCGGGATCTTGCGTTTCGCCGGTATCGACGACGCAGAACGCGGAATGGTCGAGGCCGCCCGCGCGTGCGGGAACCGTATGGGCCACCGCCATGAAAACTTGGACGAGCAGCGCCAGGGCCGTGACGTAAAGGCCTATTTCGCGTGTCCAGAGGCGGCGGAACGGATTCATGCGGCGGAAGGTTTCCCTAGGGGGAAACTTCTAGCGGGAGACTTCGCGAAATACCAGCACGGCGGTCGCCCACACCCCGCCCGCGAGCAAGACAGCAGCGGCGATGCCGACGATCCGCGACAATCCGCCGCGCAACAGCAGTGCCGCGACCATCGCGATCACGCCGGCGACCAGCAGAATCGGGCCGCCGAAATCGGGCGTCAGCAGCAGGTTCAAACGATTCCCCGGCTGCGCAACGCGGCGCGTTCGTCGGCGTCGATGCCCAGCAATTCCGCCAGCACTTCGTCGGTGTGCTGGCCGCATATCGGCGGGGCATGCCGATAGCGGGGCGGCGTCTTCGACATTTTGATCGGGCTGGCGATCAACGGCACGTCGACGCCCGCCGCGTGCGGCATCGTGATCTTCATGCCGCGCGCGACGACCTGCGGGTCCTCGAAGACTTGGCCGATATCGTTGACCGGCGAACACGGCACGCCCGCTTTGGCGAGGCCCTCGACCCAATGCGCTTGCGGCTTCGTGCGCATGAACTCGTTCACCAGCCGCACGATTTCCTTGCGGTTGGCCACGCGCTGCGGATTGGTCGCGAAGCGCGGATCGTCGGCCAGCGCGCCATGACCCGCGAATTCGCATAGCTTGCGGAACTGGCCGTCATTGCCCACGGCCAAGATCACAAAGCCGTCGGCGCATTCGAACACTTCGTAGGGCACGATGTTCGGGTGCGCGTTGCCTTGGCGCTTGGGCACTTTGCCCGAGACGAGATAATTGAGGCCTTCGTTGGCGAGCCACGAGACTTGCGTGTCGAGCAGTGCCATATCGATTTGCTGGCCTTCGCCGGTGTTGTCTCGATGGCGCAGCGCCGCCAGGATCGACACGGCGGCGTACATGCCGGTCATGATGTCGGCAATACCCACGCCCACTTTATGCGGCTGGCCGCCCGGCATTCCCTCGGCCGGACCCGTGATCGACATGATGCCGCCCAAGCCTTGCGCCAGCATGTCGTAGCCCGCGCGCGGCGCGTAAGGCCCGGTCTGGCCGAAGCCGGTGATCGAGCAATAGACGAGGCGTGGGAATTCGGCGGACAGCGTCGGGTAGTCGAGGCCGAATTTCTTCAGATCGCCGACTTTGAAATTCTCGATGAACACGTCGGACTTGGCGATCAAGCGCTTGGCGATCGCTTGGCCTTCGGGCTTCGAGAGATCGAGGCTGATCGAACGTTTGTTGCGATTGGCGGAAAGATAATACGCGCTCTCGCCCGTCGCCTTGCCGTCCTTATCCGTGACGTAAGGCGGGCCCCATTTGCGGGTGTCGTCGCCGGCCCCCGCGCGCTCGATCTTGATCACGTCGGCGCCGAGATCGCCGAGGAGCTGCGTGCAAGTGGGCCCCGCGAGAATGCGGGTAAGGTCGAAGATGCGGATTCCGGAAAGGGGCAGGGCGTTCATGGCGGCGAACCATGCCGCCCCGCTTCCCGTCATGCAAGTTCGATCACACCGGTGCCGCGCGGCCGAGGATCAGCTGCGCCGCTTGGCCGAACGACGTCGGCCAGGTTGGCGTTTGCGGCAGGCCTGCGAAGCGGCGGAAATCCGCATCCTCGCCTTCGATCGCATCGGCGACGATCTGTCCGGCGAGCGTGGTCAACGCCACGCCATGGCCGCAGAACCCGACCAGATGGATCAAGCCTTCGCGATCGGCGAAGCGCGGCATGCCGTCGGTCGTGACGTCGACCAAGCCGCTCCAGGCGCGCGCGATCTTCGCCCGTGCCAGATCGGGGAGCGCTTTGTGCAGCGCCCGGCGCAGCCAGGTTTCGGCGAGCGGCGGATTCCCGCGGCCCGGCCAGCCGCCGGCGCCGAACTGCAAACGTCCGTCGGCGGTGCGGCGCATATAGCGCAGCGCTTTGCTGGTGTCGTAAGCCGCTCCCGTCGCCCAGGCGGGGAACTTCGCCAGCGGGGCGGTTTCCAGCATGAAAGTGCGCACGGGGGCGAGGAGGCGTTCCGTACCCGCTTCGAGCCCCGGCAGATCGACATTCGCGGCGAGCACGACGCGATCGGCGATGACGTCGCCCTTGGCTGTCGCGACATGCCATTTGCCGTTTTCGCGCGAAATCCCGATTGCGGGTCGGCGTTCGTATAGTGCCGCGCCCGCCGACTTGGCTTGCCCGACCAAGGCGGCGACGTATTTCACCGGATCGATCGAGAAGGCGCGCTTGTCGATCAATGCGCCATGACCGGCGAGGCCGGGCAATGCGCGCTTGAACGCGTCCGCGTCGAGAATCGCCGTTGCGTCGTCGCCGAACACATCGCGGCGCAACGCGGCCTGCCGGGCAAGGCGCGGCAGATCGGCTTTCGTCGCGGCGACGACCGCGACATGATCGCGGATATCGCACGCATTGCCCGCAAGGGCGCGCACCTTGTCGAGACCGCGCAGGCTGATTTGCCATAGCGCGCGTGCGCGGGTTTCGCCGAACTCGGCGATCATCGCGGCGGGATCGGCGGCGAAGCCGGGCAGCACTTGGCCGCCATTGCGGCCGGACGCGCCGGCACCGGGACGCGTGGCTTCGATGATGGCAACGTCATAGCCGCGCTTGGCGGCGTGAAGGGCGGTCGACAAACCGGCATAACCGGCGCCGACGACGCAGATTTCGGTACGAAGGGAAGACATGACACAACAATTCCGGCGGCCGGCCCGATCGGGGCCGTCCGCTGCTTTTCGATAAAGGGATGGATCGAGGGCGCGCGCGGGCGCGCTATTCGAACGTGCGGCCGCTAACGGTCCGGTTCGGGCGAATAGGCGGCGCGCGATGCGACATCGCGCATAAAACGATCGAACATGAATTTGTCGGTCGACATGATACGAACCTCAGGACCGATATAGTGACGCGGCAGTGTGACAACAATGCGGTCGCCGATAAGTGTCTGAGACACATTGTGAATATCTGGTCTGCCGAAGTTTTGGTTGCGCGTGACTCCCGGCGTCGCGGAAAGTCGTGACCGATATGGACATTCCGACCGATCCCGCGTTTTACGCCGTCGCGTTCACGACGATCTTCGTCATTTCCTTCTTCAAGGGCGGTTTCGGCGGCGGCTTCGCCACGCTCGGCATTCCGTTTCTGGCGTTCGTCATGTCGCCGCTCGATGCCGCGATCATGATGGCGCCGCTGGTCGCGTTCATGGACGTGTTCACGCTGAACTCGTTCCGCCGCGCGACGTGGAGCTTGCCCGATCTCAAATTTCTGATTCCCGGGCTGCTCGTCGGACTGGCGATCGGGTTCTTCGCCTTCGTCTATGTCGATCCGCATCTGATCGAACTCGTCATCGCGGCGATCACGCTGATTTTCACGATCCGCTGGTTTCTGGGCGGCGGAAAATCGAACGTCGCGCCGATCGCCGCATCCTTGCGCAACGCGATGCCGTGGGGCGCCATGGCCGGCTTCACGACCTTCGTGGCGCATTCTGGCGGGCCGCCCTTGAACATCTACATGCTGCGCCGCGGCCTTG
This sequence comes from Tagaea sp. CACIAM 22H2, assembly GCA_014444615.1. Lineage (GTDB taxonomy): Bacteria > Pseudomonadota > Alphaproteobacteria > CACIAM-22H2 > CACIAM-22H2 > Tagaea. Next base: position 11,890 of record PVXE01000062.1, on the reverse strand, counting down.
ACAAAACCGTCTATGCCGGCACATCGGCAGTGTTTTTCGCGGTCGGCAATGTGCTGAAGCTGCCGCCCTATCTTTATATCGCCGGTTCGACGCCGCATCTTCTGTGGATGGCGCTGATCCTGTCGCCTTCGGTGCCGCTCGGCGTGTGGCTCGGGCGCAAGTTCCACGACCGGCTCGACGGACCGCAACTGTATCGGATCTGCTACGTCCTGCTGTTCCTCGCGGGACTGAAACTCGCCTATGACGGCGTGCGCGGATTCTTCTTCTAGAAGTCGCGGCTGGTCGCGAGACGCATTTCCTCGATATCGAGTTCGCGCAGCAGCTTGTGCAGCACGCCGTCGCCGATTTCGCGTTCGCGGCGCAGCTTCAGCAGGCGTTTGCGCTCGGCCGCCAGAAGCGCCTCGCGCACATGGCGCGCTTGGGCGCGGGCTTGGGCGAAATCCAGATCGTCCTGCGTGGGCGCTTGTTCCAGCAAACGCGCCTGATAGATGCGCCGCAGCGTGGGCGCCAAATCCAGCGCCACGATATCGTGCTGGGCTTGGTCCTCGAGTTCGGTCAAACCCGCATGCGCCATTTTGCGCCGCGCGATTTCTTCCTCGGCTTCCTCGTTGCGGTCTCCGCCGAATTTAAGCATGCGGATCAGCGGCCCCCAGCGTCGTGCCTTGCACGATCAGCGTGGCGAAGATCACCGCGAAGGACAGGAACACGATCAAATCGCGTGCCGGAAATGGCTCGCCCGCCGCCGCAAAATGCGGGATCGCTTGCGCGGCCGCGAGGCTGACCACGCCGCGCATGCCGCACCAGCCGATGATGACCGTCATCGCGATCGGCGGTCTGGGTTCGATGCGGCGCACCGCTTCGAACAGATGCGGCACATAGGCGTTGGGAAAGACCCAAATCATCCGGATGACGATGGCCGCCACCGAGATCGCGCCGGCCCAGGTCAGCAGCTCGGTCATCGAGTAGGCGTTCAAGCGGTCGAGAATGCCGTCGAGTTCAAGCCCGATCAGGATGAACACGATGGCGTTGAGCACGAAGACGACGGCACCCCACACCATGTTGCTTTGCATGCGCGCTTCGGCGCTGGCGAGTTCGGGCACGTGCCAGCCGATCACCAGACCGGCGGCGACGACGGCCAGCACGCCCGAGACGTGGATCTGCTCGCCCAGCAGGAAGGCGACGTAGGGAATGATGAACGAGGCGACGATCTGCAGCAGCGTTTCGTCGAGCCGGCGCATCACCGCGACGGCGCCGAAGCCGACGGCGATGCCAAGCCCCGTGCCGCCGGCGGCGTAGATTGTGAACGTCGCCGCCGCTTCCCAAGCCGAGAACGTACCGGTCAGCACGGCGGCGAGCGCGAATTTGTAAAGCACGAGGCCGGTCGCGTCGTTGACGAGGCTTTCGCCCTCCAGGATCGCGACGATGCGCCGGGGCAGTTTCAAGCGTTCCATGATCGCCGCGGCTGCGACCGCGTCGGGCGGCGAGACGATGGCGCCGAGCAGAAACGCCGCCGCCCATGGCACGTCGGGGACGAGCCATTTGAACACGAGCCCGACGCCCAGCGTGGTCGCGAAGACGAGACCAATCGCCAGCAGCAGGATCGGCCTTATATACATGCGGAAATCGCGCCACGACGTGTAGTAGGCCGAGGCGAACAGCAACGGCGGCAGGAACAGCGCCAGCGTCAATTCCGGGTCGAGGCGCACATCCGGCAGGCCCGGCACGAAAGCGAGCCCCATGCCCGCGAAGACCAGCAGCACCGGATAGAGCAGGCGCAAAGCATCGGAAAAGCGGCCCAACGCGACGGCGACCGCCAGCATGATCAGTACGATTTCGAGCAACGCCAAAGGAAAAGCCCCTGATAAACTCGGCCGCATGACCGACCGCCTCGACTCTATCCTCGATTTCCTCGTTCTCGTCGACCGTTTCAAGAAGGTCGAACGCCGCGCGTTGCTGGGCGATATGTCCCGGCGCGAGAATTCGGCCGAGCATTCCTGGCATATGGCGCTAGTCGCCATGGTTTTGGCCCGCGAAACGGGCTTCACCGGCGACGTCGCCCGGATGCTGTCGATGGTGCTGGTCCACGATCTGGTCGAGATCTATGCGGGCGACGCCGGGGCCTATGACGTCGCGGCGCGCGCGGCGGCCGTGGCGAAGGAAGACGAAGCCGCCAAAAAGCTGTTCGGGTCGCTGCCCGCCGATCTGGGCGCCGAATTCGAGGGCTTGTGGCGCGAGTTCGAGGCCAAGCAAACGCCCGAGGCGAAGCTCGCCAACGCTTGCGATCGGGTACAGGGCTTCCTGCAATCCTATTTGTCGGAAGGAATCTCTTGGGCGGAGATCGGCGTCACCCGCGATCAGACGTTGGAACGCACGCGGCCGGCGCGCGAAGCGCATCCCAAGATCGAGGAATTGATCTTGCGCATCTACAAGCGCGCCGACGAAGGCGCGTTCTGGGATGCGGACGGCAAAGCCGTCGGGCGCGGGAAGGGTGTTGCGCGATGACCGATGCGCCCGAACGGATCGAGCTTCGGCTGCACACCGTCCGCCAGCTTTTCCAAAGCCTCGATCCGGCCCCGTTCCACGATAAGGACCTCGATCCCGACGCGGTCGCCTATATCGTCGGCCGGGCGCGCGATCTGCCGCGCGACGCCGCCCTCGAACTCGCGATCGAGTTGCCGTCGGCGGAGGCGGCAAGCGAGGAGGTGCGCGGCCTCGAAACCGCGATCCGCGCCTATTTCGAATGGCGCGAAGAAATGGCGTGGCGCGATTTACGCCTGCGGCTGACGGAAGGCCGCCAAGCCTTGTTCATGGGCTTGATGTTCCTCGCCGCGTGCACGCTGGCGCGCGAGATCATCGCGGCCGCGACGGACTCGCCCTGGCTCGCCTGGATCGAGGAAGGGCTCACCATCGTCGGCTGGATCGCGATGTGGCATCCGGTCGATATCTTCCTGTATCGCTGGTGGCCGATCCGCCGCGAGGCGCTGCTCAATCGCCGTCTGGCGCGGATGCGTGTGGCGCTAAAATTCGCGAACGCCTAGCGGCCGATACGCAGCCAGTCGAGATAGCCTTGCAGGATGAAGGCGGCGGCCATCTTGTCGACGACCTCGGCGCGCTTGGCACGGCTCATATCGGCGTCGAGCAGCGTGCGCGTGACCGCCTGGGTCGACATGCGCTCGTCCCACATCACCAGCGGCAGGTCGATCTTGGCCAGAAGGTTGCGCGCGAAGGCCCGCGTCGCCTGGGCGCGGGGGCCGGCCGTGCCGTCCATATTGACCGGCATGCCCAAAACGAAGCCGCCGACGTTCCGCGCTTTCGCCAGCGCCACGACTTGGTCGTAATCGGCCGCCGCCTTGCGCCCGCGCCGGACGGTGTCGAGCGGCGAGGCGATCGACAAACCGGGGTCCGAAACGGCCATGCCGATGGTCTTTTCGCCCGCATCCAGCCCCATCAGGCATGATTTTTCGGGCAAATCGTCGATCAGGTCGGCGGGGTTGCGGATCGGCATCGTGGCGGCTAGAAGCTAGTTTCTGTTTTTCCAAGATCGCACAGAGACATACCTTATGTCGTTGGACCAAGCCACCGTCGCCCGGATCGCCGTTCTGGCGCGCATCAAACTGCCCGAAGCCGACCGCGAGAAAATGGCCAAGGAATTGTCCGGCATTCTCGACTGGGTCGAGATGCTGAAGGAGCTCGACACGTCGAAGGTCGAGCCGATGACCTCGACCGTCGAAATGGTCCTGCCGCAACGCGCGGACAAGGTAACGGACGGCGGCTATCCGGCCGCGATCCTCGCCAACGCGACGGAGCCCGTGCGCATTTCCAACACCGAGGAAGCCGGCGGCTTCTTCACCGTGCCGAAGGTGGTCGAATAATGGCCGGGATCGTCGAACTCACCCTCGCGCAGTTGCGCGACGGCTTGCGCGCCAAGAAATTCTCGGCCGTCGAGGTGGCGGACGCCTATATCGGCGCCGTCGAGAAGGCGCGCGACCTGAACGCCTTTATCGTCGAAACGCCGGACCTCGCGCGCGAGCAGGCCAAAGCCGCCGATGCGCGCTTGGCGAAGGGCGAGGGGCGCGACCTGGAAGGCGTGCCGCTGGGCATCAAGGATCTGTTCTGCACCAAGGGCGTGCAGACGACCGCCGCGTCGAAAATCCTGAAAGGCTACGTGCCGCAATATGAATCGACGGTGACGTCGAATCTGTTCGGTGCCGGCGCCACGATGCTCGGCAAGCTCAATCTCGACGAATTCGCGATGGGCTCGGCGAACATCACCTCGCATTTCGGCAACGTGAAGAACCCGTGGAAGCGTAAGGACGGCAAGGATCTCGTCCCCGGCGGTTCGTCGGGCGGTTCGGCCGCTGCGGTCGCCGCGCGCATCGTCGCGGGTGCGACGGGGACCGACACCGGCGGGTCGATCCGCCAGCCCGCGAGCCTGACCGGCATCGTCGGTTTGAAGCCGACCTATGGCCGCTGCTCCCGCTGGGGCATCGTCGCCTTCGCCTCGTCGCTCGATCAGGCGGGGCCGATGGCGCGCGACGTTCGCGACGCCGCGATCCTCTTGAAGGCGATGGCCGGGCACGATCCGAAGGATTCGACCTCCGTGCCGCGCCCCGTGCCCGATTACGAGAAGGCGCTGACCGGCAACGTGAAGGGCCTGCGCTTCGGCATTCCCAAGGAATACCGTATCGACGGCATGCCGGCCGAAATCGAAAAGCTCTGGCAGCAGGGCATCGAATGGCTGAAAGCCGCCGGCGCCACGCCGGTCGAGATTTCGTTGCCGCATACGAAATACGCGCTGCCGACCTATTACATCATCGCGCCGGCGGAAGCGTCGTCGAACCTCGCGCGCTATGACGGCGTGCGTTACGGCTTGCGCGTGCCCGGCAGTTCGCTGGATGAAATGTACGAGAACACGCGCGCCGAAGGTTTCGGCGCCGAGGTCCGCCGCCGCATTCTGATCGGCACCTATGTGCTCTCGGCCGGTTACTACGATGCCTATTATCTGAAGGCGCAGAAGGTTCGCACGCTGATCTTCCAGGACTTCCAGAAAGCCTGGGAGCAATGCGACGTGATCTTGACGCCCGCGACGCCCTCGGCGGCGTTCGCGATCGGCGAGAATCAGGACGATCCGCTGTCGATGTATCTGCAGGACGTGTTCACAGTACCTGTGAACCTCGCGGGTTTGCCCGGCCTGTCGGTGCCGGCCGGTTTGTCGGCCGAAGGCCTGCCGCTGGGCTTGCAGCTGATCGGCAAACCGTTCGACGAGGAGACGCTGCTGCGGGTCGGCGGCGTCGTGGAGACCGCCGCCAACTTCACCGCGCGGCCGGGAGCGTAAGCGATGATCATCGAAGGCAAGACCGGCAATTGGGAACTCGTCATCGGCCTGGAGGTGCATGCCCAGGTCGTGTCGAACGCGAAGCTGTTCTCGGGTTCCAGTGCGGCGTTCGGCGCCGAACCGAACACGCAAGTGAGCTTCGTCGACGCCGCGTTCCCCGGCATGCTGCCCGTGATCAACGCGTTCTGCGTCGAACAGGCGATCAAGACGGGCCTCGGCATCGAAGCGACGATCAACGAAGTCTCGGTGTTCGACCGGAAGAACTATTTCTACGCCGATCTGCCGCAGGGCTATCAGATCAGCCAGTTCACGCGGCCCATCGTGTCGGGCGGGCGTCTGGTGCTCGATCTTCCCGGCGGCAAGACGCGCGAGATCGGCGTCACGCGCCTGCATATGGAGCAGGACGCGGGCAAGTCGATCCACGATCAGCACCCGAGCAAGTCCTATATCGATCTCAACCGTTCGGGCGTGTGCCTGATGGAGATCGTGTCGGAGCCGGAAATCCGCACGCCGGAAGAAGCGGGGGCGTATCTCAAGAAGCTCCGCGCGATCCTGCGCTATCTCGGCACGTGCGACGGCAACATGGAGGAAGGCTCCATGCGCTGCGATGCGAACGTGTCGGTGCGCCGTGTGGGCACGACCGAATTCGGCACGCGCTGCGAGATCAAGAACGTGAATTCCATTCGATACGTCATGCAGGCGATCGAGTACGAAGCCACGCGCCAGGTCGAGCTGATCGAGGACGGCGGCACGGTGAAGCAGGAGACGCGTCTGTGGGACGTGTCGAAGGGCGTCACGCGCTCGATGCGTTCCAAAGAACACGCGCACGACTATCGCTATTTCCCCGATCCCGATTTGCTGCCGCTGGTGCTCGATCCCAAGGAAATCGCGCGCATCAAGGCGGAGATGCCGGAACTGCCCGACGCCAAGAAAGCGCGCTTCGTCGATCAGTATAAACTGACGCCTTACGACGCGTCGGTTCTGGTCGCGGAGAAGGAGCAGGCGGCGTTCTTCGAGGAAGTGGCCAAGGGCCGCAAGGACCCGAAGCTCGCCGCGAATTGGGTGATCGTCGAACTCTTCGGCGCCCTCAACAAACAGGGCAAGGACGTCACCAACAGCCCGGTCTCGGCCAAGGCGCTCGCCGGTCTGCTCGACCTGATCGAGAACGACACGATCTCGGGCCGTATCGCCAAGGACGTGTTCCAGATCATGGTCGAGACGGGCAAGGACGCCGCGTCGATCGTCGAGGAAAAGGGCCTGAAGCAGGTGACCGACACCGGCGCCATCGACGCCGCGATCGCCAAGGTGATGGCCGAGAACGAAGCGAAGGTCGCCGAATATCGCGCGGGCAAGGTCACGTTGTTCGGCTGGTTCGTCGGCCAGGTGATGAAGGGCACGGGCGGCAAGGCGAACCCGGCCAAGGTCAACGAAATCCTGAAAGCGAAGCTGGCGGGGTAACCCGCCGACGGGCTAGGCTCGAACCATCCTGTCGAGGAAGGTTCGAGCCATGGCCGCGAAGAGAAAATCTCCCAAAAAGCCTGCGCCTAAGGCGAAGGCCAAGAAAGTTCTGAAGGCGACGACTGCGATCAAGGCTTCCGCCGTCAAATCGGCGAAGAAGGCCGCCAAAGGCGCCAAGATCAAGAAGGTTTCAGGCTACGAACCGGCCAAGGCCAAGCCGTCCGCGCGGCTGGTGCTTTACGGCCTCCAGCCCTCGATGCCGAGCGGCAAGGTGGCCTTGATGCTTGCGATGCTCGGCGAGCCCTATGACTATCGCCATGTCGATCTACCGGGCGGGGCGCACAAGACGCCCGACTACGCCAAGATCAACCGCTTCCAGCAAGTGCCGGCTCTGGTCGACGGCGACGAGGTCGTCGTCCAGTCGAACGTCATCCTGCAATATCTCGCGGAGAAATTCGGTAAGTTCGGCGGTAAGAATCCGGCCGAGCGTCGGCGCATCGCCGAGTGGCTTGCCTGGGACCTCGACAGGCTGACGACGCTGGGCCAAGTGCGCTTCATCCGCAAATTCCTGAAGCAGCAGGATCATCCGGCCCTGGCTTTCGTCGAGGCACGGGCGCGCGCGGCGCTCGAATTTCTCGACAGGCATCTGGGTGCGAGCAAATTCGTGGCCGGGACGCAGCCGACGATCGCGGACATCGCGATTTTCGGCTGGATCGCCGTGGCGGAAGAGGCGGGTTTCGACCCGGCGCATTTCCCCAATCTGCGCGATTGGGCGCTACGCATGTTGAAGCTGCCGGGTGTGGCGCATCCTTATGCGCTGCTGCCCATGGAAGATAGGGTGTTCGCGTGATCGAGCTTTATACGAATACGACGTCCAACGGCCGCAAGATATCGATCGCGCTGGAGGAACTCGCGTTGCCCTACAACGCGATCAAGATCGATACGCAAGCGGGGGCGAGCCGCACGCCGGAATATCTGCAGATCAATCCGAACGGAAAGATCCCGGCGATCGTCGACCCCGAAGGGCCAGGCGGTCAGCGCTTCGTCATGTTCGAAAGTGCCGCGATCCTGATCTATCTCGCCGATAAGACCGGCCGCTTGCTTGCCTATAAGGGTGCCGCGCGTTATGCCGCCCTGCAATGGCTGCAAGTGGAGGCAAGCGGCGTGTCGTCCGACGCGTTCTGGCTGTTCTATATCGGCCTCAAAGAGAAAAACGAGCAGGCTGCGACGATGCTGCGCGCCGATCTCGCCCGGCTCTACGGCGTGCTCGACAAGCGCTTGGGCCATGCGCCCTATCTGGCGGGCGAGGAACTGACGATCGCCGATATCGCGCATTTCCCCTGGGTCGCGGGTGCTGCCGCGTGGCAGGGCATCGATCTCGCACCTTTCGCCCATCTGCGCCGCTGGTACGACGAACTCGCCATCCGCGATTCCTTCCAAAAAGGCATGAAGATTCCCACATGACCATCGATCTCTATACCTGGAGCACGCCCAACGGCCGCAAGGTCTCGATCCTGCTCGAAGAATTGGGCGTGCCCTACAAGACGCACGCGATTGACATTTCGAAGAACGATCAGTTCGCGCCGGATTTCGTCGCGATCAATCCGAATTCGAAGATCCCGGCGATCGTCGATTCCGACGGACCCGACGGAAAGCCGATCAATGTGTTCGAAAGCGGTGCCATCCTGATCTATCTGGCCGAGAAATACGGCAAGTTCCTGCCCAAAGACGCGCGCGGACGCAGCGTCACGCTGCAATGGCTGATGTTCCAGATGGGCGGCGTGGGGCCGATGTTCGGCCAAGCGCATCACTTCATGAAATTCGCGCCGGTGAAGGTCGAGTACGGCATCGAACGCTACGGCAAGGAAACCAAACGGCTTTACGGCGTGCTCGACAAGCGTCTCGCCGACAACGCCTATCTCGCCGGCGCGGATTACACGATCGCCGACATGGCGACCTATCCCTGGGTCGCGCGGCACGAGTACCACCAGGTCGATCTGACGGCATTCCCCAACGTGAAGCGCTGGTACGACGCGATTTCGGCGCGTCCCGCCGTCAAGAAGGGGATGGCGGTTCCCTAACCGCCGCAAACACGCAGTCCCGCAGCCAGCGATGCGCGGGGTCCGCGTCCAAACGCGGATGCCAGATCAGCGAGACGTCGATCGGCTTCGTCGGGAAGGGCAGCGCGAATTCGTGAAGGCCGGCGCGCAACGCGCGGGTATGTCGGTCGGGCACGCTGGCGATGAGATCGGTGTCGCGCGTTAGCGCCAGTGCGGCCGCGAAATTACCGACGACGACAGCGATATCGCGTGCCAGCCCCTTCGCACGCGCGGCGACATCGACCGGCCCGTCTTCGCGCAGCCGGCGCGCCACCAGGATATGGCCGAACTTGGCGTAGCGTTCGGCCGTCGCTTTGCCGCGCGCCAAGGCATGGCCGCGCCGGACGACCCCGATCCATCGATCGCGGAACAGCTTGCGCGCGCGCAATTCCGGCCCCGTCGCCGCATCCACCACGCCGGTTTCCAGATCGATGGCGCCATCGCGTAATGGGGCGCTTTCCTTGTCCGATTTCGCGACGAAATGCAGCCGCACGCGCGGCGCCTCGCGGCGGATGCGCGCGATCAAAGCCGGGCCGAAGCTTTCGATGAAGCCGTCGCGCGCGCGCAGCGTGAAGACGCGGTCGAGTTTCGACAGATCGAAATCGCTCGCCGGGCGCAGCATCGCCGCGCCGTCGCGGACCACCCGGCCGACATCGCGCGCCAGTTCCAGCGCACGCGGCGTGGGCACGAGCCCGCGGCCCGCGCGCACCAGCAAGGGATCGCCGGTCGCTTCGCGCAACCGCGCCAGGGTGTGGCTCATCGCCGACGGGCTAAGGCTCAAGCGCGACGCGGCTTTCGCCACGCTGCCTTCGGCGAGCAGCGTATCGAGGGCGACGAGAAGATTGAGATCCGGCTTCGACATGTCGTTCCATGCAGCTATACATTTCGAATGTTGCATGAATCGACATGATCGGAAAGGCCCATACTGCGCCCAATCGGAATTGGAATCGAAGGGGCGTAACGTGTCGTATCGCTGGGCTTTGGCCGGATTGTCGTTGTCGATGGTGTTGTCGTCGCTGGGAACCAGCGTAGCGAATGTGGCGTTGCCGAGCCTCGCCGCGACATTCGATGCGCCGTTCCAAATCGTGCAATGGGTGGTCCTCGCTTATGTGCTGACGGTTACGTGCAGCGTCGTTGCGGTCGGCTGGCTGGGCGACGCGATCGGCCGGCGGCGCTTGCTGATCGGCGGACTGGTCCTGTTCACGGGCGCTTCGGCGCTCTGCGGCATGGCGCCGACATTGGAAGCGCTGATCGCGGGCCGCGCGTTGCAAGGGCTGGGCGGGGCAGTGCTGCTGTCACTGTCCATGGCGTTCGTCGGCGATATCGCGCCCAAGGCGCGCTTTGGGGCTGCGATCGGCTTGCTCGGCACGATGTCGGCGGTCGGGACGTCGATTGGGCCGTCGTTGGGCGGCGTGTTGATCGACGCCTTCGGCTGGCGCGCGATCTTCCTGATCAATTTGCCGCTGGGCGCGGCCGCGTTGCTCCTGACGATCGCGCGTTTGCCACCGGATAAATCGCGCGACGGCGTGGAAAGACCCACATTCGACTTTGCGGGGATCGCCGTCATGGCCTTGTCCTTGGGCGCCTACGCATTGGCGATGACGTTGGGGCGCGGCGATTTCGGCGTGTTGAATGCGGGCTTGCTGGCCGCGGCGGCGATCGGGTTGGTCGCGTTCTTGCGCATCGAAGCGCGTGCATCGTCACCCTTGATCGGCCGCGATCTGTTCCACGATCCGATTTTGCGCGCGGGCTTCGTGTGCAGCCTGCTGGTTTCGACCGTGCTGTTCTCGACCTTGATCGTCGGCCCGTTCCATTTGGCGCGCGTGTTCGATCTTTCGCCGGCGGCGATCGGCGCTATCGTCGCGGCGGGGCCGATCGCGGCCGCCTTCGTCGGCGTGCCGGCCGGACGCTTGGCCGATCGCTTCGGTGCGGGCGCCGTATCGCTCGTCGGGCTGATCGGCATCGGGTTCGGCTGCGTGATGATCGTGACGATCCCCGCCGCATGGGGCCCGTTCGGCTATCTGGCGGCGATGATCGTGACGACGGTCAGCTACGCGGCGTTCCAGAACGCGAACAACGCGCATGTGATGCAAGGTGTCGATCCGCGCAAACGCGGGATCGTCTCCGGTCTGATCAACCTTTCGCGCAATCTGGGCCAAGTGACCGGGGCTGCCGCGATGGGCGCATTGTTCGCCTATGCGTCGGGCCCGGTCGACGTGTTGAGCGCCGCGGCGGAAGCTGTCGATTTCGGCACGCGCGCGACTTTTGGCGCCGCGACTCTGCTGATCGGCACCGCGATCTTCTTCGCCGCGCGCAAGGCGACGCTTCAGCGCTAGGACTTGAACTGCTTGGCGAGCTTCAGCGTTTGGCGCTGATAGTTCGAACCGATGTCGCGCCCGTAAATGCGATCCGGCGTCTCGGTCAGCTTTTCGTAGACGAAGCGGCCGACGACCTGCCCATGTTCCAGCAGGAACGGCACGTCGTGCGAGCGCACTTCCAACACCGCGCGCGTGCCCTGGATCTCCGAAGCGCCGCCGAAGCCGAAACCGGGATCGAAGAACCCGGCATAATGGACGCGGAATTCGCCGACCGAGGTGTCGTAGGGCACCATCTCGGCCGCGTAATCATGCGGCACGCGGATCTTCTCGCGGCTCACCAGGATGTAGAAATCGTCGGGATTGAGGATCAACCCGCGCGATTTGGTGCGCCGGATCGGCTCCCAGAATTCCGCGATCTCGTAATGGCCGATCTTGGAAAGATCGATCAGCGGCGTATTGCGCCGCGCGCGATAGCCGATCAAATCGGTGTCGGGGCCTTCGAGATCGATCGAAATCCACAAACCCTGACCGATCGTCGCGCGTTCGCGCTTGTCGCCGGGCGAGAAGACGAGGTGAAGTTTCTTGTCGAGCGCCGTCAACGCCGCGTCGTCGAAATTCGGCGCGCCGCGGCGCAGGCGCAGCTGGTTCAACGTTTGGCCTTCGCGCGCCAGAATCGAGAA